>CANEVH010000006.1 GCA_947442105.1 Comamonadaceae bacterium | reverse complement strand
CAGCTTGCGCAGGGTGAACAGACTCTCGGTGAAGGTGTCGGATCCGCGCATGGTGGGCTCTGGATGGGTCAGTGATTCGGTATTTACCTAGAACGCTTCAGAGGCTGCCGACGTGGACAGGGCGGAAGGTATTTCAGCAGCCTGTTAAATGCGCTCTCATTCAACATATATAAATAATATGTAATTGAAAATATATACTAGACGGTGGAAAATGGAGTCAATATTGAATCGGCACCGACTGATTGCGTACCCAGGGCGACCCTGTGCATTGCGAACTACTGCGGTTTATCCTCGCCTATGCGCGGGAAAGATGATCTCCAGGGCTTGCGCTAGGCCCTGCCCGCCCTAGACTGGCTTGCTGCGTTCTACCCAGGGCGAGCAGTGAGCAACAGGGAGGCTGAATGAATTTCGACGCGAATACCCTCCAAGTGAGGGCAGGCACCAAGGTCGACCTTGGCCAATGGGCCACCGCGCTCAAGCCCTTGTGCAGGTCGAAAAAGGCCTACGCCAAAGCCTTACAGAGCCACGTCGAGAAGCTCAGCGACCAGCAACGCATGTTGTACGCGTCCAACCGCTACGCCTTGCTTGTGGTGTTTCAGGCCATGGACACCGCAGGCAAGGACGGCGCGATTCGCCACGTCATGTCCGGCGTCAACCCCCAGGGTTGCCAGGTCTTTAGCTTTCAGCATCCGAGTTTGCAGGAACTTCAGCACGATTTTCTTTGGCGCACCACCCGCGACCTGCCCGAGCGGGGGCGAATTGGCATTTTCAATCGCTCGTACTACGAAGAGGTGCTGATCGTGCGCGTGCACGGCGACATACTGAAGAGCGAGTCCCTCGCCGACCCGCACGCCCCGGAGTCGGTGTGGCAGGGTCGCTTTCGTTCCATTGTCGACCTAGAACGGCATTTGCATGCCAATGGAACCCGCATTGTCAAAGTGTTTCTGCACCTGTCCAAGGACGAGCAGCGCAAGCGCCTTTTGGCGCGCATTGACGAGCCCGACAGCAACTGGAAGTTCAGTGCGGCCGACGTCACCGAGCGCAAGTTTTGGGATGCCTACATGCACGCGTATGGCGAAGCCCTGACCGCCACCAGCACGGCTGATTCGCCCTGGTTCATCGTGCCGGCCGACGACAAGGACAACGCGCGGCTCATCGTGTCACAAATCGTGCTCCAAGCATTGGATGGATTGAAGCTGAGCTACCCGGTGCTCGGCGCGCAGCGCCGGCGCGAGTTGCAAGCCGTTCGCAAGCAGTTGGCGAAGTGAGATTGATGCGCTGGGGCCAGTAATTCCGGCGCGCAGTGGAAACGATAGTCAGGCAGAGCGCTTAGACACCCAGCCCCACGCACACCTTTTGCGCAGCAACTCCATCAGCCCAGGCGAGGCTGGACCCGTGCTGCGGGCGTTGAATTAGCGGCAGCCGCTTACACGCCGTGATGTCAGAATAAAAGTACGTTCACGCGTTTTCCGCCGCGCAATTGGGTAGTATTGCGGGCATGATTGCGCCCCAAAACATCACTGGCCCCGCGCCCCACCGCGACCTGTGTACCGACTGCGGCGTCTCGCGCAGCAGCGAGCCCAAGCGCTGCGCCAGCGCCTGCCAGTTCATCCAGCCGGACTATCCCAAACTAGAACGCCAGGTGCATGGCCGCAGCCGCGACACCACGCGCCCCAATGAGTTGCACTTTGGCCCCCACCTGCGCACCCTGCGTGCCGCGCTGCGCCAGCCCGCTGCGGGCGCACAGTGGACCGGCATTACCACCCGCATTGCCGAGCGTTTGCTGGAAACCGGCCAGGTGCAAGCCGTGTTGGCCATGGCGCCCGACCCCAGCGACCGCTGGAAGCCCATGCCGGTTTTGGTTACCCAAGCCCAAGATATGGCGCAGTGCCGGGGCATGCGCATGGGCTACGCCCCTTTGCTCGCGCTGTTGGAGCCCGCACGCGCCCAAGGCATCACCCGGCTGGCGGTGGTGGGAATTCCCTGCCAGGTGTACGCCCTGCGGGCGCTGGAAAAAGAACTGGGTTTTGAGCAGCTCTTTGTAATTGGCACGCCCTGCTCGGACAACACCACGACCGAAAATTTCCATGAGTTCCTGGGCCTGGTGGCGGGGCAAACGCAGGACGATCCCAAAACCGTGTCTTACCTGGAATTCCGCGCGGATTACCACGTGGAGCTGCGCTTTGACGATGGCCGAAAACGCGAGATTCCGTTTTTGCAACTGCCCCTATCGCAGTTACCCCCCGACTTTTTTCCCATGACCTGCCGCAGCTGCGTGGACTACACCAACGTGCTGTCCGACATCACCGTGGGCTATATGGGCGGCGAAGGCCAGCAATGGCTGCTGGTGCGCAACCCGCGCGGCCAAGCCATGTTGGAGTTGCTGGGCGACGAGGTGACCACCAGCGCGCCAGGCAGCGCGGGCAAGCGCGCAGGCGCCGTCAAGGGCTTTATCGCCAACGTAGAGCGCGCCGCCGGTGGCCTGCCCCTGCGCCGCATGCCCAACTGGCTGCGCCCGATCGTGGGCTGGCTGATGCCCAAAGTAGGGCCGCGCGGGTTGGAATTTGCCCGCGCCCGAGTGGAGATGAAGGCGGCAGAAACCGTGATCCACCTGCGCCGCGAAGAGCCCCAGCGCATGAAAAAAATGGTGCCAGCCCATGTGTGGCAGCTGATGCAACCCTATGGCCTGCGCCCCAGCGCTAGCGAAGTTCCGGCCACCGCCCCTGTGCCGGGTGCGCCCTCCCTTAACCTTTGATTCAGACCCATGGCACAGACCTTTCCCTTCTCCGCCATCGTCGGCCAAGACGAGATGAAACTCGCCATCCTGCTCACCGCCATAGACCCGAGCATTGGCGGCGTGCTCGTGTTTGGCGACCGGGGCACCGGCAAATCCACCGCCGTGCGCGCCCTGGCCGCATTGCTGCCCAAAATGCGCGCCGTGGTGGGTTGCCGCTACGGCTGCGACCCGCAGGCCGCCAGCTGCCCGGACTGCACCGCGCGCGCCGCCGCCAAGCGTGGCGCACCCGCGAGCCACCTGGTCGGCGTGCCGGTGGTCGATATGCCCCTGGGCGCGACCGAAGACCGCGTGGTCGGCGCGCTGGACCTGGAGCGCGCGCTCTCGCAAGGCGTCAAGGCCTTTGAGCCAGGCCTGCTGGCGCGCGCCAACCGGGGCTATTTGTATATAGACGAAGTCAACTTGCTGGAAGACCACCTGGTCGATTTGCTGATTGACGTGGCCGCCTCGGGCGAAAACGTGGTCGAGCGCGAGGGCCTGAGCGTGCGCCACCCGGCGCGCTTTGTGCTGATTGGCAGCGGCAACCCCGAAGAGGGCGAGCTGCGCCCGCAGTTACTGGACCGCTTTGGTCTGTCGGTGGAAGTGAAAACTCCGGCCGCTCTGGCCCAGCGGGTGGAAGTGGTCAAGCGCCGCGATGCCTTTGAGCGCGACCCTGCCGAATTTGCTGCGCAGTGGAAGAAAGAAGACGACCGCGTGCGCCGCAGCATCGTTGCCGCCCGCAAGCGCTTGGGCGCCGTCGATATTCCGGATGCAGCGCGCGAATTTGCTGCGCGCCTGTGCATGGCCCTGGGCACCGATGGCTTGCGCGGCGACCTCACGCTGATACGCGCCGCACGCGCCTACGCGGCCTTGCAGGGCGACGCTGCGGTGCTGGAGTCCCACCTGCGGCACGTCGCGCCGCCTGCGCTGCGCCACCGCTTGCGCCGCAATCCGCTGGACGATGCCGGTTCATCCACCCGTGTAGAGCGCGCTTTGCAAGAGCTGGCCCCGGCCAGCACTAGCGCGGCGTGAGCCTGCAAAGCCACGCCAACTATTTCTCGTACGCCCCCGACTTGTGATGCGCTACCTTCCGGTCATGCCCGCCATGCGCTCGCTAAGGCTTGCCACGCTATGCGCCCGCCGCGCCGCCATTGCCGCGTCCTATGCACGGTGACGCCGCCACCATCGCCGCCCTGTTTGCGGTAGACCCGGTGGGCCTGGGCGGCGTGGCCTTGCGCGCGAGCGCGGGCAGTTTGCGCGACGAATGGTTGGCCTTGCTGCGCAGCTTGCTGCCTGCGGGCGCGCCGCTGCGCCGGGTGCCGCTCAACACCAGCGACACCGCTTTGCTCGGCGGCCTGGACTTAGGCGCCACGCTGCAAGCCGGCCGCCCCGTGGCGCTCAAAGGCCTGCTGGCGCAGGGCGACGGCGGCGTGCTGCTGCTGGCCATGGCCGAGCGCATAGGCGCTGCGGCGGCCACCCGCTTTTGCGCGGTGCTCGACACCCAGCAAGTGGTGCTGGAGCGCGATGGCCTGGCCGCCCACAACCCGGCGCGCCTGGGGCTGGTGGCGCTGGACGAAGGTGCCAGCGACGAGGAGCAAGTGCCCGCGTCTTTGCTGGAGCGCATGGCGTTTCGCCTGGTGTTTGACAGCGCCACCACCAACGCGCCGGGACCGGAGTGGAGCGCCGACGAGGTGGCCCGCGCCCGCGCGCGGCTGAACAAGGTAGCGATGGACGACGATGGTTTGCAGGCGCTGTGCGCTGCGGCGCAGGCCCTGGGTGTGGACTCCATGCGCGCGCCTTTGCTGGCCGCACGGGTGGCCCGGGCGGCTGCGGCGCTGGCCGAATGCAACACAGTCGAAGAAGAGCACATTGCCCTGGCCGCACGGCTGGTGCTGGCACCGCGCGCCACCCGGGTGCCGCAGGCTCCGGCACAGCCGGAGGGGTCCGATCCACCGCCCGACCCGGCGCAAGCGCTGGAGCCTGCGCCCGAACCTGAGCCCGCCGACCCGCAGGATGCGCCCGAGAGTTCACCGCACCCCGCACCCGAGCAAGCCGATGGCGCCGGGCAAAACGCGCCGCAGCCGCAGCCTGAAGCGCTACCCGACAGCGACAGCAGCCAAGCGCTAGGCGAACGCATTTTGGAAGCAGCCCAAGCGGCCATACCGGCGGGGCTGCTCGCGTCGCTGAAGATTTCGCAGCTAGCACGCGCAAAAACCCCGAGCGCAGGTACTGCCGGTGCCGCCCAAAAAAGCGCGCTGCGCGGGCGCCCAATAGGCGCGCGCAAAGGCGAGCCGCGCGCGGGCCAGCGCATCAATGTGCTGGAGACCCTGCGCGCCGCCGCGCCCTGGCAAAAGCTGCGTCAGGCGGCAATCTCCAGCAGTACAGGTACGGGGGCGGATTTGCGCAACGACGGGCGTAAGGACTTGGCGAGCGCCCGGGGTGACGGAGGCGCAGCGCCGCAGCGCCGCATCCAGGTGCGCAAAGAAGACTTTCATGTGGCGCGCTTTCGCCAGTTGGGCCAAACTACCACGGTGTTTGTGGTGGACGCCTCGGGTTCGGCGGCGCTCAACCGCCTGGCCGAAGCCAAGGGCGCGGTGGAGTTGCTGCTGGCGGATTGCTATGTGCGCCGCGACAGCGTGGCGGTGCTGGCTTTCCGGGGCAAGGGGTCCGAGCTGCTGCTCTCGCCCACGCGCTCGCTGGCGCGCGCCAAGCGCAGCCTGGCCGGCCTGCCCGGCGGGGGCGGCACGCCACTGGCCAGCGGCATTGACGCTGCGCGCCTGCTGGCCGAACAAATCCGGCGCAAGGGCGAGACCCCCATCGTCGTGTTCCTCACCGACGGGCGCGGCAACATCGCCCGCGACGGCAGTCCGGGCCGCGCCAAAGCCGCCCAAGACGCACGCGCCGCTGCGGCTGAGCTGCGCACAGCGCGCGTCACCGCGCTGCTGGTGGACACCTCGCCGCTGGCCCACGCCGTGGCGCAACAGCTCGCCGCCGACATGGGCGCGCAGTACTTGGCGCTGCCCTACGCCAGCGGGCACGCGATGTCGCAGGCGGTTTCTCAGGCGGTATCCCAGGCGATGGGTGCCGTCAGAGGCCGCAGCTAAGCGGGGGCGAAAAGACCGCTATGCGACAAGGCCTGGACTGGGCACGCGACGGCCAGCATTGGCCGCACCGCGGCCTGTCTCGCTTTGTGGCAGCGGGCGGCCTGCGCTGGCATGTGCAGCACGCTGTTCACCCTGATGCGCAAGCGCCCACGGTTGTGCTGCTGCACGGCACCGGCGCGTCCACCCACTCCTGGCGCGGCCTCATTCCTTTGTTGCAGCCCCAAGTCTCTGTGCTGGCCTTGGACTTGCCCGGCCACGGCTTTAGCGCCATGCCCGAGGGGCACCAAGTGGCCGTACGCTGCTCCATGGTCGGCATGGCGCAAGGTGTGGCCGCTGTGCTGCACGCACTGGGCGTGGCGCCCTCGGTGCTGGTGGGGCATTCGGCCGGTGCGGCCATTGCCTGCCGCATGGCGCTTGACGGGTTGCTGGCGCCCGAGCGCCTGCTCTCGGTCAACGGTGCCTTGCTGCCGCTCGACGGCTGGGCGGGGCAGCTTTTTTCACCGCTGGCCAAGCTGCTGGCCAAGGCGCCGCTGGTGCCCGAGTTATTTTCTTGGCGGGCGGCGCAAGCCGATATCCTGCAAAAGCTGCTGGATGGCACCGGCTCGCAGCTAGACGCCCAGGGGCAGGCGCTGTACCGCCAGCTCATTGGCAACCCCGGCCACGCAGCTGCCGCCTTGGCCATGATGGCGCACTGGGACTTGCATGCGCTGGGGCACGACCTGCCCCGCTTGCGCACGCCGCTGGCGCTGGTGGTGGGAGCCCAAGACAGCATCGTGCCCCCGCAGACAGCGCAGCGCGTGGCAGCGGCATTGCTGCACCAGGCTCCACCCCGCGTGTCGGTGTTGGACGGCCTAGGCCACCTCGCCCACGAAGAACAGCCCCAGGCCATCGCCGCCTTGGTGCTGCGCGGCTAGCGCCCCAGCTAGCCCACCAGCTAGCCCACCAGCTAGCGCCCCAGCTAGCGCGCCGGGCCTGCGCCCGCAGCGCTGCCCCTCGCGCCGCGCCAGCGGCGCGTTTTGCGGCCATTTGCTTAGCGAACTTAGGCGGCGAATTTGCTTAGCGAACTTAGGCGGCGAATTTGCTTGGCGAATGTGTCAGTGTTTTCCCTTAGCGCGGCACGCGCTTTTGCGCACTTTGCCAATGAAGGGCCGCAGCACGTCGCCGCAAAAAACCAGCAGCAACAAAAAAACCCGTAAACAGCGGTTGACACAGATCAATGAAGTGTCTACATTTATTTACATCAATAAGTGACAACCCAAATTGTCACTTGGAGATAAACCCCAAAGACACACGGAGACCCTCCATGAAACCGATCACACGCATTGAGCATTCACTGGCCATGGCCCTGGCGGCGGTGGAAGAGCCCGGCTGCCCCCCCAAGCTGGCCAGTGCGGTGCGCCATGCAGTGTTTCCTGGCGGTGCGCGCATTCGCCCACAACTGTGTTTGGCTGTGGCCCATGCCTGCGGCCAAGACGACCCGGCCTTGACCGATGCTGTGGCAGTAGCGATTGAGCTGCTGCACTGCGCCTCGCTGGTGCACGACGATTTACCTTGCTTTGACGATGCGCCCACCCGTCGCGGTCGCGCTTCGGTGCACTGGGCTTTTGGCCAGCCGCTCGCCGTGTTGGCGGGTGACGCGCTCATCGTCATGGCTTTCCAGACACTGGCCGCTGCTGCGGGCAAGTCGCCGCTGCGCCTGCCAGGCTTGATGAAAATCATTGCAGGCAGCGTGGGCATGCCCAACGGCATCGTCGCCGGCCAGGCCTGGGAATCCGAGTCGCGCGTCTCGCTCATGCAGTACCAGCGCGCCAAAACCGGTTCCCTGTTTGTGGCAGCTACCAGCGCTGGCGCCTTGAGCGCGGGTGCGGACCCCAAGGAATGGCAAGCGCTGGGTGACTGCCTGGGCGAGGCCTACCAAGTCGCCGACGACATCCGCGACGTGATGGGCCAGGCCGAACTGCTGGGCAAACCCACAGGGCAAGACGCGCAACACGCCCGCCCCAACGCTATTGCCGACTTGGGGCTCGGTGGGGCCATCACCCACTTTGAGTCCTTGATCCAGGCGGCCGCCGACTCCATTCCTGAGGGCCCCAGCGCCCCTGCCATGCGCGAATTGGTGTGGCAAGAGTCCGAGCGCTTGGTACCCCGCGCCGCCTGCCGCCAGTACCAAGCCGCTGCTGCATTGCAAGCCGTCGCTGCCTGAGCATTCTTGCAAACCCTCCACCGGCCCCGCGCATGAAAACCCTAGACCTTGCACCTCTGCCCCGCGCCACGGGCAAAGAGACGCCCTGGATGGACCGCGTCCATGCCGTGGTGGACCGCTGGATGACCAGCGACGCCTTGTACCGCTGGAGCGTAGCCAACCCGCTGACCCGCTGGGTGGTGCGTAGCCGTGCGCGCAAGGTGTTTGACTTGATGGCCGGCTTTGTGTACTCGCAGGTCTTGCTGGCGTGCGTGCGGCTGCGGATATTGGAGACGGTGGCCGAACGGCCACGCACGCTCGACGAGTTGGCGCAGGCCACCCAACTGCCTGCTGCGGGTTTGCAGCGCCTGCTGCAATCGGCCTTGGCCCTGGAGCTTTTGGAAATGCGCAGCGGGGGCCGCTATGGCCTGGGCCCACTGGGCGCGCCAGTGGCAGGCCACGCTGGCATTCGCGCCATGATTGAGCACCACGCCGTGCTCTACCAAGACATGCAAGACCCGGTTGCCATGCTGGCCGCCCAAGGCCATGCAGGCGAGATGGCGCAGTACTGGCCCTATGCGCTGGATGACGCCGAAAAAGCCGCCGCCGCTGCGGACGCCTTGCAGGCAGAAAAATACGCCCGCTACTCCAACCTGATGTCTGCTTCGCAGCCCTTTGTGGTGGATGAAATTTTGGCCAGCTACCGCTTTGATGCCCATGCCCGCGTGCTGGATGTGGGCGGGGGCCAAGGCACATTTTTGTCACGCTTGGCGCGCCACGCACCACACCTGGAACTCACCTTGTTCGACTTGCCCGAAGTCGCCACCTTGGCCCGTGCGAACTTTGCAAGGCAAGGCCTCACGCAACGGTCAAACGCGGTGCCGGGCAGCTTCTTGAAAGACCCCTTGCCCCAAGGCGCAGACCTGGTGACGCTGATCCGCGTAGCCCATGACCACCCGGACGCCGACGTGCGCACCGTGCTGGCCGCAATCCATGACGCGCTACCGCTGGGAGGCACTTTGCTGCTGGCCGAGCCCATGGCGCAAGAGCCGGGCGAGGCCCCGCTGGGCGACGCGTACTTCCATTTCTATCTGTTGGCCATGGGCGCAGGACGTTTGCGGTCTGCCAGCGAGCTCATGGCCATGATGACCGAGGCAGGGTTTACGCACGTCGAAGCCGTGCCCAACCCCATGCCGCTGCAAACCCAAATTTTGGTGGGCCGCAAGTCACGCACAAATGCAAGTGCCGCAGCCGTCCACTGATTGACGAAGTCTTTGTAAATCAAGCCCGCCATGCACGCCCAAGCGATTGTTTTCGAGAACCCCAAGTCCCTGGCGCTTAGCGCCTTGGCACTGCCTGCCATGGGTGAAGCCGACGTGGAAGTGCAAGTGGAGTTCACCGGCATCAGCGCCGGCACCGAGCGCCTGCTGTGGGACGGCACCATGCCCCAGTTTCCGGGTATGGGCTATCCCCTGGTGCCGGGCTACGAGACCGTGGGCCGGGTGGTCAAAGCCGGTGCAGCGGCGTCGCTGGCTGTGGGCACGCGGGTCTATGTGCCTGGCTCGCAATGCTTTGACGGCGTGCGCAATCTGTTTGGCGGTTCGGCATCCGCCTTGGTGGTGCCCAGCACCCGCGCCATGGCCATCAAAGAATCATTGGCCGAGCAAGGCGTGCTTTTTGCGCTGGCTGCCACTGCCTACCACGCGCACAGTGCCGCAGGCACGCAGCAACCCGACCTGATCGTGGGCCACGGCGTGCTGGGTCGCATGGTTGCCCGTTTGGCGGTGGTGGCCGGCGCCCAACCGGTGGTATGGGAGACCAATCCCGCGCGGCGCACCGGCGCCCAAGGCTACGAGGTCATCGACCCCATCACCGATACCCGGCGCAACTACCAATGCATTTGCGAAGTCAGCGGCGCAGGCCATTTGCTTAATGAGCTGATCGGCCGCCTGGCTCCCGGTGGCGAGGTGGTGCTGGCAGGGTTTTATGACGAGCCGCTCTCCTTTGTGTTTCCGCCGGCCTTTATGCGCGAAGCCCGCATTCGCGTGGCCGCCCAGTGGGCGCCGAAAGACCTCGCAGACGTGATTGCCCTGGCCGCAGACGGGCGGCTGTCGCTGGACGGGCTGATTACCCACCAGCAAGACGCCACCCAGGCTGACGCCGCCTACCGCACCGCCTTTGGCGACGCCGATTGTTTGAAGATGGTTTTGGACTGGAGACATACCCAATGAGCACGAGCACGATTCCCGCAGCAGCCCCGCTGAACTTTATGCGTGACATCTTGCGCACCGAGGCTGCCATGGAGCCGCCGCCGGTAGCCACGTCCGAGGTCACCAAAGAGACCCAAATCATCGCCATCTACGGCAAAGGCGGCATTGGCAAAAGCTTCACCCTGGCCAACCTGAGCTACATGATGGCGCAGCAGGGCAAAAAAGTGCTGCTGATCGGCTGCGACCCCAAGAGCGACACCACCAGCTTGTTATTTGGCGGGCGCGCATGCCCCACCATCATCGAAACCTCGTCCAAGAAAAAGCTCGCCGGGGAAGCGGTAGCCATTGGCGATGTGTGCTTTAAGCGCGACGGCGTTTACGCCATGGAACTCGGTGGCCCCGAAGTGGGTCGCGGCTGTGGCGGGCGCGGCATCATCCACGGCTTTGAGTTGCTGGAAAAACTCGGCTTCCACGAGTGGGGTTTTGACTACGTGCTGCTCGACTTTCTAGGCGACGTGGTGTGCGGCGGCTTTGGCCTACCGATTGCCCGCGACATGTGCCAAAAAGTGATTGTTGTGGCCAGCAACGACTTGCAGTCTTTGTACGTGGCCAATAACGTGTGCTCGGCGGTGGAGTATTTCCGCAAGCTCGGTGGCAATGTGGGCGTGGCCGGCATGGTCATCAACCGCGACGACGGCACGGGCGAAGCAGCCAACTTTGCCCAGCACGTGGGCATTCCGGTGCTGTCCACCATTCCCGCCAACGAAGACATTCGCCGCAAGAGCGCCAGCTACGAAATCATTGGCCGGCCTGACTCAGTGTGGGGCCCGATGTTTGCCGAATTGGCAGAAAACGTGGGCAACTCGCAGCCTGTGCGGCCCAAGCCCATGACGCAAGACGCGCTTTTGGGCCTGTTCTCCGCCGCGTCCGTGGGCCGCGACGTGGTGCTAGAGCCCGCCACCCAGTTCGACATGTGCGGCAAGACCGACACCTCCAAGCCCACGCTTGAAGTCGTGTACGACGAAGTCTGAGCGGAATACCGTCGCCATGAACAAAACCATTCCCATTGTTGCCGCTCCCGCTGCTGCGCCCAGCACTGCGCTGGACGGGGACGGCATGGGCTGCCACGCGGGTGGCGAAAAAATGCTGGCAGCCGCCAAAGCCTCGGGCAAGTCCGAAGTGCTGGCGCAGTACGCCAAAGACTATCCCCTAGACCCCAAGGCCGGTCCGCACGACCAGCCGCAAAGCATGTGCCCAGCTTTTGGCTCGCTGCGTGTGGGCCTGCGCATGCGCCGCACAGCCACCATTTTGTCGGGCTCGGCCTGCTGCGTGTACGGCCTGACCTTCACCTCGCACTTTTACGGCGCGCGGCGCAGCGTGGGCTATGTGCCTTTTAACTCCGAGTCGCTGGTGACAGGCAAGCTGTTCGAGGACATTCGCGAAGCGGTGTACAACGAAGCAGACCCGGCCAAGTACGACGCCATCGTCATCATCAACCTGTGCGTGCCCACGGCCAGCGGCGTGCCCCTGCAGTTGCTGCCCAAAGACATCAATGGCGTGCGCATCATCGGTATTGACGTGCCTGGCTTTGGTGTTCCCACCCACGCCGAGGCCAAAGACGTGTTGGCGGGCGCGATGCTGAAATACGCCCGCGAAGAGATCATGGCCGGCCCCGTGCAAGCGCCGCGCACCGGTCGCTCGGACAAGCCCACCATCGCCTTGATTGGCGAAATGTTCCCCGCAGACCCGGTGATCATTGGCCGCATGCTGGAGCCCATGGGCTTGGCTGCTGGCCCCGTGGTGCCCACGCGCGAGTGGCGCGAGTTGTATGCGGCGCTGGACTGCGTGGCCGTCGCCGCCATCCACCCCTTCTACACCGCCAGCATCCGCGAGTTTGAATCGGCAGGGCGCCCCATCGTCGGCTCCGCCCCCGTGGGCCATGACGGCACCGAGGCCTGGCTGCAAGCCATTGGCAATGCGGCCAACGTGCCCCAGGCCAAGATTGACCTGGTGAAGAACATCATGCTGGGTGCCATCAAAGGCGCTCTGGCCAAGATGCCGATCAAAGGGCGCATCACGCTCAGTGGCTACGAGGGCTCGGAGTTGCTGGTGGCGCGCTTGCTGGTGGAAAGCGGCGCCGACCTGCGCTATGTGGGCACCGCTTGCCCACGCACCGCCTGGAGCGAGCCCGACCGCGACTGGCTGCAAGCCCATGGCGTGCACGTGCAATACCGCGCCTCGCTAGAACAAGACCTGGCCGCCATGCACGAGTGGCAGCCGGACTTGGCCATTGGCACCACGCCGGTGGTGCAGGCGGCCAAAGAGCTGAGCATTCCCTCGCTGTATTTCACCAACCTGATTTCGGCCCGCCCGCTCATGGGGCCTGCCGGTGCGGGCTCGCTGGCTACCGTGATCAACGCCGCCATAGGCAACAAGGCGCGTTTTGCTGCCATGAAAGACTTTTTTGGCGACACCGGCAGCGGCCACGCCGCAGGGGTGTGGGAAAGTGCCCACGGCGAGCCGCAAGAGCGGCCAGAGTTCAAGGCCGAAACCCGCCGCTTGCTCGAGAAGCAAGCCAAGAAACGCAAAGCGGAGGCCATGGTATGAGCCGCCCCGTTCCAAGTTTTTGCCCACGCGCTCACGGCGCGCAAAGGGGCCTGCCATGCTAGTGCTAGACCACGACCGCGCGGGAGGCTACTGGGGTGCGGTGTATGTGTTCACCGCCATCAAAGGCCTGCAAGTGGTGATTGACGGCCCGGTGGGCTGCGAAAACCTGCCGGTGACGTCAGTGCTGCACTACACCGACGCACTGCCGCCGCACGAGCTGCCGATTGTGGTGACTGGTTTGGCCGAAGAACAACTTGGCCGCGAAGGCACCGAAGGCGCCATGCGCCGTGCCCACGCCACGCTGGACCCTGATTTGCCTTCCGTGGTGGTGACCGGGTCCATCGCCGAAATGATTGGCGGCGGCGTGACGCCCGAGGGCACGAATTTGCAGCGCTTTTTGCCGCGCACGATTGACGAAGACCAGTGGCAATGCGCCAACCGCGCCATGTTCTGGCTGTGGCAGCAATACGGCTTGCGCCATGTGCCCGCGCGCACCCCGCTGGCCGAGCGCAAAGAGGGCGAGCGCCCGCGCGTCAACATCATCGGCCCGAGCTACGGCACCTTCAATTCGCCCAGTGATTTGGCAGAGATTCGCCGCTTGGTGCAAGGCATTGGTGCGGAAATCAACATGGTGTTTCCTTTGGGCAGCCACCTCGCCGACGTGTCGCGTTTGGTGGAAGCCGATGTGAACATTTGCATGTACCGCGAGTTCGGTCGCATGCTGTGCGAGGCGCTGGAGCGCCCCTACTTGCAAGCGCCCATCGGCCTGCACAGCACGACCAAGTTTTTGCGTTCGCTGGGCGCGTTGCTGGGCCTGGACCCCGAGCCCTTTATTGCCCGGGAAAAGCACAGCACCATCAAGCCCATCTGGGACCTGTGGCGCTCGGTGACCCAAGACTTTTTTGGCACGGCCAACTTCGGTGTGGTGGCGAACGAGACCTACACACGCGGCATTCGCCACTTTCTGGAAGACGAGATGGGCCTGCCTTGCAACTTTGCGGTCTCTCGCCTGCCCGGCGGGAAAACTGACAACGCCGAAGTGCGCCGCCTGGTGGCCGAGAAAACGCCCCTGGTGCTGTACGGGAGCTACAACGAACGCATCTACTTGGCCGAGTGTGGCGGCGGTGGAATGATGAAGACCAGCTTCATCCCGGCGAGTTTTCCGCTGCCCATTATTCGCCGCCATACCGGCACGCCCTTCATGGGCTATGCCGGGGCGACTTACATCATCCAAGAGTTTTGCAACGCTTTGTTTGACGCCTTGTTCCACATCCTGCCCCTGGGCACCGAGATGGACAAGATTGAGGCCAGCCCTGGGCGCGCAGTGAGTGAGTCGACGATTCCCTGGGAGCCCGAGGCCCACGAGCGCATGCAAGAGTTGCTGGAGCAGCAGCCCGTGTTGGTGCGCATATCGGCGGCCAAGCGCATGCGCGACCACGCCGAGCGCGACGCCCGCGAGACCGGGCGCGCGCTGGTGGAGGCACAAAGATTTTCAGAGTTGTTCGGGTCTGCAAAAGTGGAGGTGAACGCATGAACTGCGCCACCCTCGCTTTGCGGGCTTGTGCATGCAACCGGCTTGTCCGGGGGCAAACCTGCTGGGGCATTCGTGCTGCAGCAGTTCGTGCCGCACCTACCCAGGTGCGGGGATTCGCCGCAAGGCGTTTTGAGTGAGGCATTGACTATGACTGATGCAGCAAACCCCTCCGGGCTGACAGACGAAGAAGCTCAAGAGTTCCACCAGTACTACATCCAGGGTTACCTGCTGTGGGCTGCTGGCGCTTTCTTCGCCCACAGCTTGGTGTGGATATGGCGTCCCTGGTTCTAAACGAACCTTAAAACTGGAGGTATGTATGGCCCAACCGAACGTAAGTGATGCATCGTTTATTTCTGACAACCATCTCAATGGTTATCGGCTGATATTCGTGTTGCTCTTTTTTGTGTTTCTGGCACTCGCCGTGTGTGGACAGTTGCTCGCATTGAACTGGCGCACTTGGCTGCCCGGCGCAGAAGGATCAGCGAGCACTTGGGTCGGTGTGAAATCTGCCGTCTATACCGTAATTTCTCAATTGAGTTAGCGAAAGGAAATTCCTATGTGGCGCATTTGGCGTGTAGTAGACCCTCGCAAGGCAATCGTTGGCACCGGATTGCTGATTGCGTTTGTGTCAACAACGATTCACCTGATCCAGATCAGCGGCGATCGTTACAACATCAACAGCTGGCATCCCGACACGGTCAAGGCCGCGAAGGCTGCACAGAACGCGGCTTTGCCGCAAAAGTAAGGACTTTGGTCTTTGCTCCGGCAGACGCATCTCGCTCAAATTCTTTTGAACGGTGCGTCTGTCTTTTTTTAGTTATTTGAGCTTCACCGCGCTGGGACCCGTTAGACCGTTAGTCGGTCGGAGGATAGAACTATGTCCATGCTAAGTTTTGAACGTAAGTACCGCGTGCGCGGTGGAACCCTTGTCGGGGGTGACCTTTTCGATTTCTGGGTCGGCCCTTTCTATGTCGGATTCTTCGGAGTCACGACCCTGTTTTTTGCCCTTTCGGGCACCATGATGATTTTGTGGGGCGCGGCCAGTGGCCCGACCTGGAATCTCTGGCAAATCAATATCGCCCCGCCTGATCTTTCCTATGGCTTGCGCTTTGCGCCCATGATGGAAGGCGGCTTGTGGCAGCTCATTACCGTGTGCGCACTAGGCTCTTTTGTGTCTTGGGCATTGCGCGAGGTGGAAATCTGCCGCAAGCTGGGCATGGGCTTGCATGTGCCTGTCGCTTTTGGCATGGCCATCTTGGCCTATTTCTCGCTGCAGGTGGTTCGTCCGGTGCTGATGGGCGCCTGGGGCCACGCCTTTCCCTACGGCATTTACAGCCACCTGGACTGGGTGAGCAACACGGCCTACCAGTACCTGCACTTCCACTACAACCCGTGGCACATGATTGCCGTGACACTGTTTTTTGCGACGGTGTTGGCGCTGTCTATGCACGGTGGCTTGGTGCTGTCTGCCACCAACCCCGGCAAAGGCCAAACCGTCAAATCGACTGAACACGAAGACACCTTTTTTCGCGACCTGATTGGCTATTCGGTGGGCACGCTGGGCATCCACCGCCTGGGCCTGTTCCTCGCTTTGGCCGGGGTCTGGTTTGGCATTGTGTGCATCGTGGTCAGCGGACCGTTTTGGACGGGTGCCTGGCCCGAATGGTGGAGCTGGTGGCTCAACATGCCCATCTGGCGCAGCTAAGAACCCAAGGAGAAAACCATGGCTCAATACCAAAATCTGTTTACCTCGGTGCAGCCGGTCGGCCCGCTGCACGACGGTGTGCCGCTGCCGCGCGGCGACGACAAGCGCACCGGCACGCCCTTTCTGTTCCACCTGCTCGGGCGCATTGGCAATGCGCAAATCGGCCCGGTCTATCTGGGCACCTTGGGCGTGGCATCGCTCTTGTTTGGCACGCTGGCCTTCAACATCATCGGCTTCAATATGCTGGCCTCGGTGGACTGGAATCCGCTGGAGCTGATTCGCCAGTTGTTCTGGTTGGCCCTGGAGCCGCCGCCCCCGGCCTACGGCCTGAGCATTCCACCGCTGGCCCAAGGCGGCTGGTGGATTATTGTGGGCTTTATGCTGACGGTGTCCATACTGCTGTGGTGGGCGCGCACTTACCGGCGCGCGGTTCAGCTGGGTCTGGGCACCCATGTGGCTTGGGCCTATGCAGCCGCTATCTGGCTCTACTTGGTGTGCGGCTTTTTCCGCCCCATCATGATGGGTAGCTGGTCCGAGGCGGTGCCCTTTGGCATCTTCCCCCACCTGGACTGGGTGTCGGCCCTGTCACTGCGCTACGGCAATCTGTTCTATAACCCCTTCCACGCGCTGTCCATCGTGTTTTTGTATGGCTCGGTGCTGTTGTTTGCCATGCACGGCGCCACCATCTTGGCAGTGAGCCGCTTTGGCGGCGAGCGCGAGATCGAGCAAATCGTGGACCGTGGCACGGCCAGCGAACGCGCCGCCCTGTTCTGGCGCTGGACCATGGGCTTTAACGCCACCATGGAGTCGATTCACCGCTGGGCCTGGTGGTTTGCGGTGCTCTGTCCCTTGGTCGGTGGCGTGGGCATCTTGCTCACCGGCACCGTGGTGGACAACTGGTACCTCTGGTCGGTCAAACACCATGTGGTCCCGGCCTATCCGCTGGTGAGCCCCACCGTGATCGACCCCGCCATCTTGGGAGCCAAACCATGAAAACTTCCTTGCGACTCTTACTCGCCGCCTTGGTGCCAGCGGCTGCGGCGCTGCTCAGTGGCTGCGAGCGCCCGCCCATTGATACGGTGCAAACCGGCTTTCGTGGCACCGGCATGGAGCAAATCTACAACCCCCGCACCTTGCTGAAGCAGGCGTCTTTGAACCAGGCACCGGTGGCGACCGAGGCCGCGAGTGCCGACGGCCCCAAAGCCAAAGACATTTACAAAAATGTCCAGGTGCTTGGCGACCTGAGCGTGGCGCAGTTCAACCGCCACATGGCGTCTATCACCCAGTGGGTGTCGCCTGACGCGGGCTGCGCCTATTGCCACAACGTGGAGAACTTTGCGGAGGACACCAAGTACACCAAGGTGGTGGCCCGGCGCATGATCCAGATGACGCAGCGCGTCAACCAGGACTGGAAACCGCACGTGGCCGAGACGGGAGTCACCTGCTACACCTGCCACCGGGGCAACAACATTCCGGCCAATGTGTGGTTTGCGCCCAAAGACCGTAAGTACGCCAGCAATAGCGTGATGGGCGATTTGGCTGGGCAAAACCTGGCGTCCAAGTCGGTAGGCCTCACATCTTTGCCCTTTGACCCGTTCACGCCCTACCTCAAGGACGCCGCGCCCATCCGTGTCAATGGCGATAGCGCCATGGTGCTGCGGGGTGACGCTGTCAACCGCAGCTCCACCAAGCAAGCCGAGCACACCTACAGCCTGATGGTGCACATGTCCGAGTCGCTAGGGGTGAACTGCACCTACTGCCACAACACCCGCAACTTCGCGTCGTGGGAAGAGTCTCGCCCGCAGCGGGTCACTGCCTGGCACGGCATCCGCATGGCCCGCGACCTCAATAACGAGTACATGACGCCGCTGACGGCCACCTTCCCCGCCGGTCGCTTAGGGCCTCAGGGCGATGTGGCCAAGGTCAATTGCACCACCTGCCACCAGGGCGCCTACAAGCCGCTGTATGGTGCGGCCATGGCCAAGGACTACCCTGAACTACAGGCTGTCGCCAAGCCTTAAAGTGTGTGCTCCGTGAGGGTCTCCATTCCGTGGAGTGGGGGCCCTCTCTTTTTTTTGAAGAGTACGCCCATGCCTTTGGCCGCTGTCAACGCCCCAAGTGACCAAGTCGCCGTGCTGCTGCTGGCGGACATTGCCCCGGTCCACCGTCTCTGGGGTTGGTCGCGCATCGTCAAAGGGGCGCAGGGCTTGCGGGGCCACAAGCAACTGCGGTTTGCCAAAGTGATGGGCAGTGGCTACGAGGGCGGCTTTGGCCTGCGCCCCAGCGCGTCCCGCCAGGGCGTGTTTGCGGTGTTCAATAGCTTGGACGCTGCCCAGGAATTTGTTGGCCAGTCCGACCTGGTGGATGGCTACCATCAGCGCTCTAGCGAGTGCTGCATCCTCACGTTGCGCACCTGGTCGTGCCGCGGCAGTTGGGACGCCGACACGCTGGCGCTGACGACCAAGCCCCCAGAGACTGGACCGGTGGCCGCGCTCACCCGCGCCTCCATCGCGCTGACCAAGGCGCCGGCGTTTTGGCACTATGCGCCCGCCTCACAAGCCTCCTTGGACCACGCGACCGGTTGCCAACTGGCCGTGGGCTTGGGCGAGGCGCCGTTTTTGCGCCAAGCCACCTTCACCATATGGGACAGCGTGGCCGCCATGGACGCCTATGCCCGCAGTGGCGCGCACCTGGAGGCGATCAAGGCCGCCGCGCAGCAGCAGTTCTTCTCAGAATCCATGTTCGCCCGCTTTGTGCCCCTGAGCATGCGCGGCAGCTGGAAAGGCCGCCACTATGGTTGAAGCGCTGCGCACGCGGCGCGTGGTGGTGGTGGGCGCGGGCATCGGCGGCCTGGTCAGCGCACTGTTGCTGGCGCACCGGGGTCTGGATGTCACCCTGGTGGAAGCCGCAGCCACGCCCGGCGGCAAGATTCGCCAGGTGGTGGTGGACGGCGTGGGCGTGGACTCCGGCCCCACGGTGTTCACCATGCGCTGGATACTGGACCAAATGCTGGCCGAAATCGGCAGCTCGCTAGACAGCCTGCTGCGCCTCTCGCCCATCCAGGTGCTGGCGCGCCACGCCTGGCGCGGCGGCGCCACGCTGGACCTGCATGCCGACACCCAGCGTTCCGCCGAGGCCATTGCCGCCTTCAGCAGCCCGGCCGAGGCGCGGCGCTTTAGCCAGTTTTGCCAGCAAACCCGCGCGCTGTATCACGCGCTAGAAAAACCCTACATCCGCAGCCAGCGCCCCAGCTTGCTCAGCATGGCGCAAGACCTGGGGCCGCAGGGCCTGGGCACGCTCATGGGCCTGGGGCCGTTTGCCACGCTCTGGAGCAGCCTGGGGCGGCATTTTCATGACCCGCGCATGCAGCAGTTGTTTGCCCGCTACGCCACCTACTGCGGCTCCTCACCCTGGGCCGCGCCCGCCACGCTGATGCTGGTGGCGCAGGTGGAGCTGGACGGCGTGTGGTCGGTGGACGGCGGCATGTACGCCGTGGCCCAGGCGCTGGCCACCTTGGCCCAGCAGCGTGGCGTGCTGCTGCGCTACGGCGCCGCTTGCAGCGAGATTGAGCGTGCCAACGGTCGGGTCAGCGGCGTGCGCCTGGCCAGCGGCGAACACTTGCCCGCAGACGCCGTGGTGTTTAACGGCGACGTGGCCGCCCTGGCCAAAGGTCTGCTCGGCGCGGCGCCGCAGCACGCGGCAGCACCGGTGCCCGCCGCGCAGCGCTCGCTCTCGGCCCTGACTTGGTCCATGCACGCGCGCACCAGTGGCCTGCCGCTGGTGCGGCACAACGTGTTTTTTGACCACGACTACCGCAGCGAGTTTGACGACATATTCACCCGCCGCCGCCTGCCCCAGCAAGGCACGGTTTACCTGTGCGCGCAAGACCGCGACGACGCGGGCCTGGCGCAGCCCGGCCAAGAGCGCATCTTGTGCCTGGTCAACGCACCAGCCGACGGCGACACCCACCCCTTGGATGCATCGGAGATACACGC
Source organism: Comamonadaceae bacterium (assembly GCA_947442105.1). Lineage (GTDB taxonomy): Bacteria > Pseudomonadota > Gammaproteobacteria > Burkholderiales > Burkholderiaceae_C > Allorhodoferax. The sequence continues at coordinate 71,776 of CANEVH010000006.1, read as the reverse complement.
ATGCGAAACCCGAAGCCTGGCGCTGCTGCGCCACTGTGGCCTGGAGCTGCAGGCCCAGCCGCACCAGGTGGTGCGCACGGCGCCGCAGGACTTTGCCCGCCTTTTTCCGGGCACGGGGGGGGCGCTGTATGGCCGCGCCACCCACGGCTGGATGTCGGCCTTTGCACGGCCCTCAGCGCGCAGCCACCTTCCCGGCCTGTACCTGGCGGGGGGCAGCGCGCACCCGGGGCCGGGCGTGCCCATGGCGGCCATGTCGGGGCGTTTGGCGGCCGCGACGCTGATGGCGGACCTCGATTCGACCAGCCGGTCGCGCCGGGTGCTTATCTCTGGTGGTATGTCGATGCCCTGAGCGACGACGGCCAAAACGGCCTGTCCATCATCGCCTTTGTGGGCAGCGTGTTTTCGCCGTATTACGCGCTGGCGCGGGAGTTTAACGGCGGTGTGGCGGACGCGGACAACTTTTGCGCCATCAACGTCGCGCTCTACGGCAAGGCCGGTCGGCGTTGGACCATGACCGAGCGCGGCCGCAGCCAGGTGGAGCGCAGCGCCACACACTACCGCATAGGCCCGAGCAGCCTGCACTGGGACGGCCAGGCGCTGACCATCGACATTGACGAGATCAACGTGCCCATCCCCATGCGTGTGCGGGGCCGCGTTACCGTGCGCCCGCAGGGCCTGTGCAGCTTTGTTACCGCATTGGACAACGAAGGCCGCCACCGCTGGGGCCCGATTGCGCCGTGCTCGCGCGTGGAGGTGGAGTTCGAACGTCCCCACATCCGCTGGAGCGGCCATGCCTATATGGACTCCAACGAAGGCGACGAGCCGGTGGAACGCGGCTTTAAAGACTGGGACTGGGCCCGCGCCGAAATGGCCAACGGCGACACCGCCGTGGTCTACGATGTGCGCCCGCTCCACGGCCCTGGCCGCGTGGTGGCCCAGCGCTTTTCCCCCAATGGCGAGACCACCGCGTTTGAAGCACCCCCGCGCTACCAATTGCCCGCCTCGGGCTGGCGCATCCAGCGCGCCATGTGCAGCGAGGCGGGCAGCGCACCGCAGCTCATCAGCACCCTAGAAGACACGCCGTTCTACGCCCGCTCCCTGCTGCGCACCCGCCTGCTGGGCGAAGACGTCACCGCCGTGCACGAATCCCTGGACGTGCCGCGCCTGGTGTCCCTGCCCGTGCGGCTGATGCTGCCTTGGCGTATGCCCAGGCGGGGGTAGGGGAAGGAGGCCAAAAGCAGGGGTGCGGCGCAGGTGTAGCGCATGATTAACGCGAGAAAACCCGTCGAAGGGTTCAGTTATTCGAGTCTTTCGAACAACTGGCGCAGACGGGAATGGTGGAAGCACCAAACAATACAAGCTCCAAGCTCGCGGGCATCGTCGCGGTTGGATACAAGATCAACTCGGAGCGCTTAGTGCAGTTCCGCAAATTGCTGTCGATCCGACAACATCGGCAACTCCGGTTTGATTTTCAGTCCCAATGGCGCACATGAATAGGCCTCTAAGCGTGGGAGAATCCCACCGGGTCAGTGCATGTTCGAGGTAAAGCAGCGCTGTTAAAGGGATTAAAAAATGACACAGTCAGAGGCCAATACCCGATCAACGCTTATTGACCAGCAATTGGCGCAGTCCGGTTGGAACGTAAAAGACCCGCTGCAGGTGGTTGAGGAGTTCGACATCTTGCTTGGATTCCCTGTAGGCGTAGCGGAACCCCGCCTGCCGTATAAGGGCCATCAATTCAGCGACTACGTTTTGCTGGGTAAAGACCACAAGCCCTTGGCTGTGATCGAAGCTAAGAAGACCACACGAGATGCCGCCATCGGCCGGGAGCAGGCAAAGCAATATTGCTACAACATTCAAAACCAACTCGGCGGTGAGTTGCCTTTCTGCTTCTACACCAACGGACTAGAAATACATTTCTGGGATCTAGGGAACTACCCGCCGCGCAAAGTCGTTGGCTTCCCGACGAGAGATGATCTGGAGCGCTTCGCCTATATCCGCCGCAATCGCAAGCCGCTGACGCAGGAGTTCATCAACACCTCTATCGCCGGGCGTGACTACCAGCTTCGGGCTATCCGTGCGGTACTGGAAGGCATCGAACAACAGAAGCGCGATTTTCTTCTGGTTATGGCCACCGGCACCGGCAAAACCCGCACCTGTATTGCAATGGCGGATGCATTGATGCGCGCTGGCCATGCCGAAAAAATCCTGTTCCTGGTAGACCGTATTGCACTGCGCGAGCAGGCACTGGCCGCATTCAAGGAGCATCTGCCCAACGAACCGCGCTGGCCCAATGATGGCGAAAAACTTTTTGCCAAAGACCGTCGCATCTACGTTGCCACGTACCCGACGATGCTCAACATCATTCGCGATAAGTCCCATAGCCTTTCGCCCCATTTTTTTGATTTCATCGTGGTCGATGAGAGCCATCGCTCCATCTACAACACCTATGGCGAAGTGCTCGACTATTTCAAAACCATCACGCTGGGGTTGACGGCGACTCCGACCGACATCATCGATCACAACACCTTCCAGCTTTTCCATTGCGAAGACGGCTTGCCGACCTTTGCCTACACCTTTGAGGAGGCCGTAAACAACGTGCCGCCGTACCTCTGCAATTTTCAGGTCATGAAGATTCAGACCAAGTTCCAGATGGAGGGCATCAGTAAGCGCACCATTTCATTGGACGACCAGAAAAAACTGCTTCTGCAAGGCAAAGAAGTTGAAGAAATTAACTTCGAAGGCTCTCAGCTCGAAAAGCAGGTCATCAACAAAGGCACCAACACCCTGATCGTCCGCGAATTCATGGAAGAGTCCATCAAAGACGCCAACGGTGTGTTGCCCGGTAAGACCATCTTCTTCTGCGCAACCAAGGCGCACGCCCGGCGCATGGAAGAAATTTTCGACAAGCTCTACCCGCAACACAAAGGTGAGTTGGCCAAGGTGCTCGTATCGGATGATCCACGCGTTTATGGCAAGGGTGGTTTGCTGGATCAATTCACCAACAACGATATGCCGCGCGTTGCCATCAGTGTGGACATGCTCGACACCGGTATCGACGTGCCCGAGATCGTTAACCTCGTGTTCGCCAAGCCGGTGTATTCCTATACAAAATTCTGGCAGATGGTCGGGCGCGGCACACGCTTGCTGGAAGCCAGCAAACCCAAACCCTGGTGCACCGACAAGGACGTATTCCTGGTTCTCGATTGCTGGGACAACTTCGAGTACTTCAAGCTGAACCCCAAGGGCAAAGAGCTTAAGCCGCAATTGCCGCTGCCTGTGCGGCTGCTTGGCCTGCGCTTGGACAAGATCGAAAAGGCCAACGATAGCGGCCATGCCGATATCGCCGCGCGTGAAATCGCCAAACTTCGCCTGCAGATTGCCACGTTGCCAAAAAATTCAGTGGTCATCAAAGAAGCCGCTGCAGCACTGGCACAGCTGGATGAAGAAAACTTTTGGATCAGCCTCACACATCAGAAGCTGGAATTCCTTCGTGCCGAGATCAAACCGCTGTTCCGTACCGTCTCCGAGGCAGATTTCAAAGCGATGCGTTTCGAGCGCGACCTGCTGGAATACTCGCTGGCTGTGCTCAACGAAGACAAGGAACAAGCCGAAACCATCAAGGAAGCCATCATCGAACAGATCAGCGAACTGCCGCTCTCGGTCAGCTTCGTGAAGCTGGAAGAGGCGCTGATCCGCGCGGCGCAAACAAGCCACTATTGGGCCAAAGCCAACGAAGACGCCTTCGACGACATGGTCGCCAAGCTCGGCCCGCTGATGAAGTTTCGCGAGCAAAGCTTTGGTCAAGATCAGACGCATCTGGATCTGGCCGATGAACTGCATAAGAAGGAGTGGGTGGAATTCGGCCCGCAGCACGAGGCCGTTAGCGTTAGTCGTTACCGCGAAATGGTCGAGGCGTTAATCGTCGAACTGACAGAGCACAACCCGGTGCTGCAGAAAGTAAAAAACGGTGAAGATGTGAGCAACGATGAAGCCAACGAACTGGCTGAACTGCTGCACGAGGAGCACCCGCACATCACCGAAGCCCTATTGCGCCAGGTCTACAAAAACCGCAAAGCGCACTTCATCCAGTTCATCCGCCATATTCTCGGCATTGAGGTATTGCAAAGCTTCCCCGATACCGTCAGCGCAGCCTTTGATCGATTCATCCGCGCACACACCACCCTTAACAGCCGCCAGCTGGAGTTTCTCAGTTTGCTGAAAAGTTTCATTGTTGAGCGCGAAAAGGTGGAAAAGCGGGACCTGATCAATACGCCTTTTACGGTCATTCACCCGCAAGGCATACGCGGCGTATTCAGTCCGGCCGAGATCAACGAAATATTGCAGCTCACTGAGCGGCTTGCCGCATAACGCCGCACCATAAAACCAAGGAATTCCGCCCATGCTGCAAAACAACCTCGAACTCAAAAGCAAGATCGACCAACTCTGGAACAAATTCTGGAGCGGTGGCATCAGCAACCCGCTCACCGCCATCGAGCAGATCACCTACTTGCTATTCATGAAGCGGCTCGACGAGCTAGATCAGAAAAAACAGGCCGATGCCGAATTCACAGGTGAAAAATACACCTCCAAATTCGAAGGAAGATGGATACCGCCGGAATATCGCGCCAAATTGCGCGACGGCGATACCCAAGGTGAAACAGATAAAAAAATTGCCGATGGCAAGATGTACGAAATCGACAAGCGCACCTTGCGCTGGAGCGAGTTCAAGCACATGCAGGCTGAAGACATGCTGCAGCACGCGCAAGGCAAGGTGTTCCCGTTCCTTAAAGACCTGAACGGCGCCGAATCCAACTTCACCCACCACATGAAAAATGCGGTGTTCATCATCCCCAAACCAGCCCTGCTGGTGGAGGCGGTGAAGACCATCGACGAAATCTTCGAGGTGATGGAGCGCGACTCGCGCGTGAATGGCCAAGCCTTTCAGGACATCCAGGGCGATGTGTATGAAATGCTGCTCTCCGAGATTGCCACCGCTGGCAAAAACGGCCAGTTCCGCACCCCGCGCCACATCATCAAGTTGATGGCCGATCTGGTACAGCCGCAACTGGGCCACAAGATTGCCGACCCGGCCTGCGGCTCTGGCGGATTTTTGCTTGGTGCCTACCAGTATGTCGTCACCCAACTCGCCATCAAGGCAGGCACACAAAACCTTGCGCCTGATGAAGACGGCTTCGTGCGCACCTCGGTCGCCGCCGCCCTTACCGAAAAAGCGCAAGCCATTCTGTCCAGTTCACTCAGGGGCTATGACATCGACGCCACCATGGTGCGGCTGGGCTTGATGAACCTGATGATGCACGGCATCGACGAGCCCCACATTGACTACAAAGACACGCTTAGCAAGAGTTTTGTTGAGGAATCCGAATACGACATCGTGCTGGCCAATCCGCCCTTTACCGGCAGCATCGACAAGGGCGACATCAACGAAAACCTGCAACTGGGCACTACCAAAACCGAACTGCTGTTTGTTGAGAACATTTACCGCCTGCTCAAAAAAGGCGGCACCGCCTGCGTCATCGTGCCGCAAGGCGTGCTATTCGGCGCAGGTGGTGCCTTCAAGGCCCTGCGCCAAATGCTGATCGAGCGTTGCGACCTCAAGGCCGTCATCACTTTGCCCAGCGGCGTATTCAAACCCTATGCCGGGGTCAGCACCGCCATTCTGCTGTTTACCAAGGTCTGGGGGCCGAAAGACAAGCTCACCCAACCCGCCACCGAACACGTCTGGTTTTATGAGATGACCGCCGATGGCTATTCGCTGGACGACAAGCGCAGCAAGCAGGAAGGCAACGGCGACCTGCAAGACATCATCACCAAATACCACAGCCGCAAACCGGCCACCCCTGATCAAGAAAGCGACCGCACAGCCAAGTGCTTCATGGTGCCGCGCACCGAGATCGCGGACGAGAAGAACAACTACGACCTCTCGCTGTCCCGCTATAAAACCGACGTGTTTGAAGAGGTGCACTACGACGCACCCAGTGTGATTCTGGACCGCTTGATTCAGGCCGAAGTGGGCGATGTGGCCGACGCAGAACTCGCCAAGGTACAAAGCGGCATCGTGCGCGAGTTGCTGGAGCTCAAAGGGATGCTCGCATGAGTGACATGCAAACACAAAGCACGGCGCCCGATGAACTTTTGTTTAGCCGTGTCGCCACCATTCTGGAACACGCACGCGGCAACGTTATTCGGGCCATCAATTCCAATATGGTCATCGCCTACTGGCTTATTGGCCGCGAAATCGTGCAAGCACTGCAAGGCGGCGAAGAGCGCGCGGAATACGGCAAACGCATTATCAAGGCACTCTCATCGCGCCTAACAGACGCTTATGGAAAAGGGTTTTCAGTACAGACCGTATGGAATCTGCGCCTTTTCTATCAGACCTTCCCCGATCGTTGCGCCATTCTCTCCCCGGCGGGAAGAGAATTGACCTCGCCCGAAAAACTCTCCCCGGCGGGTAGAGAATTAGCACCGGGTTTTTCGCCGCAACTCACCTGGTCTCACTACCGCGCCTTAATGCGTGTGCAAGACGAAAACGCCCGCCAATTTTATGAACAAGAAGCCGTAGACTGCGGCTGGAGCAAAGCACAGCTAGAACGCCAAATACAGCCGGCCTACTACCAGCGCATTCTGGCCAACCGGGGCGCACAGGGTTTAACAGAACCCACTAGGGAGCGCCTGCCTGGTGAATTGCAAGCCCCCCAACACCTGATCAAAAGCCCCTATGTGTTGGAGTTTCTGGGCCTGCCCGATAGCCCCAATCTGCATGAAAGCACGTTGGAGCAGGCCATTGTGGACAACCTGCAAGCTTTTTTGTTAGAGCTAGGCAAAGGGTTTTCTTTCGTGGCGCGGCAAAAGCACATTCGGTTTGATGATGAAGACTTTTACATCGACCTTGTGTTTTACAACTACATGCTCAAGTGTTTTTTGCTGATCGATTTAAAAATCGGCAAACTCAAGCACCGCGATGTGGGGCAAATGGACGGCTATGTGCGCCTGTTTGAAGACCGTTTCAAAGTGCCCGGAGACAACCCCACCATAGGGCTCATTCTGTGCGCCGACAAGGGTGAAGCCGTCGCCAAATATTCAGTGCTCAACGAAAGCCAACAGATTTTCGCCTCCCAATATTTGCAATATCTACCCAGCGAAGAGCAATTGCGCGTGGAGCTGGAAAGAGAACACACGCTCATTGAAGCCGCGATGGCGGAGCGCGAGGGAGATAAGAATGAATAAAAAGAAAGCAGTTAAAAGCGGTGTTGTGCGCGGATTGCTGTGTTGAAGGGGGTAGTCGCATGAAAATTGCAAAACTTGGCGATATTTGCAAAGTCGTTTCTGGATCAACACCGAAGCGGGAGATTATTGAATATTGGGGTGGAGCCATTCCGTGGGTGACGCCAAAGGAAATTAGTCGACTGCCCTCACGTTTCTTGTGGGAATCAGCTGAAAAAATAACAGAGCCCGGCTTTAGATCGTGTTCTACGGCGATGCTGCCCGTGGGCTCTTTGTTGCTAAGTTCAAGGGCACCAATTGGCCTTTTGGCAATCAACAAAATACCAGTCTGTACAAACCAAGGTTTCAAAAGCCTGATCCCAAGTAAAGAAGTAAATGTTGAATATCTGTACTATGTTCTAAAGGCTAATGTCAGTAGCCTTCAAGCCAGAGGGAACGGTGCGACATTTAAAGAGTTGGCTAAACCAGCCGTCGAAAACTTCGAAATCCCTCTTCCCACGCTCAATGACCAAATCCGCATTGCCCATCTGCTCGGAAAAGTGGAAGAGCTGATCGCCCAGCGCAAACAACACCTGCAACAACTCGACGATCTGCTCAAGAGCGTATTTCTGGAGATGTTTGGCGACCCGGTTCGGAATGAGAAGGGTTGGGACAAGCCCGAACTGAAAGCCTTCGGCAAGATTTTCACGGGCAATACGCCACCCAGAAATGACCCTGCAAATTACGATGGTGATTTCATCGAGTGGATCAAAACTGACAACATCACGGGTGATGCTGTTGTCGTTACGCCCTCCACCGAGCATCTTTCTGAGGTTGGCGCGAAAAAAGCGAGAACGGTAACGAACGGAGCTTTGCTTGTGGCCTGTATCGCGGGCAGCATCGAATCAATTGGGCGTTCAGCACTAACAGACCGGACGGTGTCCTTCAATCAGCAGATCAATGCCATTCAACCAGGCAAGGATGTCAATCCTTTGTATTTGTATGGTCTGTTCAAGTTGTGCCGGGCTTATGTACAGAGTCACGCTACAAAAGGAATGAAGAAGATTCTGACAAAGGGTGATTTTGAGAAGATCACGATGATCAAACCGCCTTTTGAAATCCAGATTCGATTCGCGGTCATCGTAGAAAAAATCGAAGGCATCAAATCCCGCTACCAGAATAGCCTCACCGATCTGGAGACTCTTTACGGCGCGTTGAGTCAGCAGGCCTTCAAGGGCGAGTTGGATTTATCGCGCGTGCCTTTGCCGATTATGAAACCAGAGGAAGAGAAAGCCGTGGCAATAGAACCATTGCAAACCCTCGCCGAACAAGGCCTTGCCATTAACTTGCCCGACACTGACCACCTACCGGGTGCGCTGGACAGCGCTGAGGCGCGCAAGGGGCTGATGGCGCATTGGCTGAAGGCCTATCGCGGTCAACTGGGCAGCACGCCGTTTTCGGTACAGCGCTTTATGGCGGCGGCACAAACGCGGCTGGCGGAGCTGCACCCAGACAACGACTTCGAGTTGGGTGCTAAGGACTACGAGCACATCAAGACCTGGGTGTTCAATGCGCTGTACGGTGGTGCGTTGACGCAGGCGTGTGATGACGCAGGCAACTGCATCGAACTTATGGCCGCGTTTGAGAAAAGCCCCGCATGAAACTGCTGCGCCTCAAGATCACGGACCCGGAGGGCTTTCGCAGTCTGCCCTCTGGTTTTGAGCACCACTTCCGCAGCGAATGGCGCTTGCAGGAGGAGCTGGCCCGGCCCGATGGCTTTGCGCCCTTTGTATGTGCCGGGCCCAATGGCAGCGGAAAATCCAACCTGCTTGAAGCACTGGCCGCGATCTTCTTCCAGCTGGAAATCTTGCGCGTGCGCCGCAGTTTTCTTCCCGAGGTGTTACAGAAAACCGATCAAGATTTTTCGCCTGTGGCGTTTGAGCTGGATTACCTGATCCGGGTACCACCGGAATACATCCGCGCCGATGGCCCGGTGTGGGCCAGGGTGAGCGTGTGGAAAAACTCCGGCCAATCCGTGTGCTTTCAATGGGAGAACCAAAGCGATTTCAACACCGATGTGAATGAGGCTTTCAAGGGCGGCAACGCCGACATACTGCTGCCCCAGTATGTGCTGGCCTATTCGTCTGGCGAAAATGAAATTCTCAGCCTGCCGTTTTTCAAGCTGCGCTTCGTGCAATTCGACGAATACTGGAATGCCCTTACCCGGCAATTGAGCTACCCCGGCCACCCGGAAACGCGGCTGGCCTACCTCGACAACGGCTTCAGCCAAGCCATTCTGCTGTGCAACCTGCTGTTTCACGACGAAACTACCCTTCAGCCCTTCCGCGAGGATGTCGGCATCGAGGCGCTGCGGGAATTCCGCATCATCATCAAACGCAGTATTGAGGTTTCCGCCGACATTGCCGAAGGTTTTATGCCAGGAGACTATGTCGAAAAAGGGTATGTTCAGGACGACTACGCTGCCTTAAATCCAGCGCTAAAAAAGGACAGTGAGTCCGGTCGGTACACCGTCAACCTGATGCAGTTGCTGGAAGCGAGCCCAAACTCCGCCAAAAATTTCGATCCCCTGGTCACCCGCCTGAAGCGCTGCGCCACCCTAAGTTATGTGGACGATGCGACCGACACGCTGATTCATGATTTTTGGGTTAACGAAGAAACAAAAAAGGCATTCCGGGCCAATTTTGAATATGACCCGCTGATGTTGTTCCAGGCTTTTCAGGTGTTGCTGACACTCAATCTGTATTCCGTAAGCGACGCGCTGAAGACCGACCTGTACCGTTCCACCAGCCACTACGCGAGCGAAACGGTGCCGACGCTGGCGTCTGACCAGCGCATCATGCGTTTCAAGTTCGTGCGCTTTTCCAAGCAGGGCGTGGCGCAGCCGATGATGTTGAAAGAGCTGTCCGACGGCGAGCACCAGTTGCTGCACAGCCTCGGCCTGTGCTTGCTGTTTCGCAACACCAACAGCCTGTTCTTGCTTGACGAGCCGGAAACTCACTTAAACCCCGACTGGCGATCAAACTTTGTCACGCGCTTGCGCCAGTGTTTTAGCGGCACTGCTGACACGCACGAGATGCTGGTCACCACGCACACGCCCTTTCTGATCTCCGACAGCAAGCCGGACAAGGTGCTGGTGTTCGCAAAGGACAAAGCCAGCGGTGCGGTCAGCATCAGCCACCCGGACTACAACACGCTGGGCGCCTCGATCAACAAAATCACCATGAACACCTTTGGTAAGCGTGAAACCATCGGCGGCCATGCGCAGGCTCTGTTGGCGGCGTTGCGGGCACGCTTTGAACAGGGTGCCGAAGACAAAGAAGCGTTGATCACAGAGATTCACCAGCAACTCGGCGACTCGGTAGAGAAAGTACTGCTGATCAAAGCCATCCTCGACAGCAATAAGCAAGGCAATGGAGAGGCGCAGGGCTGATGTTGTTTCCGTATACCTACGTGCCGCACCAGATGGACAAAATGCAGACGTTCATCGACTATATTTTTCACGAGGTGTGGTGCAAGGCACCGACGGGCGGCCCGTTCGGCCTGAACCTGTTCGACGCCAATGCAGAGTTGCGCGAAGTGATGGAGGCGTTCCTTTACTCCGATGCCGCCGGTGCTGATTTCTTTTATGGCCATGTAGAGCGTATTTACGGCCTGTTCGCCGAATTAACCATCGCGCAAATCAACCAGTTTCAGAAGTGGTACAGCGGAAATAATGATCTGGAAAAAGTGTGCGCCAACGATCCGGCGGTACACCTCGCCCGCTACGCCGACATCGCCGTCACTCACAAAGCCATCGGTGAGCAACTGGCTGCATTTTTCAAGGGGCTGTATTCGCAATCGCTGTTAGACCTTGCTGCTCTGCGAGCCAAGATCGGTGACATCGACGATCATTACACGACCTTTGTGCAAACCAATATGGCTGGGAAGTGCCCGTTTTGTGGGATGAGCGATTTGCTCGGGCCAAACCACACTCCCCGCGAAGCCTACGACCACTACTTGCCCAAGGTGCTGTACCCGTTCAACTCGATCAATTTTCACAATCTAGTGCCTGCCTGCCACCATTGCAACAGCAGCTACAAAACCAGCAAAGACCCGGCACGCAAGCCCAAAGACTCTGCCGGTGAGGCTGTTCGTCGCAAGGTTTTTTATCCCTTTTCAACAGCACCTCACGCCATTGATCTACAGGTCACTCTGCAGCACGCTGACATTGAAAATTTGACCCCAGCGGATATTCATTTGACGTTTGGCCCGGCAAATGTCGGTGAGCAAATTGATACTTGGAAGGACGTGTACGGCATCGAGGAACGGTATCGAGGAAAGCTGCTCGGTGGCGATGGCAAAGCATGGTTGGTTGAAGTGCTTGATGAGTGGCGTTGGAATGACGAAACGACAGGCGCGGAGGGCAAGACCCCTGATGAGTATTTGCGAGATGTGAGCCGCCATAACCAGAAATCGCCCTTTGCCAATGCCAACTTTCTGAAGAACAGCTTCCTTCGTGGCTGCAAGACGGCGGGACTGTTCGATCCAATCGCAAGAGGAGATGCCGTGCAATGAGCAAGAATAAGCCACCACAAATTCCCAAGAAAAGCGAAGTCTCCATCGTCCGTTCTTCAGCGGCTGAATACCTGACCTTTGTCGCGGCCAGTGGGCACAGTGGCGTCGAAGCGGTGTACGCCGATGAAAACGTCTGGGTCACCCAAAAGATGATGGCACTGCTGTATGACGTTGAAACCCACACCATCAACTACCACCTGAAAAAAGTGTTTGCCGACAGCGAACTGGACGAGGGCTCAGTTATTCGAAATTTTCGAATAACTGCCGCCGACGGAAAAAGCTACGACACCAAGCACTACAAACTCTCCGCGATCATCGCCGTTGGCTACAAGGTCCATTCAGAGCGGGCGGTGCAGTTTCGTAAGTGGGCAACTGCCATCATCGAAGAGTTCACCATCAAGGGCTACACGATGGACGACGAGCGCCTGAAAAGCGGCGGCTCCATTCTCAGCGACCACTATTTTGAGGAACAGTTGCAGCGCATTCGCGAGGTCCGCCTCTCCGAGCGCAAGTTCTACCAAAAAATCACCGACATCTACGCCACGTCAATCGATTACGACCTAAGCGCGCAGGCCACCCAGCGTTTTTTTGCCACCGTACAAAACAAGCTGCATTGGGCTATCCATGGCCAGACGGCGGCGCAAATCATCTACCACCGCGCTGATGCCAGCGTGGACCACATGGGGCTTAGGACCTGGAAGGACGGTCCACACGGGAAAATCCAAAAATTCGATGTCACCGTCGCCAAGAACTACCTGACCGCAAGCGAGATAGCGCAGCTGGAACGGCTGGTGTCGGCGTATTTGGACGTGGCCGAGAGCATGGCGCTGCGCAAAATTCCCATGACCATGCAGGACTGGGAAACCCGCCTGAATCGCTTCATTGAGGCGACCGACCGGGACGTGCTGCAAGACGCTGGCAAGGTGACGGCAGAAATCGCCAAAGCCCACGCCGAAAGCGAATTTGAGAAATACCGCATCGTGCAAGACCGCTTGTTTGAGAGTGACTTTGATCGGGTGATCAGACAGATGGAATCGGGCAGCCAACCGGACATTGCCGAGGAATAGCGGCGATGGCCACGAAGAAGAACACGCCCAGTTGGAGCGACGTTAAGACCAAGCTCGTGGACTTCGATCGTGCTGGCTTGCTCGGGCTGCTGCAAGACTTGCACGCGGCCAACAAGGATAACCAAGCCTTTTTGCATGCCCGCCTCAGTCTGGGCGACGACGTGCTCAAACCGTACAAGGTCACCATCGACCGCTGGCTGTGGCCAGACGTGTTCAAGAATCAGGACACCTCGGTCGCCAAAGCCAAAAAACCCATCGCTGATTACAAGAAAGCCATCGGCCAATCGGAAGGCCTGGCCGAACTGATGGTGTTTTATTGCGAGCGGGCAGCGGGATTCAGCAACGATGTCGGGCTACAGGATGAAGCTTACTTCGACGCGCTGGTGCGGATGTTCGAGCAGGCTTTAAAAACCATCGCCAGTTTGGCCGACGCGCAACGCCTGCCCTTATGGGACAGGCTGGATACCGTGCGCAGCACCTGCCACAACTTTGGCTATGGCGTCGGTGAGGATATGGACGACTTGCTTGCCGAGTATGGGGCCGATGATTGATCGCGATCAGTCGGCCTCTCTGCAAAGCGAGAACGCCCGCCTAATTGCGCTGCTGGACGGTCACGGAATCGAATGGCGATTGCCGCATCAAGCAGCCCCACCTGAATTTGCGCTGTCTGTCCCGGAGCCAGAACCAGCGCCGTTGCGCCTTTCCACTGCCGAAAAAGTGGCGCTGTTTCGGCGTCTGTTTCGTGGCCGCACCGACGTCTACCCGGTCCGCTGGGAAAGCAAAACCACCGGCAAGTCTGGCTATGCACCTGCCTGCGGCAACGAGTGGCTGGCCGGTGTTTGCGAAAAGCCGCGTATCAAGTGCGGGGATTGCAACAACCGTCTGCTAATCCCGCTGACGGATGCGGTGATCTACGACCACCTTGCCGGCAAATACACCGTGGGCGTCTATCCGCTGCTGGCCGACGATACCTGCCATTTTCTTGCTGCTGATTTCGATGAGGCGCAATGGCGCGAGGATGCCAAAGCGTTTTGCCAGTCCTGTAAGGAACTGGGGGTGCCAGTCGCTCTTGAAATTTCACGCTCTGGCAGCGGTGCGCATGCCTGGGTATTCTTCAACGGCAGCGTGTCGGCGCAGGACGCACGACGGCTAGGTACGGCCATCATCAGCCACACATGTGCCCGCACACGTCAACTCAAGCTCGAATCCTACGACCGGCTGTTTCCCAATCAGGATGCCATGCCCAAAGGCGGTTTTGGCAACCTGATTGCGCTGCCACTGCAGAAGCATCCGCGTGAAAACGGATGCAGTGTGTTTGTGGATGCTGACCTCCGGCCTTACCAAGATCAGTGGGGATTCCTAGCATCCATCTTGCCAATGCCTACGCATGACATAGAGCCCACCATCCTGCGCGCGACGGGAAACGCTCACCCACTCGATGTGACCTTTGTTGACGAGGAAGACCAAAAAGAGCCGTGGAAAAAATCCACATCCGTCAGCAAGAATTTGGTCGGGCCGATGCCGAAGTCGCTCACGGTGACGCTGTCCAAGCTGATCTATTTCGAAAAGGCACAGCTCCCGCAGTCACTGGCTAACCGGCTGATTCGTTTGGCAGCCTTCCAGAACCCTGAGTTTTACAAAAAGCAGGCGATGCGCTTTTCGGTGTGGAATGAACCCCGTGTGATTGGCTGCGCTGAAAACCACCCCAACCATATTGCGTTACCACGCGGTTGCCTGGATGCCGCGCTGGCGCTACTTCGTGACAATTCAATTGGCTTCGAACTGATCGACGAGCGATACGCTGGGTTGCCACTGGATGTTGCGTTTGCAGGTAGTTTGCGGCTCGATCAAGAGCTCGCTGTGGCTGCCATGCTGCATCACGATGCAGGCGTCTTGTGCGCTCCAACTGCCTTTGGAAAAACCGTGACTGCCGCTGCGATGATTGCGCGCCGTGGCGTCAACACGCTGGTGCTGGTGCATCGAACCGAACTGCTCAAGCAGTGGCAAGAGCGCCTGCAATCATTCCTGGGTGTTGGTAAGGGCGTGGTCGGCACCATGGGCGGCGGCAAGGCGAAGCCAAGCGGAAAAATCGACATTGCGGTGATGCAATCGCTGTCGCGGCAAGGCCAAGTCAATCCGCTGGTCGAAAACTACGGCCACGTGATCGTGGACGAATGCCATCACGTCGGCGCGGCATCGTTCGACGCGATTTTGAGGCAGGCCAAAGCCAAATATGTGCTTGGGCTCACGGCCACACCGATCCGCCGCGACGGTCAGCAGCCGATTATTTTTATGCAATGCGGGCCAACTCGGCACACCGCAGCCAAGCCCACAGGTGCGCCACACGATCTGGCGGTCACACCGTGCATGTTGCATTCGCGGATCGATTTGCCGAAGGAGGCGGGGATTCAGGATGTATTCCGGCACCTTGCCATTGATCAAGCCAGAACGGACGCGATTGCTGCCGAGGTCATCAACGCTTACGGCCAGGGCCGCAAGGTGCTGGTACTCACCGAGCGCACCGAACATCTCGATGCCATAGAAAATGCCTTGGGCGACAAGGTGCCGTCCTTATTTGTATTGCACGGGCGGATAGCCAAGAAGCAGCGCACCGCACGCATCGCGGAACTGGGCGCGTTGCCACCGGGTGCGCCGCGTGTGCTGCTGGCGACTGGCAAACTGGTCGGTGAAGGCTTCGACCATCCTCCGCTGGATACCTTGGTGCTGGCAATGCCGGTGTCGTGGACGGGGACCTTGCAGCAATACGCGGGCCGACTGCACCGCGAGCACGCGACCAAGACCGATGTGCGCATCATCGACTTTGTCGATACCGGCCACCCAGCGCTGCTTCGGATGTGGGGCAAGCGGCAGCGTGGTTATCGTGCAATGGGGTATCGGATGGGCAGTGAGGGTGTAACGGCGGATCTTTATGTTTGAACAACCCGCAGATGCCAGCGCCAAAGCTCGTCAACGCGCAAGTCTGCCGATGACTATGGCATCCACTATGCAAGGCAGTGCGGCGGCTCGGGCGTGGCCATGGGCATTGCAAAAATTGTGGTCACCGCCGAACCCAGTCTGTTTTCGGCATGAACGGCGCGGCGCGTGAAAGCCTCTGACTGGGTGCGCTACAGAAATTCGTGGTAGCCTTACAATTCCCCGAAAGTAAGGAGATAAAAATGACGGAATCCACGATCACGGCGAAGGGCCAGACTACGGTCCCCGCTGACATTCGGCAAACCATTGGCGGCGTGCCAGGCACGCGCTTGGTGTGGCATGTTTTGGCCGATGGGCGGCTTTTTGTGCGGGTCAAAAACAAGACGGCAGCGGACGTCAAAGGTAGCGTCAAAGTGCCCCAAGGCAAGCGGCTGTCCCTTGAAGAAATGAGGCCTTAATGCTGGCTGGTGCGGTCGACACCAATGTGCTGGTGCGGCTTCTTACCCAAGATGACTTGCCCCAGGCCCAGGCCGTAGACCGGCTTTTGGCCACGCACGCCAACAATGGCTTGCTGTTGTTTGTCCCGGTTACGGTGGTGCTGGAGCTGGAATGGGTGCTGCGCTCAAAACTCACGCAGGGCAAGGCTGAGTTCATTCGGACCCTGGGTGCGCTGCTGACAATGGTGGAGTTCAGCTTCGAATCCGAGTATGCCTTAGAGCAGGCTTTGGTGGACTACCAGGAGGGGAGCGCCGATTTTGCCGAGTACCTCCATCTGGCCCTTGCGCGGCAGAGCGGCGCGCTGCCATTTTGGACCTTTGACCACAAGGCGGCGAAGGCGCTTGGCGCGAAAAAACTGGGGTGAATGGAGGGGGTCGAGCGACTTTATGCCGCCAAAGCCCCTTGAAGGAGTCGCCCCCACCCCTTCCCCATCCCTGTCCCCGCAGAGACTGCCCCCCCGCTCACCCCAGCCTCCGCCCCAAACCCCCGCTGCGCATAATCGGCGCCATCGTCCCCATCCCTTCACCGCAACAGGAACATCCGCCATGCCATTTCCGCACGCCTTTACCCTGAAAAAACTCCCCATTGCCGCCTTGGTGGCCACAGCTTTGATGGCTAGCCTGAGCGCCCAGGCCGAGGTGATCAAGGTCGCATTTATTGAGGTCATGTCCGGCCCCTTTGCGAAGACTGGCGAGGGCTCGCTCAACCAGCTGCGCGAAGTGGCGCTGCAGCTCAACGCCAAGGCCAAGAGCGGCGAACCCACCTTTGAGATCGTGCCTTTTGACGGCAAGGGTTCACCGCAAGAGAGCGTGGTGGCGCTCAAGTCGGCGGTGGACCAGGGCATTCACTACATCACCCAGGGCGGCGGCAGCGGTGTGGCGCTGGCGCTGAGCGACGCGATTGCCAAGCTGGCCGAGCGCGAACCTGAAAAGGCGGTGGTGTTTTTGAACTACTCGGCCATGGACCCCTTGCTTACCAACGAGCGTTGCAATTTCTGGCACTTCCGCTTTTACCCGTCGAGCGAGATGAAGATCGAGGCACTTACCACCTATTTGGTTAAACGGCCCGATGTCAAAAAAGTGTTTCTGTTCAACCAAAACTACACCCACGGCCAGCAGGTGGCCAAGGCCTCGCGCCTGTACCTGAGCCGCAAGCGCCCCGATGTGACCATCGTGGGGGACGACATGATTCCGATTGCCCAGGTGCGCGACTTTGCGCCCTACGTGGCCAAGATCAAGGCCTCGGGCGCGGACACGGTGATCACCTCCAACTGGGGCAGCGACCTGACCTTGTTTTTCAAAGCGGCCAAAGAAGGCGGCTTGAACATCAACTTCTTCACCATGAACGCCAACAACCCCGGCACCCCGGCCGAAATGGGCGCCTGGGGCGCAGAAAAAGTGGGTGTGATCTGGAACTGGGGCCACAACGCACCCACGCCCGAGCTGGAGAAAACCTACCTGGCCTACAAGGCCAAGTTCAACGAAGACTTCATCTTCGCCGCCCACTGGAATTCGCTGAGCATGCTGTCGGCGGCGGTGCAAAACGCCAAGTCGGCCGAGCCCAAGAAAGTGGCCTATGCCTTGGAGGGCATGAAATACAAGAGCCCGATTGGTGAAGTGGAAATGCGCAAGACCGACCACCAGTTGCTCGCGCCCCTGTTTTTGGGCATTTGGGCCAAGCAAGGCAGCAAGGGCGTGAAATACGACGCCGAGAAAACTGGCTACGGCTTTCGCTCTGAAGTGGTGTGGGACTCGTACATCAGCGCCCAACCCACTTCGTGCCAAATGGCGCGCCCCTGATAGCCAGGCCCCCATGGCCCGCACCTGAACCGATAAAAGGAAACCCGAAATGCTCCAACCCGGCCTGATGATGGACCGCCCGCTGCTCTTGTCCAGCGTGATTGAACACGCCGCAGCACAGTTTGGCGATGTGGAAGTGGTGTCGCGCGAGACGCACGGCCCGCTGTTTCGCTACACCTACGCGGCGTGCGCGGCGGGTGCGCGCAAGCTGGCCAATGCATTGGCGGGCCTGGGCCTGGTCGGCGGCGACGCCGTGGGCACGATTGCCTGGAACAACCACCGCCACCTGGAGGCCTACTACGCCGTATCGGGCAGCGGCATGGTCATGCACACCTGCAACCCGCGCCTGCAGGCGCAGCAGCTCATCTACATCATCAACCACGCCGAAGACCGCGTGGTTTTGTTTGACGCCACCTTTGCGCCCTTGGTCAAAGGCATTGCCGCGCATTGCCCCGGCGTGCGCGCCTGGGTCTGTCTGGCCGACGCGGCCAACACCCCGGCCATTGAAGGCGTGGCCAATGTGCTGTCGTATGACAAGTTGGTAGCGCCTTGCAGCGACGTGTTTGAGTGGCCCAGCTTTGACGAACACACGGCTGCGGCGCTGTGCTACACCTCGGGCACCACGGGCAACCCCAAGGGTGCCATGTACTCGCACCGCGCCATCGTGCTCAACGCCATGTCGGGCTGCATGCCCGGCGTGCTGTCGCTGTCGCCCAAGGACACCATCTTGCCCGTGGTGCCCATGTTCCACATCAACGCCTGGTGCATACCGTATTCCGCACCCATTGGCGGCACCAAGCTGGTTTTGCCCGGCCCCAAACTCGACGGCCAGTCGCTCTACGAGCTGATGGAGTCCGAGCGCGTCACCATCAGCGCCGGCGTGCCCACCATCTGGCAAGGGCTGCTGGCCTATATGGAACAGCACGGTCTGCGCTTTAGCACCATGCGCCGCACCGGCGTGGGCGGCTCGGCCATGCCGCAGGCGCTGATCGCCAAGTTCATGGACATCTACGACGTGGACGTGCGCCACGGCTGGGGCATGACCGAGACCACCGCCGTGGGCACCATGGGCACCTTGCTGCCCAAGCACCAGGGCTGGACGTCCGAGCAAAAGCAGGCCTTGCTGGCCAAGCAGGGGCGTAGCGCCTTTGGCGTGGAAATCAAGCTGGTCAGCGAAGACGGCGCCACCCTGCCGCGCGACGGCACCTCGCAAGGCGAACTCATGGTGCGCGGCCACTGGATCATTGACTCGTATTACAAGGGCGAGAAGTCGCCCCTGGTGGACGGCTGGTTCCCCACCGGCGACATTGCCACCATAGACGCCGAGGGCGTGATGCAAATCCGCGACCGCACCAAGGACGTTATCAAAACCGGCGGCGAGTGGATCAGCTCCATCGACCTGGAAAGCGCCGCCGTCGGCCACCCCGCCGTGGCCATGGCGGCCGTCATCGGCGTCAAACACCCCAAGTGGGACGAACGCCCCTTGCTCTTCATAGTGCGCAAGCCCGGCGCCAGCTTGGAGAAAGAAGAAATCCTGAAGTTCCTGGAAACCAAAGTCGCCAAATGGTGGGTGCCCGACGACGTGGTCTTCCTGGACGCCCTGCCCGTGGGCGGCACTGGCAAGGTGCAAAAGGGCGACTTGCGCAAGCAGTATGGTGGGGTGTTTAGCTGACCCGTGGCGTATCTGGTGCGGCCATTCGCCTCAAGGCAAGTGCCGCTCCCGCGCCAAGGTCCGTTCCCGCTCACGCGGCCCAAACGACGAGGCCAGCGCGCCTTCGGCTTCCAGCCCTTCGAGGTAGAGCGCCTCGATCTCAGGCGCGGCGCGGCGCAGTTCGCGCTCGGCAAAGGGCAGGTGCAGCAGCGCGCGCAGGGCGAACAGCAGGCGCAGCCAGCGCCCGATAAAGATGCGGCTGCGGCGCTGCGCCATGCCGTGCACGATGGCGCGGGCGGCGTCTTCGGGTGATGTTTCGATGTTCAGCGGGCCGGGCATGGTGGCCGCGCCGATGATGAACACCACTTTGTCTGTTAGCGTGAAAAAGGTGTTTTCCGTCAGCGGGGAGCGCCCACAGGGCAGCGAACTAGACCGACTTGTTGATCATGAAATACACCATCGGCAGCGGCAGCACTGTGGCAATGGCCCCTGCGGTTTGCCAGATGCGCGACAGGCGCCAGTATTCGGCGCCCACGGTGTCGCTGGCCATCAACAGGGCGCGCTGCTTGAGCTGGCTCGGCACCAGCATAAAGAGCCAGATCAGGCCAGAGAAGCCCAGCGGCGCGTACGGCCAACAACTCGCGCACAGCCGTGACGGCATCGGTGCGCAGCATGGTGCGGGCGCTGTGTACCGCCAGATTGCCAAGGTCCTTGATGAGATTGGCCTTGGTGAACACTGCGTCACCCATGGTGGCCATGAAGCTGGGTTCGTGAATCAGGGCGCCCCGGTGGTATTGGTAGCGCAGGCGCAACGACTACTCGTGTTGGTAAAGCCTGTTCGCCGCCAACTCCAAGGTGCGCCGAGCGTAGAGGCAGGCGGTGCGTGTGTCCGTAATCTCCATTTCCTACGCCTTGGTGGCCGCGCTGTACCGGACGGACCATTCGGGCTGGAGGAAGGCGAAATTGCTCATGGTGTGTTCAATGCTGCAAGCTGTGCCCGTAAATCCGTCAAGTCGGTATGAATCGTCTTCCAGACAACTTGGAGATCAATTTTGAAGTAGCCGTGGGCAAGTGCATTGCGCATTTCGTAGGCGAAATTGAGCGGCACTTCCGGGTGCTGGCGCGCAAATTCCGGGTGGTACTTTTTGATGTTGTTGGACGCTTCGCCAATCACCTCAAAGTTGCGAATCACTGCGTCTTGTGTCTTCTCGTCTTGCAGAAAGGTCAGCTCGACCATGCCATTCACGTAACGATGAACCCGGTCAATGGCCTGGACCATGTGGCCCAAGTACTCGGGCAATCGCAGGATGTCAGACTTGCTCATACCGGCAGGGCCTCCCGCAAAACCGCCGACTTGAAATGGTCGGGCAAGGCGCGCGGTGTCAGCACATCGACGGCAACGCCCAACAATTGGTGGAGTTCGTACCGGATGGCGCCAATGTCCATCATCGTGGTTTCTTCGGTGGGCTCCACCAGCAAGTCCAGGTCGCTGCCTTCCGTGTCATTGCCATGCACCACCGAGCCGAACACGCGCACGTTGGTGACGCGGTGACTCAGCGCGATACGGCGAATCGCTTCGCGGTGGGTTTGCAGGGCGACAGAGGGCAGCATTCAAAGTTCTCCAGCAAATGCACGGTGTTGCAGGCATTAGAACAGTCTATCCAATGCCGGCAAGGTGGCGCGAACGGGACTGGCTTGCGCCCGACGCGACTTGGCTTTGTGCTGAATTTCCTATTGGGTTTTGCCAGCCAAAGTGCTCTATTCCCACCACAGCCCACAGCGCATTAGTTTGGCCGGTCGGGTAACCGCACCTTAGCCTCATGGCGGCTGCCGCTCCTGCTCCCGTTCCCGCGCCAAGGTCCGTTCCCGCTCGCGCGGCCCAAACGACGAGGCCAGGGCGCCTTCGGCTTTCAGCCCTTCGAGGTAGAGCGCCTCGATCTCAGGCGCAGCGCGGCGCAGTTCGCGTTCAGAGAAGGGCAGGTGTAGCAGCGCGCGCAGGGCGAACAGCAGGCGCAGCCAGCGCCCGATAAAGATGCGGCTGCGGCGCTGCGCCATGCCGTGCACGATGGCGCGGGCGGCGTCCTCGGGCGATGTTTCGATGTTCAACGGGCCGGGCATGGTGGCGCGCAGGCGCACAAAGCCGGGGTGCAGCGCGCCCTCTGTCATCAGCGGCGTGCGCACCCAGCCCGCGTGCACCACGCCCAGGTCCACGCCATGGGCGGCCAGCTCAATGCGCCAGGAATTGCCCATGGCTTCTGCCGCCGATTTGCTGGCGGCGTAGGCCGACATCACCGGCGGGTGCGCAAAGGAGGAGACCGACGCATTGATCAGCACATAGCCGCGCGCTTGCACCACGGCGGGCAGCGCGGCGCGCACCGTGTTGAACACGCCAAACACATTCACCTCCACACAGCGCTTCCATGCCTGTGGGTCCACATGGGCCAGCGGGCCGAAGGCGGCGACTCCCGCATTGGCAAACACCGCGTCAATACGGCCATAGCGCGCCAACGTTTGCGCCACCGCGTGTTCCATGGCGGGCAGGCTGGTGACGTCGGCTACCAGTTGCAGCGTGCCGGGGCCGCAGCGCTCGGCCATCTGCGCCAGCGGTTCGGCGTCGCAGTCCACCAGCACGGGCACGCCGCCTTGGGCCAGCACCTCCAGCGCGGTGGCCGCGCCTATGCCCGAGGCCGCGCCGGTGATGAATACCACTTTGTCTTTTAGCGTGCCGGGGATGTGTGCCATAAAGAGTAAGCGTGAGAGAACTTGCATGGTTGGGGACGCTGCGCACCCACATGAAAGTGACTGTGCAGCGGCCAGCGCCCTAGACCGACTTGTTGACCATGAAATACACAATCGGCAGCGGCAGCACCGTGGCAATGGCCCCTGCGGTTTGCCAGATGCGCGACAGGCGCCAGTATTCCGGGCCCACGGTGGTGCTGGCAGCCAGCAGCCTGCGCTGCTTGAGCTGAATCGGCACCAGCACAAAAAGCCAGATCAGGCCCGAGAAGCTGAGCAGCGCGTACGACCACTGAATCCAGGGGTGGCCCGCCTCGCCGCCAAAGTGCACCGCCATGCCGTGGCCGGTCCACACCACGCCCACGGCGCCCACCAGGGTAAACAGCGCGTCGGTAATGAGCACCATGCGGTTGCTAAAGGCGATGATGGCGTGGTTGCGCGTGCGCTCGGCCATCAGCGCCCACACGCCGCTGACAATCACATTGCCCAAAAACAGGGCCGCGCAGACCAGGTGGATGACTTTGAGTTCAGCGTTCATGGGGTTTCTGCGGCTCCTGCGGCGCCTCCAGCACCTCCATCTGCGCCTGGTTGGCCGCTTTCAGCGCTTGGGCTTCGCGCTGCTTGCGGCTGTGTTCACGGGCGCGGCGCAGGTCGCGCCACTGCCACCCTACAAACAGTGCGCCAGCGCAGACCAGTACCAAAACCTCGACCCACTTGAGTGACACGGCGCTCTAGCGGCTGGCGCGCTCGCGCTGCTCCAGGCGGCCAAACAGGTCGACCATCCATTCAACCCGCTGGTCAAAGCTGCGCTGCGGCACGGTCCAGGGCTTGTGTTCTGCCGCCGGGCGGCGGTCGCGCGACACCACATCCACCAAAAAAGCGATGGCCGGGACGGGGCCAAGGGGTATCGCAGGCAGCGCCGGCGCCTTGACCGCCACGGTGGCGGCGCGGGCAATGAGTGCCAGCTTGCGCCGGGTGGAAACCACGGTGCGGCGGGAGATGGAATCCAGGCCCTCGCGCTCCAGCTGCTTACCTATTTCGGCGTAGACCAGGCGTGCGGCCTGGATCGCAGGCCGGCAGTCCCAGGGCAGCTCGGCCAGGCCGAACTCGCCGCGCCGGTAGAGCACGTCGGCGCGCAAGAGCAAGCGCTGGGTGAAACCGGCAATGCGCGCGTCAAACACCGGCGCGGCCAGCCAGGCATCGGCGTCCATGCCGATTTCGCGAAACCAGGCGCGGGGAATGTAGAGGCGGCCATTGCGCGCGTCTTCGCCAATGTCACGGGCAATATTGGTGAGCTGCATGGCCACGCCCAGCTCGCAAGCGCGGGCAATGGCGGTCTCAGTCGCAGCACCCATCATGGTGGACATCATGGCGCCCACCGTACCTGCCACGCGGGCGCCATAGGCCTCCACATCGGCCAAGGTTTCGTAGCGCCGCCCTTGGGAGTCCCACAAAAAGCCGTCCAGCAGTGCGTCCAGCAAGCCGCGCGCAATGCCATAGCGGTGCACCACATGGGCCAGTGCGCGGTCGGCGTCCTGGTCGCTGGGGCGGCCCTCATAAATCGCGTCCAGGCGCTGCTGCAAGTCTTGCATCGCCAAGCGCGGGTCGGTGCCCAGGTCGATCGCGTCGTCGGCCAAGCGGCAGTAGGCGTACAGCGCGGTGGCGGGGGCGCGCAGTCGCACGGGCAGCAGTTTGGAGGCGGCGAAAAACGACTTGGAGCCGGTGCGCATGAGCGCGGTGCAGGTCTGCAGGTCGTAGGCTGCCGCTGCGGCGCTGGCAGACAGCGTCTGCACTTTAGGCGAAGGATTTGACATCGGGCACCACCTGTTCAAGCATTTTTGCGGACATCAACACGCTGGGCACGCCGGCGCCGGGCTGGCTGCTGGCGCCCACCAAGTACAAATCTTTCACGTCCTGGCTGCGGTTGTGTGGCCGAAACCAGGCACTTTGGGTAAGCACCGGCTCCAAGCCAAAACCAGCGCCTTGGTAGGACCACAGCCGGTCTTGAAAGTCTTGCGGCGTGGTCACGCGCTGGCTTACTACGTGCTGGTTCAAGTCAGGCAGCACCGACTCTTGCAGCGCGGTGGCGATCGCCTGGCGGTATTGCTCGCCCACAGCGGCCCAGTCGGTGCCGCTGCTCAGGTTGGGCACCACCGAGAGCGCATAAAAGCTGTCGCAACCCTCAGGCGCCAAAGACGGGTCGGTGGCCGTGGGGCGGTACAGGTACAGGCTGAAGTCTTTGGACAGGGTGTGGTTTTTGAAGATGTCTTGCAACAGGCCTTTGTAGCGCGGCCCCAGCACCATCATGTGGTGGGGCACGTCTTCGTATTTGCGGTTGGTGCCGAAGTACCAAACAAACAGGCCCGAGGAATAGTTGCCTTTGGCAATGCGCTTGTTGGTCCAGTGCTTGCGGTGCTGCGGCTCAATCAGGTGGCGGTAGGTCCAGGCGGCGTCCGCGTTGCTCACCACAATGTCGGACTGGATGAACTCGCCACTGTCGAGTTCCACGCCGCTGGCGCGGCCGTTTTCGACCCGGATGCGGGTGACCGGCGCGTTGTAGCGAATCGGCACCTGGCGGTCGTGCAGCAGCTTGACCAGTTCGCGCACGATGGCGCCGGTGCCGCCCATGGCCGAATGCACGCCCCAGCGCCGCTCCAAGGAATGGATGAGCGCGTACACGCAGGTCACCGAGTAAGGGTTGCCGCCTATGAGCAGCGGATGAAAGCTCATCACGATGCGCAGTTGGGGGTGCTTGATGTGGCTGGCCACCAGGCTGTAGATGGAGCGCCAGGCCTGCATGCGCGCCAAGTTGGGCATGGCCTTGAGCACGTCGGTGATGGACTCAAAAGCCACCATGCCCAATTCCTCAAAACCCAGCTTGAAGCAGCGCTCAGAAGCCGCCAGCAGGTCTTTGAAGCCTTGCACGTCTTCGGGGCTGATGCGCGCAATTTGCTCGAGCATGGACTCGTCGTCGTTGCTGTAGTCAAAGTGGCTGCCGTCGTCAAAGCGGATGCGGTAGAACGGCGACATCAGGCGCAGGTCCACATGGTCTTCCATGCGCTGGCCGCACAAGGTAAACAGCTCGCCAATCAGGTGCGGCAGGGTGATGATGGTGGGGCCAGCGTCAAAGGTAAACCCGTCTTGCTTATGCACATAGGCCCGGCCGCCGGGGGCGTCGAGCTTTTCCAGCATTTGCACCCGGTAGCCCTTGACGCTGAGGCGAATGGCGGCTGCTAATCCGCCAAAACCGGTACCAATCACCACCGCCAGCGGCGCCTTGGCGTTGACCGCAGACTGCGTTTGCAGCGCGCCCATGTGGGCACCGCCGCCCCCGCCCCCACCCCCGCCTATTCCTATGCCATCTCCGCCTATGGGGCTTGCGGACTTGAAGTAATTGGTCATGCTTTTTCCAGGTTGTCTGCCACGGCACGGCTGCTGAGCGTGGGAGAACGTTCATGACTGGGGGTGCTGCGCACCTTCAGACAAGTGAGTGCGGTGCGTGCGGGTAGCGCGATGTGTAGCGGTGGGCTTTGGCGCTTGCGAATGGCCCAGCGCCACAGGGCCGTCGTGTCCAGTGGCAGCACCAGCAGCAAATGTTCCAAGATGGCCAGGGCCAGCATGGTGCCAACCAGTGCGTATCCCACGGCTTGGGACGCGGTGGTCAGCGTGTCTTTGGCGCCCACCACCAGCAAGAACAGGCCCGCGCTGGCGGCGGCGACGGCTACAAAGAAAAATGCGTTGATGGCCCGGCGCCTAAAAAAGCTCTCCAGGTAGGCCAAGTGGGCCGGCAAAAACTCTTCACTGAGGTTGCGCACCCCAAAAAACAGATTGAGCTTGGCGCTGGTGCGCATGACCCAAAGCACCAGGTAGGTACCGGTGCCGACTTGGTTGGGTGCGTCCCAGGTGATGGCCACAATCGTGATGCCTACTAGCAAGATGCCGATTTCATGCCACTGCACGGCTCGAAAAGACTCCACAAACCTGCGCCAACCGACCGTGCCCGTGGGCAGGGCCGTGGTGCGCGGGCCGGTGATCCAGCCGGTCAAAAAACTCAGCTCATTCCAGCCCCAGGCCAGCAGCGCGCAAGTGAAGGCGCAGTAGGCGCCGGTCAGGCTGGTTTGCTGCGCGGTGTGGGCCAAGCCGATCAGGGCGGCCACGCCCAGCAGCGAGGACAGCACCAGGCTCAGCGCAATCGCGCTGCGCGACATGCGGTTGAGCAGGATGACGATGCCGGTGCTAAACCACCAAATAAAGATGGCAAAGCCAACGGCAATTGCGGCGTCGTTCATCCTGGGCCTTCGGTGCTGCGACGCTTACCAGGCGGGCGCCATGCGGATTTGCGCCGGCAGGTCGTGGCGCTGCACCGGCAAAAAGTACAGGCGCACGAAGGTGCTCAGGCCCGCGACTGCCCACCCTGCACGGCGCAGCGTGCCGAGCACGCCGCCCTGGGCCTTGGCCGCGTCCATTTGCGTTTGGATATGGAACAGGCGCTCCAGGCCTTGGCCAAACGCGGGGTTGTCCAGGTCCAGGCTGACGGGGAATACTTGTTTGGTGATCTCGTTGGTAATGCGAAACACCGCAAAGTCGTAGCTGGTGGACTCCAGCCCCATTTCGTGGTGCAGCATGGGCCGCGTATGGTCGCGCACATACATGGTGGCGTAGACGGCTAGCAAAAAGAAGCGAATCCAATACACATTGCCGCCGCGCAAGAGGTGGGGGTTGGCCCGCATGATGAGGGCGAACGACTCGCCGTGGCGGAACTCGTCATTGCACCAGCGCTCAAACCACTTGAAGATGGGGTGAAAGCGCTTGTCTGGGTTCTTCTCTAACTGGCGGTGGATGGTGATGTAGCGCGCATAGCCAATTTTTTCCGACAGGTAGGTGGCGTAAAAAATGTACTTGGGCTTGAAGTAGGTGTAGGCCTTGGTGCGCTTTAAGTCACCCAGGTCAATCCCCAGGCCAAAGTCTTTGAGTGACTGGTTGATAAAGCTGGCGTGGCGCGATTCGTCGCGCGCCATGTAGCGCATCAACTGCTTGATATCGGGGTTCTCCACATGCTTGAAGATCTCGTTGTACAAGATGCAGCCTGAGAACTCCGAGGTCAGCGAAGAGATCAAAAACTCCAAAAACTCCTGGCGCATGGCCGGGCTCACCTGCGAAAAGCGCTCCGCCACTTCCTGGGCAAACTCCGGCGTGCGCTGGAAGTGGTCGTGGTTGTTGTCGCCTTCGTACTCGGCCAGCATCGCGTCCCACTCGCTGCGCAGGGGCGACATGTCCAGCCTGTCCATGGCGGCAAAGTCGGTGGTGTAAAAACGCGGGCTCAGCATCGTCGATTCGACGGCTTTTTGTGAGGCCTTGTCAGAAGAGTCAATGGCGGTTGTTGCTTGCATGGTGTGTCTCCAGGGTCTGGGTCTTAGTTGTGTTGTTATGGGAGGCTTGTTCTTATGTCAGGCTTGGTGTTGCAATTGCCAGTGCCGCCTACTCCGGCTGCATCGCCAAAAAGCGTGCAAATTCTGCGGTGTTGCTAGGGCCAAACGAACCTAAGTCAATGCGTTCGCCGGTGGCAGGGTCCATCAGGCTGATGCGGCCGTCCACATGGGCCACCAGCTTGAACGGGGGCTGGGACCCGATGCCACGCGAATGCCTTTCGCGGCTCAGCGCACGCAGTACGCCGCGCACAAAACCTTGCTCGCCGTAGAGCACGGTCAGCTTCTCTCCGGTGGCGCCGTCAGACACCAATACGCCGTGGTCGGGCAGGTCCTCAAAGCGCAGGGAGCGCTCCACGGTGGCGGCAGCGGCCCGTTGGTCCGGCCCGTTGCCGGTAATGCGGACCAGGCCTACCGAAATCAATGCGAACGCGATGATGCCGCCGGCGCAGTACAACACCCACTGCGGAAAGGTGTCCGTGGTGCGGGGCGCTTTGGGCGCTGGCATCAAAGCGGCGTTCATGTAGCGCTCGCTTGCAGACGGCCAGCGGGGCTTGGTGCACGGGTGCGCGCAGTGTGCGCAAGGGCCACAGACGGACCGTTGACCGCCGTCCAGGCCGCACTGAGTTCACTGGCCAGGCCCGTGGCGTTTGCCACCGCGCGCAAGGTGGGCTCGGGCTTGCTAATGCGCCAGGGCCGCACGCTGGGCCACAGGTGAACCCAGGCAATGCGGTCTTCACCTTGGAGGCTCAGAGTGATGTCGCCATGGCCACCCGACAGGCTGCGCAGGTCAGCAGAGGCGATTTTGGACAATGGCAGATTGAAGGTCACCGTCAGCACAATACCCAGGCGCATCACCACCCGCTGGTTCGTCAGGGTGTACACGGTGGTGCTTGCCGTCATCCAGGCAAGAAACCAGACGGTGAGCAGTCCAGCCACCGTCAGCGGCGCAAGCCACTTGAGCGCAATCAGCACGTCCAGCAGGCCTGCGCCAGCTTGCACTTCGGGATAAGCGCGCGCCAGCAAGAGAATGCCAAAGTACACCACCAGCTTGCGCAGATGAAACGCGCTTTTGGCCAAGGTCGCCACATCGGGCGAGCCTTGCCAAAGAATGCGTTCGTTGCTGGGCAGGCGTTCCGGCAGTCCGAACTGGGGCTCAAACTCGTATTCGTGGCCGTGGTTGTCGATGCTCATGGTGGTCTCTTCAGGTGGTCACTTCAGTGGGGCAGGAAGGGCACTGGACTCAGACCAAGGGCTGGTTGCGCTTGGGGTCGGCGTAGAGCGTGCCTCCGCCGTAATAGGCGGTGATCTTTTCTTCTTCTAGCTTGGTCACTTGGTCGGGATTGCGCAGTTGCGGCACGTCGGCAAAGTGGCGCCCGTAGATGGCGTGCACCTCGACTTGGTTGCGGCGAATCAGGGTGAAAGGAATGGGCAAGAGCACGCGGCGCAGGCCTGCGCTGGTGGATGTTTCCACCTCCAGGTAGCGGAACATCATCTCGGACGCATCAATCCAGATGTCCTTGACCGTGCCGCCCGGCTTTCCGTCGCCACCTACAACCGGCAAGCCGCGTGGGTCCACGTCCTGTGTGGCCACGGTGTAGTCAGACGCCAATCGCAAGGGCTGGATTACCGGGGTGCCATGGGTGGTCATTTCAGGCACGTCTTGGCGCAGCGTGTAAGCACCTGGCCCGATGGCGGCTGTCATCGGGTCTCCGGTGGGCTCGATGGGCGAACCCATACCAAACCCGGCAGAAGCGCCGTTGAGCGGTGGCTCCTTGCGCTTGAGGTCAGGCACGGTGACGGTTCTGCCGCCTTCGAGCTTGAAGGTCTTGGGCTCTGGAATAGGCCAGCCCTTGACCACTGCACGCCCGTTGCTGCCGGACTCCATGGGGTAGCCCTCGCGGTGGTTTTCTTGCACGAGGTAGTAAATCAGTCCGGCGAAAAAGATCCAAAACACATACAGCATGAGCTGCGCCAGGTCGATGTATGAGGTGATGTAGCCGACGGTTTGCATAAAGGCTTCTCCTTTGTGATGACGCTAAGAACTAAGTGGAAATCTCGGCCAAACCGAGCGGGGGTGAAATAGGGGTGCGGGCTTTGCGGCTGTTGCGCTGCACCAGCGGGCCAACGGCGACCAGGGTCATGAACAGCAGCAGCATCTCTACGTGGTAGACCACGCTGTAGCCCACCGAGGGCATGGCCATGCCTTGGCCTAGCAAGCCCTGGGTGGCCAAGGTGTTGACGACGTCGCGCAGCGCGCCGCCAAAAAACATGGCGAGACCGGCAGCCGTTGATTGAACCGCGCCCCATGCGCCTAGCGCCAGACCGACAAAACCGGCCTCCATGCGCATGGCCGAGAACAGGGTGCCCACCGCAAACAGGCCGCCGCCAAAACCAATGCCCAAGGCGCCCAAGCGAAACAGCCAGCCCGCTTCCAAAGGCGCAGAAAAAATCACCGCAGAAAACGCCGGCAAACCGGCGAGCGCACCATAAGCCGCCAAGCGCAGCGGGTCAACGCCCAGCGCCAGTTGGCGGCCGGCCAGCACAAAGCCCACCAAGCCGCCGCCGGCCAGCATGGCAGTCAGTGCGCTGGTCGCGCCCACGCTCAGGTGCAAAATCTCGCCTCCATAGGGCTCCAGCACAATGTCTTGCATATTGAAGGCCATGGTGCCCAGCGCCGTGGCCCACAAAAAGCGCCGCGCACGGGGCAGGCCGATGAACTGCGCCCAGACTTCCTGAAAGCTGGGCTGCACCTCCGTCCTGAGTGCCGCAGCGCGCTGGGGGTTGCGCGGCTCTTGTTTCCAAAGCGCCACCGAGTTGAGAACCAGCACCACCAGCGCCGAGCTTTGCACCACTTGCACCAAGCGCTCGGGCGTAAAGTCGGACAGCAAAAAGCTAAAAATCAGGCTGCCAAATACGGCGCCTACCAGCAGCATGATGTAGAGCAGGGCAACCACGCGCGGGCGGGTCTCTTCGCTGGCTTGGTCGGTGGCCAAGGCCAGGCCGGCAGTTTGCGATGTTTGCAAGCCCGCGCCCACCATCAAGAAGGCCATGGCAGCGGCGCCCTGGCCCACCCACTCCGGCGTGGCAATCTGGCCACCGCCTGAGAGCACCAACAGTGCAAACGGCATCACCGCCAGCCCGAAAAACTGGATCAGCGTGCCACCCCACATATACGGCACGCGCTTCCAGCCAAAGGCGGAGCGGTGAACGTCGGACTGGTAGCCAGTGACCGCGCGAAACGGAGCCACAAGCAAAGGCAGGGCAAGCATCAAAGACACCAGCCAGGCGGACACGCCCAGCTCGACAATCATCACCCGGTTGAGCGTTCCGATGATCAAGGCGGTGGTCATGCCCATGGTCACCTTGAACAAGGACAGGCGCAGCAGCCGGGCCAAGGGCAGGCCAGCGCTCGAAACTTCTGCAAACGGCAACCAGCTGGCTGGCAGGTTTTTGGCGAACTTGGTGAAGGTTTTGGCTTTCATGGCCGTGTCCACTCCATGGCCTGGGACTTGTAAAAACCGCTGGAGATGCGTTGTGTGCGGCCACCCTTCCAGGCGTGCAGGCTGGGGTTTTGGGCCATCAGGCGGGCAATTTTTTCCTCGGCCATGGGCTCTAGCCATGGTGCGCGGTCACCGCGCGGAAACAGCCGACCCACCGAGATCATGGCCGCCAGCAGCGGCGTGCGGGGCGCAAAGGTAAACACGATGGAGCCCGAGGTGCGCTGTGCCAATTGCGCCAAGGCGTTCACTGCGTCATCGGTTTCGTAATGGATGATGGAGTCCATCGCCACCACATGGTCGAAGTGGCCCAGGCTTGCGTCGAGCATGTCGCCGCTGCGCAGGTCGATTTGGCCAGCCAGCGCTGCGGGCAGACGGTCGCGTGCCAGGTTCACCAGCGTGGGCGAGAGGTCAATGCCCACCACCTGTGCGCCGCGGCGTGCTGCTTCTACCGCCAGCGCGCCGGTGCCGCAGCCTGCGTCCAAAATGCGCGCGCCGCGCAGGTCTTGCGGCAACCACGACAGCAGGGTGGCGCGCATGCGGTCGCGCCCGGCGCGCACCGTGGCGCGCACCCGGCCCACCGGCGCGTCTGAGGTCAAGGTCGCCCAGGCAGCGGCGGCGGTGCGGTCAAAGTAGTTCTCGATTTGGCCGCGTCGCGCTTGGTAGGTGGTGTCGCTCATGGTCGGTGTCTTTCTGTGAAAACCCAGCAGGTCAAAAAGAGGTGCGGCGCCTTATGCGGCGACGCTCTCAAACACGCCCTCTAGGCGGTCTTCTAGTTCTTCGCTGGCCTGGCGCAGCGCGTCCAGGGTTTGGGCATCGGGCTGCCAGTAGTTGCGTTCGCTGGCTTCGATCAAGCGGTTGGCCACGCGCGCCGAAGCGGTGGGGTTGAGCTTGGCCAGGCGTTCGCGCATCTCGGGGTCGAGCATGAAGGTCTCGGACAGTTGCTTGTAAACCCAGGGCTGCACTTGGCCGGTGGTGGCCGACCAGCCCATGGTGTTGGTCACATGCACCTCTATTTGGCGCACGCCCTCGTAGCCATGCTCCAGCATGCCCTCGTACCACTTGGGGTTGAGCATGCGGGTGCGGGTTTCTAGCGCCACTTGTTCGCGCAGCGAGCGCACCGACGCGTTGCCCTTGGTTTGGTCGCCAATGTAGACCGGCGGCGTCTTGCCGCCCTTTGCCACTTTGACGGCCTGGGTGATGCCGCCCAAGGTGTCAAAGTAGTTGTCGACCGTGGTCACGCCCAGCTCGACCGAGTCCAGGTTTTGGTAGGTGAGTTGCACGTCCGACAAGGCGCTGGTGAGCAAGGCGGTTTGTTGCACCGCGCGCCCGCTGCGGCCATAGGCAAAGCCCTTGCGGCGTTTGTAGGTTTCGGCCAGTTCGCCCTCGTCACCCCAGCGGCTGCTTTCCACCAGGTTGTTGACGTTGGAGCCGTAGGCGCCCTCGGCGTTGCCATACACGCGCAAGGAGGCGGTCTCCAGCGTGCAGCCATGCTCTTGCTGGTAAGCCAGCGAATGCTTGCGAACCCAGTTCATCTCCAGCGGCTCGTCTGCCGACGCCGCCAAAAACGCGGCCTCTGCCAGCAGCTTGATCTGCAAAGGCATCAGGTCCCGGAAGATGCCTGAGAGGGTAATTACCACATCCACACGCGGGCGGCCCAGCTCGGCCAGGGGAATGAGGGTGGCGCCCGCAATGCGGCCATAGCTGTCAAAACGCGGCAGCGCGCCCATGAGTGCCAGCGCCTGGCCAATCGGCGTGCCTTCGTTTTTCAGGTTGTCGCTGCCCCAGAGCACCATGGCCACCGACTCGGGCAGGGCGTGGCCGTCTGCCTGGTGGCGCTCCAGCAGCAACTGGGCCTGTGCCGCGCCTTCACGCACCGCCAGCGCGCTGGGAATGCGAAACGGGTCAAAGCCGTGGATATTGCGGCCAGTAGGCAGCACCGCCGGCGTGCGCAAAATGTCGCCACCTGGGGCGGGGCGGATGTAGCCACCGTCCAGCGCGTGCATCAAGGCGCTCACCTCGGTGTCCACTGCCAATTGCGCGTTGGGCAGCACCAGCGCCTCCAGGGCGCTCAGCGCTTGCGCGTCTTTGGCTAAGCCGGTGGCTGTCCACGCCTGTTGCGCAGTTTTGCCGGCCACCAAAGCTTCAACCGCAGCCCGGGGCAGGGTGATGCCTTGCGCAGAATCGGCCATGGCCAGCAGCATGTCCACCCGCTGCGCTGCGCTGGGCGCGCGGCCTGTGACGTGCAAGCCGTGGGGGATCAGGGTGTACTCCAGCTCCAGCACCTCTTGGGCCAGTTGCAGCATGCGCTTGTCCAGGCCTGCGCTGTCGCTGGCGTCCCAGACCGGGTCCGCTTCGGTGAGGTCCAGGTCGGCGGCCTGCGCGTGGATGATGGCGGCAAGCTCGGGGCGTTCACGGGCGTCGCGCTCCAGGGTGCGCCAGCGGTCCAGCGATGCCTTCAGCTCGTTCAGGCCTTTGTACAAACCGGCTTGGGCAATCGGCGGTGTGAGGTAGCTGACCAAGGTGGCGCCTGAGCGGCGTTTGGCTATCGCACCCTCGGACGGATTGTTGGACGCGTACAGGTACACATTGGGCAAGTCGTCAATCAGCCGGTCGGGCCAGCAGGTGCCGCTTAAGCCGGTTTGCTTGCCGGGCATGAATTCCAGCGCGCCGTGGGTGCCAAAGTGCAATACCGCGTGGGCCTGGAAGTCTTCGCGCAGGTAGCGGTAAAAAGCCGAGAACGCGTGGGTGGGCGCCAGGCCTTTCTCAAACAAAAGCCGCATCGGGTCGCCCTCGTAGCCAAACGAAGGCTGCACGCTGACCAGCACATTGCCAAACTGCTTGCCCAGCACAAAGATGGCGCTGCCATTGCTGAGCTGGCGGCCAGGCGCCGGGCCCCATTGCGCTTCGATTTCTTTGAGCCAGCGCTCGCGGCGCACATGGTCGTCGGCGCTGATCAGGGTGTGCACATTGGCGTCGGCGCCGTAATGGGCGGCGTTGCCGTGCAATAGGGCGTCGCGCAATTCATCCACGCTCTCGGGCAGGTTGACCTGGTAGCCCTGGGCCTGCATGGCGGTCAGCGTGTGCAACAAGGACTCGAACACCGACAAATAAGCGGCGCTGCCTATGTTGCCGGCATTGGGCGGAAAGTTGAACAGCACGATGGCGACCTTGCGCGCGCTGCGTTCGCTGCGTTTGAGGGCCACCAGTTTGCTCACACGCGCTGCCAGCATGTTGGCGCGCTCCGGGCAGGAGTGCATGTCTTGGGCCGTGGCTTGCGCGCCAAACGTGCAGCCATGGTGGCAACCCGTACAAGTAACGCCGACAGCGCCAGGGCGTCCGCCAAAGACCATGGGGCCAGTGGAGCCGTCCAGCTCAGGGATGGCCACCATGATGGTGCTTTCCACCGGCAAGAGGCCGCGCTCGGAGCCGCCCCACAGGTCCAGGGTCTGAAATTCCACCGGATGCGCGGCCACGTAGGGCACGTCAAGTTTGGCCAACACTTCTTCAGCGCCCTTGGCGTCGTTGTAGGCCGGGCCACCCACGAGCGAAAAGCCGGTGAGCGAAACCACCGCGTCCACGCTGACTTGGCCGTCTTGGTAGAAAAAGGCGTCAATGGCAGGGCGCGAATCCAGTCCAGCGGCAAAGGCGGGTATGACCCGCAGGCCGCGCGCCTCCAAGGCGGCGATCACGCCGTCGTAATGCCCAGCGTTGCCCGACAGCAGGTAAGAGCGCATCAGCAGCAAGCCCACGGTGCCGCGCACCGCGCCGCCTTCAGGCAGGGGCAGTGCCAGGGCAGCCTCTGAATAACGTCCGGCCAGACGCGGGTGGTAAACGCCGACTTCGGGGTAATGGACGGGCGCGTCTGCTTTGACAGTTCCGCGCAAGCCGCGCCGGGGGCCATCGGCGCCGCGGTCGATCACGTGGCGTACCAAATTCAGCACGTTCTCGTCCGAGCCGCTCATCCAGTACTGCATTGCCAAAAAGTAGGCGCGCACATCTTGCGCGGTACCGGGAATAAAGCGCAGCATCTGCGGCAGGCGACGCAGCATCTTCATTTGCGCCGCTCCCCCGGTGGCGGCCTTTTCTTTGCTGCCGCGCAGTTTTTTCAGCAGCGCCATCGGGCCGCTGGCGGGTTTGCCCATGTCGAACTGGCCCAGGCGGGTGAGTTGCGTGACTTCGGTGGCGGATGCCATGCAAACCATGGCGTCGCACTGCATGCGCCGGGCGCGCAAATCGTCCAGGATGGGCAGGAAATGGTCCTCCAGAAACAGCATGCTAGCCACCACGATGTCGGCCTGGGCAATATCGGCCTTGCAGCGCGCAATCAATTTTTCGTTGCCGGCGTATTCGGAGGCGGCGTGCAGGCTCAGGCTCAGACCGGGAAACTCTTGCCCCAGGGTCCGGCGGGCGCGTTCCACCGAACTCGCTAGGTGCGTGTCCATGGTCACTATCACCACCTTGATGGGGGTGTGCGGGCGGCGCGGAGCCGCTTTCGCAAATGAGAGGGAACTTAGCGTCATTGGCGGTCTCCACCTGGGTTGGAGCCAGGCCGCAGTGGACGGCATATCGCTCGGTGCACGTGCCAGCCAACGGGCCGACGGTTTGTATATCGCGCCTCGTGCAGGCGTGTGGGGTGTTGCGCTGCAGCGGTATCTGCATCCAAACCTAGGGTTTGTGCCTGTGATCTTTTCGCCTCAGTGTTTTCACTAGTACGGACTTGTGTTGTTGCAAGGCCAAACCGCATGCCGTGCCAAGCGAGCGCAGCTTGTGCCAGGCGTTTTATTCGCCCACAGGCGTTCAAACCACCTTTGGTGCGCGTGCGAGTTCCCGGCTGCGCGCGCAGTAGGGAGTGGTTCATGCGGCTATCCCCAGCTTGTGGTCTGCCGCAGCGGTATCTGCGGTTTTTGCGCCAGCGCGCAGAGAAGCCTCGTGGTCCAGGCGCGCAGCACGCAGCTTGAGCAAGAACTGTCCCGCGTTAATGACATAGGTGCTGTACGCCGCCAATGCCAAATACATGAGTTCAACGCCGGAAAGCGCTCCGGTGTACATGGCCCACAAATACGTGCTGTGCAGGGCCAGCACCAGCATGCTAAACACGTCTTCCCAATAGAAAGCGGGGGCAAACAGGTAGCGCCCGTACACGGCTTTTTCCCAAATGCAGCCGGTGACCATGATGGTGTAGAGCGCCAGCGTTTTCACCACCACCGAGTGGTTGGCAATCTCAAGCCCGTTGCCGGTGAGCAAAAAGCGCAGCACCAAGCCCAGACTGCCCAAGAAGATAAAGAACTGAATGGGCGCCAACACACCTTGGACAAAGGTCCAAACCGACGTGTCGCGCCGGATGCGCTCTTCGGGCGTGTACAGCGGGCGGCGCGCTTTGGCGACGGCTGCGTCAGGCTGCGAAAAGGTATGGGATGGATGGGCCATGAAACCCAATTTATCCCGGCTTTAGAGAAATGTCAACTTGTTGTTACGTAAATATTTATGGACACTTTTGATTTAATCCGACTAAAATCATCGGAAATAAGAAATGCTTTGATTTAAGTGGAGGACCGGCGTAAAACGAACCCCAAACCGGCCAGCGTCGGCCATTTTTTGTTGCTAAAAATGCGAAAAATTGCCGGTGCGGTGACTTCAAACGAAAGCTTCGGCATGAACCGAGGCGCGTTCGCCAGTGGCGAAATCCCCTAACGAGGAGACAAGAAAATGGGTTCGAGTAGCCGCATCACTTTGGTGTCAGATGGAAGCTTCGCTGAGTCCCCCGGCGCAGAGAATTGGTCCGCACCGGGCAGCGGGCAGCAAGCACGCTACGCCAAGCAGCGCCCGGCATTCGATGCTTTTTCCCAGGACGATCATGCGGTGGCCGTGCTGGCCAAAGCCATTCAGCATGAAATCATTCCTCGCCTCATGCTCGCGCACCGCGCTCCCGAGGAGTGCGTGCTGCCCGCAAACTACGGCGCCATCGCTGTAACGCCCGAAGAGGTTGCCCAATTTGCCAACCACATTCTGACCCGCAGCGAGGCCCAGGCGCTGGAGACGATTGAATTCATGCGCGTCAAAGGCGCGCCCATTGAGTCCATTTACCTGGACCTGTTGGCCCCGGCTGCGCGCTACCTGGGGGCATTGTGGGAAGACGACCTGTGCGATTTCACCGACGTGACCATCGGTTTGGGGCGTTTGCAAAAAATGCTGCATGAACTCAGCGCGCAGTTTGAAAAGTACAAAAACCCGGTCAGCAACGGCTTGCGCATTTTGCTGGTGCCCACCCCCGGCGAGCAGCACACCTTCGGCCTGGCCATGGTGGCAGAGTTTTTTCAGCGCGACGGCTGGGCCGTCACCGGCGGGCCCTACGACCTGCATGACGACCCGGTCACCCTGGTTAAGCGTGAAAAGTACGATGTGGTGGGTTTTTCCCTCGCCACGGAATTGCAGTTGCAGACATTGACCGATTGCATTCGTGCGGTGCGCAGGGCCTCGCAGCACGCCGGCGTATGCATAATGGTTGGTGGTCCGCTTTTTGCGTGCAACCCAGAACTTTTTGACAAAGTCGGCGCAGACCTGATGGTCAACGACGGAAGTTTGGCGCCAGGACGGGCGCGAATGCATTTGTCCACCGGTCTTACGGCGCATTAGCCGCCCGGCCCACTCGATTTCCACTTTCGGACTACCCATGAACCAAGTTATTCAAACGTCGCCCCCGCCGCCCACAGGACGTTTTGAACACCCTGCGCGCTTTTTGTCGAACTTGGACGTGGACGTTGCGGCAACGCTGATCACGGCGGCTGCCGACGTGGTGCTGGTCATGGACGAAGCCGGTGTGATCCGCGACGCCGCTTTTGGCAGCGACGAAATGGTCGGCCAAGGCTACCAGCACTGGCTGGGCAAACCGTGGAGCCAGACGGTCACGACGGAGAGCCGCAACAAAGTGGCGTCGATGTTGCGGGACGCGGGCACGGGCAAGGGCTCCAGATGGCGCCACCTCAACCAGTTTGCCCAGGACGGGAGCGAACTCCCTCTGTCTTATTCCTTGATTCGGATTCCGGCTGCACCCGGCCAGCAAGCCCATGCAATTGCTTTTGGGCGTGATCTGCGGCCCCAAGCCGCCTTGCAGCAAAAGCTGATTTCTGCCCAACGCTCGATGGAGCGCGATTACTGGCAACTCAAACATATAGAAACCCGCTATCGCCTGCTGTTCCAGGTCACTTCCGAGGCCCTGCTGATTCTGGACGCCGCGAGCGAAAAGCTGGAGGACAGCAACCCCGCAGCCCTCGCTTTGTTTGGCGAGGCGCTTTCCAAAAGCGCTTGGAGCCTGCGCGACAGCCTGGAGCAGCGCAGCTATACCGAGTTGAGCCAGGTGTTTTCTGGTTTGCGCGCCAGTGGCCGCTCGGTCCCGCTAGAGGTGCGGCTTGCCCCCAGCGGCGCAGACATGGTGGTGTCGGTGTCGCTGTTTCGGCAAGAGCAGTCTTCCCATTTTTTGTTGCGCCTGGTTCCCAAGGCGGCGCAGCAAGACACGCGGGGCACGGGCAACGCCAAGCAAATTCTGGTCGATGTGATGGAAAGCGCGCCAGACGCCTTTGTCGTCACCGACCTGGCCGGGCAGGTGCTCACCGCCAACCGGGCTTTCTTGCAACTCGCCCAAGTGAGCAACGAAGACTTGGTGCGCGGTGAATCGCTGGAGCGCTGGCTGGGTCGGGCCGGTGTCGATCTGAGTGTGCTGATTTCGAATTTGCGCCAGCGCGATGTGGTGCGCTTGTTTGCCACCCGCATGCGCGGGGACTACGGATCTACCACCGATGTGGAAATCTCGGCCGTGGCGGTTAACACCGGCGAAAAGCGGTGCCTGGGTTTTACCATCCGCGACGTGGGTTTGCGCTTGAACGCCGAGGCCAAACCGACCAAAGAGCTGCCGCGCTCCACCGGGCAGATGACCGAACTGGTGGGCCGCGTTCCGCTCAAAGACATTGTGCGAGAGACCACCGACCTGATTGAGCAACTGTGCATCGAGGCGGCCTTGGAGCTGACCGGGGACAACCGCGCCTCCGCAGCGGAAATGCTGGGTCTGTCGCGCCAAAGCCTGTACGTCAAGCTGCGCCGCTTTGGCATGGGCGACGCCAACGCCGAGCCTGACGCCGAAAACTAGTCACAAAACCTAGGCGTCAAAACTAGGCGCAAAAACTGGGCGGATTAAGCTGCCCTTGCAAGGCGGCACTAGGGGATACCATAAGAAGTGTAAATATGCCTTGACACTTTAAAGTGTCAAGGCTAAAACACAGCGCATGCCGCGCCCCGCACTTTCTGCCATTACCGAGCTGTTTAAGCCCATCACCTGGTTTCCGCCCATGTGGGCATTTGCCTGCGGTGTGGTCGCCTCGGGTGTGGCCATGGACGGCAAATGGCTGTTGGCAATCGTTGGCATCGCGCTCGCCGGTCCCTTTGTCTGCGCCACCAGCCAAGCGGTGAACGACTGGTTTGACCGCCACGTGGATGCGATCAACGAACCGCAGCGTCCCATACCCTCTGGGCGTATGCCTGGGCGCTGGGGCTTGGGGATCGCGGTCGTCTGGACTGGCGTGTCGTTGGCGGTGGCCTTGGTGTTGGGGCCGTGGGGCTTTGCCGCAGCGGCGCTGGGCTTGGCCTTGGCCTGGGCCTACAGCGCGCCGCCTCTGCGCCTGAAAGAAAACGGCTGGTGGGGCAACGCGGCTTGCGGCATCAGCTACGAGGGTATCGCCTGGACCACGGGCGCTGCTGTGATGGCCGGGGGCGCCATGCCGGGCAGCCGCTCGCTGCTGCTGGCCCTGCTGTACAGCGTGGGCACCCACGGCATCATGACGCTCAATGACTTCAAGTCGGTCCAGGGTGACCGCGCCATGGGCGTGCGCTCCTTGCCGGTGCAACTCGGGGAACAAAGGGCCGCAGGTGTGGCCTGCTGGATCATGGGCTTGCCCCAGTTGCTGGTGGTCGTGCTGCTGTTCGCCTGGGGCCGACCAGGCCACGGTCTGGCGGTGGCGCTGCTGCTGGGCATTCAGCTGCTGATGATGGACTACTTTCTGGCACGCGTGACCCAGCGCGCGTACTGGTACAGCGGATTTGGCGTGCCGTTTTTTGTCGCGGGAATGATGGTCAGCGCATTTGCATTGCGTGGCCAGGCTACGGCGCCATGAACTTGCATCACAACCACGGCGCTGCGAGCCAGCGTCATTTCGGAGCTACTGCAATGAAACCTATTGAAACATTTGACGTGGTAGTGGTCGGCGGCGGCCCTGCTGGTGCCACCGCCGCGCACGAGATGGCGCGCAAGGGCCACAGCGTGCTGCTGCTGGACCGGGCGGGGCGCATCAAGCCTTGCGGCGGTGCCATTCCGCCGCGCCTGATCAAAGACTTTGCCATCCCCGACCACCTGCTGGTCGCGCGCGCGCGCAGCGCCCGCATGATTGCGCCCAGCAACCACGCCGTAGACATTCCTATCGACAACGGCTTTGTTGGCATGGTGGACCGCGCGGACTTTGACGAATGGCTGCGCGAGCGGGCTGCCGCCAGCGGCGCGGTGCGCCGCATTGGCATATTTGAGCGGCTGAGCCGCGACCCCGACGGTGTGAGCGTGGTGCACTACCAGGCGCGCGAGCACCACCACCGGGGCGAGGGCACACCGGCGCAGGTGCGCGCACGCACCATCATCGGCGCCGATGGCGCCAAGTCGCAGGTGGCGCGCCAGTCGATTGAAGGCGCCAAGGACACGGAATACGTGTTCGCGTACCACGAGATCGTCAAGGCGCCCGTGGTCAAGCCCGCAGGCTACGACGGCACCCGTTGCGATGTGTACTACCAAGGAAAGCTGTCGCCCGACTTTTATGGCTGGGTGTTCCCCCATGGCGACACCTTGAGCATAGGCACGGGCAGCGCCGATAAAGGGTTTTCCTTGCGCAGTGCCGTGGGCGCATTGCGCCAGTCCGCCGGGCTGGGCGGGGCCGAGGTGCTGCGCCGCGAGGGCGCGCCCCTGCCCATGAAGCCGCTCAAGTGCTGGGACAACGGGCGCGACGTGGTGCTCGCCGGTGACGCCGCCGGCGTGGTGGCCCCCGCATCCGGCGAAGGCATTTACTACGCCATGGTGGGTGGGCAACTCGCAGCCCACGCCGCGCATGAAACGCTGCGCACTGGCGACGCACGCCATCTCAAGCTTGCCCGCAAACAGTTCATGCAGAAGCACCGCACCGTGTTCACGGTGCTGGGCATCATGCAGTGGTTTTGGTACAGCAGCGAAAAGCGGCGCGAGCGCTTTGTCAAAATCTGCGAAGACCGCGATGTGCAGCAACTCACCTTTGAGTCCTATATGAACAAGGAACTGGTGCGCAAAAAACCCATGGCCCACGTGCGCATTTTCTTCAAGGACATGGCGCACTTGCTGGGTCTGGTGAAGGTCTGACCTTGGAGCATTGGTACGCCTCCGGCGCGCTGGTGGACGGCGTCATGGCCTTGACGACGTTGGAATTGCTGGCGCTGTGGGTGTTCCACCAACGCACCGGGCGCGGCCTGGCACCGGCCGACTATTTGCTCAATGGCCTGGCCGGTCTGGCTTTGATGGTGGCCTTGCGCGGCGCGCTGACGTCGCTGTGGGGTTTGGTGGCGCTGGGGCTCTTGGCGGCAGGTGCTGCCCATTACGCGGACCTGCTGCTGCGCATGCGCCGCAAAGGCTGACGGGGTGGGGGAGCTCGCAGGCACAGGCCGGGCCAGATTGCCGGTGCACCCTGCCTGCGAGCGCCGCCAACCAACCCCGTGCCGTACTGGCAGTCTTAGCTGGCGGGCGGCTCGCTAGCGCTGCCCAGGCGCACATGCCGCGAAAAATGCTGCGCCAAATAGTCTTCGCCATGCTCCAGCAAAAAGTAGCGAAAGGCCTCGGCGGCTGGCGACAAAAGCTTGGACAGCATGTGCACCACGTTCCAGGCCCGCACCACCGGCGCGCCCGCCACATCAAGCACGGCAATCAAGCGGTTGTCCAGCTCCAGGCCCAGGGTGTGCAGCGACAAAAAGCTCAGTCCCATACCGGCCATTACCGCTTGCTTGATGGTCTCATTGCTGGCCATTTCCATGGTGACGCGCGGCTCCACCCGGGCGGTGGCCAAAAAGCGCTCCATTGCTGCGCGCGTGCCCGAACCCGGCTCACGCAGGATAAAGGGCTGGCCCTGCAAATCGCCAGGCGCCAGCGTCTCACCCAGTGCGAGCGGGTGCTTGACGGGTGCTACAAACACATGCGGGTGGGCGGCAAAGGGTTCTGCGCGGGTGGCCAGCTCAGTGGGCGGACGGCCCATGATGGCGATGTCGACCTCATTGGCCCGCAGCATTTTGACCAGCTGCTCGCGGTTGCCCACCACCAGTTTGATGTCTATGCCCTCGTGCTCCTGGCGAAACTGCGCCAGCAGGTGCGGCAAAAAATACTTGGCGGTGCTGACCATGCCGATGGTGAGCAAGCCGACTTCGAGCTTTTGCAAGCGCGCAGCGGCGTCCTCGGCGTCTTTCAGGGTGGCGAGCATTTTGCGGGCGTAGACCAGCATGTACTCGCCCACCGTGGTCAGCGCCACGCTGCGCCCGCTGCGGTCAAACAGCGGCATGCCGATGTGCTTCTCCAGCTCGCGCACTTGCATGGTGATGGCCGGGGGCGTCAGGCTCAGGGTTTGGGCGGCACGCGCAAAGCTCAGGTGGCGCGCCACCTCGCTAAACACACGCAACTGGCGAAAGGTGGCGTTTTTCATTAAGTGATGCCTTAACTGAAATTGAATAATAAGTGAATTTACTTTATTTCAAGCTGCCCATACAGTCGTCCCCAGCCACCCGATAAACCCTTTGAGGAGACAGACATGAGCGACACAGACAGCGGCTCCGGCCAGATCACCGACGCCAAAAAGCGCTACAGCGCCGGCGTTTTGAAATACAAGCAAATGGGCTACTGGATGCCCGACTACGTGCCCAAAGACACGGACACGCTCTGCCTGTTCCGCATCACCCCGCAAGACGGTGTGGACCCCGAAGAAGCAGCCGCCGCCGTGGCCGGTGAGTCCAGCACCGCCACCTGGACCGTGGTGTGGACCGACCGCCTGACCGCTTGCGACAGCTACCGCGCCAAGGCCTACAAGGTCATCCCCGTGCCCAACACCCCCGGCCAATATTTCGCCTACGTGGCCTACGACCTGATCCTGTTCGAGGAAGGCTCGATTGCCAACATGACGGCCAGCCTGATTGGCAATGTGTTCAGCTTCAAACCGCTCAAGGCGGCACGCCTAGAAGACATCCGCATTCCCGTGGCCTACATCAAGACTTTCAAGGGCCCGCCCACCGGCCTGGTGGTCGAGCGCGAGCGCCTGGACAAGTTTGGCCGCCCTCTGCTGGGCGCCACCACCAAGCCCAAGCTGGGTTTGTCGGGCCGCAACTATGGACGCGTGGTCTACGAAGGCCTCAAAGGCGGCCTGGATTTCATGAAGGACGACGAAAACATCAACAGCCAGCCCTTTATGCACTGGCGTGACCGTTTTTTGTTTGTGATGGACGCAGTCAACAAGGCCAGCGCCGAGACCGGCGAGGTCAAAGGCAGCTACCTCAATATCACCGGCGCCACCATGGAAGACATGTATGAGCGTGCAGAGTTTGCCAAAGACCTGGGTTCGGTGATCGTGATGGTGGACCTGGTGATCGGCTGGACAGCCATCCAGTCCATGGCCAACTGGTGCCGCAAGAACGACATGATCATGCACATGCACCGCGCCGGCCACGGCACTTACACGCGCCAGAAAAACCACGGCGTGAGCTTTCGCGTGATCGCCAAGTGGCTGCGACTTGCCGGCTGCGACCATTTGCACACCGGCACGGCGGTCGGTAAGTTGGAAGGCGACCCGATGACGGTGCAGGGCTACTACAACGTCTGCCGCGACAGCTATACCAAGATGGACTTGCCGCGCGGCCTGTACTTTGACCAAGACTGGTCCGACCTGAAAAA
This sequence comes from Comamonadaceae bacterium, assembly GCA_947442105.1. Taxonomy (GTDB): domain Bacteria; phylum Pseudomonadota; class Gammaproteobacteria; order Burkholderiales; family Burkholderiaceae_C; genus Allorhodoferax. The sequence goes on along the minus strand of CANEVH010000006.1, from coordinate 27,378 downwards.
GGTGATGCCAGTGGCCAGTGGCGGCATCCACGCCGGGCAGATGCACCAACTCATCGACCTGTTTGGCGACGACGTGGTGCTGCAGTTTGGCGGCGGCACCATCGGCCACCCCATGGGCATACAGGCCGGTGCGGTGGCCAACCGCGTGGCTTTGGAGACCATGGTCAAGGCGCGCAACGAAGGCCGCAACATCTTGCAAGAAGGCCCGCACATCCTCCAAGAGGCGGCCAAGCACTGTACGCCGCTCAAGGCCGCTTTGGACACCTGGGGCGAGATCAGCTTCAACTACCAAAGCACCGATTCGAGCGACTACGCCACCACCCCGTCTGTTGCCTGAACCCGACCCACGCACAAGGAGAAACCCACCATGATGACCAACCCCACCGGCCGCCTGACCCAAGGCCAGTTCAGCTTTCTGCCCGACCTCACCAATGCCGAAATCACCCTGCAAATTGAATATGGCCTGAAAAAAGGCTACGCCTGGAGCGTGGAATACACCGACGACCCGCACCCGCGCAACACCTACTGGAGCATGTACGGCAACCCCATGTTTGACCTGCACGACGCAGCGGCTGTGATGCAGGAACTCCACACCTGTCGCGCGGCCTTTCCCCAGCATTACATCCGCATGATGGCCTTTGACTCCACGCGCGGTGTAGAGACCATCGCCATGAGCTTCATCGTGAACCGCCCTGCCGTGGAGCCTGGCTTCATGCTCGTGCGCCAGGAGGTCAATGGCCGCTCGCTGCGCTACACCACGCGCGGCTATGGCGCCAACCAGCCCGAAGGCGAGCGCTACAAGGGCTAACCGCCCGCACCCGCCGCCACCAGAATGACCATGAACGCACCTTCTTACTCCATTCCTGGCAGCACGCCCGTAGCAAAGGCCGCCGCCAGTGCGCCCGAGCCAGCAGATGCGGCAGCCAGCGCCACGGCGCAGGCCCGCTCGGTGGGCGAGGTGCTGGAAGGCTCGCAGGTGGAAGCGGTGCTGGCCGAGCTGGACGCCGACTTGGTAGGCCTGGTGCCGGTCAAGGCGCGGATTCGGGACATCGCGGCGCTTCTGGTGATCGACAAGCTGCGCATCAACCTGGGCCTGACCAGCCAGGCGCCGAGTTTGCACATGTGCTTTAGCGGCAACCCAGGTACTGGCAAAACCACGGTGGCCCTGCGCATGGCGCAAATCCTGCACCGCCTGGGCTATGTGCGCAAAGGCCACCTGGTGTCGGTCACGCGGGACGACCTGGTGGGCCAGTACATAGGCCACACCGCGCCCAAGACCAAAGAAGTCTTGCAGCGCGCCATGGGCGGCGTGCTGTTTATTGACGAGGCCTACTATCTGTACCGCCCCGAGAACGAGCGCGACTATGGCCAGGAAGCGATTGAAATCTTGCTGCAGGTGATGGAAAACCAGCGCAAGGACCTGGTGGTCATTCTGGCGGGCTACCACGACCGCATGGAAACCTTCTTCCAGTCCAACCCTGGCATGCGCTCGCGCGTCGCGCACCATCTGGATTTTCCGGACTATTCAGTGCCTGAGTTGCTGCACATCTCCAGCAAGACCTTAGCCCAGCAAAACTACCGCTTTGGCCCCGGCGCGCTGGAGGCGTTTGAGCAGTACCTGGGCCTGCGCATTGCCCAGCCGCAGTTTGCCAACGCCCGCAGTGTGCGCAATGCCCTGGACCGCGCCCGCTTGCGCCAGGCCAGCCGCTTGTTTGCGGACCGCGAGCGGGTGCTGACCGCCGACGACCTGAGCACGATTGAGGCCAGTGATATTTTGGCCAGCCGCTTGTTTTCTAGCGGCACCACCTAAAGGAGCCCCCCATGCTGCAAGCCCTGATATTTGACGTGGACGGCACCCTGGCCGATACCGAATCCGCGCACCGCGCCGCCTTTAACCAGGCCTTTGCCGAAGAGGGCCTGGACTGGGTTTGGGATGAGGCGCTGTACATGGAGCTGCTCCACATTTCGGGCGGCAAAGAGCGCATCCTGCACTACTGGAATTCCACCCGCCCCGGCCTGGTGGACGTCGCCGGGGACGGCCTGCGCGACACCATTGCCCGCCTGCACGAGCACAAAACCGCAGCCTACGAGGGAATGGTCAACGACGGGCAGGTGGCGCTGCGCCCTGGCGTGCTGGCGCTGATTGACGCCGCCCACCAAGCGGACCTGGCGCTGGCCATTGCCACAACTACCTCGCCGGTCAATATTGCCGCACTCTTGCGCAAAGCCATTGGCCCGGACTGGCGCACCTACTTTTCGGTGGTCGAGGACGCGTCCACCGCGCCGGTTAAAAAGCCGCATCCGCAGGTGTACCTGCAAACCTTGCAGCGCATGGGCCTGGACGCGCGCCAGTGCCTGGCCATTGAGGACTCGGCCAACGGACTGCAAGCTGCGCGCGCTGCCGGGCTGGCCACCATCATTACCCCAAACCGCTTTACCGAGCACCACAACTTTGAAGGTGCGCTGCGCGTGCTGCCGGACCTGCAAGGCATAAGCGTGGCCCAGTTGCAGGCCTGGCACGCCCAAATTTCCTGATATTTTTTCACCCGAGTCGCACCATGCCTCTGTCCCTACGTTCTAACCGTTCCACCCTGACCCAGTTCTTGATTGAGGAACGCCGCAAGTTTCCCGGCGCTAGCGGCGACTTCAACGCCCTGATTCTGGACGTGGCGCTGGCCTGCAAGGCCATTGCCCGCAGCGTGGCCTTTGGCGCCCTGGGGGAGGCGACGGGCGATACCCAGGGCGCGGTCGGCGGCGAAGTCAACGTGCAAGGCGAGACGCAAAAACCGCTGGACGTGCTGAGCAACATCGCCTTCATCCGGCGCACCGAGTGGGCGGGCAACTTGGCCGGTCTGGCGTCCGAGGAAATGGATTTGCCCTACCAAATTCCGGCGCAGTACCCGCGTGGCAAATACCTGCTGGTGTTCGACCCGCTGGATGGGTCGAGCAACATCGACGTCAACGTCTCGGTGGGCAGCATTTTCTCGGTACTGCGTGCGCCCGAGCTGGGGCGCGACGTGACCGAGGCCGACTTTTTGCAAGCGGGCACGCGCCAGGTGGCCGCAGGTTACGCCATTTATGGCCCCACCACCATGCTGGTGCTCACCTTAGGCAACGGCGTGCAAGGGTTTACGCTGGACCCCAACCTGGGCGAATTCATGCTCACCCACCCGCAGATCACCGTGCCCCCAGATACCCAGGAATTTGCCATCAACGCCTCCAACAGCCGCTTTTGGGAGGCGCCGGTCAAGCGCTATGTGGACGAATGTCTGGCAGGCAAAACCGGACCACGCGGCAAGGACTTCAATATGCGCTGGATTGCCAGCATGGTGGCCGAGGCGCACCGCATCCTGATGCGTGGCGGCGTCTTCATGTACCCGCGCGACACCAAAGACCCGAGCAAGCCCGGCCGCCTGCGCCTGCTGTACGAGGCCAACCCGATAGGCATGGTGATGGAGCAGGCCGGTGGACGCGCCAGCACCGGCGAGCGCCCCATGCTGACGGTGGAACCCAGCGCCTTGCACCAGCGCATTGGCCTGGTGTTTGGCTCGCGCAACGAGGTCGAACGCATTGAGCGCTACCACCGCGAACCCGTCCAAGAGGCCGAACACAACCCCTTGTTCGCCGAGCGCAGCCTGTTTCGCCTTTGACCCCCGCTTAAAACAAAACACCGGAGACCCACATGTCCGAAAAACACCCCATCATCGCCATCACTGGCTCCAGCGGCGCAGGCACCACGTCGGTGACGCGCACCTTTGAGAACATCTTCCGCCGCGAGGGCGTCAACGCCGCCATCATCGAGGGCGACAGCTTCCACCGCCACGACCGGCAAGAAATGAAAATCCGCCTGGCCGAAGCCGAAGCCCAGGGCAATAAGAACTTCAGCCACTTTGGCCCGGAGAACAATATGTTCCCCGAGCTAGAAGCCTTGTTTCGCGACTACGCTCAAACCGGAACCGGCAAGCAGCGCAAATACCTGCACGACACCGAAGAAGCCGCGCCATACCAGCAAGAGCCCGGCACCTTCACGCCCTGGCAAGACGTGCCCGCAGGCACCGACCTTCTGTTTTACGAAGGCCTGCACGGCGCCGTGGTCACGCCCGAGGTGAACATTGCCAAGCACCCCGACCTGCTGATCGGCGTGGTGCCGGTCATCAACCTGGAGTGGATTCAAAAGCTCTGGCGCGACAAGTCCAAGCGCGGCTACAGCACCGAGGCGGTGACCGACACCATCCTGCGCCGCATGCCCGACTATGTGAACTACATCTGCCCGCAGTTCATGCACACCCACGTCAACTTCCAGCGCGTGCCCATGGTCGACACCAGCAACCCGTTTATTTCGCGCGACATTCCCTCGCCCGACGAGAGCATGGTCGTCATCCGCTTTGCCAAGCCCAAGGGCATCGACTTTCAGTACCTGCGCAGCATGATCGACGGCAGCTTCATGAGCCGCGCCAACACCATCGTCGTGCCCGGCGGCAAGATGGAGCTGGCCATGCAACTCATCTTCACCCCCTTCATCTGGCGCATGATGGAACGCAAGAAGCGCGCAGCATGAGCCAGAGCGCCAACGCCCCGCGCCTGGTGATGTTTGACCTGGACGGCACCCTGGTCGAAACCGCCCCCGAGATTTGCGACGCCGTCAACGACACGCTGCGCCACTTTGCGCTGGCGCCGGTGGCCCAGCAACAGGTCAACGACTGGATAGGCCACGGCACCCACAGCTTGCTGGTGCAAGCCCTGGCGTCTAGCCAAGGCATTACAGAGGCTGCGGTGCGCGCGTCGGCAACCCTTGCCGAGCTAGCCGCTGTGTTTAAGACCCACTATGCGCTGCGCTGCGGCACGCGCAGTCAGCCGTACCCCGATGTGCTTGACACCCTGGAGCGCCTGCGCCTGCGCGGCGCGCACCTGGCGGTGGTCACCAACAAGGAAAGCGCCTACACCCAAACTGTGCTGGACGCGCATGCGCTCACCCCCTACTTTGGCGCCATCGTGTGTGGCGACACCTTTGCCACCAAAAAGCCGTCGCCCGAGGGTGTGCTGGCCTGCCTGGCGCAGTTTGGCGCGGCCGCAAGCCAAGCGCTGTTTGTGGGCGACTCCAGCATTGACGTGGCCACCGCGCGCAATGCCGACGTGGCCGTATGGGCGCTGCCCTATGGCTACAACATGGGCCAGCCCATCGCAGTCAGCGCGCCGGACCGCTTGATTGCGACGATTGCGGAGATAGATTAATCGCTTGCACGCTGCGGCAGGCACCTTGTGTGGAAACCCCGCAGCCACTTAAATCATCAGTGTTGCCCGCGCGTTGCGCTGTGAGCGCCCTTGCTCCCAGTTTTCAATCCTTGGTGGCTTAGTTCGAAAAATGGGGCGAGATACACGATTTTTCTCGCACTCCCCGCACCTATCTTCACCCGAATTACATGCAGAAATGCGCGCGTTGGCAGGCTGGGACTCAATTTCCGGTGCCAGGTACTGCGGTCGCGGCGGAAGTGGTGCTGTGTATGCTCACCATATCCGCCAAGGTTTGAGAAATGCCTGTGAGCGATGGATTGGACAAGCCGGCGTCTTTCATGATGGCGTCGACGATGGGCTTTGCCACTTGGTATTGCAAAGCCGAATTCACCACTTGTTCAGGCAGAGTGCCCGCACCAGCACCGACCTGGCCTGTAGCAGCGGATGTGCTGGAGCCGCCCGATGGCATACCGTTGACTTGGAATAGGCGTATGGACTCAATCCGTTCCAGCGGTTTAACGGATTGCTCAATAATCTGCGGCAGCGATTGAATCAATTGCATACGCACTGCCAAATCAATTTGTGCGGCTCCTAGCCGGTTTTTCGCTTCATTGATGGCTGCAATACCCTCAGCTTCCGCAAGAGCTGCCTCTCGTTTAGCGTCTGCTTCCACCCGCAAGGCCATGGCGCGATTTTCTGCTGCTTCTCTTTCTGCTTGCGCAGCCACCTTGACCGAGATGGCCAGTTGCTCCGCCTCACGCGCGGCATCAATCAATTGAATCGATTTGCCGCGCTCGGCAATTGCCACTTCCCGCGCCGTGTTGACCGCTTCCTCTGCGGTAACTGCTGCTGACAAGGCCTGATTGGCTGCGGCATCTGCTTGTGATTGCTCCTGAGACTTCTTGGCAATCGCAATCGCAGCATCTTGATTGGCCAGCTCCACAGTCTGTCGCTGCTCGGCCTGTTTTACTTTGGTTTCACGGTCGGCGTCGATGGTCTTTTTCTGAATCGAGAGGTTTTTATCAATCTCTGCACTGTTAACCGTGCGGTCAGCTTCGATACGCCGCTCTTTTACCAAGCGATCCGCGTTGATGCGAACCTCTTCCGCTTCGCGATGCCGTTCTGCCTCAATTTTGGCTATTTCAGCCACCTGGTTTGCCCTGGCGTTGGAAATTTCTTGTTGCTGCGTAAGTGTGGCAAATTCTTGCTGCTTGGTGATATCGAGCTTGAGGCGCTCAGCCTCCAAGTTTTTGGTACGAACCTGAACTTCGGTATCTTGCTCAATATCGTTGCGTTGTTTACGACGTGACTCAGTTTCCTGCGTTAGTTTGGTTAAACCTTCGGCATCAAATGCGTTACTGGGATTAAAAAAGTCTTTGGCCGTTTGGTCCAGGCTGGTGAGCGATACGGACTCCAGTTCTAAACCATTTTTCTCTAGGTCTTCAGCCACAGCGTTTTGAACCGCCTGCACAAACTCGCGGCGCTTGTCTTGCAGCTCTTTCATCGTCATCGTCGCAGCCGTAGCGCGCAGCGAATCGACAAATTTATCCTCCACCAGCGTTTTCAATTCCGCGGGTTCCATGGTTTTACGGCCCAAAGTTTGCGCGGCTGTACTCACAGATTCAGTCGTTTGCTTCACCCGAACAAAGAACGCCGCTGCGACATCCACGCGCATACGATCTAATGCAATCAAACTCTGCTCTTCGCGCCGTGAAACCTCTAGCTTGAGTGTGTTCATGTTCACGGGAATGATTTCGTGGAATATGGGCAACACAATGGCACCGCCATCCATGATGACCTTTTGCCCACCCAGCCCCGTGCGCACAAAGGCAGTTTCTTTGGTAGCCCGGTGATACAGGCGCGCAAAAACCATGCCTATGAACAGCAAGCCAAGCAGGCCAATAGCTGCCGGGATGCCAATATTGATGAGCAGATCGATCATTTTTATATGCCTTCTTTAAAGTAATTCTGGGTGTGGGTTTTTGATGCCGTGGTATTTGGCACCGTTTTTCTTGACGAGTAGAACGGCGGCGCCTTCTTCAAAGGATTCGTGAGGAAGGTCGGGTTCCACCATCACATAGTGCGCCCTGCCGTGCATGTCGCGTACCTTGGCTTGTGCGGCCATGCCATGCCGTGCAACGCCTTGGGTGACGACGCCGGCGCGGCCAATTAAGCTCAATTCGCTAACAGCGCTGCTCTCATCGCTGGGCATGACCCGAGCGATCAAGCCCCCCAGACCGCTGACCATTGAAAAGCCAGCCAGCACAGAGGGTAGGCTTGCCAGCCAAGCGGGCAGCAAGCCGCCGATCAGCGCTTTGCTGAAGGACTGAATCGCGTAGCCGCTCATGGAAAAACCCGCCAAGAAAATGCCTAGCAGTATTAACAAAGGTACTTTTCCTAAATGCAACCAGCCCAGAGAACCCTCAAGTCCGTCGGGTAGGTCGGGCACCAAGCCATCAAGCCAGTTTGACGGGCTTACGGAAAACATCAAGCCTGCACCCTCGATGATGAACAGTGCCAGCATGAGCAGCAAGGCTGCACCAAAGGGCCAAGTTTCTTGGGCAAACCAAATCATGGCTTGCGCTTACTTTGCCTTGAGCGCAGCAAGGCGCTCATTGATTTTGTTGTCGCGCACCAAGTCGCCCAGTTCTTTCATCTTGGCCGCTTGTTCCAAGCTAGCGCCTCGGCTTGCAGCATCAAGGCCCGTTTGCCGTTGGTAGGTGCGGTCAAATGCAGATTGCGCGGCATGCAACTTTGCCCCGACGGGTGTGCTGGTACCCGCGCCACGCGCAGCAGCACTGTCTGCATGGTTGCGTGATTGCTCAAAATCATGAATCGCAGTTTGCATTTCACGTTTCTTGCCCATGAGCGCATCGACAAAACCGGTCAATTCCTTTTCTTGAAAGGCCAGGTCTGCAAGGCTGGACTCAAGCACAGGAAGTTGCGCCTCAATGTCTATCTGCCGGGCAATGGCAGGTTTAGCCAAATCTTCCCGGCTATTGGCGAGCGCTTCATGAATCGATACGCCCAATTGCTCATGCTCTTTATTGAGGTTCAAGTGCCGCTGTTGGGCGAGGTGCCGGTTGGCAACTGTGCGGCCAAGCTCGAAGCGCACTTCGTCTGCAATGCCTTCAACTTCCCGCACCGATTGCTCCAGCATTGCTACTGGCGCAGCGTCTTCAATCTTGTCCAGTAAGGCATGCGCGCCTCCAGCGATAACGCGCGATACCCGTTGGCGAAGTGTGTCAGCCATGAAGTTCTCCTCTAGTTGGATTTAGTTAAATAGTTGTGAACGATTTGCGCCAACTCGATCAGCGACTGTGCGTTGTTTATCACCACTTGCCCATCGTAGGCGCGGGCTTGGCGAGTGATGGCCTGGCGCAACAAACCCTCTGCCAATTGGAGGCTGCGCTGGGTGAGTTGTTCCTCTAACTTGATAGCGTCAGGCAATCCTTTGATTTGTGCCGAGGTCAGCGCGGCCGCAATGGCGGGTGCATGCTCCATGATGGTGGAAAGCACCTCGGAATGCCCATGTTCGGACTCCATTTCAGCCAACTGCCGCCGCGCATTGCCGATGAGATCGCGGTGCATCGCCAACGCGCCGCTGTAATCGGTGTCGCCATCGTGGGAGCGCTTTAAGCTTGCTACGGCTACGCGCAGTTTGTCGCTCAGGGTGGCAGCACCCTCCAAGGGCGTGGTGCACAACCATTGGTACAAGTCGTCAGGAATTCTCCCGGATACAGGCACCATGGTGGTGGTGATTTTGATGGGCGAGTTCATTTGAATTCAAATGTATACGAATACCTTCAATTGTCAATCGAAATTTTGAGATTTCTGATCCCTTGCATAAAAGTCTCCGCAAGTTGCGCTGGACAGCAGAGCCGGGAGCGCTTTTTTGCGCCAGCACCTAGGCCAGGGGCGCGCCTTCGCGCTTAGCCAACAGTGGGCCTTGCGCGTCCTGGCGCATGGCCAGGTTGCTTAGGCTGCCGGCAGCGGCTTGCAGTGCTTTGAGGACGGACACCCCGCCGCCTGCAAGCAGGGTCCAGGTGCTGGCCGGGCTGCGCGCTGAGCAATGCGCCGTGCCATTGGCCGCAGCCAAGCTCGGCTTGCAATTTGTCAGACGGCACGCGGTTGGTGGCCTTGCAATGGGGGCACACCAAATGCAGGGTGTTGGTATTCATGGGGTGTTCACAGAGTGTTCAAAGGGCGTTCAACGGAATCTTGACGTAAGAGACGCCGTTGTCTTCCTTGGGTGGCAACTCGCCAGCGCGGATGTTGATTTGCACCGCAGGCAGGATGAGCACCGGCATTTCCAGGGTGGCGTCGCGCTGGGTGCGCATCGCTACAAAATCGGCTTCGCTCACGCCGTCGTGCACATGGATGTTTTTGGCTTTTTGCTCGGCCACCGTCGTCTCAAAGTTCACGGGGCGGCCATTGGGCGGATAGTCGTGGCACATGAACAAGCGGGTCGCAGGCGGCAAGCTCAAAATTTTGCGTGTGGATGCATACAAGGTTTTGGCGTCGCCACCGGGAAAGTCGCAGCGCGCGGTGCCCACATCGGGCATGAACAGGGTGTCCCCCACAAACACCGCGTCGCCAAACTGGTAGGCCACACAGGCCGGCGTATGGCCAGGCACGTACAGGGCGTGGCCGCTGAGGCCGCCCACAGAAATAGCGTCGCCCTGGGCAAACAGGTGGTCGAACTGTGAGCCGTCGGGTTTGAAGCTGGCTTCCATGTTGAAAATGCCTTTGAACACTTTTTGCACGCCGCCTATGTGGTCGCCAATGGCAGTTTTGCCGCCCAAGTGCTGCTTGAGGTAGGGTGCGGCGCTCAGGTGGTCGGCGTGGGCATGGGTTTCCAAAATCCATTCCACCTTCAGATCGTTGGCTTTGACAAATGCGATCACCTTGTCCGCTGAATTGTGGCTGGTGCGGCCGGACTTGGGGTCGTAGTCCAACACCGAATCAATGATGGCGCACGCCGAACCGGGTTTTTCGTAGACCACATAGGTGACGGTCCAAGTGGCTGGGTCAAAAATTCCGTGAACGCGTGGGTTGGCAGTGCTTGCAGTCATCAAAAAACTCCTGGTTAATTAAGTTGGTGATAGTATATTGGCGCATAATATATTTGTCAATATAATTTTCCAACTTCCACCAAAAAAGCCGGACCCCCCCCTCTATGGATACCACCACACTCGACCTTGAAAAAATGCAAACCGCAGCCGGCAATGCCTGCCGCCTGATGAAAGTGCTCTCCAACCCCGACCGCCTGATGCTGCTGTGTCAGCTGTCCCAAGGCGAAAAGCGTGTAGGCGAGTTGGAAGCAAGTTTGGGCATCGTGCAACCCACTTTGTCACAACAGCTCACGGTTTTGCGTGACGAAGCGCTGGTCACCACCCGCCGTGAGGGCAAAAACATCTACTACCAAATCGCCAGCCCGCAAGCGCTGGCGGTGATGACCGTTTTATTTGAGCAATTTTGCGAACCACAAACAGGAGACAACTCATGAACATCGATTGGGCACATTTCACACCTTTTGCATCCCTGACGGGCGGCATTATTTTGGGGGTGGCCTCGGCTGTCTTCATCTTGATCAACGGACGCATTTTGGGCATTAGCGGCATTTTGGGCGGCTTGATGCCACCCAAGCTCGGGGATACCTTTTGGCGCATATCTTTCTTGTTGGGTTTGTTCGTCGCACCCACGGTGTTTCACGCTGTAGTGCCCGCCCCGTACATCACCGCAGCCCGCATTGACGCGACCGACATGATGGTGGTCATTGCCGGCTTGCTGGTGGGCATTGGCACCCGCTATGCCTCCGGTTGCACCAGCGGCCATGGCGTGTGCGGCCTGTCCCGCTTGTCTCCACGTTCATTGGTCGCTACTCTGTCTTTCATGGGTACTGGCTTTGCCATGGTCTATGTCATGCGTCACCTCGCCATCATTTAAGGAAAAAATCATGATTCAAAAAAACCATATCCATCACATCGTTGAATTCATCGTCGGCCTGTTGTTTGGCCTAGGTTTGATGCTCTCAGGCATGACCGATCCCAGCAAAGTCATTGGCTTCCTCGATTTGTTTGGCAGTTGGGACCCTTCACTGGCTTTGGTGATGGGCGGCGCCATCATGGTCGGCTTGTTTGCCTTCGCCATCGCCAAAAAACGCACCACCACTTTTTTGGGCGGCGTCTTACGTTTCCCGACCAACACAGACATCGACAAGAAACTGGTCATCGGTAGTTTGATGTTTGGCGCTGGCTGGGGCTTGGCGGGTTTTTGCCCTGGCCCCGCCCTGGTGTCGATGGCAGATGGTCAACCTAAAGCCTTGGTGTTTGTCCTCGCCATGTTGGTTGGCATGTTGGGTTTTGAATTGATGGACCGTTTTGTCCACGCCCCCCGCAAAGCCAAAGTCAACCCCGCCTGAAAACCTCATTGATTGGAATCATCATGGACATCAAAGCACTCACGCCCCATCTGTCGATCACGCCACAAATCTTGGTCGCCGAACTGGAGGCCGTGGCGCAGATGGGTTTCAAGGCCATCATTTGCAACCGCCCTGATGGTGAAGGTCCAGACCAACCCAGCTTCAAAGAAATGGAACAAGCAGCTTTGACGCTGGGTATGCAAATGCGCTACTTGCCAGCCGATGCAGGCAAAGTCAGCGATGCTGACGGCAAGACCTTTGGTGAACTGCTGGCCACCCTGCCAGGCCCTGTGTTGGCTTACTGCCGCACCGGCATGCGCTCCACCACCATGTGGGCGTTGTCGCAAGCAGGCATCACCCCTTTGCCGCAGATTTTGGAAGCCTCGAAAAAGGTGGGTTTTGACTTGAAGGCCTTGGTGCAGCGCATTGCCAACGGCGGCAAAACCCCCGCGCACCAAGCAGACGCCAGCCACGATGTGCTCATCGTCGGCGGTGGCTCGGCAGGCATTTCGGTGGCGGCCAGCTTGCTGCAACGCAGCCCGCAACTGGACATTGCCATCATCGACCCCGCAGATGCGCACTTTTACCAACCCGGTTGGACCATGGTGGGTGGCGGCATTTTTGAAGCGGCATCAACCGCCCGCACCATGGCGTCCGTCATTCCCACAGGGGTGGCTTGGATCAAGGCCGCCGTGGCCGCTTTTGAGCCTGACAACAGCCAAGTCATTTTGGAAGGCTGCCGTGTCGTCAAGTACAAGCAACTGGTGGTTTGCCCCGGCCTGAAGCTGGACTGGCAAAGCATTGAAGGCTTGAACGAAACGCTGGGCCGCAATGGTGTTACTTCCAATTACCGCTTTGACTTAGCCCCGTACACCTGGGAGTTGGTGCAAAAGCTCAAAGATGGCAAAGCCCTGTTCAACCAGCCGCCTATGCCCATTAAGTGCGCGGGTGCGCCGCAAAAAGCCATGTACTTGTCAGCCGACCACTGGACCCGCCAAGGCGACTTGAACCACATCGACATCCAGTTTTGCAATGCCGGGGCCGTGTTGTTTGGCGTGGCCGACTATGTGCCAGCCCTGATGGAATACGTCAAGAAATACCGCATCGGTCTGAACTTTGGCGAAACCTTGGCGTCTGTGGACGGTCCGGCACACAAGGCGACTTTTATGAAAACCTTGGCCGATGGGAGCAAAGAGAAAGTGGTGCGCGACTTCGACATGATCCACGTGGTGCCGCCCCAAAAAGCCCCCGATTTTGTGCGCGTGAGCCCACTGGCAGACGCTGCCGGCTGGGTGGATGTGGACCCCTCTTCACTGCGCCACAAAAGCTATGCCAATGTCTTTGCTTTGGGCGATGTAGCCAACACCCCCAACGCCAAGACTGCTGCGGCTGTAAGAAAACAAGCCCCCGTGCTTGCCCACAATGTATTGGTCTCGCTCGGCCAACTGCAAGGCGAGGCCACCTACGATGGCTATGGCTCCTGCCCCTTGACAGTCGAGCGCGGCAAGATTGTGTTGGCAGAGTTCACCTATGGCGGCAAGCTGGCACCCAGCTTTCCAAGCTGGTTGATTGACGGCACCAAGCCCTCGGCATTGGCCTGGCTCCTGAAAGAGCGCCTATTGCCCCTGATTTACTGGGAGGCCATGCTCAAAGGCCGTGAATGGCTGGCGCAACCTGAAATGGTGGGCTAATGGCCGCCCTGCGACGCTGGCTCCCCTCCATCCCTGCGCTGGAGTGGGGGCGCCAGTACAACCGAGAAAGCTTTACCAACGATATGGTGGCGGCACTCATCGTCACCATCATGTTGATTCCGCAAAGCTTGGCCTATGCCTTGTTGGCGGGCCTGCCGCCTGAGGTGGGTTTGTACGCCAGCGTTGCGCCCTTGCTTTTGTATGCGGTATTGGGCAGCAGCCGCGTCTTGGCGGTGGGGCCGGTGGCCGTGGTGTCTTTGATGACTGCTGCCGCCGTGGCTGAACATGCGGCTGCGGGAACCCACGCTTATTGGCAAGTGGCCATCACTTTAGCGTTTTTGTCGGGCGGCATGCTGCTGATCATGGGGTTTTTGCGACTGGGTTTCTTGGCCAATTTTTTAAGCCACCCGGTGATCTCAGGCTTTATTTCGGCCTCAGGTTTGCTGATTGCCTTGAGCCAAATGAAAACTCTGATGGGCGTGAAGGCCGAAGGGCACAACTTTGTTGAGCTGCTGTTTTCGCTCTTGCACCAAGCATCCAACTTGCACCTGCTCACCCTGGGTGTGGGCATCGCCGCCACGGTATTTTTGTTCTGGGTCCGCAAGGGTCTGAAGCCCTTGCTGTTCACCGCAGGCTTGAAGCCGAAGCTGGCCGATGTGCTGGCCAAAGCGGGCCCCGTGGTCGCTATTGCCCTGACCACTGCATTGGCCTGGGCGCTGGACTGGCAAGGCCAAGGCATGAAGCTGGTGGGCACAGTGCCGCAGGGCCTGCCCCCGCTTACCGCGCCGCTATGGGACTTGGCCTTGTGGCAAGAGTTGTGGGTGCCAGCGCTGCTCATTAGCGTGGTGGGCTTTGTTGAATCGGTATCGGTGGGTCAAACCTTGGCTGCTAAACGCCGCCAGCGCATTGAGCCTGACCAAGAGTTGGTGGCACTCGGCGCCAGTAATTTGTCCGCTGCGTTCACCGGTGGGTTTCCGGTCACGGGGGGATTTGCCCGTTCGGTTGTCAACTTTGATGCAGGCGCAGTCACCCCGGCTGCGGGTGTTTACACCGCTGTGGGCATTACTTTGGCCTCGCTGTTTTTAACCCCGGCTTTGTACTACCTGCCGCAAGCCACATTGGCAGCCACCATCATCGTGGCGGTCTTGTCCTTGGTGGACTTTGGCATCTTGAAGTCCACCTGGTGGTTTTCCAAACTGGACTTTATTGCGGTGCTCACCACCCTGCTGGCCACCTTGTTGGTGGGCGTGGAACAGGGTTTGGTCATGGGCGTGGTGGTGTCCTTGGCGCTGTTTTTGTTCCGGGCCAGCCGACCCCATATTGCCACGGTGGGCTTGGTGCCCGGCACCGAACACTTTCGCAATGTGCTGCGACACGAGGTGCTGGTGAACCCCCATTTGGTGTGCCTGCGGGTGGACGCCAGCCTGTTCTTTGCCAATGCACGCGGGGTGGAAGACCGCATCAACGCTGAGGTGGCGGCCCGGCCAGGCTTAGAGCACGTGCTGCTGCAGTGCTCGGCCGTGAACGACATTGACGCCAGTGCTTTGGAGAGCCTGGAGGCCATTGCAAGTCGATTGAAAGACGCTGGCATCGCCCTGCATTTCTCGGAAATCAAAGGACCGGTGATGGACAAACTGGGCACCACCGCGTTTTTTCAACACGTGCATGGCCGCGTGTTTTTGACCAACTACCAAGCCATTGAGGCGCTCACCCCCGAAGTCATCCCCTTGGCGTGTTCGCCTACCTCCCCACCGCCTACTTCACCAGCTGGTTCATCTCAATAATCGGCAGCAGCACGGCCAGCACAATCAGCATCACGATCAGGCCCATGGCCACGATCAAGAGCGGTTCGAGCAGCGTGGCCAGGCCCATGGCGCGGCGCTGCACTTCGGTGCTGAGCTGATTTGCGGCGCGCTGCAGCATCAGCGGCAGCTGCCCGGTTTGTTCGCCCAAACGCGCAAACATGGACAGCAGGACTGGAAACCGCTTTTTTTGCGCCAGCGCCGAGGCCAGGGGCGCGCCTTCGCGCACCGCCACCAGCGCGTCTTGCGCGTCCTGGCGCATGGCCTGGTTGCTCAGGGTGTCGGCAGCGGCTTGCAGTGCTTTGAGGATGGGCACCCCGGCGCCCGAGAGCATGGCCAGCGTGCTGGCAAATCGCGCGGTGTTAAAGCTGCGCGAGAGCTTGCCTACCACCGGAATGCCCAGCCAAGCCGCATCAAACTGGTAGCGCAGCGCGGGCGCGCGCAGCGCCAGGCGCAGCCCCACTACACCGCCCACGGTAAGCAGCAGCAGCAGCCAGCCGTAGCTGCGCACAAAGCTGCTCACGCCCAGCATCAGCACCGTGAGCAGGGGCAAGGCCCGCTTGCTGCCCGCAAACACGCTGGCCACTTGGGGCACCACGTAGGTGACCAAAAAAATCACAATACACAGCGCCACCAGGCTGACGATGGCGGGGTACAGCGCGGCGCCCAGCAGCTTGGCGTTCAGGGCCTGCTGGTCCTCTAGGTCATCGGCCAGGTGCTCCAGCACAGTGCCCAAGCTGCCGCTTTGCTCGCCCGCACCCACCACCGCCACAAAAATGCCCGAGAACTCGCCCGGATGGCGCCCCAGCGCTTTGGCGAAGGTGCTGCCGCTGTTGACCTCAGCGCGCAGGTCGGCCACCAGATTGCGTTCGGTTTCGCGCTCGGCTTCGGTGCTCAGCGAGGCCAGCGCCCGCTCCAGCGGCAGGCCCGAGACCACCAGGCTGGCCAGCTGGCGCGTCCACACGCTTAAAGCGTTGGCGTTGAACACGCGGCGGCGAAACCAGCCCGTGCCTCCGGCACCCTCGCCTTGGGCGCTTGAGGCCACCGGTTCCATCTTGAGTGGCACCAGCGCCTGCGCGCGTAACTGGGTACGCGCGGCTTTGGCCGAGTCGGCTTCCACCGTGCCCCGGCGCATTTGGCCGTCGGCAGTCAGGGCTTCAAAGGCGTAGGCGGGCATGGTGCGGTTCTGAAGCTCAGTCGCGCGTTACGCGCAGCAGCTCTTCGGCGGTGGTGATGCCGCCATCGACCAGGCGCTGGCCGTCCTCGCGCATGAGCACCATGCCGCTGGCGCGGGCGGCGTCGCGGATGGCGGCCTCAGAGGCCCGGTTGTGGATTTGTGCGCGTATGGTGTCGTCGGTGACTAGCAGCTCAAACACGCCGGTGCGCCCCGCGTAGCCGGTTTGGCCGCAAGCGGTGCACCCGGCGCCGCCGCAGGCGGTGCAGCGCTTGCGCACCAGGCGCTGGGCCAGCACGCCCAAAAGCGAGGAGCTGAGCAAAAACGGCTCTACGCCCATGTCGGTCAGGCGCGTCACTGCGCTGGCGGCGTCGTTGGTGTGCAGGGTGGCCAGCACCAGGTGGCCGGTCAGCGAGGCCTGGATGGCGATTTGCGCGGTCTCGAAGTCGCGGATCTCGCCGATCATGATCACGTCCGGGTCCTGGCGCAGGATGGCGCGCAAGGCTTTGGCAAAAGTCAGGTCGATCTTGGCGTTCACCTGGGTTTGGCCCACGCCCGCCAGCTCGTACTCAATCGGGTCTTCCACCGTCATGATGTTGCTGCCGTGCGTGTCCAGGCGTTGCAGACCGGCGTACAGCGTGGTGGTCTTGCCCGAGCCGGTGGGGCCGGTGACCAAAATAATGCCGTGCGGCTGCACCAGCAGGTGGGCAAAGCGCGCCAGCACATCGCCTTGCATGCCGACCGACTCCAGGCTGAGCTTGCTTTCGCTCTTGTCCAGCAGGCGCAGCACGGCGCGCTCGCCGTGGGCGCTGGGTAATGTACTGACCCGCACGTCCACCGCGCGGGTGCCAATGCGCAGCGAAATGCGACCGTCTTGCGGCAGACGGCGCTCGGCAATGTCCAGCTCGGCCATGATCTTCAGGCGCGAAATGAGCGCCGCGTGCAGCGCGCGGTTGGGCTGCACCACCTCGCGCAAATTGCCGTCCACCCGAAAGCGCACCACCGAATGGCGCTCGTAGGGCTCAATATGGATGTCGCTGGCGCCGTCGCGCGCAGCCTGCGTCAACAAGGCGTTGAGCATGCGGATGATGGGCGCGTCGTCCGAGGTCTCTAGCAGGTCTTCAATGGCTGGCAGGTCTTGCATCATGCGGCTCAAGTCGGCCTCGCCCTCGACTTCGCTCACCACTGCTGCCGCGCTGGATTCACCTTGGGCGTAGGCCGCGCTGATGCGCTGCGCCAGCACGGGTGCGGTGTGGTTTTGTACCTGCTGCACCGGGTATTTGCGCAGTGCCTCGCCCATGCCTTCGGGCAGCGAGCCGGGGTGCACATGCAGGGTCAGGCCGTGGCCGTCGTCTTCCACCAGCACCTGCTGGGTGCGCGCAAAGGCGTAGGGCAGGGGGTAGCGCATCTTATTTTTTCACCGCGGGCTTGGCAGCCAGCTCGGGCAGGGTGGCAGATTCGTTGACTGGCACGATTTCGCTGGGCACCGGCTGGGCGTCTTTTAGCCCTAAGCGCATTTGTTCGTAGCGGTCCACCGACAAACGGTCCGACGCAGCCGCGTCGCGCACCACCACGGGGCGCAAAAACACCATCAGGTTGGTCTTTTTGCGCTTGCGCGACTCGCTTTTAAACAGGTTGCCAAAAAACGGCACATCGGCCAGACCCGGCACCTTGTCGTTGCTGCCGGAGTAGTCGTCTTGCAACAAGCCGCCCAGCACCACCACCGAGCCGTCCTCTACCAGCACATTGGATTCAATGGTGCGCTTGTTGGTGGTCGGACCATTGGCGGAACTGATGGTGGCGGCGTCCACACTCGAAACCTCCTGGAAGATGGTGAGTTTGACGGTGCCGTTTTCGCTGATCTGCGGTTTGACCTTGAGTGTGAGGCCCACGTCTTTGCGCTCAATGGTTTGGAAGGGGTTGACCGCGCCGTTGCCCGCGTTGGTGTTGGTGAACTGGCCGGTAATAAAGGGCACGTTTTGGCCGATCACAATCTTGGCCTCTTCGTTGTCCAGGGTGAGCAAATTGGGCGTGGACAGCACGTTGCCTGCGCCGCTGGTTTCTAAAAAGCGCGCCAAAAAGCCCAGCACATACACGCCGTTGGTTTGCTTGGCCGCGCCAATGTTCAGGCCCGCCGCTGGGGTCACGGTGCCCGCTGCGGCGCCGGTGGCCAGGCTGATGATGTTCTTACCGCCGACGCCAAAGTTGGTGCCCAAAAGCCCGATCACGCTGTCGCCCGCGTTGCCTGCCGCACTTTGCCACTGCACGCCAAACTCAGCCGCGCGGTCGGCGCTGACTTCGGCAATCAGGCTCTCCACATAGACCTGGGCCCGGCGCGCGTCCAAGCGCTCAATCACTTCGCGCAACTGGCGGTACTGCGGGTCGGGCGCTGTGATGATCAGCGAATTGGTGGCCGTGTCGGCCTGCACCTGGCCACCCGAGGTGACCGCAGGTGTGGACGTGGTGCCGCCTGGCGTGCCGGTAGCGGCACCGGTGCTGGGGCTGACGGCGGCGCCACTGAGCGCGGCGCGCAGCGTGGCAGCGAGCTTGGTGGCATCGGCGTTTTTCAGGTACACCACGTGGAGATTGCCCAGTTCGCCATTGCCCTTGTTGGAGGGCTGGTCCAGCTTTTCCACCAATGATTTGACCAGCGCCACGCGCGCCGGGTTGGCCGCACGCACTATCAGCGTGTTGCTGCGCGGCTCGGCAATGACGGTGGTTTTGAAGCCCGTGTCGGCGGCGCCTGCTGTTGCACCGGTGCTGGTGCTGGTGGCGTCCAGCAGCTTAAGCACCAGCGGCGCCAGGTCTACCGCAATCGCGTTTTTCAGTTCGAGTACTTCCACCTCGGTGGCGTTGGACACGTCCATGGCGGCAATGATGCGGGCAATGCGGCGCAGGTTGTCGGCGTAGTCGGTGATCACCAGCGAGTTGTTGCCGGGGTTGGCATTGATGGTGTTGTTGGGGCTGATTAAGGGCCGCAGCACGGCGACCAGGTTGTTGGCCGACTCAAAATTGAGCCTAAAAATTTGCGTCACGATCTGGCCGCCCGCCGCGCCCTTGGGCGCGCTGTCGCTGGTTTCTACCGCGCTGGTTTGCAGCTTGGCGTCGGCCTCGGGCACCACCTTGAACAAGCCCGCCGACTCCACCATGGTGAAGCCCTGCAAGCGCAAGCTGGTCAAAAACTGCGCCATGGCCACGCTGCGGCTTACCGGCTTTTCGGTCACCAAGGTGATGGTGCCTTTGACGCGCGGGTCCACCACCACATTCATGCCCGAGAGCAGGCCTATGGTGCGCGCCACGGCCTCGATCTCGGCGTTGGTGAAGTTCAGGGTAATGGGCTCGCCGGGCTTGGGCGCCGCGTTGGTGGTAGTCGCTGGGGGTGCGCTGGCAGGGGCCATTTGCGCCCAGGCCAGGCGGGCGCTGGTGGCCGCAGCGCCAAGCAGCAGCGCGCCTGCCAGTAAGCGGCCAAGTTGCAGGTGTAGGTGCAGGTTTAGGTGCAGGTGTGGCCGTGCGCCGCGCGGGAGCAAGGCCGCTGCGCCCACGGGCGAGTCGGGCGCCGCAGTGCAGGCCGTGACGGAAATACGCGTTGCTGTCATAGAAGTTCAACCCACTTTGATGATGGAGCGCGCGCCCTGGCGCCGTCCGATGATGTTCAAAAGATTGGTGAGCGCGTCCTGGCGCTCGGGCGTGGCCCTGGCCTCGCCGTCAAAGCGCAGGCGTCCGTCGGTCCACTGGCCCTTGCCGCTGAGCTGCAGGCTGCCCTGGGTGGTGCTTAAGGTCAGAACGGGCGTGTCCCCCCCGGCCAGCACAAAGCGATAGCTGCCCATGGGCCGCAGGGTGGACATGCGCGATGCGATGTCAAGGGCGTCCATCGTCAGCCCGCCTTGTAAGCGCAGCCTGCCGTGCACCCAGGTGAGGCCAAAGCCAGCGCTGGTCAGCGCCAACTGCCCTTCAGCGCGAATGGTGTTCCACGGCGTGCCCAAGCCGGTCAGCCAAAGTGCGGGCCACTGCGAGCGCTGGTCGCTGACCAGCACTTGCGCGCCACCCCACTGTGGCGATACGGCCAAGGTGAGTGCGGAGGCCATGCAGCAGTCCGCCAACACCTCTACCTGCAACTGGCCCCAGCCCGGCTTGAGCTGCCAGGCCAGGCGGCCGGGCAAGGTGCTGGCGTCGCTGCTGCCGGGGCCACCGGTGAGCGTGAGCTGGCCCGAGCCACTCCAGACCGTGCCCTGCGCGTCGCCCAGCAGCAGTTGCCCGCCACTTGCGGCTTCTAGCGGCCCAGACAGCCAGCGCGCAGGGGCAAACACGATCAATGCCAGCGCCACACCCAGCGCCGCGCCTGAAAACGCCCAGACCCAGGGGCTGCCCAGTGTGGCGTGCTTGGCGTTGGGGGTGCGTGCGCGGGCCATGGCAAATGGGGCGTCAGGGCGCGGCACGCGCAGGCAGTTGCAGGACGACGCTGCCTTTCCAAAGCCCCTTGCTTTGCCCCAAACGCAGCTCCAGCGGCAGCGCGTGGGCGTTGAGCCGCACTTGGCCTAGCCATTGCGCCAGCGCATCGGCGCTGCCACCCTGGAAAGTGATGGTGGCACGGTCGCCTGCAATCACCATGCGGGCGGATTCACTCAAGCCAGGCAGCGAGGCTTCGACCAGGCTTTTGGCATCCAGTGCTTGCGCACCCGGCTGGGCTTGCAGCGCCTGGGCTTGGGCTTGGAGCAGCAGCATGTCTTGCAGTTGGGCGCGTAAGAGCGGGCCTTGGCTTTGCGCTGCACGCAGCGTGCGCAGGGCCGGGTTGATAGCCAGCAACCACACCAGCGCCAGCAGCACGAGCGTGGCGGCCAGGCGCACCAAGCCTTGCTCTCGTGGGCTGCTCTGGGCCCAGCGCGCCTGCCAGAGTGCAAACGCCGCGCGCAGTGCTGCCCGCATATTGGCTGCGAAGGCCCTCATGGCGTGTTCCTGAGCAGCAGCAGGTCGGCGCCTTCTTGGCGAAGGGCGATGCCTTGGGCCTTTAGGGCCTGCGTGGCCTCGGCCAGCGCGGGCGGCGCCAGGCCCAGGCCTTGCAGGCGCAGCTGGCCGTTGGCAAAGTCCAGCCCACTGGGCGCGCTGGCGCTGGGCGCAGCCAGCGCCCAGGCGCCCAGCAGGGTCTCAAAATCGCGCGGGCCGAGTTCGCCGCTGCCTTGTTGCAAAGCGGCCACGGCACGCTGCATCTGCGCCGGTGCGTCCACCACCACCTGCGTGGCAGGAAAGGTGCTGGTAAGCACTGCGGCAATGGCTTGGCGCTGTGCCTGCAGTGCAGCGCGCTCGGCGGCGGCACGGGCGTTAAGCCCCACCACATTGACCGCCACCAGCGCCACCACGCTCCAGCGCGCAGCGCGCCACCGTGGCGCACGCAGCAGCGCGTGCCACGCCGCGCCCAGGCGCTTGAGGCTGCGGCTGCGCTGGGTGTTGACCAGGTCAAACTGCGCCAGGTCCCAGTTGCTTTGCGCGGCTGCCAGCGCGCGTTCGGCGCGGCTTTGCAGCAGTACCGGGCGCTCGAAGAGTTTTTCGCACAGCGCGGCGACAGCGGGCTCGGCGCGCAGCGGTGCGTCGGGGGCGCAGTTCAGCCACGCCAGGCTTGCGGTCTGCAAGGGGTAGGCCAGTACGCCGCTGGCGCTGGCGTGAAGCAGCAGGGGCTGGCCCGCGCCGTCCACCGCCACCAGTGTGCCCGCTGCGCCATCCGTGGCTACCGCCTCGTCAGCCGCCAAGGGAACCAGCTCGGGCACGATGCGCGAGACCGCGATGCCTGCGCCATCCAAGGCCCGCAAGCCGCTGCGCAGCCATGCTTTGTCGCACACCGCGACCCAGGTGGATTCGCTGCGGCCGCCGTCCGGGTCCAGCGCAAAGTGAAGGGCGACCGGTTCGTCGAGCAATTGGTCTTCCAACAGGCCTTCTAGCACCGCGCGCAGCCGCGCACGGGCCACGCCTTTGGGCAGCTTCACCCGGTGCCACGAGAGCTGTGCCGCACCAAGGAGCAACAGCGTGTCGTTGATGCGGGTCGTGCCCCCGGTGCGCGGCAGCAAGGCCAGCGGTGCGCTGGAGGCCTGGCCCACCGTCAAACCATCGTGCGTGAGCACAAAGTCCACCGCCGTGCCCGCTTGCAGCGGCGCCTGGGGGAGGGTGATTATCAGTGTGGCCATGGTTCAAAAATCATCGGTCATTGTAGGTGTGGGCGTGCTGGCCACAGGGCGGATCGCTGGGTTGAGCGGGCGCTTGCGCCACAGGGTTTTTACCGCCATGGTGTCGCGCTGCACCACCGAGTATTCCTGTACCGTGTTGCCGTCAATTTGCAGGGTGCCGCGCAGGGCAAAAAAGCGCGTGCGGGTGTCCACCAGCTGGGCGTCTAGTACGAGCTGCGGCAGTTTGGCCGCCTTTTTTACGTCGTCCAGGCTCTCCCAGGGCGCCAGGCTGCGGGCGCTGAGCAAGCGTCGCACATCGGCCTGCTCTACGCCATCCAGACAGGCCATCAGCACCGGGCCTGCGGCGGTGTTCAGGTTGACCGGCGTGCGTTCGGGCAGCACCGTGATATAGGGCTGCAGTTGCGCTTGCGTTTGCGCGTCCAGCCCCAGCCACGCCATCTGGTCGGGTTCTTGGGGCCACAGCGCTCCGTCATTGCCAGGGTCTGCGCGGGCGTCGGCCCCGGTAGGCGCGGCGCTGGCGCGGTGCGCGCGCAGCAACTGCGCCACCATCCGGTCCAGGCTGGCGCGCGGCAAGCGCAGTTGGGTGAACAGCCGCTCCCACATACGCAGCGCAGGCGCATAGACCTTGCCATCGTCTTGCACCAGGTTGCGCAGGTTCAGCCGTGCTTGCAAGTCCACGATCTGGCCGGACAAAAAGGCGTTGGTGCTTGCGTCTGCGGCCAGGCTGTCACTGCGGTCAGCGGCCAAAAAGGTGGACAGGCGCGCCTGCTCCAGCGGCAAGGCCCACGGTTCGGACAGGTGGTCCGAGCCGCCTTTGCGGCCATCTTCGGACAAGATCAGCCGCGCCCAGTCCAGCGCGCCGGTCAGCACCCAAGACGACTGGGCGCGCGTGCGTTCGGCCGCTTCCACCTCCACCGCGCGCCACTGCTGCCACAGCGCGGCCGAGGCCAGCGTGGCCACCAGCACCACGGTGAGCATGGCCATCAAAATGGCGGCGCCGCGCTGGGCGCTGGGCGTGCTCGCGTGCTTCACTGTGCACCCCCCAAGCCTGGGCGCGACCAGTCGCGGGTGAGCAGGCCGCTGATGGCCTGGTCGGCAGGCAGGGTGAGCATCAGGCGCACGCCGTCTGGCATGGCGTTGCCCGGCGCAGCAGTCGGGGTTTTGACGACCGTGCCACCCAGACCACCAAACAGTGAACCAACTGCCGCGCCGGGCGCCGACGCCGCACCTTCGGGTGCCGCTGCCGTGCCAGCGGCGGCATCCGCCGAGGACAGCGGGTTGGTCCAGGCGCCGCCTCGGTAGAAAAATATCTGCCATCCCAGCACCGGCGTAATGCGCACCTCCTGTTGCCGGTCTTCGTCGCTGGGGTTTTGGCCCCAGCGCGCGGCCTGGTTCCAGGCCGTTTGCAGGGCCGCGCGCGTGGTCAGCTCCGGCGACTGCCAGCGCAGCCAATACAGTGTGTCGCCCACGCGGCGCTGCGACCAGGCCACCACGTGCAAGCCCTCGGTGCCCGACTGGCTGCCCCGGCGCAGCAAGCGCAGGGCGCGGCCGTCCCAGTCGATGCTGGGCGTGTTGGGCTGCTGCGCCAGCGCGTCCAGGTCGGCGCCCCATTGGGCCAGCCCGGTTTGCAGCGTCAGCACCGCGTCCGCGTGTTGGGCCAGGCGCTTTTGCGCGGCGGTCATGCCGTCCAGACCGCGCCAGGACAGGGCCGCCATCAGTGCCATCAGCGCCAGCGCCACGAGCAATTCCACCAGCGTAAAGCCGCGCTGGCCGGTGGGCGTACGCATCAGTTGCGCCCCACGATGGTGGACAGGCGCAGCACCGGTTCGTCGGCGTTGCGCACCTGGGTGTCTACCCGCACAAAGTTGGGGTTGGGCGTGGGTTGCACATTGAGCAGCAGCGTGTAGGTTTGCCCGGCTTGTACGCATTCGCGGCTGGTTTCGCCCACGCCAGGCATTTGGCGCAGCAGGCGAATCTGGTGCAGCGCGTTCTCAGCGCATAACTGGCCCAGCAGCACGTCACTTTGGCGCTGCGCGTGCAGGGTGAGCGCGCCAGTGGCTTTGAGGCCCGCCAGCAGCGCCACACCCACAATGGCCAGCGCCACCAGCACCTCCACCAGCGTGAAACCGTGCATTCGCTGTGTCGACCGCATGGTGCGGCTCATGGTGCGGCCATGCCCAAGGGCGAGCCTGGCGGCACGATGGTAAATGGGCGCAGCCCGTCGCTGGAGAGCTGTACGCGCAGCTCGGTTTTGCCGCGTGCGGCCAGCACCACGGCTTGTGCGTCCAATATGGGCTCTGGTCCCAAGATGAGGTGCGCGGCGGCGTTGTTGGTTGGTGTGCTGGCATCAGGCTTGCGCAGCACGGCGATGACGACCGTGTCTGCACTCAACCAAGTTTGCGGTGGCAGTGGCGGGTTCAGGCCCTCTGTCACAAAGCCGTCGGGCACCGCGCGCCACAGCACCGGTGTGCCCTGCATGCGCGACTGTGCGCGC
The DNA here is from genome assembly GCA_947442105.1 of Comamonadaceae bacterium. Classification (GTDB taxonomy): domain Bacteria; phylum Pseudomonadota; class Gammaproteobacteria; order Burkholderiales; family Burkholderiaceae_C; genus Allorhodoferax. Next base: position 2,388 of record CANEVH010000006.1, on the reverse strand, counting down.
CCAGACTCCAACACCGCTGCCAAACGCTGGGCGTCGCGCTCCAAGTTGGAGGCGCCGCTGTCGCGCAGGGTGAGCGCCACGCCAGCCGAAGCAATGGCAATGATGGCCATCACCACCAGCAGCTCCAAGAGGGTAAAGCCCTGGGCGCCGCGTCTGGGCAAAAGGTGTTGCGCCAAGCGTCTGGCGCCAACACTGCGGCCCCATGGCACTGCCGGTGGGTGCAGGGATTTAGGGCTGCCAGCTGCCAATGTCGGCATTCTTGCCCTCGCCGCCAGGCTGGCCGTCGGCGCCGAAGGACATGACATCAATCTCGCTTTTGACGCCGGGGTTCAGGTACACATAGGGCTTGCCCCAGGGGTCGTTGGGCAGCAGGTCCAGGTTTTTCTTCCAGTTGGATGGCACCGGTTCGGTGCTGGGCTTGCTCACCAGCGCGGCCAGGCCTTGCTCGGCGCTGGGGTAGCGGCTGTTGTCAAGCTTGTAGAGCTTGAGCGCTTGTATCAGATTGCTCACGTCGGTTTTGGCCGCCGTGGCCTTGGCGTCGTCCGCCCGGTCCAGCACATTGGGCACGATGAGCGCGGCGAGCACGCCGATGATGAGCAGCACCACCATCAGCTCGATGAGGGTGAAGCCGCATTGTGCGGTTTTTGACAAAAGGTGTTTTTGCAAGGACATGGTCGTTGGTAGTGCGGGCAGGACCGGCTTGCGCCGAGATCAGTCAATTTTGCCTGACAAAAGTAAAAACACCGCGATGCCTTGTGGGCATCGCGGTGCATCTTCTCGCTACGCAGCGTGCTGGCTTCGCACGCGGATTACGCAGTGCCTGGCTTTCGCATCGCTTTCAGTTCTCTTACAAGCCGAATTTGACCGTGTCGAAGTAGTAGATCTGTCCCGTTCCAGCTTTGTTGAAGTCAAAAAAAATCGAGACCTTTCCGTATACGCTGGCCAGGTTCAATGCCGCTGTGCCAGTGGCCTGGTTCGCAAAATTGAACGTCAGGGTTTGCCAGCCCGCAGCCACCGTGGTGACGGCGTCGGTTTCAACAGACACGGTAGGGTCGGTAAGGTTTTCAGCCTTCAGGCGCACAGTGGTTCCTGCATTAGGCGCCCAAACACGCACGGTCATCGTGGTTGCTCCGGCAGCGAAGGGCAAAGTTCCGGTAGTGACAGTCGTGCCGGCCCAGGTTTCAGAGGGCGTTCCTACAGCACCTTTGGTGGACTTTGCAACTTTCCCGTCACTGCCGCTGGGCCCAGCGTCCACTACGCTCACGTTCCCGCCGAAATCGTTCAGGGTATAGGTCACCGCGCTATCGTCAAACGTCATAGGAAGTGCGGAGGTAGGGGTCGCCGGGCAGGTTTGTGAAACACCCGAGACACCGATGAACTTAAGGTCATCCACGTAGTAAGTGGCGGTCACTTTGTTGTTGAAGTTGGGAAATACACTGGCTTTGTTGAACACAGTAGTTAAGTCCAGGGCATTCGTGCCGGTAGCGGGTGACCCGAAGTCGAAGGTGAGGGTCTCCCAGGTGTTAGCTGCTGTCACTGTTGCGTCAGTTTCTACGGTCTTTGTGTTGTCTGCTGAGTTTTCAAGCTTTAAGCGAAACACGGTATTCGCAGTGGGCGAATATGCGCGCAACGTCATCGTTTTGTTGCTGCTGCTTAAGGGAATGGTGGGCATGCTGCCAGTCGTTCCAGCAGGGCAAGTGGCAAGTGTGACACCAGCCCAAGTTTCCCCGGATGCCAACTTGTCCAACTTGGCAGCTTTGTTGCTGCTTGCAACGGGGTCAGCCGCAATAGTTGCTGTAAGAGCACCGAATCCACTGAGCGTTGGCGTTGTAGCTTCATCAAAAGTTACAAACGTGGTACTGGCTGCGACTGGTGTAGTGACGGTAACGGTGACATCAGCGGAGGCCGCTGCGTAGGTGGCATCAGCCGCTTTAGTGGCCGTGACGACGCACGGTCCAGCGGTGGACGATGCGGTCAGGGTGGTGCCAGACACGGTGCAGCTACCAGACTTGATTTTGTAGGTGACTGCACCCGAGCCTGAACCACCCGAGGTGCTCAGTGCGCTGGTTCCTGTGGTGGCAACAATGCTGGTGGGGTTGGCCGATGCCGTCAAGGCGCTTTGCGTCGTCAGCGCAGGGGAGTCCGAACTGCCACCCCCGCACGCAGCTAACAGCATGGCCGAAGCGGCGGCCCAGGCTGATAAGGTTATGGATTTTTTCAGTAGGTACACGGCGGGCCTCCTTAGCAGGCTGCTGAAATACCTTCCGCCCTGTCCACGTCGGCAGCCTCTGAAGCGTTCTAGGTAAATACCGAATCACTGACCCATCCAGAGCCCACCATGCGCGGATCCGACACCTTCACCGAGAGTCTGTTCACCCTGCGCAAGCT
>CANEVH010000005.1 GCA_947442105.1 Comamonadaceae bacterium | reverse complement strand
TCAGCAACATCAATCAACTCATCAAGGCGATTCATGAGTTCACAGCCGCGTACAACGAGAACGCTGCGCCCTTTGTGTGGCGCAAACGCGAAGTCAAAGGTGCACAGCTTCGAAATACTATCGTCAATTTAAGCAATTAAACACTAGGCGTTCGCCGGGCTGCGCTGCAAACACCAGCACGCCCGGGCCGCTGGCGTGCAGGGTCTCAGAGCCAGCTAGCGGCGTGGGCGCGCAGCGTGGCGCAGGCACGGTGGGTTGGGCCTGCGTGTGCAGCACGCCAATGTGCTGCAAAAAGTGCCCAATAGCTTGGGCGTCGGTGCGTGCCCAGGCGTGGCTCACGTCCAGTTCGCCGCGCAGCTCTATGGTGGTGCTGCAGCAGCCCTGGGGCAGCGGGGCACTGTTGCCCTGCGCACGCAGCTGGGCGGCGAGCTGCCACCACACGCCGGACAAACATTCGTCAATCGGCCCGCCGCCCGAGTTTTTGGCGATCAGCGTGGCCTCGCTGCCCAAAAAGCAGGACAAGGCTTCTAGCTGCGGCCAGCACGGTTCTTCGCAATAAAAGTGCAGCACGCCTTCGCAGTCGCAGTGCAGGTCCAAAAAGTAGTCGGCGTCATGGGCCAGTTGCATGAGCGTGCGGCGCAGGCTTTGCAGTTCGGTGGTGGCTTGCCACGCATCGATGTACTGGCCAATGGCAGCGCGCACGGTGCGCACATTGGCGTCAGCGTCTTGGCCCAAGGCGGGCAGCACCTGCGCAGATACGGCCGCTGCCAGGTCGGGGTAATGGCGGTTGAAGTTCTCGGACGTATCCAACTCAAAGCGGCCCATGGGCTTGTGGTCCAGGCGCTGGGCCAGGCCTATCGGGTTGGCCACGGGCACCAGCACCACTTCGCCGCGCAGCAGTCCAGCGGCTTCCGCGGCTTCTAAGAGGGCGCGCAAGTGGTGGGCGGTTAGCATGCTGGGCAGCTCTTCGGCGTGCAGGCTGGCTTGGATGTAGACCTTGCGACTCGTGGTACTGCTGCCCGGCGTACCAAAGTGAAAGCTGGTCAGTGTCTTGTGGCTGCCCAGGCTGGGCGACAGAAGCGGGTGGTCAATGCGTTGCATGGTGGCCTTTAGTTCTTGCGCGGTGCCAGGTAGGCCAAAAAGCGCCGCTCGGCCAGTTTAAAAAACCCGACCAGCGCAAAGGTGGCCAGCAGGTAAATGCCTGCGGCAAACAAATAGGCCTCAAACGGCAGGTAATAGTCCGAATACACCCGGCTGGCAGCGGCGGTGACGTCCATCATGCTGGGCACGGCGCTGGCCAGGCTGGTGCTTTGCAGCATCATCACCACCTCGTTGCTGTAGGCGGGCAGGCTGCGGCGCATGGCGCTGGGCAGCACGATGCGCCACAGGGTTTGCCAGCGGCCCATGCCATAGGCCTGCGCGGCTTCCAGTTCGCCCGCGCTGGTCTCGCGAATGGCGCCAGCCAGCATTTCGGCGCTGTAAGCGGCGGTGTTCAGGCTAAAGGCCAGCAGAGCGCAAAAAAACGGTTCCTTGAAATGCGTCCAGGGCCACACATCGTCCCAGCGCGCCTGAATCCACTCCAGTTGGCCCAGGCCGTAGTAAATCAAATACACCTGAATCAGCAGCGGCGTGCCGCGCACCACATAGGTGTACGCGCCTACCACCGCGCGCAGTGGCGCCGAGCGGCTGGTCAGTGCCAGCGCAAAAATGAGCGCCAGCACCGCGCCCACGCCCAGGCTAGAGAACAGCAGGCCCAGGGTGGTGAGAATGCCCTCGCCATACAAGGCCAGGTTTTTGGCCTGGAAGATGACGTCCCACTTCATCAGAGCTGCCCCCGGCGCGTGCCCAGGCTGTAGCGCGCGTTTACTTTGCGCAGCACGAAGAGTGACGCGCTGGTGAACACGAGAAACAAGGCCGCAGTGAACAAGAAAAACTCAAAGGGTGAACGCGTCGCCGCGCTGGCCTGCTTAGAGAGGTAGGTCATCTCTTTCAAGCCAATCAGGCTGACCAGCGCGGTGGCTTTGATCAGCACCAGCCAATTGTTAGTAAAGCCGGGCAGGGCGTAGCGCACCATTTGCGGCAAGGTGATGCGCAGAAATGCTTGGGTGCGGCCCATGCCAAAAGCCCAGGCCGCTTCTGCTTGGCCCTTGGGGACGGCCAAAATCGCCCCCCGAAAGGTCTCGGTCATATAGGCGCCATAGATAAAACCCAGGGTCAGCACCCCGGCCACAAAGGGGTTGATGTCCACCGAGCGCTTGCTTCCCAAGGCTTCCATCAGGTGGTTCAAGCCCATGGTGCCGCCGTAAAACACCAGCAGCATCACTACCAAATCCGGAATGCCCCGGATGACCGTGGTGTACGCGGTGCCCAAGGCCACTGCCACCGGACGGCCTGACAGACGCGCTGCCGCGCCCAGCAAACCCAAGACGATGGCTACCGCCAGCGAGCACAGGGCCACTGCAACCGTAAGCAGCGAGCCTTGCAAGATGCTGAAGTAGTAGGCGTTCATGGTCTGGGGATAAAAAAATCGGCGTCCAGCCAAAGCCGTACGCCGATTTTCATTGCCTTAAAAGCAGGCCGGGTGGGCTTTATTCGCCGTACACGTCGATGTTGAACTTGGCGAAGTACTTGTCGTTAATGGTCTTGTAGGTGGGGGCGCTGCGGATGGCCTTGATCGCGCCATTGAGTTCTGCCTTGAGCGCGTCTTCACCCTTGCGCAAAGCGATGCCTGCGCCGTAGCCGAAGTACTTCGGCTCTTTCAGGTCGGGGCCGACCAGCTCGTATTTTTCGCCTTCAGGCTTGCTCAGGAAACCACCAGTGACTTCCATGTAGTCCGCCACGGTGCCGTCTAGACGTCCCGATTTGATGTCCAGGTACACCTGGTCTTGCGCTTCGTAAGAGTTGACGACCACGCCAGCAGTCTTGAGTTCGCCCAGGGCATATTTTTCTTGGGTCGAACCCTTGAGAACGCCGATTTTCTTGCCCTTGATGGATGCAGCGTCGGTGAACTTGGTGCCCTTTTTTAGCACGAGGCGGCTGGGGGTGTTGTAGTACTTGTCGGTGAAGTCAACTTCCTTCATGCGGTCGTCGGTGATCGACATGGAGCTGATGATGACGTCGTATTTCTTGGCGTTCAGGCCGGGGATCATGCTGTCCCACACTTGCTCGACAAACACGCACTTGCGCTTGATTTGCTCGCACAGGGCATTGGCAATGTCCACGTCAAAACCAGTGGGCTGGCCGTCGGCGGTTTTGAAGGTGAAAGGCTCGTAAGTGGGGTCAATTGCGACGGTGAGTTCGGTGGGTGCTGCGGCCACCGGTGCGGGCGCAGGCGCTGCGGGAGCGGCAGCTTCTTCTTTTTTGCCGCAAGCGGCCAACAGGGCGATTACGCTCAGGCTGAGGAGGAGTTTTTTCATGGGTGAATCCTTGGGAAGGCCAAACGCGGGTGGTTTAGCAGGGTGGTAAAAAACACGACCATTCATTCTACGGGCAGCGTCCCCGCAGTTTGCGCCTGCGCAAACTGCCATTGTTTAAGGGTTTCTGCCCTGCTTGCGCCTATTTTTGTACGCTTTTTGGCGGATGATCGATGAATGCAATTTCTTCCTTTGCCACCCTCGCGCCCGGTGCGTGTCGCCCTTGTCGGCTTTGGCAACGCCGGGCGTATTTTTCATGCGCCGCTGATTGCGGGGGTGCCCGGCCTGGAGCTGGCCAGCGTGGTCTCCAGCAAACCCGCTGCGGTGCTGGCCGAGTGGCCGCAGGTGGCGGTGGTAACCCAACCAACGCAAGCCTTTGACGACCCGAGCATTGACCTGGTGGTGATTGCCACCAGCAACGAAAGCCACTTTCCCCTTGCGCAGGCCGCGCTGCTGGCGGGCAAGCACGTGCTGGTGGACAAGCCCTGCACCGTGACGCTGGCGCAAACGGAAGCCCTGCTGGCCTTGGCCCGCGAACGCGGCCTGGTGTTCACCGTGTTCCAAAACCGCCGTTTTGACGCGGACTTTTTGACCCTGCAAAAGGTCATCCACAGCGGCGTGCTGGGCCGCATCGTGCACTTTGAATCCCACTTCGACCGGTACCGCCCCGTGGTGCCCGACCGCTGGCGCGAGCAGCCGCTGCCCGGCTCGGGCCTGTGGTTTGACCTGGGCGCCCACCTGGTGGACCAGGCGCTGCTGCTATTTGGCATGCCGCAATCTATCGCGCTGGACACCGCCTGCCAGCGCGACGGCGCGCAGGTGAACGACTATTTTCACGCCCAACTGCGCTACGGCGACCGGCACCCCGACCTGCGCGTCATCCTGCACGCCAGCGCGCTCGTCCCCGCCATGGGGCCGCGCTTTGTGGTGCATGGCACCTTGGGCAGCTTTGTCAAATACGGGCTGGATGTGCAGGAAGACGCACTCAAGGCCGGGGGGCGGCCCCAGTGGGGGGTGCCCGATGGCTGGGGTGTGGACCCGCAGGCTGCGACGATTACCACCTATCCGCAGGGACAGTTGCACACGCAGGTGGTGCCGCCGGTGGCGGGGCATTACTGCGCGGTGTACGCCGCGTTGGTGGCCCGCTTGCGGGGGCAGCAGGCGGCGCCGGAGGTGACGACAACGCAAGTGTGGGCCGATATGGCGCTTTTGGCGGCCGGCCAAAGTAGTGCGGCTTTGGGTGCGCCGGTTGCGCTTCCTCCTGAAGCGCCGCAGGCAGTGATTTCAGGGTAATTTCTCCCACTCTCACCCCAACCCCTCGCCCAGCGGGCGAGGGGGGCCAAAGTCCGAATTTGGTTTCTGCGCTTCGGCTAGGCTTCTACTGGCCTAACGCCTGTTTGTAGGCCAGCAGTACCTAGGAACGGCGCCGTCGCCGCGACGGCTTTCGGGGTGTGGGCGCTGGGGTCTTTGCCCCGCCACACCCCCCAACCCCCTCTCCTCCCCAGCGGGGAGGAGAGGGGGAGCAAAGTCCGAATTTGGTTTCTGCGCTTCGGCTAGGCCTCTACTGGCCTAACGCCTGTTTGTAGGCCAGCAGTGCCTAGCAACGGCGCCGTCGCCGCGACGGCTTTCGGGGTTTGGGCGCAGCAGCCTTCTGGACGATTCGCGACTAGGCGCCGTCGCTACCAACTTCCGCTGCCGCTGGCGGGCGGGCGGGTCCCGGTGGTGTCGCAGCCGGGGCGACGAAACCCAATGTGGCTGTTCGCTCCCCCTTTCTACCCCGCTGTGGTGGAAAGGGGGTTGGGGGGATAGGGGGGGATTGCATTCGGTGATGCGCTAGCCGGGGCGACGAAACCCAATGTGGCTGTTGGCTCCCCCTCTCCTCCCCAGCGGGGAGGAGAGGGGGTTGGGGGAGTGTGGAGGGGCAACTACAACCCCGCTGGGGTGAAAAGGGGGATGGGGACAGGGGGACAACCCTTGAGAAAAAAGCCCCATGGTCGAAACCGTAAAATGCGCGGCTCCCCCCACCCCTGCACAGCTTTTCCACAGCTTTGCCACCTCCTTATCCATGAACGCCCCCCTCGACGTCTCCTTTTTCGCCCGCGCCGCTAAGCCCTTGGGCAGCTACCGTAAGTACTGGGCGGCGCGTTTTGGCAATGCGCCCATGCAGCCTATGAGCCGCGCGGAGATGGAAAAGCTGGGCTGGGATAGTTGCGACATCGTGCTCGTCACCGGCGACGCCTATGTGGACCACCCGAGTTTTGGCATGGCGGTGATTGGCCGCATGTTGGAGGCGCAGGGTTTCAGGGTGGGCATTATCGCCCAGCCGGACTGGACCAGCGCTGAGGCGTTCAAGGCCTTGGGCAAACCCAATCTGTTTTGGGGCGTGACGGCCGGCAATATGGATTCCATGATCAACCGCTACACGGCGGACCGCAAAATCCGCAGTGACGACGCCTACACCCCAGGCGACGTAGCGGGCAAGCGGCCAGACCGCGCGGCCATCGTCTACAGCCAGCGCTGCCGCGAGGCCTTCAAAGACGTGCCTTTGATTTTGGGCGGCATCGAAGGCAGCTTGCGCCGCATTGCGCACTACGACTACTGGAGCGACAAAGTGCGCCGCTCCATCGTGGTGGACGCCAAGTGCGACCTGCTGCTATACGGCAACGCCGAGCGCGCGATTGTCGAAATCGCCCACCGTCTGGCGGCCAAAGAGCCGGTTCAGAACATCACCGACGTGCGCGGCACCGCCTTTGTGCGCCGCCCGGACGACGAGACGGGCAAGGGCTGGTTTGAGATCAACTCCACCAGTGTGGACGCGCCGGGTCGGGTCGAAGCGCATGTCAATCCGTATTTGACGACTTCTGAGGTGGCCGCCGAGAACGGCGCTACCTGCGCCCGCGAAGACGAAGCCAAGCAAGTGGCCCAAGATGCAGAAAAATCAGGCACGGGCGCCGCAGCGTCCACTTTGCCCGCGCAGCCGCAAACCATGCTGTTCGTGGCCAACCCCGCGCTCAAGGCCAAGCTCAAGGTGCCGCCGCGTGAGCGCTCGGTGATTCGCCTGCCCAGCTACGAGCAGGTGCGTGCCGACCCGGTGCTTTACGCCCACGCCAACCGCGTGCTACATCTTGAGACCAACCCCGGCAACGCCCGCGCCCTGGTACAAGCCCATGGCGAAGGCGTGACCGCCCGCGACGTGTGGATCACGCCGCCGCCCATTCCGCTCACCACCGCCGAGATGGACATGGTGTTTGACCTGCCCTACGCGCGTAGCCCGCACCCCAGTTATGCGGACGAAAACGGCAGCCACGACGGCGCCACCAAAATCCCGGCCTGGGAGATGATCCGCTTTAGCGTCAACATCATGCGCGGCTGCTTTGGGGGCTGCACGTTTTGCTCCATCACCGAGCACGAAGGCCGCATCATCCAAAGCCGCTCGGAAGACTCGGTCATCAAAGAAATTGAAGACATCCGCGACAAGGTCAAGGGCTTTACCGGCACGATTTCTGACCTGGGCGGCCCCACGGCCAATATGTACCGCCTGGGCTGCCGCAGCCCCGAGATTGAGGCCGCCTGCCGTAAACCCAGCTGCGTCTACCCCGGCGTGTGCCAAAACCTGACCACCGACCACGGCCCGCTGATCAAGATGTACCGCCGGGGCCGCGCGCTCAAGGGCATCAAAAAGATTTTGATCGGCTCGGGCCTGCGCTACGACCTGGCCGTCAAAAGCCCCGAATACATCAAAGAGCTGGCGCAGCACCACGTGGGCGGCTACCTCAAGATTGCGCCCGAACACACCGAAGCCGGCCCGCTGTCCAAGATGATGAAGCCGGGCATTGGCTCGTACGACAAGTTCAAAACCCTGTTTGATAAGTTCAGCGCCGAGGCGGGCAAAAAGCAGTTTTTGATTCCCTACTTCATCGCCGCCCATCCGGGCACCACGGATGAAGACATGATGAACTTGGCCGTGTGGCTGAAGAAAAACGGCTTTCGCGCCGACCAGGTGCAAACCTTTTACCCCAGCCCCATGGCCACCGCCACGGCCATGTACCACAGCGGGCGCAACACCTTGCGCAAAATCCACCGTACCGCCGAGAGCGACGAGGAGACTGTGGACGTGGTGCGCGGCGAAAAGCGTCGACGCCTGCACAAAGCCTTTTTGCGCTACCACGACCCCAACAACTGGCCGCTCTTGCGCGAGGCGCTCAAAGCCATGGGCCGCGCCGACTTGGTGGGCAATGGCAAACACCACCTGATTCCCACCTTCCAGCCCCTGGGCGACGGCGCCTACCTGTCGGCGCGCAAGAAGAACAGCACCCCGGTGGCTAAGGCCTCGGCCAAAACCGCAGCCCCGCAAAAAGGCCGCATGCTGACCCAGCACACTGGCTTGCCGCCGCGTGTGACCGGGGCAAAGCCGCTGGGCGCGCGCAAGGCAAAACCGGGCTTGGGGCGCTAGCCAACTCCTGCATTCCACGGCTTGCGCCGAAGTTCAGGCAGCCCAGTCCCTCGCTACCACGGTGTCATACAAGCCGTAGTGCGTCAGTCCGCCGTGGCTCGCAAGGCCGGTGTAGCGCAGCGAGGCGTCCTCGTACCGCCGAAAAGCAAACACCGCCTGGTTCAAGCGAATTGGCGATGGCGTCGAGCTGGCGGTGCAAAGTGAGTGGCTAGCGCTTATTGGGGTCAGATTCCAATAAGGCCGCGCAGCGCCCGCAGGGATGCTCGAAGGGCAGGTCTTTTTGGACTCTGACCCCAATAAGCGCGCGTTTAAGGAAGCGCGGAGGCGAGGCGGTCTTCGTCGTCCCGGGTTTTTTGGGGTCAGATTCCAAAATCCACCGCCCTTTGGGCGTCCCTGGCAGGTGCTTCGCATGGATATTGGAATCTGACCCCAAAAAACCTGCATCGCCTTGCACCGCAGCAAAGCCACGTCACCGGAGCGAATCGCTTACCCCGCCAGCGTGTACAGCGGAATATCGTGCTTGGCCCCCAGCGCATCCAGCTGCGCGCGGGTTTTGGTGGCTAAAAATGCCGCCACAGCGGCGTGGGTAGTGGGCGCCATCATGGACTTGACGGTGGCGTCTGCCACACCGGCTTGCTGGCACAGCGATTTGGCAAAGTGCGGCTCCAGCGCAGCCACGGCTACGCGGCCGTTTTTGCAGGGGTAGACGCGGTAGCCCGCGTGGCCGCCGCCTACGGCGGCGCCGGGCGTGGTCAGGCCCCAGGTACGCGGCAGGGCCAGGTAGTGGGCGGCGTCGGACAAGGCCACTTGCAGGCGCACGCCTTTACCGGTTTTGAGCTGCGCCAGGCGCGCTTGCAATACCGCCTCACTGGCCATGAGCGAGCCGCCCATGTCGGCGTACAGCGTGGGTGGCAAGTCGAGGCCGTGCACCAAGCCAGCTTCGGCCAAATAGGTCAGGTCATGGCCGGGCTCTTCAGCGCGCTCGTGGGGGGCGCCCACAATTTCCACCATGCACAGCGCGGGGTAAGCCCGGCGCAGCGCGGCCCAGTCGATGTCCAGTTTCTTGAGCGCGGAAGGGCGAAACGAGGTGATCAGCACGTCGGCTTTGGCCAGCGCGCGGTGCAGCGCTTTTTGGCCTGCGGCGGTTTTCAGGTCCGTGCTCTGGGTTTTGACGCCTTGGTGCAAAGTGGCATAGGCCTTAGGGTTGTACAGGCCCATGGGGTCGCCTGAGCTGCCCGCGGGCGCGGCCGCAGGGGCGGGCGGCTCCAGCTTCACGCAGCTAGCGCCCATGGCCTGCAGGCGCATGAGCGCAGCCGGACCGGGCAAATTCAGCGCCAGACTGACGATGCGCACGCCTTTGAGGGGGCGCAGGGGTTTGGCGGAGGGGCGTGGGGATGTGTTCATGGTGGTTTGTCAATGGACGGTTGGGGGAGGGCGGTGCGCATCACGGAGTGCGCTCTGCGAGGGGTATGGTGAAAAGTGGTCAGGCCGCAGACGGCGCGGCTTGCTGCTGAGGAAGCTGTGCAGCCCATTGCGCCCACCAGGCCAGGGCTTGGGTGGGGGCGTCGTCGGCCAGCATGGCGTCTATCTCGCACATTGCGCCTATGCGCTGGGCGCCCAGGTCTTGCAGCCGCGCGTCAAAGGCCTTGGTGCCGCCACAAAAGGTGTCGCCGTAGCTGCTGTCGCCCAGGGCGACCAGGCCGTAGCGCGTGGTGCCCAGGTACAGGGGCTGCAAGTCCAGGCTTTGGTACAGGGCTTGCGCGTTGTCCGGCACGTCGCCATGGCCGGTGGTGGAGCAGCACAGCAAGAACAAGCCGCCTTGCGCAAACGCCGCTATCGTCAGGCCGTCCATGGGCAGCACTTGGGGCTCAAAACCCAGATCGGCGGCGGCAAACGCGAGGGTTTGGGCCACCTCGGTGGCGGTGCCGTGGACGGTGCCGACCAGGATATGAAGCTGCATGGGTGTGCAAAGGTCTTTATAAAAAGAAGCGGAGCCAATGATAGGGGCAATAATCCCCCGCTCTTGGGCAGCGTGCATGCCTTATTGAGTGGCCCGATAAGCCCTTGTTTCGCCCTGCTTTTGTCCCTGTTTGCGCCCTCGTTTGTGACTCCTTTTTTACCCCGTTTTGCCCTTTCTGATCCTTCGCCAGGTAGCCGTTTTGACCTCTGACTCCCCCAACGCCGAGCTTTTTCCCGAATTGCCCCAGCCGCCTGCGGCCCCCAAGGCGCGCGCCGGACGGCCAGCAAAAACCGCGCGGACCCAAGCGCCCCAAGCAAGGGTCCTTGCTCCGGTCCATGCTCCGGTCCAAGCAGCTACCGCGATGAACTCTCCCCCCACCCCCGGCACCGCTGTCCTGGCGCCGCAAGACCTAGAAGCCCAGGCCCAAGCCCTGGAGGCCCACCCCGACTACCGCGTGCTGCGCCGCTTGCGACCTCGCTTGCTATGGCCGACCGCACCAGGCCAGGACGTGGTGCGCGTGGTGGTGCTCGATACCGAAACCACCGGCCTGGACCACGCCAAAGACAAAATTATCGAACTGGCCCTGCTGCGCGTGGACGTGGACCGCGCCACCGGCGTGCCCGTGGGGCCGGTGCAGGTGTTTGACGAGCTGGAAGACCCCGGCATGCCCATTCCCAAGGAGGCGTTGGCGATTACTGGCATTACCGACGCCGACGTGACAGGCAAGCGCCTGGACGAGGCGCGCATTGCCGCGCTGATGGAGGGCGTGGACGTGGTGATTGCCCACAACGCCGGGTTTGACCGCCCGTTTTGCGAAGCGCGCCTGCCCCTGTTTCGCAACTACGCCTGGGCCTGTTCATTTGCCGACTTGGACTGGAAGGCGCAGGGCCGCAGCTCCAGCAAGCTCGAAGCCCTGGCCCAGGGCCTGGGCCTGTTTTATGACGCGCACCGTGCCGAAATGGACTGCCACGCATTGCTGGCGGTGCTGGCCGCGCCCCTGCCCACCACGCCCGATGCGACGGCCATGGCCCGTTTGCTGGCCAGCGCGCAAACCCCGTTTTTCCGGCTGCAAGCCACGGGCGCACCTTTTGACGCCAAAGACTTGCTCAAAGGCCGCGCCTACCGCTGGAACGCCGAGCTACGCGTCTGGCACACCCGCCTGGGCGACGAAGCCGCGCTAGAAGCCGAATGCGTGTGGCTCAAGGCCAAGGTCTACGGCCAGCGCAGCGCCAGCGTGATGGTGGAAAAAGTGGACGCCCTGACCAAGTACGCCGCCCGCAGCGGTGCCTTGGCGCCCCGCACGTTGTGAGAGGAAAAGAGATGCAATTTCAGCTCATAGGCGTGCAAGTCGCCAAGGTGCGCCGGGTAATGATCAACGACCGCCTGGTGCCATCAGCCATGCACAAGACCGCCGTAGCCGGGCCGGTACGCGTGGGCGCGCTGGGGCTGGAAGTAGACGAACAGGCCGATTTGTCGGTGCACGGCGGGCTGGAAAAAGCGGTTTACGCCTACCCCCATGAACACTATGCCTATTGGCGCCATGCGAGACAGGACGCTGGACTGGGCGGTATTGACGACGCGCTCCTGCCCGGCGCCCTGGGCGAAAACCTGACCCTGCAAGGCCTGTTGGAAGCCGATGTATGGGTGGGCGACGTGCTGCAGTTTGCCGATTGCGCCCTGCGTGTGACCCAGCCGCGCGAACCCTGCTTCAAATTCAACGCGTCCATGGGCTTTAGCCAGGCCTCTAAGCAAATGGCGCAGACCGGCTTGTGCGGTTTTTATCTAGCGGTGGACCAGCCTGGCACGGTGCAAGCCGGTGAAGTTGGCACGCTGGTGCCGGGCCCCCGGCGGGCGAGCATTCCAGAGCGTTTTCAGGCCAAGATGTTCAAGCATTTGCGCTGAGCGCACGCGCAGCCCTTGAGACGATACGGCGTTCGCAATAATTTATGTGAGTACAATAAATACGGTGGACATTAGTTTTACACAGCCAAAAACGCGCGCAATGTCAGCGAGCGCGGCCTGTCGTTCGCGCTGGTTGAGCAATTGGAATGGTCCGGCGCGGTGATTGACGAGGATGAACGCAAGGACTACGGCGAACGCCGTTTTCGAGTTCTTGGCTTCATTGAGGGGCGCTTGCATGCGGTGGTATTCACGCCGCGCGCTGGTCGGGTGCACGTTATCAGTCTGCGTAAAGCCAACAAACGAGAGGTGAAATACCATGCGCAAACAGCCCAACCCTGAACTTCTGGACGACGAGAACCCGCAATGGTCGGCAGAGGACGTCGCCAAGGCGCGCCCAGCCAGTGAGGTGTTGCCTCATATTTTTGGCGAAAGTATTGCGAAGAAAATGCTCAAGCCAAGGGGCCGCCCGCCCGCTGAGTTCCCGAAAGAGCGCATCAACATTCGCTTGTCACACGAGGTACTGGCCCACTTTAAATCGGCGGGTGACGGATGGCAGACGCGTATTGACAGCGCCCTGCGCCAATTCATCACCGAGCACCCGCTAGGCCCCTAAGTCAGGGCGGCCTCACGCCGCCACATTGCACTCTCGCCGCAGCAGCGCCATGGCGTCGTGCAGGGCGTAGTCGGCATCGCTGCGCAGGGTGGGCAGGGCTTCCTCCAAGAAGGATTGCCACATGTCCACATAGTCCGCCTGAAATTGCGCTGGAGCGTGGTCGTGCACAAAGGCCACGACCGCGTCGGATTGCAGGCCAGATTTGCGGATTTTGCGCACCAGGGTGCTGGCGGCTTTCTCAGTGAGTAGCGTTTTGGGCGCGCTGCCAGCGGCCACGCACAGCAGCAGCGTGAGCAGCGAACCTTCGTCGTCGTGGCCGCCGGTGGTTTTGGCCCAGGTGGCGGACACGCTGCGCTCGTAGTCGTCCACCTCGGCCAGCGCGTCGTCCCGCCAGAAATAGCGGCCCAGAAAGGCGGGGGTTTGGTCGAACAGCTTTTTGGGTGTGGCGGCGGCGTCCATGATGCGCGGCCAGTCGGCCAGCACAGATTGGCGCAGGGCTTCGACCGCTGGCTGCCAGGGCGCGGGCAGGCCCTTGGGCAGGGCCAGCGGCGGCAGCTGGCCGCTAGCCGCGTATTTTTTCCGCAGCACGGTGATCAGTTGGTGAAAGGCCGGCCAGTCGGGCATTTCGGTGCGCTTGCTCAGGCCCAGCAGCAGGGCGGTGCGGATGACGGCTTCGGCGTCTTTGCCTTCTTCTTGCAGGGCGTCGATATCTAAGTCGTACTGCGCGGCGCACCAGATGGCGGCGTCCACCACGTCGGCCACGTGCTTGCGTTTGTTGAATTCAGCCTGGTAGTCGGCGTAGCTTTTGAGCGTCCAGCGTTCCAGCACTGGGATGTGTTCGTCGGAGAAGCTGCGGGCGTCGGCCATGCCAAAGTGGGTGTTTTGCGGCATCACGATCAGGGCCTTGAGCAGGTCCGAGCCGCCCTTGGAGCGCGAGAGCAGCGAATGCGCGCGCAGCGCCTGCGCCGCCACCTGCAAGTCGCCGCCGCTGCTGTGTTGCAGGTTCAGGCTGATGAGGTTGATGATGCGGTCTTTGGCTTTTTCCAGCTCGGGGCGCAAGAATTCGCTGCCAAAGTAGCGTGCAATTTGCACCATGCCTTTAGCGCCGTCGGTGCGAATGGCGGCCAGTTTGTCGGCGTCAATGATGCCGTGTTGCAGACCGTGGGCCAGCGCTTTCTCAAAGAAGGGGCGCTCGTCGAACAGCGCCATGCCGCTCGTGGCGGACGGGGTTGCGTCTTTCATTTGGGTGCGTAGCAGCGGCTTAAATCGCCGATTCTTCGTCCGCGTCCAGCCCTTCGCGGGCGGCGGGGGTGGCTTTGCCGCGGTCGGTATCACCGGTTTCCACCTTGCCGTCGTCCTCCATCTCGTCTTCTTCGCCCAGTCCCAGGTCGTGGGCGCGGGCTTTGGCGCGCAGCACCAGCAGCATTTCAATAAACAGGTCGGGCAGCTGGTAGCGCAGGGTGAAGGCCATTTGCATCCAGTCCTGGTCGGCCACTTCGTCTTCGTCCAGGCGGGGTTTGGCATAGGCGTTGGCGTAGAGGTCGGCCTCGGACAGCATGTCGCCGTCGTCTTCCACGGTGTCAAAGTGGCCGGTGCGGGCAAAGGCTTCCACGCGGCTCCAGCGCTCGGCAAAGTAGTCGGCCAGCGCTTCGCTGCCGCCTTCTAAGTCGCCAATGGCGGTCAAAAACGCCACCGGGTCGCCGTCTGCGCGAAAAATGACCGAATTGACCATGCCGCGCAAATGGGTGCGGCTCAGGTCTTTGTATTGTTTCTCGATGACCACCGCGCGGGCAAACTGGGCTGGCGTGACCAACAGGTTGATGACCGATTCTTTGGAGTCGTCGTACTGGCGCATCACCGCCAGAATGTCCTTGGGCGGGAGTTGCTCCAGCACTACCAGCAAGGCGCCGTCGCCCTCGGCGTCGGCCAGTTCCACCAGCGCAGACTCGGCGCCCACGATATCGCCAGCGGCAATCAGGCTTAGGGTTTTGGCAATCAGGGCGAGGTGGTTCATGGGGTGTTCCTTGGATTTAGGGAGGGTCGGTTGTCAGTCTTTGCGGTCAAAGCCTTGTTCCACCATCCAGTCCTGGCCTGCTTCTTCGCGGGCGCGGGCGTCTTTTTCTTCTTCGTCTTCGCCCTCATGCTCGCCGTTTTCGCCTTTTTCGGCGTCCTCATCGACGTCTTCGCTGTGGTCTTTGGCGCTGGCGCGCTCGGGCTTGGCAAACAGGTATTCCAGGCCTGCGGCCACGGTCAGCAGCCATTTGCCCATGGGTTCTTTGCACAACTCGTCGGCCAGTTGCTGCGCCCAGGGTTCGAGCGTGATGGCGTCGCTCAGAATGTCCCAGGCCGGAAATTCGTCGGATTCCAGGCTGAGCACGTGCTCGATGAGCGCCGGGTTTTTGAAGCGAAAGCCCTGGTGGAACACCACGGACACCATTTCCGGGCTCAGTTCCATCATCTGGCGCAGAAAAGTCAGCTCTTTGCGCCGGGCGGCCAGGCGCTGGCGCAGCACGTTTTTGCCCTCGGAATCAAAAGTCATGTCGTCGATCTCAGAGGCGTAGGCCGAGCGCAGTTGGCCGAAAAAGGAAGAGGTTCGCATGGGTAGGTCTCGTCTCAAGGTGTTTCAGTGATTCGGGACAGGTAGTTGCCCCAGATGCCCTGCGCAGTTTGCAGCGGGTCGTCGAGCAGATTGCGTCGGCGGTTGTCGTCATAGGCCTGGCGCTTGTCGTCGTCTGACAGCACTTCGTAGGCCTCTTGGACTGACCGAAAGCGTGCCGGTGCGTCGGGGCTGGCGTTGCGATCCGGGTGGTAGTGGGCGGCCAGGCGCCGAAACGCGGTTTTGATGTCGGCGGTGCTGGCGCTGCTGGTCACGCCGAGGGCGCTGTAGAAGTCCGTCATAGCCCGCTATTGTCGCCGCCTTTACACGCCTGCGCGCCAGGGGCGCTGCGGGGCGCATCCACAAGGGGTGCTGTGATTACACTGACCTTGATGGCATTTCACCCATCGCGCGCAAAAAGCCAAAGGCAGCCACATCGACTTCCGGGCCTGAACCACGATTCTTTATCTGGGTGCCCGAGGCACCCTTTTTTTGAAAGACACTCTTTATGAACCGCGTACTTGCCCACACCGGCGCCCGCTTTCCCATTGTTCAGGCGCCCATGGGCTGGATTGCCCGCAGCACCTTGGCCAGCGCCGTGTCGCGCGCCGGGGGCTTAGGCGTGATTGAAACCTCGTCGGGCGAAACCGAAAACTGCCAGCGCGAAATTAGCACCATGGTGGCCAGCGGACTGCCGTTTGGCGTGAACTTGCCGATTCGCTTTTTGAAAGACGACGCCATGTTGCGCTTTGTCTGCGAGTCCGGCGTCCGCTTTGTGACCACGTCCGCAGGCAGCCCGGCCAAGTTCATCGCGCCGCTCAAAGCCGCAGGCATCGTGGTCTACCACGCCGTGCCCACGCTAGACACCGCCCTGAAATGCGTGGACGCCGGGGTGGACGGTCTGGTGGTCGAAGGCGGGGAGGGCGGTGGCTTTAAAAACCCGGAAGAGGTGAGCACCCTGGTGCTGCTGCAAGCCATTCGCGAGCGCGTCGACGTGCCGCTGATTGCGGCCGGTGGCATCGTGGACGGGCGCGGCATGGCGGCAGCCTTTGCGCTCGGGGCTGAGGCCATTCAGATGGGCACCCGCTTTGTGGCAAGCGCCGAGAGCCCGGTGCACGCGCACTACAAGCAGGCGATTGTCCAGGCGCAAATCACCGGCACCTGGATGCTCAACACCAAGTCCAGCCCCTGCATTCGCGCGCTCAAAACCGAATTCACCCAAAAAATCCACGAAGCCGGGCTGATGGGGCCGGACAGCTTTAATGGCATCCAGGGCGTCTACTTCGGCGGCGACATGAACGCCGCACCCGCGCTGGCCGGCGAATCCGCCGGGCTGATTCACAGCGTGGAGTCGGTGGAGAAAATCATTAGCGACACCGTGGCCCAGTTCCAAGCGATTGCCGCGCGCATGGGCCAGATGGCCCAGGGCGCGCATTTTGGCTAAGGGACTGTCGACTTAAAACTGCACCAGCGCCGCAGGCTTGCCCGGCTCCAGTGTCACCTGGCTGGGGCGGTAAGACACCACAATCACTTTTTGAAACTCGGGTGGAAACACCACCTTGAGCGCGGCCATGGCCTTGCTGCTGCGCAGCTCGGCGCGCACTTCGGTGGGTTCTTCGTGCGCGGCACGGCTGGGGTCGACCAGGCTTTGCATCAAGCGCATGCGCAGCAGTTGCTGCACCTCGGCAGGCTTGGGCCAGGCCCACACGGCGTCGCCCAGGGGCTTGTCTTGCGCACTGCGCAGCGCAATGCCCGATTGCCAGCGCGCTTGCGCCACCACCACCACCCGCGCAAACTCTTCAGCCGACATGGACGCGTGGGCCGCCAAAAAGTCCACCACAGGCTGCTGCGGCGCCAGCGTGCGGTGCAGCAGCTCGCCGTAGCCCACATACAGCGTCACCACCAGGTGCGTGGGCTCGCGCAGCACCAGGGTGGCGCGGTTGTCGGTGGACTCGTGGGCGCTGGCGCACAAGGCCAGCGCGGCCAAAACCAAGCTACAGACCGCGCGCAGCATCAGAATGCCCGGCAGTAGTCTTGGGTGGTGGTAACAGTGCCGCTGGTTTTGAACACAAAGTTCCAGCACAGGCTGCTGGTCCGCTTGTACAAAATCTGGTACTGCGTGCTGTTTTTGGTCCACGAGAGTGTGGAGGTCCCACCGATGGCCAGCTTTTCAGCGCTGGTATCGAGCACCATGCCGGATACGGGAGATCCGCCGGCGCTGCCCAAGTTCGCGCCACCGTCGTGCAGCACGGAATACTTGTCACCGGCCTGGCGGGCGATGTCTTCCACGGGCGTGCCTTTAAAGCACGATAGGACATACGGCGCAACATCGGTCACGTGGTAGGCGTAGCCGGTGGGTGCGTTCGGGTGGGTCAGTGTGTTGCCACCACAGACGCCATCGCGGGTGGCCGTTGTGCCATCGGGGTTGTAGTAGCCAAAGATCGCGAATCCATCCAGTGCCCAGCCAATCGGGTTGGTGTCCCAGAACTTCGGATCCGCCTGGGTTTTCTCCGCCATCATGCAAACCGGCGCTGCGTGGTAGTGGTAGTCGTCGGCTTTGCCGGCGTGGCCATTGCAGGTGTCGAGTTCGCCCAAGGCTTTGGTATCGCCGTTTTGGCAACCGCCTTGTTTGCAGGCGTTGAAGATAGGGATGCCGTTCACGGCCACACCCACCGGGCCGTCTTCGGCTGCGGTGGTAGTGGCCGCAATAGCGGGCACCATGGGGATTTTCCAGGCGTTTGCCCCGGTAAAGGTCTGCTCTGTGGGCACTTGCAAAATCGTTTGGGTAATGCCCGTCATCATCGGGTTGGCGGTTTGAATGCCTGGGGTGTTGAAGTAGGCGTTGGCGGTGTCGCTTCCGTAGCCACAGCTGATGCTCAGACCGTTGCTGGCCGCGTAGCTGCCCAAAGACTTTTGCATTTGCCTGCAATTGATGGTGGCCTGGGCGCGGGTGTAGCTCAGGTTGACTGACGCGCTTCCCAAGGTAATGCCAGACAAGGCGTTGACCAGCACCGAACCGGTGACCGCGCTTGCGCTCGACGGCAGCGTGGGATTGCCTGACAAGGCGTACACGGTAAAGGTGTAGTCCTTGGTACCCGCACTCGACGAGCAAGGCGGCGCGTAGGCCAGACCGCCGCCGTCGTCGCTAAAGCCATAAGTGCCACCGGCCGTGGCGCCCTGCGCTACTGTGGTGGTGCTTGCGGGAATGTTGTACAGCAGCCAGTTGTACTTCACGGTACCGGGTCCAGGGATGGTGCTCATCACCACTGCAAAGCTGGCCGTGCCCGCAGGTGCGTTGGTCCACGCCAGCGCGGGGGACACGCTAGAGCCATCGCAGGTATAGGTCACCGGGAGTGCCCCACTGGTCTGGCCGGCCACGCTGCTCAGAGACAGCGTGCCGCCCGTTGGCGCCGCCGCGGGCGTGCTGGTCACCGAGGACGAAGCGTCCCCGGAACCGATGGCGTTCGTGGCTGCCACGGTGCAGGTGTAGGTCGTGCCATTGCTCAGACCGCTGATCACGACCGGGCTTGCCGTGCCAGTGCCCGTTTTGGTGGCGCCCGCACCCGTGCAAGAGGCGTTGTATGCGGTGATGGCGGACCCTCCGTTGGAGCTGGGCGCGCTAAACGCAAGACCGACGCTACCGTCTGAGGGTGTGGCTATTAAAGACGTGGGTGCGCCAGGCACGCTGGCACTGGGGCTGGTGTTGCCCGAGCCGCCACCGCCACCGCCGCCGCAGGCTAGCAGCAACGCGCTGAGCAAAAAAGTGACGCTTGGTTTGTAAAGTTGGTGCATACACATTCCTTGAAAGTGTCGAAAGGTCGAAGTGGAGAAAGGGCAAGAGGGCGAGGGGGCGTTAAAAGTGACCAAATTTACAAAGAATCAGACGCGTTGAAGCAGCCAATAGCACGCCACGGTGGCGGCCACGGCCGAGAGGCCGCGCTGCCATTGCAGGTGGCGCGCTTGGGGTGCCAAGCGCTGCAAGCCCCGCGCTACTGCGAACAATACGGCTGCTACTACTGCCTGCCCCGCCTCTACTCCCAGGTTAAAGCCCACAATGCCCAGCACCGGGTAGCTGTGGATGAGCGCCGAGGCGCCGTCGGCAGACGATTGCAGTGCAGACGCAAAACCCAGGCCGTGGATCAGCCCCAGCGCCATCACCAAGGCAAGCTCCCAGCGCAGACGCATGCGCACGCCCAGCAAGTGCAGGCAGGCCACCAGCGCAATCGAGGCGGCAATCGCAGGCTCTACCAAGGCGGATGGGGCCTGCACCCAGCCCAGGCTGGCTAGCCCAAAAGTGAGCCCATGGGCCAGGGTAAAGCCGGTGAGCAGCGTCGCCCAGCGCCGCAGCGTGATGCCCGTCGCGAGCAGGGCCACCAAAAACAGCAGGTGGTCCCAGCCTTCCATGATGTGCGCGAAACCCTCGTGCACAAACGCAGCCAAACGCTGCCACCAGGGCGCAAAAAACACGAATTGCGGCTTGGCCGACGACAGCATGCCCACCTCTTTGGGGCCTGGCTGGCCGTCCTGGGTGCGGGTGGCGTGCAGGGTGACCACCTCTTGCGCTTGCACCAAGTCCATCTGCACTTCCAGGGTGTGGGGCGGCTGTGCAAATTCGGCCACCGCCATGGCAAGCACATGGTCCGGGTCGTCGTGGGCGGAGGGCAGAACCAGCACCTCCTTCCACTGCGCGCGCTCTTTGCCGTCACGCAGCACAACTGCTTGCTCGAACTGCGCCGCCGTTTCCTGCGGCCCATTTGAAGCTGCGGACAGCCCCGGAAAATCCACTCTTGACAAGGAGGCAACAAAGTACACACGCTCCCCGACGATGTTGAGCGTGCCCTGGCCGGCCGGCATGGGGTGGGCCTGAGCTACCCCCACTCCCACCAGGCCGCCCAGCGTTACGGCGATGGCCCACAGGCGCAGGCAAATACGGCGACTTAGCATGCTTATTTACTCCCCTTGGTGCAGCGCTGGATGAACGGGTAGGTGCTGGTGATGTAGTAGTGGTAGGTGCCTTTGGGAAACTCTGGCGTCACACCGGTGCGGCCATTGCACTCGTCCAGATCACCCAGGCCCGCCACGTATTCCCAGTCCACCACAAACATCCCCAGGGGAAAGTAGGTGGGAGATGGCAGGGTGCGCGCGCCGGTGGTTTTCAGGCGGTAGCTGCCCTTCATGCTCTTGAGGGCCGATGTGGCGTCGCCAGCAGTGTTATAGCCTTTGTCCGCGTAAATCGGGAAGCCGTCCATGGCCCAGCCCACCAACGTCATAGAACTATCGCTGTTGGTATTGAGCTTGGGAATGAGCAAGTTCGGCATGCCGTGGTAGTGGTACTCGCCGTTGGGCTGGACGTGGGCGTTGCTGGCGTCCGCTCCAAAGTCCCACCACGAACTTGCAACGACCGAGGGGTCTTGCAACACCTCCATCGTGGACGGGTTGTCGTAGTTTGCAGTGCCGGCGTAGTCGCATCCTTTTTTGGTGGATGTTGCGGTGGCGTCGCATTTGCCGGCGGTTCCAGGCTCAAGCTTGACACTATTGAGCAGGTAGCCCGGAATCTGAACCAAAGTTACGGCGTCTGACACCACCGGGCTCAGCGGAAAGCTTTTGGAGATGGTTTGCGCCGACACATTAGTCGCAAACTGCCCGCCTGTGGTGGCATGGTTGGGCACTGCGTTGCCAGAGAGGGTTCGCGTAGTCCCGCAGGCCCATGTGTACGTGTAATTAAGGGATTCGGTGACCGCCGTGAGTGCAGCGCCTTGTGCGATCTTGTCATAGGACAACTCTTGCGTTCCGCTACCTGCGATGGAGCAACCAACGCCAGCCGACGCGCTGTCGACCTTGCGCGCAGCAGGACGAATCACCTTGGTTTGCACCGCAGTTACGTTGTTCACAATGCTGTCGCGGGCACCACCCAGGTTGGCCAACTTGGGTGAACCTGCCAACGCGTCGAGTCCGGCGTTAATCGTCTTGAGGGGCGTGGTGCCCTCAGAGCCCAAGCTGGAATTTGCATTGGCTGAAACCGTGTATCCCGCCGAAGTGACTTTGGGCACGGTTTGTTTCATTTGGGTTTTCAGCTGGGTCAGAACCGTTTTCACTTTCGCGCCGGACGTCTCGCCGGTGGCGGTTTGCGATGCCTGGGAGATGCCGGTTAGCAAAACAATGAGCTGCTGCTGATCGCTGGAGGTGCTGCTACTGCTGTACTCGCTGGGTGGCAGCGGCTCGGCGGTCAGCAAAGCCGTATTTCCGCCCAGCACGGTGGTAACGACTGCCGTGTTTGCGTTGCCGACCAAGTCCGATGAAAGCACATTGGCGCTGGAAACACTGTTCTCAACAATCGCCGCAGCCATGTCTGTAAACGGCGTCACGTGCTGGGTGGCGGTGCTTGCATCTGCTACCGACGCGAAAGCCCGCATCGAAAAATCCGAAGGCGCCGCAATCGTTCCTTCCAGCTCGTCAAGCATGGTGGTATTGGGGTTTGCGCTAGCCACCACTTCGACCGGCTGGGTGCATTCCTTCGACAGGGTGAGCGAATACGTGCCGTCAGCGGCGGTGGTCGCCGAGCCCAAAGAGGTGCCAACTGATTCGAGGCCGCAATAGGCCGTGACAGTGGCTTTCTGCAGCAAGCCTTTGGCAACAGTGCCCGACAGCACCGCGCCGGTGGGGCTGTCAGGGGCTAGCCCGCTAGCGCCTCCCCCGCCACCGCCGCCACAGCCCACCAGGGCCGCGGGCAATAAAAGACACCCAGAGGACAACAACGAGAGGAATGCGTGCTTGATTTCCATGTTTATTTCTCCTTCATGTTAACAATGATGTTTACAGTAAAAAATCTTTGTTCAATTTCGTTAAATAATTTGAACTTTTTACGTTTTTAATCGCCAGCGCTTACTGGCACTTACCTCCGCTCACCGGTGGTCTGCGGCCCTCACCAAGGCTTACCGACGCACCTAAAGCCAGGCGTGCTCAGCGGTTGCCCTTGGTGCAGCGCTGAATAAAGGGGTAGGTGCTGGTGATGTAGTAGTGGTAGATGCCGTTGGGAAACTCTGGCGTCACGCCGGTACGGCCATTGCACTCGTCCAAGTCACCCAGGCCAGCGACATATTCCCAGTCCACCACGAACATTCCCAATGGAAAGTAGGTGCTTGAGGGCTGGGTGCGCACGCCGGTGGTCTTGAGCCGGTAGCTGCCTTTCATGCTCTTGAGGGCCGACGTTGCGTCGCTGGCAGTGGCGTAGCCTTTGTCGGCGTAGATCGGGAAGCCGTCCATGGCCCAGCCCACCAGCGTCATGGAGTTGGCACTGTTGGTATTGAGCTTGGGAATGAGCAAATTGGGCATGCCGTGGTAGTGGTACTCGCCGTTGGGTTGGACGTGGGCGTTGCTGGTGTCCGCTCCAAAGTCCCACCAGCTGCTGGCCGTCACCGCGGGGTCTTGCAACACCTCCATGGTCACGGTGCCCGAGTTGCCCGCGTAGTCGCATCCATCGCGCACCGAGGTGGCGGCGGTGGTGCACTTGCCAGCGGTTCCGGGCTCCAATTTGACGCTGTTGAGCAAGTAGCCTGGTATTTGCAGCGTGGTGGCAGAGACGGCGAGCGAGGGATTTACGGGAAAGGTTTTGGAAATCGTTTGCGCTGAAAGCCTGCTTGCGAATTTGCCATCGGTCGTGGCATGGTTGGGTACGGCGTTGCCGGCCAGCGTGCGCGTCCCAGCGCAGGCCCAGTTAGACAGGTAGTTCAGGCTTTCGCTCACCGTCGAACTAGAGCCCAGAATGGCATAAGACAGCAGCTGCGAGCCGCTGTAGGCCAGGGCGCAGCCCACGCCCGAGGTGCCACCGCTGGTGTTGGAGCCCAGGTTCACGCTCGGGCTTCGGCTTACGCCGCTGCTGACCGTCAAGCTGGGGGATGTGCCCGCTGCCCCAGGGTTGCCTACGGTATCGGTATAAGCGCCCACTGGAACGGTGATGCTTGCCGCGCCGTTGGTATTGCCAGCAGTGAAGGTCGCAGTGCGTGTCAGGCCATCGCCTGCAATCGCCCCCAAACTACCGCCGCTGACCACCACCGAACCTGTGCTGCCGTTCCACGTAAAGCTGCTGCTCGGGTCTTCACTAAAGGTAAAAGTGATGGCACTGCTGGCACCGGGTACCAACGTTGCGCTGTCGCTTTGGATGGCCACCGTCGGCGCAATCGTGTCCACCGCCAGGCTGGGGGATGCGCCCGCAGCGCCTGCGTTTCCTGCCGCATCGGTATAGCTGCCTGCTGCCACCGTGATGCTCGCCGTGCCATTGCCACTGCCCGCTGTAAAGGTTGCGGTGTAGACCTTGGGGTCGGCGGACGATGCCGCCAGGCCTGACAAGGCGCCACCGGAGGTGCTGACGTCGGATGCGGTGAATCCGCTAGGTGCTTCACTGAATGAAAACGTAATCGTTGTCGTCGCACCGCCCTTGAGTGTGCTAATGCCCGAGCCGATGTTGAGCGTGGGTGGCGTAGTGTCACTCGCGCTGTCGCCCCCACTGCCCCCGCCGCAGGCGACTAAGCCTGCGCACCCCAAGATGAAGGCACCCAAAAGCGCCGCTGGAAATTTAATGATTTGCATTGCTAGACCCTCGTAGTTGAACAATTATCGTTATATTAACAATAAAACGTTATTTTTTACAAAAAAGTGCGCTTATTTAAAAAATAAAATTTTTTGAGTTGTAAGGTCAGTGTTCGAAGGGGCTTAGGTGCTGGATGTGCGTGCGGTGGCAGCCTGCAATCGCGAAGCTTCCCAGCGCCTCAGGCAGCCATAAGCCACGTTGCACAACCACGCTGCACAGCAACGCGTGCCCGCAAGCCGGCACTTCAGCGGCTTGCAGATTGCGGGCAGACGCAAGAGGTCGCCCCGGTGGCTACAGGGAGAGGGACGGGAGGGGCACAGGCCTCGCGCGCGGGTGGCGCCGGGGCAAAGTGATGCCCTTAAGGGACGAGAACTTTCATGATCGGTGTGCGGCGCACCGTCCTGAAAGTCAATGGACAAGCGCTTTCAAGACCGAGGGCGCGGCGCGCCTATTTGAGAGTCAGACGGGCAGGGCCACCAGGTCATGCCCCTCGGTGCCCACAATGCGGGCCCGGGTGAACTCACCCACCTTGAGGGTTTTGCTGATTTTTTCGGGCGGCAGCAGGCGCACCACGCCGTCAATCTCCGGCGCATCGGCATACGAGCGGCCTATGCCGCCTTTTTTGCCTATGCCGGGGGCGGAATCCACCAAGACTTGCATGGTGGCGCCCACGCGCCGGCGCAGGCGCTGGGCGGACACTTCTTCGGCCACGGCCATGAAGCGGGAGCGGCGCTCTTCGCGCAGTTCTATCGGCAGCATGCCGGGCAGGGCGTTGGCGGTGGCGCCGTCTACCGCGCTGTAGGCAAAGCAACCGGCGCGGTCGATCTGCGCTTCGCGCACAAAACTTAGCAAGTGGTCGAATTCTTCTTCGGTTTCACCCGGAAACCCAGCGATAAAAGTGCTGCGCACCACCAGCTCGGGGCAGGCGGCGCGCCAGGCGGCGATGCGTTCGAGGTTTTTCTCGCCGCTGGCTGGGCGCTTCATGCGTTTGAGCACCTCGGGGTGGCTGTGTTGCAGCGGAATGTCCAGGTAGGGCAGCACCTTTCCCGTGGCCATGAGCGGCACGATGTCGTCCACGCTGGGGTAGGGGTAGACGTAGTGCAGGCGCACCCAGGCGCCATAGGGAGCGGCAATTTCGCCCAGCGTGGCCACCAGGTCAAACATGCGGGTTTTGACCGGCTTGCCGTCCCAAAAGCCGGTGCGGTATTTCACGTCCACGCCATAGGCAGAGGTGTCTTGGCTGATCACCAACAGTTCTTTGACGCCACCCTCAAACAGGGCGCGCGCTTCATTGAGCACATCGCCAATCGGGCGGGACACCAGGTCGCCGCGCATGGACGGGATGATGCAAAAGGTGCAGCGGTGGTTGCAGCCTTCGCTGATCTTCAGGTAGGCGTAATGGCGGGGAGTGAGCTTGAGCCCGGCCACGCCAAACGACTGCGGCACCAGGTCCAAAAACGGGTCGTGGGGCTTGGGCAGGTTCAGGTGGACGGCGTCCATCACCTCTTGCGTAGCGTGCGGGCCGGTCACGGCCAGCACACGGGGGTGCATCTGGCGCACCATATTGTTGCCTTGCGCGTCGGACTTGGCGCCCAGGCAACCGGTGACGATGACGCGGCCATTCTCAGCCAGTGCTTCGCCAATCGTGTCCAGGCTTTCGCGCACCGCGTCGTCAATGAAGCCGCAGGTGTTGACGATGACCAGGTCCGCACCCTGGAAGGTTTTGGAGGTTTGGTAGCCCTCTGCGCTGAGCTGGGTGAGGATCAGCTCCGAATCCGTGAGCGCCTTGGGGCAGCCCAGGCTGACAAAGCCTACTTTGGGGGCGGCATTGGAGCTATTGTGGGAGGCAGTGGGGGCAATTGCGTCGTTCATCAGGGCTTTGGAAGAATGTGTCGGGTGGGCACGCCGTAGCGCAGCAGACAATCAGCGTTTAATGCCAAACGTGCCCAAAAATTGCTCGGCCTGCTTTTGCATTTGTTCTTGCATTTGCTGAAACACATTGGTTCCCAGCACATTGGGCACCAGCGGCATTTGCAGGTCCATCAGGGTCTGCATGTTTTTTTCGATGTAGCCGCCCATCAGGCCCTGCATGGCGTGACCATAGAAGCGGATGATGTTGGAGAGCACCGGCGCGGTGAACATGGGCGAGCCATTGGCCTCTTCTTCCAAAATGATTTGCAGGAGGATGCTGCGCGTCAGGTTCTCGGACGTTTTGGCGTCCACCACCGCAAACACCTCGTGCTGCATCACCAATTGCTTGATCTCGGCCAGCGTGATGTAGGTCGAGGTGTGGGTGTCGTAGAGCCGGCGGTTGGGGTACTTTTTGATCACGCGGCTGGGCAAGTTAGACGCTGCATCAGGCTTGGTGTCCGCCTTGGCCTCAGGCTTGGCGTTGGTACTTGAGTCGCTAGGGGAGTCGGCAGGGGAGTCGGGCTGGGCGGCTGATTTTTTTTGTGGCATGGGCGCGGGGGTCCTTAGGGTGCGGGCGCAAAGCGTCTCGGGGCATTGTAGGGAGGTGGCTCAGTCTTGGGGCTTGGCGCGCAGCTCTTTGGTGCTGGAGCGCTGGCTTTTGGACTCCAGGCGCCGCTGTTTGGATGCAAATGTGGGCTTGGTCGCGCGCCGGGGCTTGGGGGGCGTGGCCGCGCGGTTGACCCAGGCGTTCAGGCGCTCCATGGCGTCTTGCCGGTTTTGCTCTTGGGTGCGGTGGCTTTGCGCCTTGAGGATGAACACGCCTTCAGCCGTGACGCGCTTGTCGGGCAGCGCCAGCAATCTCTCTTTGACCAGGTCAGGCAAGCTAGAAGCCCGCACGTCAAAACGCAGGTGAATGGCGCTGGAAACCTTGTTGACGTTTTGTCCGCCGGCACCTTGCGCACGGATGGCGCTGCACGCCACTTCGGCCTCGTCAACAACGATCAATTGAGGCATGCTTGCGCCTGGCGTGCAGTTAAACTGCCACTACGTTGTATCCATACTGCAAAGGAGTTCACCATGGCAAAAGGTCAGCAAAAAACCAATAAAGAAGCAAAAAAGCCCAAGAAGGATACGGCGCCGCCCAAGCCGCTGAGCGCGGGTGAGCCCCCGGTGCGCGCCACCATCACCACCGCCGTGATTCCGCGCGGCAAGCTCAAAAACAAATAGAGCGCCGGGTATACCCCAAAAAGACGCACCTTCGGGTGCGTTTTTTTTGCACTCGCGCAGGGCGGCTGCCCGGCGTGTTCAAGACGCGGCGCGGGTAAAGCTCAGGTCTGCAGTTGGGCCATCACTTCGGCGTGGCTTGGCGGCTGGCAACCGGCGCGCGTGCAGTTGATTGCCGCTGCGCACATGGCCTGGCGCAGGGTTGCATCGACGCGCTGCGCGGCGCCCTCGGGCTGCAGCGCCCAGTCGCCCAGGCAATTGCCCCAAAACGTGTCGCCGGCGCCCACGCTGTCCACCAGCGTGACGGGCGGCACGTCTTGCGCGGCAGATGGGCCGTTCACACTTAAATAAGCGCCTTGGGCGCCAAAAGTGAGCGCAACTCGGCTGGCGCCTTGGTTAATGAAGGTTTGCGCAATGGCTGTAGCGTTGGCGCGGGTGGCTTGCACATAGCCCAATATTTCTAGATCTTCGTCGCTGGCCTTTATCCAGTCAGCAAGCCTTGCCACCTGGCGCACGGCGGCAAGATAGGCATTGAGGTCGGAGGCCAGCTTGGGCCGCAAGTTCACATCCACGCTGATCGTCCAGCCCAGGGCCTTGGCGCCGCCCAGCACCGCCAACACTTTTTCGTGTTCCGGCGGCACCAGCAGCAGCGAGCCCGTGTGCAAGACGCCCGGCGCGGTGGTGGAAAGCTTTGCCAGCACCTGCGCAGCCGTGTAGTCCCGGTCGGCAATGCCTTCGCGGTAAAAGCCGTAGCTGGGTTGGCCATTGCTGATTTGCACCACGGCCAGCGCCGTGGGCTTGCGGCTCTCGGGCAGCAGCAGTTCCACGCCGTCGGCGGCAAGCTGCGCCCGCATGTGCTGGCCAAACAGGTCGGTGGACATTGGGTTGAGAAAGCCCACGCGTGCGCCGCGCAGCGCAGCCGCGCGCGCCAGATTGAAGGGGCTGCCGCCCATCAAAGGCAGTAGGCTGCCGTCCGGCTGGGCCACGCAGTCCATCAAGGCTTCGCCCAGCACCCAGATGTGCTGTGCGTGCGCGGGCGCGCTCATTTTTTCAGCAGATGCTGGCGGCGGAGCACGTCAATCCACACTGCGATGATGACCACTGCGCCTATGGCCATCATCTGCTTGAACTGCGAGATTTCCATCAGGTTCATGCCGTTGCGGATCATGGTGATCAGCACCGCGCCCAGCAAGCTGCCCCAAATGCTGCCGCGCCCGCCAAACAGCGAGGTGCCGCCCAAAATGACGGCGGCAATGGCGTCCAGCTCAAACATCTGCGCCATCTTGCCGCTCGACGAATCCATGCGCGCCATCAGCACCACCGCGCCCAGGGCGCAGCTCAGGCCGGACACGACGTAGACGCCCAGCTTGTACCAACGGATGTTGATACCCACTTGGCGCGCGCCCATTTCGTTCGATCCCATGGCGTAGACGTAGCGCCCGAGCTTGGTGCTCGACAACACAAAGGCCATCACCACGAAGTAAATACCGGTAATCCAGATCGGCATGGGCACGCCCAGCAACTCGCCGTAGCCGATAAAGGGCAGGGGGTCGGGCATGCCGGAATTGTCAAAGCCGCCGGTGGCGTCAAAGGCCAGGCCGCGCCACAGCGTCAAGCCGCCCAGCGTCACGATAAAAGAGGGGATGCCCACAAACGCCACCAAGTAGCCGTTGAACACGCCCACGGCCGCGCCAATCGCCAGCGCCGCAAGGATGGCCGCGTAGGGGTTGACGCCGAGTTTGATCATCAGGTGGCCCGCAATGGCGCCTGCCAGCGCGGTGAGCGCGCCCACCGCCAAGTCAACTCCGCCGGTCAGGATGACAAAGGTCTGACCGCCTGCCAGCAGCGCAATCACCGAGGCCTGGACTAGGATGTTGGACAGATTGCCAGTGGTCAAAAAGTAGGGGGAGGCTACGGTCAGCAGCGCGCCCAGGACCAGCACGGCCACCAGTGCGCCATACCATTCTTGTCGGGTGAGGGACTTCATGAAAACGGTTCCTAACTACAAAAAACGAACGACCACCAGCAAATGGCTCGCTGGCGGTCGCCTTGTCCGCCGGACCACTCCCACGCGAAAGCGGTCCAGCGGCGCTATGGACTTACTTCACTTTCATGAACTGGCCCACACCAGAGTCTTTGGCAAACTGGTCCACATTGGACGGCAGCACCAAGAAGGAACCGGTGTCGATGCGGGCTTCGACTTTTTTGCCTTCAGCCGCAGCAATCGCGGTTTCCACGCCCACCTGGCCGATTTTGGCCAGCATTTGTGCGGCGTTGGCCGACTGCCAGCCTTGCTTCATCATGTCCAGGCCGCCGGGGGAGCCGTCAAAGCCAGCGATCTTCACGTCACCCGCTTTTTTGCCAGCCGCCATCAACGCAGCCTTGGCGCCCAGTGCGCCGCCGTCCCATGCGCAAGCAATGATCTTGGCAGTCGGGTTGGCGCGCAATGCGGTTTCCACGCCGTTTTGGGCCATGGTTTGGTCCCAGGTGGTGGGCACTTCCACAATCTTGACGTTCTTGCGCACGCCGTTCAAGCCATCCACAAAACCTTTTTTGCGCTCTTGGCCAGTGGACTGGCCCAGGTCGCCGGTCACGTAGATCACGGTATCGCCGTCTTTGATCTGCTCAGCAGCCCATTTGCCTTGCACCATGGCCGCTTTGATGTTGTCGGTGGCGACGTACGACGTGATCTTGGCGCCGGTGATGCCGGTATCCACAGCCACGACCTTGATGCCAGCGGCCAAGGCCTTGTTAATGGCGGGAGCGATGCCTGCGCTGTCCACGGGGGCGATGGCAATCGCGTTGACCTTGCGTGTGATCATGTCTTCAACAATGGCCAATTGCTTGGACAGTTCGCCTTTTTCGGCAGCGAGTTCAATGAACTTGACGCCCGCTTTGGCGCCAGCAGCTTTTGCGCCGCCGTTGATCAGGGTCCAGCCCTCGTTGGTGTTGCCGTTGGTGATGTAGGCAATGGTGGTTTCAGCCATTGCGCTGGCCATCAGGCCCGCAGCAGCCAAAGCGATGGCCAAGCGGCCCAGGGTACGTTTCGTGTTCATGTCAGTGTCTCCGGTGGGTTGAGAT
Source organism: Comamonadaceae bacterium (assembly GCA_947442105.1). Taxonomy (GTDB): domain Bacteria; phylum Pseudomonadota; class Gammaproteobacteria; order Burkholderiales; family Burkholderiaceae_C; genus Allorhodoferax. The sequence continues at coordinate 64,189 of CANEVH010000005.1, read as the reverse complement.
AGCCGCACAGATGGACCTGTGGCGTGCTGGGACAGGATTAAAGCAGAAAACCGACTAATTAAATCTAGGGGTTTTACTAATACAGTTTTAAGAAAACTTGTGGCATGCTTCCCACCAAATAGGCGTTTTGAGCCCCTGAACGTCTGTTTTTTTGAATGCTTATTAGCCAGTCCGGCCTGTTTTTGAACCTGTAACTACTTGTATGACCACCAAGCAACCCGTGCTGCAAATCAGCGGCATTACCAAACACTATGGCGGCGTCAAAGCGCTGACCGACGCCCATTTCCGCTTGCAGCCAGGTGAGCACGCCGCCATCGTGGGGGACAACGGCGCGGGCAAGAGCACTTTTGTGCGCCTGATTACCGGCGTGGAGCAGCCCAACCAGGGCGACATCCTGCTCGACGGCCAAAAAGTGAGCTTTCGCTCGCCGCTAGACGCGCGTGACCAGGGGATAGAGACCGTCTACCAGACGCTGGCCTTGGCCGAAGACCTGGATGTGCCGGCCAACATCTTTCTGGGCCGCGAACTAACTCGCCTTAAGCTCGGACCCCTGTCCATCCTGAACCACAAGGCCATGCGCGAACAGTCCACCCAGATGCTCTCCACCACGGGCGTGAAAATTCAAGATATGTCCGAAAGCCTGCGCGGCATGTCTGGTGGCCAGCGCCAGTGCGTGGCCATTGCGCGCGCTGCGGGGTTTGCCAAAAAACTCATCATCCTGGACGAGCCCACTGCCGCCCTGGGCGTGGCGGAGACGGCGCGCGTGGAGCAAATCATCAAAGGCCTGAAGACCCAGGGCGTGCCGCTCATCATCATCAGCCACAACCTGCGCCAGGTGTTTGACTTGGTGGACCGCATCTGGGTGTTCCGCCAGGGCCGCATCATTTGCAGCCGCCCCACCCAAGACACCAACCCCGAAGAAATCGTGGGCCTGATCACTGGCGCCATCGACCCCGCCAAGTTCCGCGAAGAGGAGGCGCTGGCATGCTAAAAGGTATTGACCCTCTGCTCACGCCCGAGCTGCTGATGCACTTGTCCGCCATGGGCCACGGGGAGTGGGTGGCGGTGGTGGACGCCAACTTCACCGCCGACTTTTTGAGCCGCGGCAAACCCGTGGTGCGCTTGCCCGGCAACAGCCTGGCGCGCGTGAGCCAGGCGGTGTTGTCGGTGATACCGCTGGCCGAGGACGTGGCGCAGCCCGCCGCCTACATGCGCGTGTGCCACCAGCCCGCTACCCACCGCACGCCCGCCCACCAGGCGGTGGTGGATTGCCTGGGCAAGGAAGGCGTGCCCGAGCAGCGGGTCGAAGGCGTGGAGCGCTTTGCCTTCTATGACAAGATCAAAGGCGCCAGCCTGATCGTGCAAAGCGGCGAGGCCACGGCCTACGGTAACGCCATGTTTTGCAAGGGCGTCATCCTGAACTAAGACGGCCCACCCGCCCCGAACACCCAAGGAATTTGTGGACATCTACCTCGACAGCGCTGACGTTTCCCAATGGGCACTACCCCCTGGGTGCCCGCCCGTGGTGGGCGTGACCACCAACCCCAGCCTGGTGTTCCAGGCGGTTCTGCGCGTGAACTTGGACACCTACCTGGGTTTGGTGGACGCCGCAGCAGCGCAAGGCATGAGGCGGTTGATGCTGCAACTGCCCAGCGCCGACCTCGCCCAGGCGCAGGCCTGGGTGGGCGCCTTGCAAGCGCGCTGCGCCAAAGCGGGCGTGGCGCTCACCATCAAGCTGCCTTGCCTGGCGTCGTGGTTGCCGTGCATTCAGGCGGTGCAGGCCATGGAGCAGGCGGTGTTGCTCACCGGCCTGTCCAACCCGGTGCAATTGCTGTGGGCGCAGTCGCTGGGCGTGGACTTTGTGGCGCCCTATGTGGGGCGATTGGCCTCCGATACGATCAACGGCGGGCGCGACGTGTGGGCTTTGATACAGGCTTGCGTGGTCGCGCAAAACGCCGCTGGCGCAAAGAGCGGCCCCAAGCTGCTGGCCGCCAGCATCAAGTCTCCCGACGTGCTCTCGCGCCTCATGGGGCTGGGCGCCGCTGCCGTCACCTTGCCGCCAGCCAGTCTGATTTCCTGGTCGCAAGACCCCATCACGGACGCGGCGGTAGCGCAGTTTGAGCGCGACATCGCAGCCAGCCTGGCCTGAGCGCGGGCATCGGGTAGGGTGCCGATAGCCCTGCGATACTTGGCGCCATGCAACTCCAAGAGATTCTTTATAGCCAAGGCTTTGGCACCCGGCGGGTCTGCGCGGGCCTGATTCAGCAAGGTTTCGTTCAGGTGCATGGCGATGACGCGACCGCCGTGCCGGTGGTCTGCAAAGACGCCAGCGCCGAGTTCGCGCCCGTGGGCCTGCGCTTTCGGGTGCAGGGCGTGGACTGGCCTTATGTTGAAAAGGCCTATCTCCTGCTGAACAAACCCACTGGCACCGAGTGCTCGCAAAAACCGTCCACCTACCCCAGCATCTATACCTTGCTGCCGTCGCCGCTGCGGCTGCGCCCCCAAAAAGCGGCGGTGCAAGGCGTGCAAGCGGTGGGCCGCCTGGACCAGGACACCACGGGCATGCTGCTGCTCACCGACGACGGCAAATTCATACACCGCATGAGCTCGCCGCGCCACCATGTGCCCAAGGTGTATGAGGTGACAGTGAAACACCCCTTGGACGCGCGCCAAGTCGAGCAACTGCTCTCTGGCGTGGTGCTGGACGACGACCCCAAGCCAGTGCGCGCTGCCGCTTGCGAGGCGGTGTCTGAATTTCACCTTCGCTTAACGCTCACCGAGGGCAAATACCACCAGGTCAAGCGCATGGTGGCGGCGGTGAGCAACCGGGTGGAGGGTTTGCACCGCTCCCAAATTGGCGGTCTGGCCCTGCCCGCAGACCTGGCGCCGGGCCAATGGCGCTGGCTGAGCGCGGCTGACCTGGCGCTGGTTTCTGGCCTTTAAGGGCCTAGGCGCAAAGGAAAGCCCGCAAGGGAAAACCCGTGCCCGAGGACTACACTCCCACGCTGGGGCATACGCCACCTGAAATAGGGTATTTGTGAACCTTTTGACTCGATTTTTTGCAGCAGCGTGTTTTTTTTTGGCGCTCGGGACGATGGCCGCAGAGCCGCCCCCGCCGATTTTTGTGCTCAATTCCCAAGACGCCAGCGTGAGCGTCATTGACCCTATCACCTGGAAAGAAACCCAGCGCTTTCACACCGGCAAAGAGCCCCATCACTTGTACCTGACGCCGGACGAGAAGTCACTCATCATCGCTAACGCCCTGGGCGACTCGCTGTTGTTTGTGGACCCCAAAACCGCTGCGGTACAGCGCACCGTGCGCGGCATATTGGACCCCTACCAGCTGCGTTTTTCGCCGGATATGAAATGGCTGGTCACCGTGGGTAACCGGCTCAACCATGTGGACTTGTACCGCTGGAATGGCACCGATCTGGCGCTTGCCAAGCGCATTCCCACCAGCAAGACGCCTAGCCATGTCTGGATTGACAGCAAAAGCAGCACCGCCTATGTCAGCATGCAAGAGAGCGACGAGTTGGTCGCCATCGACCTGGCTGCTCAGGCCATCAAGTGGCGCATTAAAACCGGCTCTTTGCCCGCTGACGTGTTTGGCACGCCGGACGACAAACTGCTTTTGGTGGGCATGACGGGCGGCACCGGGGTGGGGGTGTACGACGTGAGCGCTGCTGCGCCCAAGCTTGTTAAAGCCATCCCCACGGGTGCGGCTGCCCACGCCTTTCGCAGCATGGGCGACAAGCGCCACGTGCTGGTGAGCAACCGGGTGGCCAATACCATTAGCAAAATTGACTTCCAGACGCTCACCGTGGTGGACCAGTTCCCCGCCCCGGGCGGGCCGGACTGCATGGACTTGTCGGCGGACGGGCGCTATATATTTGTTACCTCACGCTGGATCAAAAAGTTGACTGTGATCGATACGCAAACGCGCAAAGTGGTGCGCCAGGTGGCGGTGGGCAAGTCGCCCCACGGCGTCTGGACGCTGGACCACGCGCCGCGCTGAATCACGGGCTCATGCACGAGTTAAAGCACAAGTTGGAACGAAGGCGCCCCATGCAAACCCCAAATCGAACACCCACGCCGTGGTTTTGCATGGCTTTGGCATGGGCCGCCGTGGCGCCGTCGTATGTGGCCACTGAGGTCCCAGCGGCGCCCTGCCGCAAGCCGCTTTACCTGACGTTTGACACCGGCCACATGGAAGTTGCGCCCCTGATTGCCGAGGTGCTGGCGCGCCACCAGGTCAAGGTGACTTTTTTTGCTGCCAACGAGGCCACCAAGACGGGCGACGGCAGCCTGGGCGCGCACTGGGCGCCGTGGTGGCGTGCGCGCGCCGCCGAGGGACACGCTTTTGCCTCCCACACCTTTGACCACGTGTACTGGCGTGCAGACCTTAGCTCGGGTGGTGGTGCTGCTAGTACTGCTGGTGCCGGTGGATCGCCACAGTTTCGAATGCAGCCCTCAGCAGGCGCGGCGGCCGGTAAGCGGGCGACGTACACAGCGCAGCAGTACTGCAGCCAGATCAAACAGTCCGCCGACCGGCTGCAAGAACTCACCGGGCACGCCAGTCTGCCCCTTTTTCGTGCGCCGGGTGGCAAAACTTCGCCCGCGCTGCTGGCGGCGGCCCAAGCCTGTGGCTACGCGCATGTGGGCTGGGCAGACGCCGGATTTTTGGGTGACGAGCTGCCCAGCGACAAATACCCCAACACAGCTCTTTTGAACAAGGCCTTACGCGATGTGCGCAGCGGCGACGTTTTGATGGCCCACTTGGGCATTTGGTCGCGCAAAGACCCGTGGGCGCCTGCGGTACTGGAGCGCCTGATTGTGGGCTTGCAGGCCAAGGGCTTTTGTTTTGAAACCTTGCGCAGCCACCCGGCCTACCGGGGCTGGATTGCCGCGCACAAGGCTTGACCATGGACGCTTTGCTAGAACTTTTTGCCCAAGCCCAGGGCTGGCTGTTTGAGGCGCTGGTGCAGCCAGTCATGTTTGGCCTGGGTGTGGCCGGATTTTTGGAGCAGGGCTACGCCGGCACTGGGTGGTTTTTGGTCGGGCTAGTGCAGCTCGCGCTCATGCTGGCGGTGCTGGTGCCCCTGGAGCGCTGGCGTCCGGTGGAAGCCATCACCGACCGCGCCACGGTGCGCACCGACGTGCTTTACACCCTGATTCACCGCCTGGGTTTGTTTCGCTTGGTGCTGTTTTTTACCCTGGAGCCGCTGGTCGATAGCGCCATGGGCATGCTGCGGGTGCAGGGGCTGCCCACTTTCCAGCTCGACGACCTGTGGCCCGGTGTGACCGACAACCCGTGGGTCAGCGTGTTGATTTATTTGGTCGTTTTTGACTTTTTGAACTACTGCTTGCACCGCGCCCAGCACCACTTTGGCTGGTGGTGGCAGCTCCACGCCCTGCACCACGCCCAGCGCCAGATGACGATGTGGAGCGACAACCGCAACCACTTGCTCGACGACCTCTTGCGCGACCTGTTTTTCGCCGTGGCGGCCCTTGCCATTGGCGTAGCGCCGGGGCAGTTTGTGGCCATCGTGGCCTTTACCCAGCTCAGCGAAAGCCTGCAACATGCCAATCTGCGCCTGTGGTTTGGTGCGGTGGGCGAGCGGCTGTGGGTCAGCCCGCGCTTTCATCGCCTGCACCACAGCGTGGGCCTGGGGCATGAGAGCACACCTCCCACCCCAGGGGGCGCCAAAGCGGTGCGGGGTGGCCATAACTTTGGGGTGCTGCTGCCTTGGTGGGACATGCTGTTTGGTACCGCCGATTTTTCGCTGCGCTACGCGCCCACCGGCGTGCGCAACCAAGTCGAGCAGGGGGTTGACTACGGACGCGGCTTTTGGTCGCAGCAGTGGCGCGGGCTGCAGCGGCTTTGGAGCCCGCCATGAGGCTGTTGGTGGAATCCTTTTGGCGCGCGGCGGCGTACTGTCTGCATCCGCGTATTGTTCTTTTGTCTTTGGTGCCGGTGGTGGTGCTGATGGGCGCCACGGCAGCGCTGGCGCACTTTTTCTGGCAGTCTGCCGTTACGGTCGTTGGTGGGTTTCTTGAAAGTTCGGTGCTGCTCCAAACCCTGTGGGCCTGGCTGGAAGCGGTGGGCCTCCAGAGTGTCAAAAGCATGGTGGCGCCCTTGATATTGATCGTGGCGGTGACGCCTTTGATCGTGCTCACAAGCCTGGTGCTGGTGTCGCTGCTGATGGCGCCCGCCATCGTCAATCTGGTGGCCCAGCGCCGCTTTTCGGCGCTGGAGCGGCGCTACGGCGCCAGCATGGTGGGCAGCGCGGCGTGGGCCATTGGCTCGTCGCTGCTGGCCCTGGTGGCCATGGTGGTGTCCATGCCTATGTGGATTGTTCCGCCACTGGTGTTGGTACTGCCGCCGCTGATTTGGGGCTGGCTGACCTGCCGCGTCATGGCGTTTGACGCGCTGGCTGCGCACGCCAGCGCGCCTGAGCGGCGCACGCTGCTGCACACCCACCGCAAATCGCTGCTGATCATGGGCCTGGTCGTCGGCTTTTTGAGCGCAGCGCCCAGCTTGCTGTGGTCGGTCGGGCTGATGGCGATAGCCATGGCGCCTTTGCTGGTGCCGCTGTCGATCTGGATATACACCCTCATTTTTATTTTTTCTTCGCTGTGGTTTGCGCACTTTTGCCTTGACGCGCTGCAAACCTTGCGCAGCCACACCGACTCCACCAACGGCGCCGTGGCAGAAGCGGTGGTGCTTGGTGAAGCCCCAGCGCCCGCATTGCCCCCACCGCTCCCACTGCCCTAGCGCGAAAGAACTTTTATGGTGGAGCGCGCTTGGCGCCTGCATGAAAGCAAGGAACACCCATGAACTTTGGCCTGATCATCATTGGCGACGAAATACTGTCTGGCAAACGTGCCGACAAGCACCTGGCGCAAGCCATCAGCCTGCTGGGCGCGCGCGGCTTGCAACTGGCGTACTCGCACTATGTGGGCGATGACCCTCAGCGCATTACCGCCACGCTGTCTGCGGCATTTGCCAGCGGCGACGTGGTGTTTTCTTTTGGCGGCATTGGCGCCACGCCGGACGACCACACCCGCCAGTGCGCCACCAGCGCGCTGGGACGTGAACTAACGCTGCATCCGCAGGCCCGCGCGCTGATCTTGGAGCGCATGCAAGACATTGCGCGCGAAAACGGCCAGGCCTTCGAGCCCGAGCGTGCAGACAACCTCCACCGCCTAAACATGGGCATGTTTCCCAGCGGCGCGGCCATCATTCCCAACCCGTACAACAAAATTCCCGGCTTCAGTTGCGTGGACGCGCAAGGTGCCGGGGTGCACTTTGTGCCGGGTTTTCCTGTGATGGCCTGGCCCATGGTCGAGTGGGTGCTGGATACGCATTACGCGCATTGTTTTGACCGCACGGCGCGCCTGGAAAAATCGGTGATCGTCATGGGCGCCATGGAAGCCACGCTCACGCCGCTGATGGAAGACCTGGAGCGCCGCTTCGCGGTCAAGGTGTTCAGCCTGCCCAGCGTTGACCATCCAAGCTATGGCCGCCACATTGAATTGGGCGTTAAAGGCGAAGCCTTGGCGGTCGAGTCCGCCTTCGCGGCCTTAAAACTTGGGCTGGAGGGCTTTGCCTGCGAGCTTGGCCCCGAAATAGTGCGCTCTGCGGCGTAAGGTCGGCACCTCAGCTATGAATGCACCAAAATGGTGTTTTCGTGCACGGTACCCGAGATGCCTGCTGCATCTTTGCGCGTCGGGGTCCAGAAATTGCGCCTTCTCAGGGCAAAATACGCCGGGATCGAGCAAATCGTTGCGCCCGCAGTTTTGGCATAAAAGCTGCATGGCGTCCAGAGCAACACTTTTTACAACCGTGCAACAGGAGTATTTGATGGCCAAGACCGTCGCAGATGTGATGAAGATGGTGAAAGAAAACGAAGTCAAGTTTGTTGACTTCCGCTTCACCGACACCCGTGGTAAAGAGCAGCACGTTACCGTGCCTGTTTCTCATTTTGACGAAGACAAATTCACATCGGGCCATGCCTTTGACGGCTCGTCAATTGCGGGCTGGAAGGGCATCGAAGCTTCGGACATGCAACTCATGCCCGACCCCAATACTGCCAATATCGACCCCTTCTTCGAAGAAACCACCCTGTTTTTGAGCTGCGACGTCGTCGAGCCCAGCGATGGCAAAGCCTACGACCGCGACCCGCGCTCGATCGCCAAGCGCGCTGAAGCCTACCTGAAGGCCTCCGGCATTGGCGACACCGCCTACTTCGGACCCGAGCCAGAGTTCTTCATTTTTGATGACGTGCGCTGGAATACCGATATGTCGGGCACCTTCTTCAAGATCGACGAAGCCGAAGCACCCTGGAACTCGGGCAAAGAAATGGACGGCGGCAACAAAGGCCATCGCCCCACCGTCAAGGGCGGCTACTTTCCCGTGCCACCGGTGGACAGCACGCAAGACATGCGCGCCGAAATGTCCTTGATCCTTGAGTCTTTGGGCGTGCCGGTGGAAGTGTTCCACCACGAGGTGGCGGGCGCTGGACAAAACGAAATTGGTACCCGGTTCAGCACGTTGGTGCAGCGCGCAGATTGGACCCAGATCTTGAAATACGTGGTGCAAAACGTCGCGCATTCTTACGGAAAAACCGCCACGTTCATGCCCAAGCCCATCGTCGGCGACAACGGCTCTGGCATGCACGTGCACCAGTCCATCTGGAAAGACGGCAAAAACCTGTTCGCTGGCGACGGCTATGCAGGCTTGTCAGACTTTGCGCTGTACTACATCGGCGGCATCATCAAGCACGCACGCGCTTTGAACGCCATCACCAACCCCGGCACCAACAGCTACAAGCGCCTGGTTCCTGGTTATGAGGCACCGGTCAAGCTGGCCTATTCTTCGCGCAACCGCTCTGCGTCCATCCGCATCCCCTTTGTGGCCAACCCCAAGGGTCGCCGCATTGAGGCGCGATTCCCTGATCCACTGATGAACCCCTACCTGGGTTTCGCGGCATTGATGATGGCGGGTCTCGACGGCGTGGAAAACAAAATCCACCCCGGCGAAGCGGCTACCAAAGACCTGTACCACCTGCCGCCCGAGGAGGACGCATTGGTGCCCACCGTTTGCCACAGCTTGGACCAGGCGCTGGACTGCCTTAATGCAGACCGCGCCTTCCTAACCAAAGGCGGCGTGTTCACCGACAGCATGCTTGATGCCTACATCGAACTCAAAATGGGCGAGGTCACGCGCTTGCGCATGTCCACCCACCCCATCGAATTCGACATGTATTACTCTCTGTAATGGGTCGACTTTTTGCCCTCTACCGCCGCAGGTGCCACCAGTACCTGCGGTAGGATGGGCATTAAAGGAACAGTAAAAAAGGCGGCCTAGGCCGTCTTTTCCATTTCAGGGACACAAGAAATGACCAAATTCATTGGGGCGCTTTTGGCGTGCGTTTTTTGCCACTCGGGTTGGGCGCAAGACAAGGTGTACCGCTGCGGCAATGAGTACACCAACAACGTGCCGCGAGAGCGCATCGCGCAGTGCACTCTGATCACCACCGGCAACGTCACCGTAGTGCCTGCCGTGAAAGTACCCCCTTTAGCGAGCGTACGGCCGACAAACCAACGTGCAAAAGATGCCGACGCACGCTTTATTTTGGACGGCGAGCTCAAGAGGGCAGAGGCACGGCGGGCTGATTTGCTCAAAGAATACAACGACGGCGAACCAGAAAAGCTGGGCGCAGAGACACGCAATTACCAAAAATACCTGGATCGCGTAGCCGAACTCAAAGCCAACATCCAACGCAGTGAGGCCGACATTGCCAGCATTCGCCGAGAAATTTCTCGCATGCCAGGCGGCACGGCGCGCTGAACCCGACTTTGGAGCACCTATTGAAGTTTCATGCGTTTGACCTGTTGGCAAGCCTGATCGCCGTGGTGCGAACCGACACGGCGGTCGTGTTTACCAACGCGGCCCTCGAAGACAGTCTGGGAATATCACGCCGAGCTATCGTCGGCTCCCAGCTCGCAGAGGTGTTTAGTGACCCCAGTGCTTTGCGCGAGGCGATCGCGGGCACTACCAAAAACGCGTTCGCTGCCATGCGCTACGACGCGTTTTTGCGTCGCGGCGGCTTGGACGCGCTGCCCGTGCATGTGATGGTGACCGACGCTGAAGACGGGCAGCATTTTGTGGTCGAACTCGTGCCGCTGGAGCAGCAAACACGCCAGGACCGCGAAGAGCGTTTGGCCGAGCGTGCCCAAGCCAACAAAGAACTCATACGCAACCTGGCCCACGAAATCAAGAACCCCTTGGGCGGCATTCGAGGTGCTGCCCAGTTGCTGGAGATGGAGATTGATTCCATCGAACTCATCGAATACACCCAGGTCATCATCCGCGAGGCGGACCGCTTGCAAAGTTTGGTGGACCGCTTGCTCGCGCCGCATCGGCGACCGCACATGGTGGGCGATGTCAACATCCATGAGGTGTGCGAGCGGGTGCGGTCTTTGATACTGGCAGAGTTTCCCAAGGGGCTGCGTGTGGTGCGGGACTACGATATTTCGATTCCAGAGTTTCGCGGCGACCGGGAGCAGCTCATTCAAACGGTGCTCAATATCGCGCACAACGCCTGCCAAGCCCTGGCAGAGCGTATGGGCCAAGGGGATGCGGTGCTGACGTTTTGCACCCGCGTGGCGCGACAAATCACCTTTGGCAAAACGCGCTATCGGCTGGCACTGGAATTGCATGTCATTGACAACGGACCTGGCGTGCCAGATTCGATCAAAGAGCGTATCTTTTATCCCCTGGTCTCCGGCAGGGAAGGGGGCTCGGGCTTGGGGCTGACGCTGGCGCAAACTTTTGTGCAGCAACACCACGGCCTGATCGAAGTCGATAGCGTGCCGGGTCATACGGATTTCAAGATATTGATTCCGCTCCCTTAGTTGCCGATACATCAGAAAGCCCGCCATGAAGCCGATTTGGATCGTAGACGATGACCAGTCCATCCGGTTTGTTCTGGAAAAGGCCTTGCTGCGCGAACACCTGCCCACGCGCAGCTTTTCCAACCCGCGCGACGTGCTGGCTGCGCTAGAAGACGCCACGGAAGACGATGCGCCGCAAATTTTGGTGAGCGACATTCGCATGCCCGGCGGCTCGGGGCTGGATTTGCTGGAAAAGGTGAAAGCCCTTCACCCCGGATTGCCTGTGATCATCATGACGGCGTTTTCTGACCTGGACAGTGCGGTCAGCGCCTTCCAGGGCGGCGCTTTTGAGTATTTGCCCAAGCCCTTTGACCTGCCCAAGGCGGTAGAACTCATTCGCCGCGCGGTGCAAGAAAGCCAGCGCGAACAAGTGGCCGAAGAGGGCATGAGCGACACCCCGGAAATGCTGGGCCAAGCCCCGGCTATGCAAGACGTGTTTCGCGCCATCGGGCGCCTGAGCCAAAGCAACGTCACCGTCATGATTACCGGCGAATCTGGCTCGGGCAAAGAGCTGGTCGCCCGCGCGCTGCACAAGCATTCGCCCCGCGCCAAAGGCCCGTTTGTGGCGATCAACACCGCTGCCATACCGAAAGATCTGCTAGAGAGCGAACTGTTTGGCCACGAGCGCGGCGCCTTCACCGGCGCGCAGGCGCAGCGCCGGGGGCGATTTGAGCAGGCTGACGAGGGCACGCTGTTTCTGGATGAAATTGGCGACATGCCGTTTGAGCTGCAAACCCGGCTGCTGCGCGTGCTGAGTGACGGCCACTTTTACCGCGTGGGCGGCCACAGCGCCGTCAAGACCAATGTGCGCGTGATCGCGGCCACCCACCAAGACCTGGAGCAGCGCGTCAAAGAGGGCGCGTTCCGCGAGGACTTGTTCCACCGCTTGAACGTGATTCGCCTGCGCTTGCCTGCTTTGCGCGAACGCCGCGAAGACGTTCCCATGCTCACAAGGCATTTTTTGCAGCAAAGCGCCAAGCAGCTGGGCGTAGAGCCCAAGCGGATTGCAGAGTCTGCCGTGCTGGCGCTAGAGAACTTCGCCTTTCCCGGCAACGTGCGCCAGTTGGAGAACATCTGCCATTGGCTCACCGTCATGGCGCCAGCGCAGGTGATCGAACCCAAAGACCTGCCACCGGAGTTTGGTGTGGTGCGCAATGCGTCAATGGTTGATGCGGGGCAGGTGCCACCCGCGCCCGTGGCCAGTTCTTTGTCTGCGGCCTTGTTGCAGCCCCACAGCGACTACGCCTTGCCTGAAGAGGACGCGAGCAGCCAAGCACACCAAACGCCCAGTGGCTTGGGCGAGTCTGCAATCGCACCAGACCCTTTGAACGGCGGACCGCTCACGGGCTGGGAGGTAGAGCTGGAAGACGAGGCGCTCATGCTCTTGCGTTCGGGGCATGCAGAAGTGTGGGATCTGTTGAGCCGGCGCTTTGAAGCGCGGCTGATTCAAGCCGCTTTGACCAACACCAAAGGGCGGCGGATCGAAGCCGCGCACAAGCTGGGCATAGGCCGCAACACCATTACCCGCAAAATTCAAGAATTGGGTCTGGAGAAAAAAATACCGCTGGCCGCTGAGGAGTGAGCGACCAGGCAGGGCGGGCGAACGCATCGCGAAGTGGGGCGGGAATGGGGACGAGGGAACTCGCAGGGATAATGCGGCGACACGCCCAAACGCAATGTGCCTGCGTTTGATCTGAGCAACTTTCTGCTGTACCGCCATGTACCTCCCCTCGCAATTTGACCCCAAAAACGTATACGTCGCGCACCAGGTGATGCGCACGCATCCGTTTGCCAGCTTGATTTCTGTGGACGATGCGGGTCTGCCCTTTGTTACCCATTTGCCTTTGCATCTTGAAGCGTCTGGTGCCAGCCCCGGTGGGTCGGACGTCTTGCTCGGACACTGCGCGCGCGGCAATGCGCACTGGAAATACTTGGCAGCGCGCCCGCAGGCGGTGGTTACCTTTATGGGGCCGCACGCCTATATGTCTCCCAAGGTCTATCCCGACCTGGTGCGCGTGCCCACCTGGAACTATGTGGCCGTGCATTGCACCGTGCAGGCGGAGGTGCTGGACGGCCATGCTGCCAAAGACGCACTTTTGAAGCAACTCATCGCGGACCACGAGCCCGCCTACGCCGACCAGTGGCGTGGCCTGCCCGAGGACTACACGGGCAAAATGCTCAACGGAATTGTTGCTTTTTCTTTGAATATCATAAGCATGCAGTGCAAAGTGAAAGTCAACCAGCATCGCCCTGAAGCGCACGCCCGCATGCTGGAAATTTATGACGCGGGCAGCCCCGACGAAAAAGCCCTGGGGCAATGGATGCGCCAGATGGGTCTGGGCACATAAGCGCGGTGCGGGCTGATGCCTGAACACTCGCCCTCTGATGCGCACTGGATGCGCCAGGCGCTGGCCCAAGCTGCGCTTGCGGCGCAGAACGGCGAGGTGCCTGTGGGCGCAGTCGTGGTCAAAGACGGGAAGTTGATCGCCACCGGCCACAACGCACCCATCGGCCAGCACGACCCCACGGCCCATGCCGAAATTGCCGCTTTGCGTGCCGCCGCCCAGGCCTTGGGCAACTACCGGCTCGACGGCTGCGAGCTGTTTGTCACCCTAGAGCCCTGCGCCATGTGCTGCGGCGCCATGTTGCATGCGCGGCTTAAGCGCGTGGTGTTTGGCGCCACCGACCCCCGCACAGGCGCAGCCGGCTCGGTGCTCAACTTGTTTGAGCACACCGGCTTGAACCACCAAACGGCGGTGCAGGGCGGCGTGCTGGGCGCCGAGTGCGCTGCGGTGCTGCAAGACTTTTTCAAGCCCAAAAGGATGAATATGCACCCGGTTCGAGAAGACGCCTTGCGTACCCCTGAGGCCTGTTTTGCCGAAGTGCCAGACTATCCCTGGCCTGCCCATTACCTGAGCGACCTGCCCGCACTGGCCGGTTTGCGCATGCATTACCTGGACGTGGGGCCAGCAAATGCGCACACCACCTACCTGTGTTTGCACGGCAACCCGGCCTGGAGCTACCTGTACCGCAAGATGATTCCGACCTTTGCCGAGGTAGGCCACCGGGTGGTGGTGCCGGATTTGATTGGCTTTGGCAAGAGCGACAAGCCCAAAAAAGACAGCTTTCACACCTTTGACTTTCATCGCCATTCGCTGCTGGAACTGGTGGAGCGGCTGGATTTACGCAACGTGGTGCTGGTGGTGCAAGACTGGGGCGGCATTTTGGGCCTGACCTTGCCGATGGAGGCGCCGCAGCGTTATCGGGGCCTGCTGGTCATGAACACGACGCTGGCCACGGGTGCGCTGCCTTTGTCGAGCGGATTTTTGGCTTGGCGCGACTGGTGCGCCAAGAGCCCCGAATATGACGTCGGGCGCCTATTTGCCCGGGGCAACCCGCAGATGAGCGCATCCGAATGGCAGGCCTATAACGCGCCCTTTCCAGACCGGGGCCACCGCGCGGCGCTGCGGGCGTTTCCGCCCATGGTGCCCGAGTTTGCGGATTCGCCAGGCGCAGCGGTGTCCCGCCGCGCCGCAGAGTTTTGGAGTTCCCAGTGGTTGGGCCAGAGCCTGATGGCTATCGGCCAGCAAGACCCGGTGCTGGGCGAGCCAGTGATGCGCGCACTGCAAGCCCAGATTCGCGGCTGCACCGAGGTGATGCTTTTGCCCGAGGCCGGGCACTTTGTGCAGGAGCATGGCGAACGCATTGCAGAGCGCACCTTGGAGTTTTTTCAGGCCAAAGACTGATCCAATAATTGGAATCTGACCCCCATTTAACTGATTTATGAGCCACATCTACATTTTTTCTCCCTCTGGCGCGGTGCGGGACAAGGCGGCATTTAGGCGCGGGCTCAAGCACTTGCGCGCCATGGGGCATGAGGTGGAGGTGGATGCGGATGCGCTCACCAGCTACCAGCGCTTTGCCGGGGACGACGCCACGCGCTTGGCGGCTATTGGCCGGGCGGCGGCCAGCGGTGCGGATGTGGCCATGGTCACGCGCGGGGGCTATGGTTTGACGCGGCTTTTGCCCGCGCTGCCCTATGGCGCCATTGCCAAGGCAGTAGAGGCGGGCACGCAGTTTGTGGGTTTGAGCGACTTCACCGCTTTGGGGCTGGCGGTCCTAGCCCAGACCGGCGCCATTACCTGGCAAGGCCCGGCGCTGATCCAAGACTTTGGCGCGCTCGAGGGGCCAGACGACATCATGCAAGCCTGTTTTGAAGACTTGCTGCTGGAGCAAGGGGAGGGCGCAGGCTGGCGCTTGCCCAAGTCCGAGGCGGACAGCCCTCTGGAGATTCACAACGCCAAGCTTTGGGGTGGCAATTTGGCGGTGCTGGTGTCGCTCTTGGGAACGCCGTACTTCCCCAAAGTCAAGGGCGGCGTCTTGTTTTTGGAAGACGTGGGCGAGCATCCGTATCGCCTGGAGCGCATGCTCACCCAATTGCTACACGTAGGCGTGCTGGCGCAGCAAAAAGCCATTGTGCTGGGCCAGTTCACCAGCTTCAAACTGCTGCCGCACGACAAGGGATTCAAACTCGCCAGCGTGGTGGAATGGCTGCGCAGCCAGGTGAAAGTGCCGGTGCTCACCGGCCTGCCCTTTGGCCACGTGGCTACCAAAGTGTTGCTGCCCGTGGGCGCCAAGGTGGACTTGGTGACCGAGGGGCGCGACGCGCTCATGGTCTGGGGCCACGTTTAGGCCCCAGACTGAGGCTGCAACGGGGGCAGCGCCCGCGCTTTAGCTGTGTCCCAACCCGGCCAGGCGCCGGTAAATGATGCCTTCGGCCTCTAGCATGATGCGGTCTATAAGTTCCTTGACGGTCGGAATGTCGTGGATCAGCCCTGCCACCATGCCGCAAGACCAGGCGCCAGCCTCCATGTCTCCTTCGATCATGATGCGCGGGTAGACCCCGGCCACCTCGTTGATGATGTCCTCAAACTTCAGGTCTGCGCCCAGGGTGCGTTCTTTTTCCAGCAGGCGGTCCACTGCGGCGTTGCGCAACACGCGCTCGGTGTTGCGCAAGGGGCGCATCACCAGCCGGGTGTCTAGCTCGCTGGCGGCCACAATGGCTTGCTTCACCTTTTCATGCACCGGCGCTTCTTGCGTGGCAATGAAGCGCGTGCCCATATTGATGCCCTCGGCGCCCAGCGCCAGCGCCGCCACCAGCGAGCGCCCGTCCGCCATGCCGCCCGATGCCACAAACGGAATTTTGAGCGACTCGGCCGCGCGCGGCAGCAAGATGAAGTTGGGAATGTCGTCCTCGCCCGGATGGCCGCCGCACTCAAAGCCGTCCACGCTGACCGCATCGCAGCCAATGGCCTCGGCCTTCAGCGCGTGGCGCACCGAGGTGCATTTATGGATCACCTTGATGCCGGCCTCGTGCAGCGCGGGCAGCCACTTTTGCGGGTTGTTGCCTGCCGTCTCCACAGCCTTCACGCCGCCTTCAATGATGGCCTTGATGTAGCCGGGGTAGTCGGGCGAGCTCAGTGCAGGCAAAAAAGTCAGGTTCACGCCAAAGGGCTTGTCCGTCATGGTGCGGCAGCGGGCAATCTCGGCTGCAAGCGCCTCAGGCGTGCGTTGCGTCAGGCCGGTGATGATGCCCAGGCCCCCGGCGTTGGACACGGCGGCGGCTAGTTCGGCAAAGCCCACGTAATGCATGCCCCCTTGGATGATGGGGTGCTGGATGCCAAACATTTCGGTAATCAGGGTTTTCATAGCGGGTTCTCTGGGTGATGTGGTTTATGTGGGTGCCGTGTGGGTGGTTGCGTGGGTGGGCAGGCCTTAGTGGCCCACGAACTGGGGTTTGCGTTTTTCAACAAAGGCGCTCACGCCCTCGGCAAAGTCGGCGCCCAGGGCGCTAGCGACAAAGCTGTCTTGCTCGGCCTGCAGTTGGTCTGCCAGCGTGTGGGCCAGCGACTCATTGATCAGCTTTTTGGTGCGGCCATACACGGCGGTCGGCCCCTTAGCCAGGCGCATGGCCAGCGTGGCAGTGGCCTCGTGCAATTGGGCCACTGGCACCACGCGGTTCACCAAGCCCCATTGCAGCGCACGCGCGGCGTCAAAGCGGTCGCCCAGCAGCGCAATCTCCATGGCCCACTTCACCCCCACCGTGCGGGGCAGGGCAAAGGTGGCGCCGCCGTCGGGCGTGGTGCCAATATGGCAATAGGCCAGGGTGAAATAGCTGCTGTCAGCAGCCACCACCAGGTCGCAGGCGCTCATCAGCGACACGCCAAAGCCCGCCACCGCCCCCTGCACGCTGGCCACCACCGGCTTGGGCATGCGTTTAAGCCGGGTGATGATGCTGTGCGTCTCTGCAATGCCACGCTCAAACCCCATCTTGCGCGAGGCCGCATCGCTCGGCCCGGCGTTAAAGCCTTTGACATCGCCCCCCGCCATAAAGTGCTCGCCTGCGCCTTGCAGCACCACGCAGCGCACGCTGTTGTCCAGCTCCAGCTGCGCAGTGGCTTCGGACAGCTCGCGGTTCATGTCGGGTGACAAGGCGTTCAAGGCAGCAGGCCGGTTCAGGGTGAGGGTGGCGATGGCGCCGACTTGTTCAAGCAGGATGGTGTTCATACGAAAAGCGGGGTTGGGATGGAGTGGAAATATTGGCACCTACCATGCCGTGTTCCGGCCAAATTGACAAGCGCGCTTACCCTTGCTGTGTAAAGTGGGTGACGGCAGGTCAGGGCATAGCCGGGCGAACGGTTTCTGGCGCTACATGGCTTTGATTGCACATGTGCAGGGCGCGCATTTTTTTGACCTCCGTTTTGTTAGAGCCCAGACCGACTTCTGGCAGTACATCCGCTACTTCGAAGCGAAACCCAGGCTTGTAGGTTGCCGCTTGGTGGGATTAGCCCAGGCGTTCGAATACTAAGCCGGGCGGCTTTTTCTGGTGATTGCGCAGCTTGGCGCAGGTTCGCCTGGGTGTCGGCGGTCAAGTTCACAAAAACGGCTGCGCTTGCTCGACATATTGCGCCGCCGCACGGTAATCAAGCCTTGCTAGGCCGCAAAGTTCCCAGTGATTGCTTTTGACCGCGATTGACTCTGGAAATGTTTGAAGTCATCCGTCCATTCGTATGCAATGGCTCTATCCGTTTCAAGATAATCCAATAACCATTTATTTGCCTTTGAAATCCCTTGGTTAGTGACGATGCACAGCTTCGCCTCAGGCTTTGCATAGATGAAACGATATTCATAAAGTTGAGAGACTGCCTTCCGAATTTGTGATAGGAGGTTGGTTGATCCGTCATTCACTGATTTCATTTCGTAAATGATCAGGTCTTTGCCCTTTTCTGCGAAGAGGTCGATGTGCACGTTATCGTGCGGTATGGAGCCAAGTGTCGATACGAACATAGACTTCCCATCAACCAGTTTCCAATGGATGGCATTGGCTCGTTCAAGTTTTTGCAAATCCACGTCCACCTGAATAATCCCACCACGAGTTTTTCCTGATGGCGCCCATGAAGGAGTAGCCTGTGAGAGTGGTGTGCCCTGGCTAGCTTGTGTGTCGCCGACAGATGTCTTTAGTACGCTGCCCGAATATTTAGATAGAACATAAGCACCTGTTGCAACTTCCACTAGGCTGGCGTCTCGCAGGTAGTTCGTAAAAGTGCTGAAGCGCCGGTCGGCCGTGCTGACAGAACCATGATAAATGCTTCTAAACCAAGCCTTCAGTTGAGTCTGATTCGGACTATTTTTTAGAATGTATTGCAGTGCGCGATGAAACACGGGAGTGTCAACCAGTCGTTGCGCAAGAAAGTCTAATCGCGCGGGTTCGGTCGCAATTGCTGCATATTCCTGCCCCGCTGCAGTCAGCACCGAATTATTTTCATGGTTGGTAATGAGTCCCAAAACAACTGCTGCTTGCCGGTAATAACGGCCTTGTCGACCACCGGAATCCAAGCCAATGTATCTTTCAATCGCGTCGTCAGTGTGATTCCCCTTGGCGATTGCTTCTGCAACCAGCCCCACTTGGGTAAGGCGGTCGGCCTGTGGAAACTCGGCGGTAGTAACCATCATCAATATCCTACGAAAATATACTCTTTGACCCCATTGTTGTTGTCATTAACTTTATGGGCTTGATTCCCAAATGAATAGCGATGGTCAATTGCTACTACATCCACATGATTTTTATTCGCAGAAATTAAACTAATCATTTCGTCGAGCGTCGGTTGCGAATTTGAAGAGTAAGACACCATTAAAACTGAGTCGCGGAACTTCTTGAAGAGCATGTCGAAGGCGTCTACCGCGCCCTGCCTTGAGCTGAATGGCGTCGGATAACTCTTAAATTTTTTAGTCAGGGTGTTTTCTTGGATTTCAACGCCTTCCCAATCCCGCGCCAAACCTTCAACGAAGTGATAACGGCGGACATATTCGTTGTCTGAAAGTGACGAATAATAAGGGGGATCCATATAGACCAGATCGGCGTGACTTTTGATCGTTGCTGCGTCCCCATGTCGCGCTTTGTTCTCATGGCCATTACTAAACACAGAGCCATTGACCACGTCAACCGCATCCATGTAATGCTGCTCGAAAGTGGTCCGCAGATCCTTGCGTCCATCGTCGTATCTGTGCCCGACGTAAGTAAAAATTCCACGAGGCCTTTTCTTGATGCAGGTTCGAATAAGCGCTGCCATCGCAATGGCACGCTCATAAGGATTCTTTAAGGTCTTAATATTTGCACGCAAATTATCAATTAAACGATTTTCTTCATCCGTGAAATAAAGACCTGCAAACGTCTTCGAAACAAAATAATCATTGTCCGGTGATGGCAGTAGTAACTGTTCCACCTTTGCGCGAGTGAGAGTAACAGTGCTGTTTTCGATGCTTGCCTTGGCGTAAACATTAGCCATCGCCATGTAGTCGTTTGAAATGACTGTCTTCCCCTGAGCCTTGAGCATATAGCCCACGATGCCAGAACCGGAGAATAAGTCTATTGCCGTCTGAAATTTAAAATGAGATGCAATATCCCAAATCTGCGGCAGCAACTTTGACTTGGCCCCCATATAGCGGGTGGATGGGTAATTCCCAGTTTGGATCGACAATCCACTCGGAACGGAGCGCAAAGCTATTCGACGCTTTGGTTTAATGTTGACCACAACATCTTCACCAGTTCGTCCGCCACCGGCAGAATTAATGAACCTTCGAGTTGAAATTATTTTGATTTCATACCGACCATAAAGTTCGTGTACCAGCGGGTGATTGCTATTTGTCAAAATGACGTGACACCCCAAATCACTTAAGCGACGAACTTCTTCGCTAAGTTCACGATGGTCATCCTCATAGAACTGTTCAGCAGTGTATCTCTTGAAGTCAGCATAAGGACTGATTGGTAAATAGGGCGGATCGAGGAACACTAGGTCACCCTCTTTCGCGTTTCGCAGTAGCTCGTGCTTGTAGTCACCGCAAGCGAACGTCGCCCGACTCAAAATAAGTGCAGCGGCTCGGAGCGTTTCAAGGTCGCAAATATTCGGGTTTTTGTAACGTCCAAATGGAGTGTTGAATTGTCCCTTACGATTCACGCGATAAAGGCCGTTAAAGCACGTCTTGTTCAAGTAAATTGTGCGAGCCGCAGCAGTGGATGGTTTTAGTTCTCTCCATTGAAGCCCACGACATCCGTAAAATGCATCTGCGTTGTTTTCGTGCTTACGCAGCTCTTCGATTACCGCTTCGACATTCATTCCCACCTGGGTGTAAAGATTGGCGAGCTCCGGATTTGCGTCGGATAAAAATGCACTTCGTGGTTGCAAGTGAAAGAACAGCGCACCACCACCAAAAAAAGGCTCGTGATAAGAGGCAAATTTCTCGGGGAGAAGCGCAGTTAGTTCGCGCAATAGCTGAGTCTTGCCACCCGCCCATTTCAAGATTGGGCGAGAGGGGGAGATCTGTTCGTAAAGTTGGTATTGAGCCAAGAAAGCCTCACTGGATGTTTAATCAGTAGTTGTATCTTACCAGCGAGGTATGTGATTGACCGCCAGAAGCGCTTGGCTTCGCGCAATCAAGAAGAACGCGCATGTTACGGGAATCATCCTTTGAATTGGCGAGTGATTGTTGGAGTAGCTGGGGAACGCCCGTTTAGAGTGTGGTGTGTCGTCCAGAGCTGTCCGTGGTTTGAGGTAGCTTAGGCCGGTCACGGGCAACAAAGTAAAATTTACTCCCTTGCTCAAGCCCATCCATCTGGTCCCCAAGCCCCGTTCCCCCTCCCGTACCCCGCCCCCCAAGCCCAGCCCCCGGCGCTGGCTCCCGCTAGCTTGTCATGCAAAAAATCATCGCGCAAATCGCGCAAGAAATCCGAGTTCGTCCCAAGCAAGTCGAGGCCGCCGTGGCCTTGCTCGACGGGGGTGCCACCGTGCCCTTTATCGCCCGCTACCGCAAAGAGGTGACCGACGGGCTGGACGACATTCAGTTGCGCGAGCTGGAGGCGCGTTTGTCCTATTTGCGCGAGCTGCGCGACCGGCGCCTGGTGGTGGCCAAGGCGATTGACGAACAGGGCAAGCTCACGCCCGCCCTGATGGCCGCCATTGAGGCCGCCGCCACCAAGCAGGAGCTGGAAGACATTTACCTGCCCTTCAAGCTCAAGCGCCGCACCAAGGGCCAGTTGGCGCGCGAAGCCGGGCTGGAGCCGCTGGCCGACGCCTTGTTTGCCAACCCCAATCTGGTGCCCGCGGACGAGGCGCTGGCCTATGTGGTGCCCATGCGCCCGGTGGTTGAAGGCGAGGACAAACAACCCGATTTCTCCACCGTGGCTTTGGTGCTGGACGGCGTGCGTGATTTGCTAAGTGAGCGCTGGGCCGAGGCGCCTGCCGTAGTGCAAGACCTGCGCGCCTGGCTGTGGGACCAGGGCCTGCTGCAAA
This sequence comes from Comamonadaceae bacterium, assembly GCA_947442105.1. Lineage (GTDB taxonomy): Bacteria > Pseudomonadota > Gammaproteobacteria > Burkholderiales > Burkholderiaceae_C > Allorhodoferax. The sequence goes on along the minus strand of CANEVH010000005.1, from coordinate 42,383 downwards.
GCAAGCGGATTGAGGGCAAAGACGAAAACCAGCCCGAGGTGGCCAAGTTTCGCGATTACTTTGCCTATGACGAGCCGATTGGCCGCGTGCCTTCGCACCGGGCGCTGGCGGTGTTTCGCGGGCGGGCGCTGGACATTTTGGACGCCAAGCTGGTGTTGCCCGATGCCGCTTTTGCGCTGGCCGCGCCGGATGCCGGTGCGGCGAAACCCAAAGGCCCGGTGGTGTCCTTGGCCGAGGCGCGCATTGCACTGCGCCTGGGCTGGAGCCACCAGGGCCGCGCGGCGGACGACTTGATTCGCAAATGCGTGGCCTGGACCTGGCGCGTCAAGCTCAGCCTGTCCACCGAGCGCGACCTGTTTGCCCGCTTGCGCGAGGACGCCGAGGGCGTGGCCATCAAGGTGTTTGCCGACAATGTGCGCGACCTGCTGCTGGCCGCACCCGCCGGGCCGCGCGTGGTGATGGGCCTGGACCCGGGCATTCGCACCGGCGTAAAAGTGGCGGTGGTGGACGCCACCGGCAAGCTTGTGGACACGGCCACCGTCTTCCCGCACGAGCCGCGCAAGGACTGGGACGGCTCACTCCACACCCTGGGCACCCTGTGCCAGCGCCACGGCGTGAACCTGATTGCCATCGGCAACGGCACCGCCAGCCGCGAGACCGACAAGCTGGCTGCTGACCTCATCAAGCTGCTGGCCAAGGGTGGCGGCGGCGCAATCAACAAAGTGGTGGTGAGCGAGGCCGGGGCCTCGGTGTACAGCGCCAGCGAATACGCCAGCCAAGAAATGCCCGACGTGGACGTGAGCCTGCGCGGCGCCGCCAGCATTGCCCGGCGCCTGCAAGACCCGCTGGCCGAGCTGGTGAAGATTGACCCCAAGTCCATCGGCGTAGGCCAGTACCAGCACGATGTGAACCAAAGCGAGCTGGCCAAAACCCTGGCCACGGTGGTGGAAGACTGCGTGAACGCCGTGGGCGTGGACCTGAACACCGCCAGCGTGCCGCTGCTATCGCGCGTGTCGGGCCTCTCGGGCACGGTGGCCAAGGCCGTGGTGCGCTGGCGCGAGGCCAACGGCGCCTTTGCCAACCGCCAGCAGCTGCTGCAAGTGGCGGGGCTGGGCGCCAAGACTTTTGAGCAAAGCGCGGGCTTTTTGCGCATTCGCGGCGGCGACAACCCGCTGGACATGACCGGCGTGCACCCCGAAACCTATCCGGTGGTGGAAAAAATCATCGCCAAAGCGGCCACGCCAATTGCCGCGCTGATGGGCCGCGCCGACATGCTCAAAACCCTGCGCCCCGAGCTGTTTGCCAACGAAAAGTTTGGCGTCATCACGGTACAAGACATTTTGAGCGAGCTGGAAAAGCCCGGCCGCGACCCGCGCCCGGACTTCAAGGTGGCGCGCTTGCAAGACGGCGTGAACGACATCAAAGACCTGGTGGAAGGCATGATTTTGGAGGGCACGGTAAGCAACGTGGCCGCCTTTGGCGCCTTTGTGGACCTGGGCGTGCACCAAGACGGCCTGGTGCACGTGAGCCAGCTAGCCCATAAGTTTGTGAGCGACGCACGCGAGGTGGTCAAGACCGGCGACATCGTCAAAGTGCAGGTGGTGGAAGTGGACGTGGCACGCAAGCGCATTGCGCTGACCATGAAGCTGGGCGAGGCACCGCGCAATACTGGCGAGCGGGGCGCCCCGCGCGACAACCGCTTTGAAGGCGCCAACCGCGGCCAGCGCCCGCCGCAACGCGCGCCCGAACCCCAAGGCCCCAGCGCCATGGCATCGGCGTTTTCCAAATTGCAGGGTTTGCGCAAATAAGGGCTGGCCATGGGTATGCGCGCACTGCAAATTTATGCCGGACCCCGCGCGCGGGCGCACCTGGCGGCACACGGCTTGCTGCCCGCGCATGTGGGCGTGGTTCCGGCGGCGGCGGGCGGGCCCAAAGGCCTGATATTGGGGCCGCTGGACCGCTTTATCTTCGGCCACTGGCTGCCGCAAAGCAGCCAGCCGGTGGCGCTGGTGGGCGCCTCCATTGGCGCCTGGCGCATGGCCACCGCCTGCCTGGACCACACGGTGGCAGCGTTTGAGCGCCTGGAGCGCGACTACATCCATCAGCACTACGAGCTGCCCGAAGGCCAAAAACGGGTGCCAGCGCAGCAAGTGAGCGCGCAGTTTGGCCACAGCCTTGAACAGTTTTACGGCGGGCGCATTGGCGAGGTGCTGGGGCACCCGCGGTATCAGTTGCACATCATGGCCTCGCACGGGCGGCGCTTTTTGCAGCGCGAGCATCCACTGTGGACGCCCTTGGGCTACGCCGCCGCCTTTGTCAGCAACGCGGTGCAGCGCCGGGCGCTTGGTGGGTGGCTGGAGCGCGTGGTGTTCTCGGCCCAGGGCGCCGCGCTGCCTTTTGTCACCGACGACTTTGCCACCCTGCAATGCGCCTTGAACGAGGGCAACTTCATGGCCGCGCTGCAAGCCAGTTGCTCCATCCCGTTTGTGTTGCAGGCGGTGCATGACATTGCCGGTGCGCCGCCGGGGGCGTATTGGGACGGCGGCATTACAGACTACCACTTGCACTTGCGCTATGCCGGGTTGCCGCTCGCAGCGCAGGAGGTGGGGGAAAGCGGGGCGGCGGGCGCGGGCATCGTGCTGTACCCGCACTTTCAGCAAGCCGTGGTGCCAGGTTGGTTAGACAAGGCGCTCAAGTCGCGCCACCGGGCCACGTCCGCGCTGGACTCGATGGTTCTGCTGGCGCCGCGCGCAGACTGGGTGCAAAGCCTGCCCAACGCCAAGCTGCCCGACCGCACCGATTTTTCGCGCTACGGCAACGACCTGCCCAGCCGCGTCAAAGCCTGGACCACGGCCACCAGCGCCGCGCGGCAAATGGCCGATGAATTTACTGCTTGGTTGGACGCGCCGGATATGGCGCAGGTGCTGCCGCTTTAGCGCCGGGTTGATAGACGGCTGCCACCCGAGGCTGGGCGCCCAAACCGGCGGAATGTTTCCAACCCGTCAGAGTGGCGTATTCCAGGGGTTGATCACCGTCAGGCCTGCCGCTTCAAAAGGGCTGGTGTCTCGTGTCGCCACCGTCAAACCGTGCCTGGTGGCCGTTGCGGCGATGTAGCCGCCTGCGGGCGCAATCGCTTTTCCTTGGCTACGGGCAAGGGCTCGAATCACTGCGTAGGCTTCGGACGCCGCTGCATCAAAGGGCAGGATGCGGCCAGAGAACAAAGGCACGACGCGTTGCTCCAGACTGGTGCGCAGCGTGTCTCTGCGTTTGCCGGGCGCCAGTGCTGCAATGCCAAAACGCAACTCGGCCAAGCTGATCGCTGACAGGTAAAGCGTTTCGATAACTTGCGCATTGATCCACTTCAATACGCCCGCATCACCCGTGAGTTTCAGGGGCTCGGAGATGACGTTGGTGTCAAGCAGAATCATTCGAAACTTATCGGTTCTGCAGGCGACTTGTCGCGCTCAATCTCAAGATCGAAACCCCCTGCTTGCTGGCCGATTTCAGCCAGCAAGGACCCTAGCATGACGCGCCCCTGCGGTCGTGCAACGTTCTCAAGAATGGCCCGGACTTCAGCCTCAGTGCTTCGACCGGCCAACGCGGCGCGCACCCGCAAAGCACGGTGCGTCTCCTCGGGTAAGTTACGGACAGTGATGGACGACATTGATGACTCCTCGGGATGATTGACTTCAATGATTGCATTGTATGGCTGGTGCAATCATCTGCGTCTGCCGCCGTTCAGATAGCTACGCCGCACACCGTGAAGTTGCGCCTGTCCACCGCGCATGCCCAAAGACGGGTCAGTGCGCCGGCAAAAAATAGCCCAGCGTGCGCATGCCCGCCACGGTGAGCAGCAGCGAGCCGAACAAGTGCAGCGCCGCCGTGCCCAAGGCGAGCGCGTACTTTTGCTGCCCCAGCATGGCGATGACTTCGGCGGAAAAGCTGGAAAAAGTGGTCAGCGCACCCAAGAAACCGGTGATGAGCGCCAGGCGCCACACCGGGTCGAGCTGCGGCAGCGCCTGGAACAAGGCGACGGCCAATCCGACCAAGTAGCCACCAATCCAGTTGGCTGCCAGCGTGCCCAAGGGCAGGGCGGTGCCGGGCACCACCAGCGGGTTGAGCCACAGCCCTAATCGCCAGCGCGCCAGGGCGCCCAAGCAGGCGCCAATGCAAATGGCGATGACGGATGGCATGGGGGCGAGTCCTTGGGCGGCGAAATCAGGGTTTGGCTTTGGGTGACTGCTCAAATGCCGCGCCGTTCACCGTCAACCCCGCCTCGGACAGCCGCGCAGCAGTCGCAACCTTGAAGCCTTTGACCCGGCGCATGAAATCAGCCCAATCCTTGAAAGGTGCTTGTTCGCGCGCCTGCAAAATGCGCGCGGTGCTTGCTGGCCCCAGGCCTTTGACGCTGTCGAGCTCGGCCTCGGTGGCCTGGTTGATCTCTGTGGCACCAAGTGACGCGGCAGACAGCAGGCTGGCCAGCGCGGCAGTCAAAAGTCGGTGCGGGCGCATGGTGGGCTTTCGATCAGGGATTGGCAGACATCCATTTCACATACCGTCCCACGCCCGTGGCCACGTCGGCAAATACGTGGTCGCACCCGGTAGCGCGCAGCGCGCCCAGGTCGGCCTGGGTGTAGCACTGGTATTTGCCGCGCAAGGCCTCGGGGAAGGGGATGTACGCAATCAAGCCCATGGCCGCGATGGTTTCCAGCGCCAGCGGCACATGGCCGTCTTGCGCGCGCAAGGTGTTGACTACCGCGCAGGCCACGTCGTTAAAAGGCTGGGCGCAGCCGGAGCCAAGGTTAAAAATGCCACTTTGCGCAGGGTGGTCAAAAAACCACAGGTTGACCGCCAACACGTCGTCCACAAACACAAAGTCGCGCATCTGGGCGCCCGGCGCATAGCCGCCGTATTCGCCAAACAGCTTGACGCGCCCCTCCGCCTTGAACTGGTGAAACTGGTGGTAGGCCACGCTGGCCATGCGGCCTTTGTGCTGCTCGTGCGGGCCGTAGACGTTGAAATAGCGAAACCCCACCACCTGCGTCTTGGCCTGCTGCAACTGCGCGCCCAGTTCGCGGCGCATGACCTGGTCAAACAAGAGCTTGGAGTAGCCGTAGACATTGAGCGGCGCCTCAAACGCGGGTTCCTCTTTGAAGGTGTCCGAGCCGCCATAGGTGGCTGCGGAGGACGCGTACAAGAGCCGCGTGCCCTGCGCCTGTGCGGACTGGAACAAGCGCTTGGAGGTCTCGAAGTTGTTTTCCATCATGTACTTGCCGTCAAGTTCCATGGTGTCGCTGCACGCGCCTTCGTGAAAAACTGCCTCAACACGCCCGTAAGCCCGATCGGCAAAGGCGCCGTAAAACGCATCCGCATCTACGTAATCGGCAATGTGCAGGTCCGCCAGGTTGCGGAACTTGTCTCCCTGCGTTAGTTCGTCGACGGCAATGATGTCGGTGATGCCGCGGGCGTTGAGCCCAGCGATGATGCGGCTGCCGATAAACCCAGCGGCGCCGGTGACCACGATGCGTGTCATGCAAACAACTCCTGGTAGGACACCGTGGCGGTGCCAAATTTGCCGACCACAATGCCGCCGGCCCGGTTGGCCCAGGGCAGGGCCTCGCGCAGGGTCAAGCCTGCGCCCACCAGAGCGGACATGGTGGCGATCACCGTGTCTCCCGCGCCGGTCACATCAAACACCTCGCGCGCCTGGGCGCTCACATGCAGTTCGCCCTGGGCGTCAAACAGCGTCATGCCTTCTTCGCTGCGGGTGAGAAGCACCGCGTCGAGCTGCAACTCCTGGCGCAAGGCGTGGGCCTTGGCACGCAACTCGTCTTCGCTGGCCCAGGGGCCTATCACTTCTTGCATTTCCGCGCGGTTGGGGGTGATGGCGGTCGCGTGGCCGTAGCGCGAATAGTCGCTGCCCTTGGGGTCTATCAAAATCGGTTTGCCCGCCGCGCGGGCCTGGGCAATCATGTCGCCCACGTGGGCCAGGCCGCCTTTGCCGTAGTCCGAAAACAGCACACAGTCGCACTGCGACAGCAGCGCGCTGAACTGGGCGGTTTGGCTGGCCAGAATTTCACTTTTTGGGGTGTTCTCAAAGTCCAGCCGCAAGAGCTGCTGCTGGCGGCCAATGATGCGCAGCTTGACCGTGGTTTTCAGGTCCGCATCGCGGCCAAAGTGGGTTTGGATGCCGGTTTGCGCCAGCAGGGCTTCGAGTTTGTGGCTTGCCTCGTCGTCCCCCACGACGGTCAACAGGGACGCCTGGGCGCCGAGTGCTGCGATATTGCCTGCTACATTGGCGGCGCCGCCGCTGCGTTCTTCTTCGCGGGTGATGCGCACCACGGGCACCGGCGCCTCGGGCGAAATGCGGTCTACCGCGCCGTACCAATAACGGTCCAGCATCACATCCCCCACCACCAGCACGCGCGATGCGGACAGTTGGTCGGCGCTGATGCTGGGTGTTGGCTTGTTGGTTGACTGGTTGGGGCTCATAATTCTTCCACGCGGCGGGGCGGATAACTGTCCCAGGCCTGGCAGCCGGGGCAGTGCCAAAAATGCTGTTGCGCCTCAAAGCCGCAGGCCGCGCAGCGGTAGCGCTTGAGGGGTTTGACGGCATGGTCCAAAGCGCGCTGCACCTGGGGGTGAAACTGCTCGTGCTCCAGCTTTTCGCCTTCTATCCATTGGGCGGCTGCGACCAAAGACGGGTGCTTTTGCAAGTGGCGCACATACCAGTCGCGCGCCGTGTCTTGGGTTGCGGCGCTGGTGCGCTCCATGGCGACTATGGCGTCCAGCACATCAAGCGAGGGAAAGTTCGCATAAGCGACCTTGAGCGGCTCCAGCGCCAGCGCCGGCGTACCACAGGCCTGCGCATACAGGCGCAGCGGCTGCGCCATCAAGGCCACAGCACTGGGCGCCGCTGTGAGCGCATCGAGCAGGGTGCGCAGTGCCTGCGGCGCATCGCCGCCCTTGAACTGCAGCTGCGCCAAGTCCAGCCGCGCACGCGCCGCCTTGGGTGCCAGCGCAATCGCCTGGGCCAAAACCGCTTGCGCTTGCACCATGTCGTGGGCGGCTGCCAGGGCCGCAGCTTGCTCGCACAGGTAGTGCGCCAAGCGGCCGGCAAAATTGCCTTGGCCGGCGTCCTCTAGCTTGCGCGCTACCGCTGCCGCCTGGGCCCAATCGCGGGAGCGTTCGTAATTGGCCAAAAGCGCAAGCCGTGCCTCGGCTTCAAACCGGGTGCCCTCCAGTTGCAGCAGAGCAGTTTCCGCCCGGTCCAGCAAGCCAGCTTTGAGGTAATCCAGCGCCAGCGCATGCTGCGCGCGGTGGCGGTCGTCCTTGCTGATGTCGCCGCGCGAGAGCAGGTGCTGGTGCACGCGCACCGCGCGCTGGTATTCGCCCCGGCGCCGAAACAAATTGCCCAGCGCAAAGTGCAGCTCCGAGGTGTCGGGGTCGTTTTGCACGGCCTCAATGAAAGCGTCAATCGCCTGGTCTTGCTGCTCGTTGAGCAGGAAGTTGAGTCCCCGGAAATAGGCTTTGGGCGCCTGGCGGTTTTCGAGGCGCAGTTGGCGAAAGTCCATGCGCGAGGCCAGCCAGCCCAGCACAAAGGCCACGGGCAGGCCCATCAATATCAGTGTCGCGTCAAAGTCCATAGGGTGGGGCGCCGGTGTCGGTAGCCGCAGCGGCCGGTGGGGCGGTAGAAGTGGCGGCCTGGGCCGCTTGGCGTGCCTGCGAAGCCGCGCGGCGCTGTCTCCACCAGCGGGGCACCATGCCCAACACACCCATAAGCAGACCTGCCGCAAAGGTGATCAGCACCACCATGACCAGCGGCGCCGTCCATTGGTAACCGAAGAAAAAACGTACGGTGACATCCCCCTGGTTGTTCAAGGCGAAGGCAAAGAGGGTAAAAAAAATGGCCGCCTTGAGCAACCACTGACCGATCTGAAGCAGCGATTTCATTGTTTTCCTTGGGGCCGGGCGATTCTATCGGCTCACTTCAGGTTAAACCTTGATCTTGCGCGGGGTCTCCGTGTTCCGCCGCTTGCTGGTCTACCGCTTCGCGCAGGGCCTTGCCGGGCTTGAAGTGCGGCACGCGTCGCTCTGGAATGGCCACGCTCTCGCCGCTGCGGGGGTTGCGGCCCATGCGGGCGGGGCGGTGGTTGACGGAAAAGCTGCCAAAGCCGCGAATCTCAATGCGCTGGCCGCGCACCAAGGCGTCGTTCATGGCGTCAAGAATGGCTTTCACCGCAAATTCGGCGTCCGGGTGCGTGAGCTGGACGAATTTGGCAGCCAATTCTTCAACGAGGTCGGAGCGGGTCATGGATGTGGGGTGATGTGACACAAAAAAACGACCGGTGCACAAGGCATCCGGTCGTTCCTGGATGACAAAAAAGCGGTTAAAGGCTTAGTTGTTGTCCAACTTGGCACGCAGCAAGGCGCCCAGGCTGGTGGTGCCAGCGTTTTCGCGGGCAGAAGACTGGCTCAGGTTGGCCATGGCTTCGTTCTGGTCGGCCGCGTCCTTGGCTTTGATGGACAACTGGATGTTGCGGGTCTTGCGATCCACGTTCACCACCACAGCGGTCACTTCGTCACCTTCTTTGAGCACGCTGCGCGCATCTTCCACGCGGTCGCGGCTGATTTCCGAGGCGCGCAGGTAGCCAATGATGTCGTCACCCAGGTCGATTTCAGCGCCCTTGGCGTCCACGGTCTTGACCTTGCCGGTCACAACCTGGCCCTTGTCGTTGATGGCGGTGAAGGTGGTGAATGGATCAGAGTCGAGCTGTTTGATACCTAGGGATATGCGTTCGCGGTCCACGTCCACCGCCAAGACCAAAGCCTCGACTTCCTGGCCCTTTTTGAACTCGCGCACAGCGGCTTCGCCGGTTTCGTTCCAAGACAGGTCAGACAAATGCACCAAACCGTCAATGCCAGCGGCCAAGCCCACGAACACGCCAAAGTCGGTGATCGACTTGATCGGGCCCTTAACGCGGTCACCACGCTTGGTGTTTTGTGCGAATTCTTGCCAAGGATTGGCTTTGCACTGCTTCATGCCCAGGGAAATGCGGCGTTTGTCTTCGTCGATTTCCAGAACCATGACTTCGACTTCGTCGCCCAGGGCCACGAGTTTGGAAGGTGCAATGTTCTTGTTGGTCCAGTCCATTTCGGACACGTGGACCAGGCCTTCGATTCCGGGCTCGAGTTCCACAAATGCGCCGTAGTCGGCGATGTTGGTGATCTTGCCGAACATGCGGGTAGCCTGGGGGTAGCGGCGGTTCACGCCCATCCATGGGTCATCACCCATTTGCTTGAGACCCAAGGAGACACGGTTTTTCTCGGTGTCAAACTTGAGAATCTTGGCAGTGATCTCTTGACCAGCCGTCACCACCTCGGAAGGATGGCGAACGCGGCGCCATGCCATGTCGGTGATGTGCAACAGGCCGTCGATGCCGCCCAGGTCCACGAATGCGCCGTACTCGGTGATGTTTTTCACCACACCGTGCACCACAGAACCTTCTTTGAGCGTTGCCATCAGGTTGGCGCGCTCGGCGCCCATCGATGCTTCCACCACAGCGCGGCGTGACAGCACGACGTTGTTGCGCTTGCGGTCGAGCTTGATGACCTTGAATTCCATGGTCTTGTTCTCGTAGGGAGACAAGTCTTTGGTGGGGCGGGTGTCGACCAAGGAGCCGGGCAAGAACGCGCGGATGCCGTTGACCAGAACGGTCAGGCCGCCCTTGACCTTGCCGCTGGTGGTCCCGGTGACAAATTCGCCGGATTCCAGCGATTTTTCCAGGGACATCCACGAAGCCAGGCGCTTGGCGGTGTCGCGGCTGACGATGGTGTCGCCGTAACCGTTTTCCATGGCGACGATGGCCACGGAGACAAATTCGCCTACTTGAACTTCGAGTTCGCCTTTGTCGCTCTTGAATTCGGCCAAAGGCACATAGGCCTCCGACTTCAGGCCAGCGTTGACGACGACGAAGTTGTGTTCGATGCGAACGACTTCGGCGGTAACGACTTCACCAATGCTGGTTTCAGAGGCTTTTTGTGACTCTTCAAATAGGTCTGCGAAAGATTCGGACATGCTGTGTGCGGAAATAAAACCGCGGGGTTAAGTTGTTGAACCCCAAGACCATGCGCATGCAGCGCGAAGGGAGTCTTGGGGACCTTGCCAGGGCCCATACGGCCCCGGGCTTCTGTCGCCAGCCCCTTTAATCCACCGAAGGGGAAGAAAAAGGCTGCTTGCCTTGCCACCAGTACAACACCTGCGTAACGGACGATTCGACCGTCAATGCAGAGTTGTCTAGCAGCTCGGCGTCTTGCGCGGGCTTTAAGGGTGCCACGGCGCGGGAGGTATCCCGTGCGTCGCGAGCCTCCAGGTCCGCGCAAAGAGCATCGAGTGTAGTCGAAACGCCTTTGGCAACCAGCTGCGCGTAGCGCCGCTGCGCGCGGCAGGCGGCGCTGGCGGTCAGATAGACCTTGAGTGTGGCGTCTGGAAAGATCACCGTTCCCATGTCGCGCCCGTCGGCCACCAGGCCGGGCAGGCGGCGAAAACTGTGCTGCAAGTCCACCAAGGCCGCGCGCACCGCGCCCAGGCTGGACACGGCGGACGCATTCATGCCCGCCTGTTCGGTGCGAATGGCCTCGCTGATGTCTTGCGCGCCCAGCCAAACGCGTTCTCCCTCAAAGCGAATGTCCAGCGTGGCCGCCAGTGCAGCAATTGCGTCGGCATGCGCCTCGTCCAGCGCCAAGCCCGCTTGCAGGGCGGCGTAGGCCGTAATACGGTAGAGCGCGCCGGAGTCCAGAAAGTGGTAGCCCAGTTGCGCGGCCAGGGTGGAGGCCAGCGTGCCCTTGCCCGAAGCCGTGGGGCCGTCCACGCACAGCACCGGAATGGCGCTGGGCGCAGCCTGGGCCACCGCAAACAGGGCTTCGAAATAGTCTGGGAAGGTTTTGCCGACGCACTTCGGGTCTTCAATGCGCACCGGCGGCTTTGCCGGGTTGAAGGCCGCCAGCGAAAAGCACATGGCGATGCGGTGGTCGTCGTAGGTGTGGATGCTGGCAGGCTTCCATTGGGCTGCGGGCAGCGGGTGGATGCGCAGCCAGTCCGGGCCTTCTTCTACCTGCGCGCCCAGCTTACGCAGCTCGGTAGCCATGGCAGCAATACGGTCGGTTTCTTTAACGCGCCAGCTGGCAATATTGCGCAACTCACTGGGGCCGTCGGCGTAGAGCGCCATGACCGCGAGCGTCATGGCGGCGTCGGGGATGTGGTTGAAGTCGCCGGTAATCGCGCGCAGCGGCCATTGCCCGCGCGAAATATGCAGCCAGTTCGGCCCTTTTTCCACCACAGCGCCCATGCTTTGCGCGGCTTCCACAAAGCGGATATCGCCTTGAATCGAGTCCGCGCCCACGCCTTCAATCCGAATGCCAGTGCCCGAGACGATGGCGCCCAGACCAATAAAGTAGCTGGCCGACGAGGCGTCTGCCTCCACATGGATGCTGCCTGGCGACTGGTAACGGCTGCCTTGGGGAATAACAAAGGCTCCGCCGCTCTCGCTGCGCACCGCAATGCCGTAGCGCGCTAGCAGGTTCAGCGTAATGTCGATATAGGGCTTGCTAATGAGTTCGCCCACCACCTCAATGCGGATGTCCTGGTGCTGCGCCACGAGCGGCAGCGCCATCAGCAAGGCGGTCAAAAACTGGCTGGACACGTCGCCGCGCACCTGAATGGGCGCGTTGAGCTGCAGCGCGGGCTTGCCAATGCGCAGCGGCGGAAAACCTTGGTTGCCGAGGTAATCGATCTGGCAACCGAGCAGCCGCAGCGCGTCCACCAAGTCGCCAATCGGGCGCTCGTGCATGCGCGGCACGCCTGAGAGGGTGAAATCACCCCCCATCACCGCCAGCGCGGCGGTGAGTGGGCGCATGGCGGTGCCCGCGTTGCCCATGAAAAACGCGATGGGCGCGTCGGATTGCGCACGTCCGCCCAGGCCGGTGATGGTGACGGTGTTGCCCTGCACATCCACGCCGCAGCCCAGTTGGCGCAAAGCTGCCAGCATGACTTGGGTGTCGTCCGAGTCCAGCAGGTCGTGGACGACCGTGGTGCCCTCGCACAGGGCCGAGAGCAAAAGCACGCGATTAGAGATGCTCTTGGAGCCGGGCAGGGCGACGGTGCCGCTGGCGGTTTGCAGGGGGGGCAGGTCTAGAAAGGCGGTGGTGAACATCGTTGCTAAGCTGAATGAACTGTTTAAGAAGAGGTGCTGCGCACCCTCATAAAAGTGAGTGTAAAAGGCACCTATTGGAGAGGCCGCTCATAGCGCGCCATTGTCGCCAAGCGCGTCGGTTTTCAGCGTCCAGGCCGCGCGAACTTCGCTGGCTTGTTGGATAAGGTGGCTCAGTGTGGCCGTGTCGCCTAGCTTGAGGGCGTTTTCAAACTGGTCGAGCGCGGCCCGAAAGTGCGCTACTTGCGCAAGCACTTCGGCGTGGTTGGCGCTCAAAATGTCGCGCCACACCGCAGCGTCGCTGGCCGCAATGCGTGAAAAATCCCGAAAACCGGGACCTGCCATGTCCAAAAATGCCGCACCTTGCGGCTGCGCCATCAGCGCATTCACCGCAGCAAACGCCAGCAGGTGCGGCAAGTGGCTGACTGCGGCAAAGGTGGCGTCATGCTTCTCAGGCGTGAGCGTGCTCACCTGGCTGCCTATGGCAGTCCACAGGCCGTGCGCCGCTTGCAGGCGGTGAATGCCGGTGCTGGGCAGGGGCGTGAGGATGGTGCGGCGGTTTTGGTAGAGCGTGCCGTCCGCGTGCTCAATGCCTGCGAGTTCTTTGCCCGCAATCGGGTGGGCGGGCACAAAGCAGGCCAGGCGCTCGCCCAAAGTGGCGCGGGCTGCGGCCACCACGTCGCACTTGGTGGAGCCCACGTCCATCAGCAAGGTATTGGGCTGCAGCACATCACGCATGGCGGCAAACGTGGCGTGCATGGCGCCCACGGGCACGGCCACCAGCACCAAATCTGCGCCTTGCACCGCCTCGGCCACACTGGTGCAGGCTTGGTCTATGACCCCGAGTTCAAGGGCGCGCTGGCGGGTTTTTTCAGACACGCTAAAGCCGACGATGTGTTGCACCAAAGCCGCCTGGCGCACCGCCAGCGCAAACGAGCCGCCCATCAGGCCACAGCCAATAAGGGCGAGGCGTTGAAACCTCATGCCGTGCCCACGGGGCTGCACAGCTCGATCAAAGTTCCCTCTTGCGCGCGCACATAGGCCACGGTTTGCCCCCAGGGTTTTAATTCGGGTGGCGCCAAAGCCTGGGCGCCGGCAGCGCAGGCGCGCTCAAACGCTGCTGAAACGTCGTCGGTCACAAAGGCCAGCTCAATGCCCACCACCGGCTGCCCCAGGCTGAGGGGCTGCATCGGCTCTGCAAAGTGGCTTTGGCCTAAAGCGATGGTGGCAAACGCCAGCGTCGTTTCGCCAGTGACCAGCTCGCCGTAGTCCCCAGACGCATGCACAAAGCCCCGCGCAAAACCAAACGCTGACTCGTAAAACGCCAGCGTTGCGGCAACGTTATCCACGTACACAATAGTGTATCCAAGCTTCATGGTCTGTCTCCGTGCGCTAGTCTGCCAGCGGGTAGGTGCCCAGCACTTTGTAAAAAGCGCACAGGTTTTGCAAATCTGCCAGTGCCGCTTTGACATGCGGCTGCGAGGGGTGGCCCTGCAGGTCGATGTAGAAAAAATATTCCCACTGGCCGGAGCGCGCGGGGCGCGATTCAAAGCGCGTCATGGACACGCCGTGTTGCTTGAGCGGCACCAGCATGTCGTGTACCGCGCCGGGGCGGTTGGGCACGGACACGACCAGGCTGGTGCAATCCCGTCCGCTCGCCTCGGGGGCCGGCAGGGTGGCGGGCAGGCACACCACCACAAAGCGGGTGCGGTTAAAAGCGTCGTCTTGAATGGCGCGCGCGGCCAGGTGCAGGCCAAAAGTAGCGCCCGCGCGTTCGCTGGCAATCGCGGCCCAGTTGGGTTGGGCAGCGGCCAGGCGGGCGCCTTCGGCGTTGCTGGACACGGCGCGCCGCTCGGCATGCGGCAGGTGGGTGGTCAGCCACTGCTGGCACTGGGCCAGCGCTTGGGGGTGGGCCAGCACCACCTCAATGCCGTCCAGCGCATTGCTGGCGCGCAGCAGGTGGTGGCGCACCATCAGGCTGATTTCTCCCACGATGTGCAGGGGCGTGGTCAGCAGCAAATCCAGCGAGCGGGTGACCACGCCTTCGGTGCTGTTTTCCACCGGCACCACGCCAAACTCTGCCGAACCTGCGGTGGCGGCCTGGAACACTTCGTCAAAACTGCCGCAAGGCACATGGGTGATGCTGGAGCCAAAAAAGCGCAAGGCCGCTTCTTCGCTAAACGTGCCCGCAGGCCCCAGATAGGCCACGCGCTGGGGCGCCTCCAAGGCGCGGCAGGCGGACATGATTTCGCGCCAGATGAAGGCCACGCTCTCGGGCTTAAGGGTGCCGGTATTGCGGGTTTGGGCGTTGGCCTCTTGCAAGTTGCCGATCACCTGCGCTTCGCGCTCTGGGCGAAACACCACCGAGCCTTCGCCTTTTTTCAGCTCGCCGACTTCGTGCGCCAAACCGGCGCGGCGGTTCAGCAGGGCGAGCAGTTGCAGGTCGAGCGCGTCAATTTGCACGCGCAAGTCAGACAGTGTTTTGGTCATCCGGTGTTCTTCTTTTGGGTGGCTTAAGCGTGGTGCCGTTCAAAGTCTTGCATATAGGCCACCAGCGCCTGCACGCCGGCCAGCGGCATGGCGTTGTAAATGCTGGCGCGCATGCCGCCCACCGACTTGTGGCCCTTGAGTTGCAGCAAGCCCGCCGCCGATGCCCCGGCCAAAAATGCCTCGTTCAAGGCCTCATTGCGCAAGAAAAAGGGCACGTTCATGCGCGAGCGGCAGTCGGGGTGCACGTGGTTGACGTACAGGCTTGAGCTGTCAATGGCGTGGTACAGCGCCTGCACTTTGGCGATGTTTTGCGCCTCCATGGCCGCAACGCCGCCCTGGCGCTGCAACCAGTCAAACACCAAGCCCGCCATGTAAATGGCATAGGTGGGCGGCGTGTTGTACATCGAGCCATTGGCGGCCACGGTTTGGTAGTTGAAGGCGCTGGGGCAAAGACCCAAGGCGTAGCCCAGCAGGTCTTCGCGCACCACCACCAGCGTCAAGCCGGCCGGCCCCAGGTTTTTCTGCGCGCCGCCAAACGCCAAGCCCACCCGGCTCCAGTCCACGGGGCGCGATGCCACGTGGGACGAAAAATCGACCACCAAGGCGGCGTCCGAACCCAGCGCCTTCAGGTCGGGCAGCGCCTGGAATTCCACGCCATGGATGGTCTCGTTGCTGCAAACGTGCACGTAACTCGCGCCGGGGCGGATTTGCCAAGCTGCCGGGTCGGGAACGTCGGTGAACCCTGAGGCCTGGGCGCTGGCAGCCACGTGGGTGTCGCTGTATTTTCCAGCCTCGGCCAAAGACTTTTGGCTCCAGCTACCCGTCACCACAAAGTCGGTCTGGCCGCGCTGGCCTGGCTGCGCGCGCAGGGCGCTCAGGTTCATGGGAACGATGGCGTTTTCGGCCAAACCGCCGCCTTGCATGAACAATACTTTGAAGTGCGCGGGCACCGCCAGCAGGCTGCGCAGCGTGGCCTCCGCGTGGGCGCAGATGGACATGAACTCCTTGCCCCGGTGGCTCATTTCCATCACGCCCATGCCGCAGCGCTTGCCGCTGGCGTCAGGCCAGTCCAGCATCTCGCGGGCGGCTTGCGCCAGCACCTCTTCGGGCATGGTGGCCGGACCGGCTGAGAAGTTATAGGGTCGGGTCACGCCGCAGGCCCGGTTTACGCTTGCGTGGGGGCGTCGCCCTCGTCGGCGCTTCCGTCAGACGCTTCGCTGCCGTCGGCGCCATCGGTGGCGTCAGAAGGGTTGGCGTCGTTTTCCACAATGCGCTGCAGGCCGCTGAGCTTGGAGCCTTCGTCCAAGCCAATCAGCGTCACGCCCTGGGTAGCGCGGCCGAGTTCGCGGATTTCAGAAACGCGAGTGCGCACCAGCACGCCACGGTCGGTGATCAACATGATTTCGTCGTCCGCGTGCACCAGCGTAGCAGCCACAACGCGGCCATTGCGCTCGGTTTGCTGGATGGCAATCATGCCTTTGGTACCGCGCCCGTGGCGGGTGTATTCGGTAATGCTGGTGCGTTTGCCGTAGCCGTTCTCGGTGGCGGTCAGTACGCTTTGCAGCTCGTCTTCGGCCACCAGCATGGCGATCACGCTCTGGCCGTCTTCGAGGTTCATGCCTTTGACGCCGCGCGACTGGCGCCCGTGCGCGGTCACTTCGTCTTCGTTAAAACGCACCGCCTTGCCGCCGTCCGAGAACAGCATCACGTCGTGCTGGCCGTCGGTAATGGCCGCGCCAATCAGGTAGTCGCCTTCGTCCAGGTTCACGGCAATGATGCCGACCTTGCGCGGGTTGCTGAAATCGTCCAAAGGCGTCTTCTTGACCGTGCCCATGGACGTGGCCATGAACACATACTGGTCGGCGGGGAAGGTGCGCTTCTCGCCAGTCAGCGGCAGCACCACCGTAATTTTTTCGCCCTCTTGCAGCGGGAACATATTGACGATGGGCCGTCCGCGCGAGCCGCGCGAGCCCTGGGGCACTTCCCAGACCTTGAGCCAGTACAAACGGCCCCGGTTGCTAAAGCACAAGATGTAGTCGTGCGTGTTGGCGATAAACAGCTGGTCGACCCAGTCGTCTTCTTTGGTGGCGGTGGCCTGTTTGCCACGCCCGCCGCGCTTTTGCGCCCGGTATTCGCTTAAGGGCTGGCTTTTGATATAGCCGCTGTGGCTGAGCGTGACCACCATGTCGGTGGGTGTAATCAGGTCTTCGGTGCTCAGGTCATACGAGCTGTGCTCCACCAGGCTGCGGCGCGCGCCAATTTTGGTTTGGCCAAATTCCTGGCGAATCGTGCCGAGTTCACCGGTAATGATGGTCGAAACCCGTTCTGGCTTGGCCAGAATGTCCAGCAGGTCGTCGATCTCGGCCATGACCTCTTTGTATTCGGCGACGATCTTGTCTTGCTCCAGCCCGGTCAGGCGCTGCAGGCGCATTTGCAAGATTTCTTGCGCCTGTGTGTCTGAAAGGCGGTAGAGGCCATCGCTGCCCATGCCATATTCTTTTTCCAAACCGTAGGGGCGGTAATCGTCGGCGTTTACCACGCCGCCGTCGCTGCGGCTGCGGGTGAGCATTTCGCGTACCAGTTTGCTGTCCCAGCTGCGCGTCATCAGTTCGGCCTTGGCCACTGGGGGCGTGGGTGCGTTGCGGATGATGGCAATAAAGTCGTCAATATTGGCCAGCGCTACCGCCAAGCCTTCGAGCACATGGCCGCGCTCCCGCGCCTTGCGCAGGTTAAACACCGTGCGCCGTGTCACTACCTCGCGCCGGTGCTGCAAAAACACCTCAATCAGGTCTTTCAGATTGCACAGCTTGGGTTGCCCGTCAATCAAGGCCACCATGTTCATGCCAAAGGTGTCTTGCAACTGGGTTTGTTTGTACAGGTTGTTGAGCACCACTTCGGGTACTTCGCCGCGCTTGAGCTCAATCACCAAGCGCATGCCAGATTTGTCCGACTCGTCCTGAATGTGGCTAATGCCTTCGATCTTTTTCTCGTGCACCAGCTCGGCCATGCGCTCTTGCAGCGTCTTTTTGTTGACCTGATAGGGCAGCTCGTCGACGATGATGGCTTGGCGCGCACCCTTGTCGATGTCTTCAAAATGGCACTTTGCGCGCATGACCACCTTGCCGCGCCCAGTGCGGTAGCCGTCTTTGACGCCGTTGATGCCATAAATAATGCCGGCTGTCGGAAAGTCAGGCGCAGGCACGATTTCCATCAGGTCGTCGATGGTGGCGTCTGGGTGGCGCAGCAAATGCAAGCAAGCGTCCACCACTTCGTTCAGGTTGTGCGGCGGAATATTGGTCGCCATACCCACGGCAATACCGCCCGAGCCGTTGACCAACAGATTGGGAATGCGCGTGGGCATGACCAACGGCTCTTTTTCCGAGCCGTCGTAGTTGGGTCCGAAATCGACGGTTTCCTTGTCCAGATCGGCCAGCAGCTCATGGGCAATCTTGGCAAGGCGGATTTCTGTGTAGCGCATGGCGGCCGCGTTGTCGCCGTCCACCGATCCGAAATTACCCTGGCCATCGACCAGCATATGGCGCATAGAAAAGTCTTGCGCCATGCGAACAATCGTGTCGTACACCGACTGGTCGCCGTGCGGGTGGTATTTACCAATGACATCACCCACGATACGCGCCGATTTTTTGTAAGGGCGGTTCCAGTCGTTATTGAGCTCATGCATCGCAAACAAAACCCGCCTATGCACCGGTTTGAGGCCATCGCGCGCGTCTGGCAGGGCGCGACCCACAATGACGCTCATCGCGTAGTCCAGGTAGCTGCGCCGCATTTCCTCTTCAAGGCTGATGGGGAGCGTTTCTTTTGCGAACTGGGTCATGGGAGCTTCTTCGTTGTCGTCTTTAACTGGGCGCCGATTCTACGACCGGCCTCTGCGAGGCCGCAGGATGCCCAATTCGGGGCTGACCCACGTCAAAAAGCCATGTGTCTCATGGGCGAATAAGCCAATTGTGGGGTCGTCGCTGTGGCACAATCATTGGAACGCTTTTTGGTGCGCAGCGCCGCAGGCGTCCAATAACTTGCCCGCAGCACTGCTGCATTTGATTCCTTAAAGGAAATACCGTGATTAAACTTAACAAAATTGCCGCATGGGTCGCAGTAGCAGCATTTGCTTCTGTAGCAGGCGCTCAGGAAATTCACAATTGGCGCAATGCGAGTGGTGAAGTGTGGAAGAGCGGAACCGGCTTGTGCTGGCGCGATGCCAACTGGACACCTGCAACAGCTGCTCCTGGTTGCGATGGCGCAATCGTTGCACCAGCACCAGCACCCGCACCGGCTCCAGCCCCCGCACCAGTTGCTGCCCCCGCACCGGCTCCAGCTCCCGCACCAGTTGCTGCTCCAGCCCCCGCACCGGTGCCGGTACCAGCACCAACACCAGCGGCTGCAGCGACCAAAGTAACCTACGCGGCGGACGCATTCTTTGACTTTGACAAGTCCGTGCTCAAGCCTGAAGGCAAGGCCAAGCTCGATGACTTGGTTGGCAAGCTCAAAGGCATCAACCTCGAAGTGATCATCGCGGTGGGCCATACCGACGCAATCGGCGCCGATGGCTACAACCAGAAGCTGTCCATCGCTCGCTCCGAAACCGTGAAGGCTTACTTGACCTCCAAAGGCGTGGAAAAGAACCGCATCTACACCGAAGGCAAAGGCGAGACCAGCCCTATCGCTGACAACAAGACGAATGAAGGCCGTGCCAAAAACCGCCGCGTAGAGGTGGAAGTGATCGGCACCCGCGCCAAATAAGCGCTACTGTCCAAAAAAAGACCCGCTTCGGCGGGTCTTTTTTTTCCTTCGCCAGCCCTAGCACACTTGGGCAAGATAATCTCAAGATGACAAATACGACTTCCGTAAACGCTGATCCTGCCGAACTGGCCAAGTTTTCTGAACTGGCGCATCGCTGGTGGGACAAAGACAGCGAGTTTCGCCCGCTGCACCAAATCAACCCCCTGCGCTTGGAGTGGATCAACGCGATATGCCCGGTCAAAGGTATCTCCGCACTGGATGTGGGATGTGGAGGTGGCATTTTGGCGGACTCCATGGCGCGCAAAGGTGCTCAGGTTTTGGGCATCGACCTGTCCACCAAGGCGCTTCGGGTGGCGCAACTCCATGCCATGGAAGCTGAAACGGCAGGGGTTAGCTACCGAGAAGTGAGTGCCGAAGCCCTGGCCAGCGAAGCGTCGGCTAGCTTCGACCTTGTTACTTGCATGGAAATGCTGGAGCACGTGCCCGACCCCGCATCCGTGGTACGGGCCTGCGCCACACTGGTCAAGCCGGGGGGCTGGGTGTTTTTCTCCACGCTCGACCGCAGTCCCAAATCATTTCTGTTGGCGATCGTGGGCGCAGAGTACGTCCTCAACCTTTTACCGCGCGGAACGCATGAGTACGCCAAGATGATTCGCCCCAGTGAGCTGGCGGCCTATTGCCGGGCGGCGGGCCTGGACCTGCGTCAAACCAAAGGCATGGACTACAACCCGCTTACCCGCCGTTACGCCATGATTGACAACACGTCGGTGAACTACCTGTTCGCCACCCAAAAGCTGGGCTAGCGCGGTGATGGGTATTTTTCACAATGTGTCGGGCGTACTTTTCGACCTGGACGGAACGCTCATCGACAGCGCACCTGACCTGGGAGCGGCCGCAGACCAAATGCGCATTCGGCGCGGCATGGCGTCCTTGCCCTTGGAGGTCTACCGGCCCCTGTGCGGTGCGGGCGCGCGTGGCATGCTGGAAATAGCTTTTGCCATGGGCCCAGACCACGCTGACTTTGAAGCCATGCGAGAAGAGTTTTTCACCACCTACGAGCGCTGCCTCACCGAACGCACTTTTGCCTTTGAGGGCGTTGCTGAGCTGATTGCGGCCTTGCAGGCGCGCGGCATAGCCTGGGGCGTGGTGACGAACAAGTCGCAGCGATTCACCGATCCGCTGACTGCTGGCATGCCCCTGTTTGCCAGTGCGG
The DNA here is from genome assembly GCA_947442105.1 of Comamonadaceae bacterium. GTDB lineage: Bacteria > Pseudomonadota > Gammaproteobacteria > Burkholderiales > Burkholderiaceae_C > Allorhodoferax. The sequence goes on along the minus strand of CANEVH010000005.1, from coordinate 21,713 downwards.
GCGCCATTGTCAGTGGCGACACCACGCCCCACGCCAAGCCGCACCCCGCGCCGCTGCTAGAAGCCGCCCGCCGCATGGGCTTGGACCCGGCGCATTGCCTCTACGTGGGCGACGACGAGCGAGACATCGTGGCGGGTCACGCGGCTGGCATGCGCACCGTGGCCGCGACCTACGGTTATCTGGGCAGCCGAAGCGATGTAGCAGCCTGGAACGCCCACGCCCAGATTAATTCTCCGCTAGCGCTCTTGCAATTGCTGCAAAGCGCCTAAAATCGAAAGCTTGGGGCTGCACTGGTTTCGACGTGGGTACGGAATCGCTGTGGTGCATGTCGAGCTGAATGCGCTCGTAAAACAGATTCAAAAAAACTAACTGCAAACGACGAACGTTTCGCACTCGCTGCTTAAACACCAGTGAGCCTTACAACAGCAGGCCGATGGGCTGGGCAAGGGTGATGGGGTGAAAACCGCATCGTCCAGGCTGTGAGGTCATTCACATCGGCTGGCGCCATACCGGGTACCTTGGTTTGGAGCAAGACAATAGGGTACTGGCGATGGTGAAAGCGTGTGGCTGCGCGTTCACCCGGGCGAGACCCAAATCAGACCACTAAACATGTAGATCTGCTCGAAGATGGCTTGCGGACGCGGGTTCAAATCCCGCCAGCTCCACCAATCCCTTAAAAGCCAACCCTCACCGGTTGGCTTTTTTTGCCTGCTGGCGCGCAATGGTTTACGTCGGTGGCCTGTGGACGATGACGTTGGCTTACACCATTGATGTTCGATGAATGCGTAGAGTGGGCAAAGTTCAATCGTGGGGCGAACGACTACCAGGAACCTCAGGAAGTGCCCCGGAGGCACCAAACCAGCGCAGACTTCTAGGCTGGGGCAGAGCTTGACCGGGGGCTAGTCTGCCTTCTTAACCTGCGTCACAAAGCAATAAGCCAGCCCATTGGCAGCCATATGGCGCTCACGCCGCGTCTCCAGCCACTCTGGGCCAAATACAGGCGCAAAGGCGTCGCCCTCCGGGGCGATGTCAATTTCGGTGATTTCGGCGGTGGCGGCCAGCGGCAAGGCCTGTTGGTAAATCTGTGCACCGCCTATCACCCACACGTCCGGGTGCGCTGTGCAAAGCGCCATTGCCGATTGCAGGGAATGGGCTGCCACCGCGCCCTCCGCCTGCCAGCCTGGCTGCCGGGTGATTACCACATTCAGGCGCCCCGGCAGCGGGCGAAACTTGGGCGGCAGTGAATCCCAGGTTTTGCGGCCCATGACGACTGGGCAGCCCAGTGTGCTGCGTTTGAAGTGCGCCAGGTCTTCGGGCAAGTGCCAGGGCAGTACGCCTTGGTTGCCTATGACGCCATTGGCCGCGCGGGCAAAAATCAGGTGCAGGCGCATGGTTTTTTATACCGCCACAGGGGCTTTGATGGCCGGGTGGGGGGCGTAGCCGCGCACCTCAAAATCTTCAAACTGGTAATCAAAGATCGTGTCCGGGCGGCGAAGCAGGTGCAGCGTGGGGTAGGGCAGGGGTGTGCGCGAGAGTTGCAGATCCACCTGCGCGTGGTGGTTGCTGTAAATGTGGCAGTCGCCGCCGGTCCAGATGAAGTCACCTACCTCCAGGTCGCACTGCTGCGCCACCATGTGGGTGAGCAGCGCGTAGCTGGCAATATTGAAGGGCACGCCCAAAAAGATGTCGGCGCTGCGCTGGTAGAGCTGGCAGCTCAGCTTGCCGCGCCCGCCCGGCGTCTGTGCGGGCGCCACATAAAACTGAAAGAAGGCGTGGCAGGGCATGAGCGCCATTTTGGAAAGCTCGGCGACGTTCCAGGCGCTCACGATCATGCGCCGCGAGTCGGGGTTGGTTTTGAGCGTTTGCAGCACTTCGCTGATCTGGTCGATGTGCTGGCCATCCGGCGTGGGCCAGCTGCGCCACTGCACGCCGTAGACCGGCCCCAAATCGCCGTCGGGGCGCGCCCATTCGTCCCAGATGGAGACGCCGCGCTCTTTGAGCCAGTTGTTGTTGCTGGAGCCGGTCAAAAACCACAGCAACTCCACGATGATGCTGCGCAAATGCACTTTCTTTGTGGTGACCAGCGGAAAGCCTTGCGAGAGGTCAAAGCGCATTTGGTAGCCAAACACGCTTTTGGTGCCAGTGCCGGTGCGGTCTTGCTTGTCCACGCCGTGGGTGTAGGCGTGGCGCAGCAGGTCTTCGTACTGCTGGGGAATGGGTAATGCCGGTGCGGCGGCGTCAGACGTCATGGCGTGGTCAATTTCTGCGATGCTGCAGCGGAGGCTGCCAGCATCCGCCCGGGGTTGAACATATTGTGCGGGTCCAGCGCCGCTTTGATGGAGCGCATCAGACCCAGTGCAACCGGCGACTTGTGCTTTTCCAGCTTTTCGCGTTTGAGGCTGCCAATGCCGTGTTCGGCAGAGATGGAGCCGTTGAAATCATCCACCAGGGCGTAGACCACGCCATTGATCGGGCCTTCTTGGTCACGCAAAAAGACTTCAGCGTCCGCGCCAGCAGGTGCCTGCACGTTGTAATGCAAATTGCCGTCGCCCAGGTGGCCGTAATTGACCAGCCGCACGCCGGGAAACTGCGCCTCTAGGGCCGCATCGGCCAGGCGCACAAATTCGGGAATGCGCGACACCGCGATAGAGATATCGTGCTTGATATTCAGCCCCTCTTGGGCTTGGGCCAGAGGAATGCTCTCGCGGATGTGCCACAGCGCGCGTGCCTGCGCCATGCTCTCAGCCACCACGGCGTCGCTGACGCAGCCCTGGGCCATTGCGTCTTCCAGCAAGCGCTCGAACTGGCCGCGCGCATGCGCGTCGGACTCGCTATCGGAGTTCTCCAGCACCACGCAATAGGGCGTGGTCTCGTAAAAGGGCACACGCTGCTGGGGAAAGTGCTTGCTCACCAAGCTCAGCGCAAACTGGCCCATCACTTCAAAACCTGTCAGGCCCGCGCCTAAATGCTGGTGCGCCAGGCCTAGCAGCGCCACGGCCGCGTCCAGTGACGGCACGGCAGCCAGCGCGGTAGTTTGCGACTTGGGCGCCGGGTACAGCTTCATGGTGGCGGCAGTGATCACGCCCAGCGTGCCTTCGGAGCCGATGAACAAGTGGCGCAAGTCGTAGCCGGTGTTGTCCTTGCGCAGGCCGGTCAGGCCGCTCCACACCTCGCCTTGGGCGGTGACCACTTCCAGGCCCAGGCAGAGTTCGCGGGTGTTGCCAAAGCGCACCACCTGCGTGCCCCCGGCGTTGGTGCCCAGGTTGCCGCCGATGGTGCAACTGCCCTCGGAGGCCAAGCTCAAGGGGAATAAGAACCCGGCCCTGTCGCAGGCCTCTTGCAGGGTTTGCAGCACGCATCCGGCTTCGACGGTGATCGTCAGGTTGGCCGCGTCGAGCGTACGGATGGCGTTCATGCGCGTGAGGCTCAGCACGATTTGCGTGCCGCTGGCGTCTGGCGTGGAGCCGACCACCATGCCGGTGTTACCGCCCTGGGGCACCATGCTTACACCCGCTTGTGCGCAGGCTTTCACCACCTCAGCCACTTGGGCGGTGGAACTGGGGCGCACCACGGCCAATGCTTTACCACGCTCGCGTTTGCGCCAGTCCAGCTCATAGCCGGTGAGGTCGCCCTCGGTCAGGACGTTGGCGTCTCCCACGATGGCGCGCAGGGCAGTCAAAAACTCAGATCGGCTCATGAATCAGCTTGGTTCGGGAAATCAGAGCCTGGCAAGGCGCCCATTGCTTTGGCGTTGCGTAGCCGAAGCCGGACATGGAGTGCGCAGGCTGCAAACAGCGTCAGGCATAAAAACACTTCCAGCAGCGCGTAATAGCTGCTCGGCGCGCGGTCGCCATAGGCGCGCACCACCCCTTCGGTGAAATACAGCCACACCAGCAAACTCACCCAGCGGTAGGTGTACATGCGGTTTTTCAGCAGACCGGCAAGTGGCACGCACAAGGGAACTGCTTTAAGCGCCAAGAGCGAGCCACCGGGCTTGATGGGCGCCAAAACCAGCTCCCATGCCACGCTCAAGACGATCAAGCCGACCAGGCTGCCCACAGCCAGCCAGCGGCTCAGGTTGACCTGGTCAAGACCGTGCGCAATGTCAGAGGCGTGCAAGTCGGATGGGCGGGGTTCCAGGGGGGAGGGGGGCAGATTCATGTCGGTGGCATCATACCGGCCATGCGCATTCATTTACAAAGACTCCAGTCGTGGCTGGCCGATGTGGCCCACGTGCCGTGGGTCCAAACACTGCTCGTCTTGCGCGAGCGTTTTCGCGAGGACCGTCTGGGCCTCACGGCCAGCAGCCTGACATTTACCACCACCATTGCACTGGTGCCGTTTTTTACCGTGGCGCTGGCGGTGTTTACTGCGTTTCCCATGTTTGCCAAGTTCCAGGACGTGCTGCAAAAGTGGCTGATTGCCAGCTTGGTGCCCGACAACATTGCGCGCCAAGTGCTGGGTTATTTGAACCAGTTTGCGGGCAAGGCCAGCAAGCTCGGCAGCCTGGGCTTGGCGGCGCTGCTGGTCACCGCTTTGGCGCTGATGTTCACCATAGACCGCACGCTCAACAGCATTTGGCGGGTGCGCACGCTGCGCCCCTTGGGCCAGCGCTTGCTGATTTATTGGTCCGCCATCACCCTGGGGCCGCTGATTTTGGGATTGAGCGTGAGCGTCACTTCCTACGCGGTGTCTGCGTCGCGAGGTCTGGTGACTGGCTTGCCCGGCGGAGTGAGTTTCGTGCTCGATGCCTTGCAGTACTTGATGGTTGCGGCCGGCATGGCCGCCATGTTCCGCTACCTTCCCAATACCCAGGTGCGCTGGGGCCATGCCTGGATGGGCGGACTGTTCGTGTCCACCGGCATGGAGGTGGCCAAGCGCTTGTTGGCGCTGTACCTGTCCATAGTGCCCGACTATTCGGTCGTTTATGGCGCCTTTGCCACCCTGCCTATTTTGCTGGTCTGGATTTACCTGGCCTGGGTGATCGTGCTATTGGGTGCGGCCCTGACGGCCTATGCGCCTAGCCTGATTGCCGGCTTGGCGCGAAGGCGTGCTGGGCCTGGACTGCAGTTTCAGCTGGCAGTGGAGTTGCTGCAGTCGCTGCACCAGGCGCGATCAAAGGACGCGCGGGGCCAGTCGCTGCCTCAGTTGTCCGCAGCGCTGAACGCAGACGCCCTGGATCTGGACCCCATCCTCAAAACCCTGAGCGCCATGGACTGGGTGGGGCTGCTGCAAGAAGAGCACGGCCCGTCGCACGATGCGCGCTGGGTGCTTTTGGTGGAGCCCAGCACGACGCCACTGGCGGGCTTGGTAAGTGCTTTTCTACTAGCGCAAGTACCTGCCACCCAGGCCTTTTGGCAGCACGGTTTGCAGCCCGGCGCGACTTTGCAGCACGCATGGAATGCGGCGGGTCAAGGCCTAGATTAAGGCGTTAACACGTGACTTTTGGACGCCGCCCGGCGCTAAAGGGCTCTGAGTGCGCAAGTACAATCGACTTTTTGGAGCTTTGACATGCGCCTTATCGGCAAAGCGCTGACCTTCGACGACGTGTTGTTGGTCCCAGCGTACTCCCAGGTCCTGCCCAAGGACACCTCGCTTTCCACCCAGTTTTCCCGCAACATCGCGCTCAATTTGCCCCTGGTGTCCGCCGCCATGGACACGGTGACCGAGGCGCGTTTGGCCATCGCCATTGCCCAAGAAGGCGGCATCGGCATCGTGCACAAAAACCTCAGCGCAGCCGATCAAGCCGCGCAGGTGGCCAAGGTCAAGCGCTACGAAAGTGGCGTATTGCGCGACCCCGTGGTCATCACCCCGCATTTCACAGTGCGCGAAGTCATGGCCTTGTCGGACCAGTTGGGCGTGTCAGGCTTTCCCGTGTGCGACGGTGGCAAGGTGGTGGGCATAGTCACCGGGCGCGATTTGCGCTTTGAGACGCGCTACGACCAGCCGGTCAGCGCCATCATGACGCCGCGCGAAAAGCTCATCACAGTGCCCGACGGCACCACGCTGCTTGAAGCCAAAGCGCTGCTCAACAAGTACAAGCTTGAGCGCCTGCTGGTGGTCAACGACACCTTTGAACTCAAAGGCCTGATCACCGTCAAAGACATCACCAAACAAACCAGCTTCCCCAACGCCGCGCGCGACGCCTTTGGCAAACTGCGCGTGGGCGCTGCCGTGGGCGTGGGCGAGGGCACCGAGGCGCGCGTAGAAGCCCTGGTCCACGCCGGGGTGGACGCCATCGTGGTGGACACCGCGCACGGCCACAGCCGTGGCGTGATAGAGCGCGTGCGCTGGGTGAAAAAGAACTTCCCGCAGGTGGACGTGATAGGCGGCAATATTGCCACCGGCGCGGCGGCCTTGGCGCTGGTGGAAGCGGGCGCGGACGCGGTCAAGGTGGGCATCGGCCCCGGCTCTATTTGCACCACCCGCATCGTGGCCGGCGTGGGCGTGCCACAAATCATGGCCATTGACAGCGTGGCCATGGCCTTGCGCGGCACTGGCGTGCCCCTGATCGCCGACGGAGGCATCCGCTACAGCGGCGACATTGCCAAAGCCCTGGCCGCAGGTGCCGGCACGGTGATGATGGGCAGCATGTTTGCGGGCACCGAAGAGGCGCCGGGCGAAGTGATTTTGTACCAGGGCCGCAGCTACAAAAGCTACCGCGGCATGGGCAGCATTGGCGCGATGCAGCAAGGCAGCGCGGACCGCTATTTTCAGGAATCAAGCACCGGCAACCCCAACGCCGACAAGCTGGTACCCGAAGGCATTGAAGGCCGTGTGCCCTACAAAGGCTCTATGGTCTCCATCATCTTCCAAATGTCCGGCGGCATACGCGCCAGCATGGGCTACTGCGGCTGCGCCACCATTGCCGACATGCAGAACAATGCCGAATTTGTCGAGATCACCACCGCAGGCATTCGCGAAAGCCATGTGCACGACGTGCAAATCACCAAAGAAGCGCCCAACTACCGGGCTGATTAGGCTGGTTTGAGCCCTAAGGCGTCTGGTTCCAGACGCCTTTTTTGTTTCTCCTCTTGATTACCTGAAGCGCCATGCAGCACTCCAAAATTCTCATCCTCGATTTCGGCTCCCAGGTCACCCAGTTGATTGCCCGGCGGGTGCGCGAAGCGCATGTGTACTGCGAGGTGCACCCTTGCGACGTGACGGACGAGTGGGTGCGTGCCTATGCGGCGGATGGGTCGCTCAAGGGCGTCATTTTGTCGGGCAGCCACGCCAGCGTCTACGAGGAAACCACTGACCACGCACCCGCTGCAGTGTTTGAGCTCGGCGTGCCGGTGCTGGGTATTTGCTACGGCATGCAAACCATGGCGCAGCAGCTTGGCGGCAAGGTGGAAGGCGGACACACCCGCGAGTTTGGCTACGCCGAAGTGCGCGCCCACGGCCACACAGCCTTGCTCAAAGACATTACCGACTTCACCACGCCCGAGGGCCACGGCATGCTCAAGGCCTGGATGAGCCACGGCGACAAGGTGACCGAGTTGCCGCCGGGCTTCAAGCTGATGGCCAGCACGCCGAGCTGCCCGATTGCTGGCATGGCCGACGAGGTGCGGCGCTTTTACGCAGTGCAGTTCCACCCCGAGGTGACCCACACGGTGCAAGGCCAGGCGATGCTAAACCGCTTTGTGCTGGATATTTGTGCCGCCCGGCCCGACTGGGTAATGTGCGACCACGTGGCCGACGCGGTAGCCAAAATCCGCGAACAAGTGGGCGACGAAGAGGTGATTTTGGGCCTGTCCGGCGGCGTGGACTCGTCGGTGGCGGCTGCGCTTATCCACCGCGCCATTGGCGACCAGCTCACCTGTGTGTTCGTGGACCACGGCTTGCTGCGCCTCAATGAAGGCGACATGGTGATGGAGATGTTCGTCGGCAAGCTGCACGCCAAGGTGATTCGGGTGGACGCCAGCGACCTGTTTTTGGGCAAGCTCGCCGGGGTGAGCGAGCCCGAGGCCAAGCGCAAGATCATCGGCGGCCTGTTTGTGGACGTATTCAAGGAGCAAGCCGCACAACTCAAAGCGGGCAATGGTGGTCACAAGGGGGCGGATGGAGGTCGCGCCGTCGAAGGTGCGACGTTCCTCGCCCAGGGCACGATTTACCCCGACGTCATCGAGAGCGGCGGCGCCAAAAGCAAAAAAGCCGTCACGATCAAAAGCCACCACAACGTGGGCGGCCTGCCCGAGCAGTTGGGCCTCAAACTCTTGGAGCCGCTGCGCGACCTGTTCAAAGACGAGGTACGCGAACTGGGCGTGGCGCTGGGATTGCCGCACGACATGGTGTACCGCCACCCCTTTCCCGGCCCCGGCTTGGGCGTGCGGATTTTGGGCGAGGTGAAAAAAGAATACGCCGACCTGCTGCGCCGCGCCGACGCCATCTTTATCGAAGAACTGCGCGCCACGCCTTACGTCCCCGCAGCGGACGAAGCGGTGCGCGCAGGCGGAGTGCCCAAGAACTGGTACGAAGCCACCAGCCAGGCCTTCACCGTGTTTTTACCGGTGAAAAGCGTGGGCGTGATGGGCGACGGCCGCACCTACGACTACGTGGTGGCCCTGCGCGCGGTGCAAACCAGCGACTTCATGACCGCAGACTGGGCCGAGCTTCCCTATGCGCTGCTCAAAAAAGTGTCGGGCCGCATCATCAACGAAGTGCGCGGCATCAACCGCGTGACCTATGACGTGAGCAGCAAGCCACCGGCGACGATTGAGTGGGAGTAGGGCTTCCCCCGGCCGGTGCTGAACTAAGTCCTGTTACACTCGTGGACTGAACTTCAGGCGCATAGCTCAGCTGGTTAGAGCACCACCTTGACATGGTGGGGGTCGTTGGTTCGAGTCCAATTGCGCCTACCAACTACCACGTTGGCAAACCCCTTGCATCCACTGCGGTGCGAGGGGTTTTCTCTTTTTTATCCCAGTTTTCTGCTCGATTGCGATGTCGGCAACGGTGGGCATGAGCCCGTTTCACGTTGCGGCCAATTTTCCACTCATGTTTTTCTAGATGGTGCCGATTCAAAGGTGCAGGACGGTGATGGTGAACCCGACGGCATTTTGTGAAGGCACGTGTATGGGATACCTCATCTCTTTTGTTCTGGGTATTTTTGTAGCTACCGTGGGCGTGAGCGGCGCGGCTGCGGCTTTGGACAAGGCTGTCCAGAAAACCCAGCTCTACATACGGGAGAACTTGAAATAAGGCCTTGGACGGCCGGGACGCCCGGAATGACGGAGGCGACTAGGACGACAGCGCGCTTTTCACGCCGTCTATCAGGGTTCTGGCAGCTCTTTCTTGCGGGCTGCCCTGCCACCAAGGGCTTTCTCTGAGTTCTGTTGCATCAATCACAACGGCCAGCACCAGCAGCACAAGAACGCCGGAGGCAACCCCAAACAAGGCACCCAAGGTTCGGTGCGCCGGCTGAGCCCCATTACGAGGGAAAACATGGCGGTGCAGCTGCACCAGCTTGTGGCCCAGGTAGAGGGTCAACACCATGGCCAGTGCGGCGCCCAAATCCGCACGCAATGTTTCACCAGGGCCGCTTAACGGCAGCCGGTGTGCAATGAGGGGGCCTAATTTGATGATCGCAAGCAAGCTGCACACCAAGGCCGTCAGCGTCAACGCCTGCGGCATCCAACCTCGCCAGGCGCCTACCGCAACAGACACAAGCAGGGTTGACGCAAACAAAAAGTCGAGAAAGTTCATGGGAGTGACCGATGCACGCAGAAATTTCGTACAGGCGTTTAATTGCTATTCGCGCCCATTTTTTATTGTGTATTTTGTTTATTTGTTATAAAAAATAACAAATAAATAAAATACACATGTGTTCGGAGTGTATCAACATCTGAACATCGCAAGGGCTGAGCCCTGCGCCGTCCGTTTGCCAATCCACTACTATCCGCTCCCATGACTCCAGCCACCAACGCAATCGGTTTGCCTTCAACCCTTGTGGCTTGGCGTGAGGACGCCAGCGTCATCGGCTTGGTCGGGCTGGCGCATGCCAGTTCGCACTTCGGCCACCTGATCTTGCCCCTGCTTTTTCCGGTCTTCATGAAGGAATTCGGACTCAGTTTTTCCGAGTTGGGTTTGCTGATGACCGTGTTTTTTGTGGTTTCTGGGGTAGGGCAGGCCACCTCCGGCTTTGTGGTGGACCGCGTGGGTGCGAGGCCAATGCTGTGGGCCGCGCTGGCCATGTTCATGCTGGCCTGTCTGTGGGCCTCTGTGGCCACGGGCTACGGCTCTTTGTTTGGCGTGGCGGTACTCGCCGGGGCGGCAAACGCCACTTTTCACCCGGTGGATTTCACGATTTTGAACCAGCGCGTCTCGGCGGCGCGCCTGGGCTACGCGTTCAGCGCCCACGGCCTGACGGGCAATTTGGGATGGGCTGCGGCGCCGGTCTTTTTTGCGGGCATGGGCGCGCTGCTGGGTTGGCGCCAAGCCTATGTTGCGGCTGCAGTGATGTACGGCGCAGTGCTGCTGGTGATGGTCGTATACCGGGATCAATTGCAGACCCGCGCGGCGGTACGCAACCCGCAGGCCGCGCCCGCAAACGCCATGGCGTTTATGCGCTTGCCGGTGGTGTGGTGGTGTTTTGGCTTCTTTTTTATGTCCACTATGACGCTGGCGGTGGTTCAGGTGTTTGCGGTGTCGATTCTCAAAGCCATGCACGGGGTCAGCTTTGAATCGGCCACCCTGACTTTGACGGCGTATATGTTGTGCGCAGCGCTGGGTGTGTTTGTCGGCGGCTTCGTCGCCGCCCGAACCGCCAACAGCGACCGCGTGGTGGCTGTTGCCTTGGGCTGCGGTGCGGTGCTCTTGGCGCTGTGCGGAACGGGCTGGCTGGGCGCGACGCCCACGATGGTGGTGCTGGCAGTTACCGGGTTTGCGGTCGGCATTGGTGGACCTTCGCGCGACATGATGATCAAAAAAGCCACGCCCCAAGGCGCCACGGGCCGGGTCTACGGTTTGGTGTACTCCGGCTTGGACAGCGGATTTGCCGTGTCTCCCCTGGTCTTTGGTGCCTTTATGGACCGCGGCTGGTACGGCGCCACGCTGCTGGGCGCAGCGGCAGTGCTGCTGCTAAGCGTGCTTGCGGCGCTGCGGGTGGGCCGCCAAACTGCAGTTACAGCCGCTTAAGCCCTGCGCCACCATCCCCTTTTTCGACAGATCAACGTGCCGCACCGACACCATTCCTCGCCGTCTGCCTTGTTGACCCCCGCCATGCGTGGCGTGTTGGAGCGCATCGCCCGCGCCGGGCATGTGCCTATGCACGCGCTCTCGCCTGTTCAGGCGCGTGCTGCCTATGCTGCGGGGGCGACTGTGCTGGAGTTGCCCACCCAGCCCCTGGCGCGGGTGGAAGACCACTACTTTGTGGCCCGCGACGGCGTTCAGCTGTTAGCGCGCTTGTATGCGCCCTCGCCAGAGCGGCTACCGGTTTTGTTGTATTTCCATGGCGGCGGTTTCACCATCGGTAGCGTGCAAACCCATGATGCGCTGTGCCGCCGCCTGAGCCACCTGGGCCAGTGCGCGGTGGTGTCGGTGGACTACCGGCTTGCGCCAGAACACCGGTTTCCAAGCGCTTTTGAAGATGCGTGGGACGCGCTGGTGTGGCTGTCGCGGTCGGGTGAGGGTCTGGGGCTAGACAGCGGGCGCATGGCGGTGGGCGGCGACAGCGCCGGCGGCACTTTGGCTTGCGCGTGTGCCATTGCGGCGCGTGACCATGGCCTGGCCTTGGCGCTGCAATTGTTGTTTTACCCCGGCACCTGTGGCCACCAGGACACGGAATCGCACCGGCGCTTTGCCAAGGGTTTTGTGCTGGAAGAGGAGCACATTCGCTATTTCTTTGCGCACTACTTGCGCACGCCTGCCGACCGGGACGACTGGCGTTTTGCGCCCCTGGACGGCCAGAGCGCCAACGGCGAAACCGTGGACCTGGAGGGCGTGGCACCCGCGTGGTTGGGCTTGGCGCAATGCGATCCGCTGGTGGATGAGGGCGTGCTGTACGCCGGCCGACTGCGCATGGCCGGCGTGCCAGTGGACCTGGAGATGTACCGGGGTGTGGTCCACGAGTTCATCAAAATGGGGCGCGCCATACCCGAGGCGGGCATAGCCCATGCTGACGCCGCAAGGGCGCTGCGAAACGCGTTTCACCATGGCTGAGCGCCTGCACCGGGTGGCCGATTTCCGGCTTTTGCACGCCCTGCGGGTGCGCTGGGCGGAAGTGGACCTGCAAAAAATTGTTTTCAACCCGCACTATTTGGCCTATGTCGACACCGCGATGGCCGACTACTGGCGCGCACTCGCGCTGCCGTATGAAGCAAGCTTGCAGCGCCTGGGCGGCGACTTGTTTGTGAAGAAATCTACCTTGGAGTTCCACGCCTCCGCCCATTACGATGACCGCCTGACGGTGGGCCTGCGCTGTGCGCGCATTGGCAACTCGTCATTGCAATTCCTGAGCGGCATTTTTCGCGATCAAGAGCTGCTGGTGAGCGCGGAGTTGGTCTATGTGTTTGCCGACCCCATCGCCAAAACGGCGCTGACGGTGCCCCTGCCATTGCGCAACACCATGCTGGCCTATGAGCAAGACCAGCCCATCGTGCGTCAGCAGATGGCGCGTTGGGACGAAGTGCAAGCCGTGGTTCAGCGCTTGCGCGCGCCTGACGACCATGATGCTGACGCTGTGCATTGCGTTTTGCGCAACGCTTTAGACGAGCCGATTGCTACGGCCAGAATGCGCGTGCAGGCGGCAGAATCTGACGGCGTGGCCGTCATCGATTCGCTGCGTGGCGCGGGCTGGGGCCGGGCCGCCGCCGCAGCGCTGCGCCAGTTGCCCAGGCCAGGCGTGGCCTCACTTTCGCCTTAAATATCCTCAAGCAAGGCGTAGGGCAAGGGCAGCAGCGCCAGGGCTGCGCCGCCCGCCGAGCCCAGGCAAAGACCGTGATCGGCCGCAGCGCTGGTTTGCATAGAAACAATGCCAACCCAGCGCCCGGTTGCATGGCGTGCGGCTTGCGCGACCACGCCACAGGGCTGGCTGGCGTCTTGGGTGGAATACACCTCTTGCCCGGCAAACATCGCCAAGGCGGCGCCGGCTTGCGCTGCGGGCGAGGGCACGACCGGCTGCTGTAGCTCCACGATGTAGGCACGTCGCTTCAAAATGCCTCTGAACTGGCTGCGCGCCACCACTTCCTGGCCGGGGTAACAGCCCTTTTTAAAGCTCACCCCGCCCACGGACTCGTAATTCAGCATTTGGGGCACAAAGGCGTCCACCACAGCCGCAGTCAGGGTGGCAACGCCGCTGAGTACCTCGCCGCACTGCCAGTCGTCAAAGGACAGGGCGGGGCCCTCGGGCGCGGGCGCGCCGGCCGGGATGAGACACATCTGGCGCGCCACACCCAGGGCTGGATAGAGCTGCACCACGCGGGTGTCTGCGAGCACACGGGCCTGCCACGGCTCTGGAGCGTGGTCGCCGTCCATGCCCGTGCTTGCGCCGAGCAAACCGTAAATGGAATAGTCGGCACTCGCATCCCGCAACTGGGCCTTGGCCCGCATGACAAACATGGACAGGCGCTTGAGGGTCGGGGCGAGCAAGTCTTTGCTACACAGGAGCAGGATGTCGCCCTTGGTGCCTTGCAGCGCGATAAAGCTGGCCTGCATACGCCCCTTGGCCGAACAAAACGCCGCCAGGCGCGCTTGGGTGGGGGAGAGGTGAGCAACATCGTTGGTGAGCTGACCTTGCAAAAAGCCGGCGCTGTCAGCACCGCTGACTTCGATAACGCCCCAGTGCTCCAAACGGGCAACGCCCTCCCGTGGGAGCAGCAAAGGGGATGTGGAACTGGTGTGTGGAATGGTGGCATGCATGGCGGAATTATGCGGCTTGGCGCCGCGCACAGACCCCGCGCAGATGTGCCCTTGAGGCCGCCACCATTCTGCAAAGCACGTCCACCTTGAACTGACAAGCATGGGGCCCGCGCCTTGCGGCTAGGCGGCACTGCGAATTTCTGAAAGAACCGCCTGTCCGCCATGGTCGGCATACGCTACCAAAGCAGCCGCATGGATGCCACGTCGCACACATCCACTCGCTTGAGCGCGTCACCGCGTGGACACCGCGCACCTGGTGTGTCTCACAGGGTTCGCCAGCATTCAGGCACCTTTCCTCGGGGCACGCCTTCGCGCACTTACCGCACGGACCGCATCTGGTTTATGCGCGCGCTTCGTGTAAGGGCGGCGAAATAGGCGTGGGCACCACGACGCCCAGCAAGCACTGCAAAAGCTCGTGCACGCTGCGAATTTGGTCGCCAAAGGGCAGGGCGCCCGCGCCCCGAAAAAACAGGCCTTTCTGCACATTGCCGTCCATGGCGTGGCCCAGCTGCTGGTCTATGCAAAACTGGCCGATGCTGGCGTCCCCATCCCGCAGGCCGCAGTGGGCCAGGCAGTCAAAAGACATATTGCATTTGTTTTTGACGTGCGCTGCGGCCTTGAGCTGGGGCTCTATGCGCAGGTATTTGTTGAGCCACGGCGTGCGCACTGCGCGCGCGGGCAGGCCGGAGACGCTCACAAATTCCACCGTGTCCTCCGGCTTGGCCTGTGCCAGCACGCGCTTGAAGGCGGGATCGGCGTCACATTCCTGGGTGACGGCAAACGCGCTGCCCAGCTGGACGGCGGACGCGCCCAGGCTTTGCAAGCGGGCAATGTCCGCCTGGCAGGAAATGCCACCGGCGGCAATCAGCGGAATGCGGCCTTCTAAGCCTGCGGTTTTGAAAAACGCCAGCACCTGCGGCAGCACCACCTCAAAGTCAAAGCGCGTGTCAGCCACATCGGCCACGCTGGCGGCGCCCAAATGCCCGCCAGCCAGGCGCGGATGCTCAATCACCACGGCGTCGGGCAAGCGACCGCGCTTTTCCCACTTGCGCACCACCAGCTGCACGCCCCGCGCGTCGGAGAGGATGGGGATCAAGGCTGTGTGCGGAAAGTCGCGCGCGAGCTCGGGCAAATCCAGGGGCAGGCCCGCGCCCACCACCAGCGCGTCGGCGCCACTCTCCAAGGACTGGCGCACATAGGCGGCGTATTGGCTCAGCGCCTTCATCACATTCACAGCCACCACGCCATGGCCTTGTGAAAGCGTTTTGGCGCGCTGAATCTCTCGGTCCAAGGCGACCAAGTTGGCCGCGTCAATGGTCTGGGCCGCGTCGGGCTCTTTGTCCAGGTGCGCGGTGCGCGCCATCAAATCGGGGTGCAAGCGGCGCAAATCGACCGATGAAATCGTGCCAAACCCGCCCTCGCGCGCCACGCTGCCGGCCAAGCCACCGGCCGACACGCCCACGCCCATGCCGCCTTGCACCACCGGTATCAGCCTGCGGCCCCGCAATTGCCAGGTTTTCAGGCCTGAGCGCTCGCAAAGCGCCAGCAAACCCGCTACGACGTCGCCCCCATGCCATCCAAAATTTTCCATTTTTATCCGCGTTCAGGGGCCACACCGGCCCGATAACAAGAAAGCTTAGGTCCTGAAATGCACCCTGGATGCGACTGGTTCGCATTAGGCGCGTAAAAATGCCCTGTGTTTGATCCCCGTCAAGCAGCCAGCAAAGTTTCTACGCCGGGCCTTGACTCTGGCGTACGGGCCTTGGCCGAGCCACGGCTAGGCATGCGCCGGGCGCCTTATGATGGGATTTTTCGGCATTCAGGGAGCATCCAAACGTGCGTTTTTTCTGGAGCGGCGTGCTGCGCGCGCTGGTGTTCTTGTTTGTCGGCTGCCTGGTGTTTGGCGGCGCCCTTGTCTACTGGTGGGTCCATCAGCCGCTGGGTCTGGCTACTTCGGTGGTGGAACTGTCCGTGGAGCCTGGGGCCAGTCCCCGCGAAGTAGCAGCATCCGCGGCCAAGGCCGGGGTGGCGGTGCAGCCGCAACTGCTGTACTGGTGGTTCAGGCTTTCCGGCCAGGCGCGGCAAATCCGGGCCGGCAGTTATGAATTGGAGGGCACCGTCAGCCCGCGCAGCTTGCTGCGAAAGCTGGTGCAGGGCGACGAAGCATCGCGCAGCGTAACCTTGGTCGAAGGCTGGACGTTTCGCCAGGTGCGGGATGCGCTCAAAGCGGCAGAAAATTTGCGCCCGGATACGCTGGGTCTGGACGATGCGCAGCTGATGGCGCAGCTGGGCCGCGCGGGTCTGGCGCCCGAGGGGCGTTTCTTTCCAGACACCTACACCTATTCCAAAGGCTCTAGCGACACCGCCGTACTGCAACGCGCATTGCACGCTATGGACGTGCGCTTGAGCGATACCTGGGCGCAGCGCAACCCCAAAGTGCCGCTTCAATCGCCCGAGGAGGCACTGATTTTGGCCAGCATCATTGAAAAAGAAACCGGTCGCACCAGCGACCAGCCGCAGATATCCGCCGTGTTCAACAACCGATTGCGCATTGGCATGCGCTTGCAGACCGACCCGAGCGTGATTTATGGGCTAGGTGCCACATTCGATGGCAATCTGCGCAAGGCAGACTTGCTGGCCGACACGCCGTTTAACACCTATACGCGCTCTGGCCTGCCACCCACGCCCATTGCCATGCCCGGACGCCAGGCCCTGCGCGCCGCAGTGCATCCCGCAGCGTCCAAAGCGCTTTACTTTGTGGCACGGGGCGACGGCAGCAGTGTGTTTAGCGAAACGCTGGACGCCCACAATCGGGCGGTCAACCAATTCCAGCGTGGAAAATAGCATTCATGAACGGCTTATTCATTAGTTTTGAGGGCATAGACGGTGCGGGCAAGTCCACCCACATTGCTGCTCTGGCGCAAGCCTTTGAGGCGCAGGGCAGGGAAGTGACCCGCACCCGCGAGCCCGGCGGCACACCCTTGGCCGAGGCCTTGCGCACCTTGGTGCTGCACGAGGCCATGGACCCGTTGACCGAGTCGCTGCTGGTGTTTGCCGCCAGGCGCGACCACATCCAGCGCGTGATTTCGCCGGCTCTGGCCCAAGGCCGCGTGGTGGTGTGCGACCGCTTCTCGGACGCCACATTCGCCTACCAGGGCGGCGGGCGCGACTTTGACTGGGGGGTGCTGGCGCAGTTGGAGGCCTGGGTACAAGCGCGCAATGATGGAACGGCCGCCGGTGGCGCCGCCTTGCTGCAACCTGATTTGACATTGTGGTTTGACCTGCCGGCTGCCGTGGCGGCGCAGCGCCTGGCAGGCGCCCGCGTGCCTGACAAGTTCGAGGCACAGCCCGGCGCTTTTTTTGAAAAAGTGTCTGCCGCCTACGCCCGGCGCTGCGCACAAAATCCGGAGCGCTTTGCGCGCATTGACGCGCAAGAAAGTCCGCAGTCCGTGTGGCTGGAGGTCTTGTCCACCGTGCGCGCCAGGGGCTTGCTGTGATGAATAGGCCGGATTCCATCGCCCCAGAAATGGTCCCACCGTGGATTGCCGCGCAAACCGCCGAGCTGCTGGCCCAGCGCGGCCACGCCTGGCTGCTGGCCGGGCCGTCTGGCTTGGGCCAGTACGCGCTGGCCTTGGCGCTGGTGCGCGCATGGCTGTGCGAGCACCCCAGCCCCGACGGCGCCTGCGGCCAGTGTGGCAGCTGCCACGCCCTCGCGGTGCGCACGCATGCCGATGTGTGTGTGCTGATGCCAGAAACCTGGATGCTGGCCCTGGGCTGGCCGCTGAGTGAAAAGGCGCAAGGCGAGATTGACGAGAAAAAGCGCAAGCCGAGCAAAGAAATACGGGTTGACGCGATGCGCGAGGCCGTGGAATTTGCCCAGCGCACCAGCGCACGCGGACGCGGTAAAGCGGTGCTGGTGTTTCCGGCAGAAGATATGAACCACGTGACCGCCAACGCCTTGCTCAAAACCCTGGAGGAGCCGCCTGGGGAGGTGAAGTTTGTGCTGGCCAGCGAATCCGCCCACCAGCTGTTGCCCACCATCCGCAGCCGCTGCCTGGGCCACGCCATGCGCTGGCCCGATGCGGCGGCCAGCGAGCACTGGTTGCAGTCGCAGGGGCTGACCGAAGCGCAGGCGCAACAAGCGCTTTTGGCCTGTGGTGGGCGGCCCCAAGATGCGCTGGACCTGGCCCACAGCGGGCGCGATCCTGGCGCTTGGTCGGCTTTTCCGGCGGCGATGGCGCGCGGCGATGTCAGTTTTGTGCGCGATTGGGCGCCGTCTGAACTGCTCTCAAGCCAGCAAAAGCTGTGCCACGACCTGCTGGCCCTGGCGGTGGGCGCGGCGCCGCGCTTTTTTGCGGCGCGTGATTTAAAGCCAAGTGCCTCGCTGCGCACGCTGACACAATGGAGCAAAGACCTCAGCGCCCAGCAACGCACCATAGACCATCCGTTTAACCCCGGCCTGCTGCAAGAGGCGCTGGTGGGCCAAGCGCAGCACGTATTGGCCGCAGTGCGTTGACCAGCCCCAGTCTTTGCATCAACAAACCGTTGTCTGAGAGCTCCAACCATGACACCCAACCCCAATCCGAACCCCAACCCCAACCCTTCGTCCACGTGGTCGGATTCCGTGCTCAGCGCGTCGTCCTTGCGCCCCAGCGTGATGCAGCTCAACCTCAAGGACCGCTCCTCGGTGTTTGCCGCCTACATCACGGCCTTTACCGACGGTGGCATCTTCATCCATACCAGCCGGGAGTATTCCTTGGGCGATGAACTTTATGTGCTGCTAACCCTGCCCGAAGACCCGCAGCGCCATGCCATTGCCGGCATCGTCGCCTGGATTACGCCACCGAATGCGCAGGGCGGGCGTTCGCAGGGCGTCGGCATCCGGTTCCCGGCAGACCAGCGCGGCGCGGATGTCAAGCGCAAAATTGAAGAGTTGTTGGGCACCCTGCTCACGGCGGATCGCCCCAACCAGACCATTTAGCCCATGTTTACCGACTCCCACTGCCATTTGTCCTTCCCCGAGCTGCGCAGCACCCTTGGCGACATCCGGCAGGCCATGGCTTTGGCCAGAGTCAGCCGAGCGCTGTGTATTTGCACAACGCTTGAGGAATTTGCGGACGTGCACGCCTTGGCGCTGGAATACGACAATTTTTGGTCGACCGTCGGCGTTCACCCTGACAACGAAGGCGTGACTGAGCCCTTGTTGCAAGACCTGCTGGACCGTGGTGTGCTCCCGCGCGTTGTGGCGGTCGGTGAGACGGGCCTGGACTACTACCGGCTCAACGGCCGCAGCGTGGCCGATATGCATTGGCAAAGAGAGCGATTTCGCACCCACATCCGTGCCGCGCGCCTGCTGCAAAAGCCCTTGGTCATCCACACCCGCAGCGCCTCGCAAGACACCCTGGCCATTCTCAAAGAAGAGGGCGAAGACGGACGTACGGGCGCAGCCGGCGGGGTGTTCCACTGCTTTACTGAAACTGCCGCCGTGGCCGAAGCCGCGCTGGAATTGGGCTTTTACATCTCTTTTTCTGGAATATTGACCTTCAAAACCGCCCAAGATCTGCGCGACGTGGCCAGCTGGGTGCCCATGGACCGCCTGTTGATTGAGACCGATAGCCCCTATCTGGCGCCAGTGCCGTTTCGCGGCAAGACCAACAACCCCTCCTATGTGCCGCTGGTTGCGCAGCAAATCGCCGTGCTGCGTGGCTGCAGCGTGGAGGAAGTTGGCGCAGCATCGAGTGAAAACTTCACCCGGCTTTTTGCCGGCGTTCGCGCATGAAAATTCTTATTAATCGCCTTAAGAATGTTTTCTATGCCCTTGTTTTTATTGCATTTTCATCTTCCCATGCGGGTTCGTACGACGATTTTTTTAATGCCATCGCCCAAGACGATGCAAACCGCATAGCCCAGCTTGCGGCCCGTGGTTTTGACGTCAACACCCTGAGCCCCAAGGGTGTGCACGGCCTCTTGATGGCGATTGGGGTGCCTGCGCCCAAGGTGATTGCGGTCTTGCTCAACACGCCGGGCATACAGGTGGAGCGGCGCAACGCGGTGGACGAGAGCGCGCTGATGCTGGCGGCCATTGGCGGCATGCGCGATGTGTGCGAGCGCCTGATTGCGCTGGATGCGGATGTGAACAAAACCGGCTGGACGCCGCTGCATTACGCTGCGGCAAGAGGCCGCGACGACATCGTGAAGCTGCTGTTGGCGCATTACGCCTACATAGACGCCGAGTCGCCCAACCAAACCACGCCCTTGATGATGGCGGCCATGTACGGCAGCGCCACCACGGTATCCATCTTGCTCGATGCCGGTGCCGACCCCAGGCTGCGCAACGCCAAGGGTTTAAGCGCGCTGGACTTTGCACGCGAAGCCGACCGGGAAGACTCTTACAAGCTGATTGCCCAAAGCCTTCGCGCAATCGGCAGCAGTTGACCATGGGCTTGAACCGATGTTTGGAGCATCGGCAAACTCCTTTCCTACTTCATACGATGCGTATTATGAAAAGTGAAACATTTTCAAAAATGAAAATTTTTCACTTCACTACCAGCTGGTGGTTTTTTAATCAATGAATAACGCCGATGCCATTATAGGACCTGATTTCTTGCCAATGTCAAGAAATTTTCCTGTTTTTTTAGCTGGTGTCTTCCGGTGATTTCGTGCGCGGAAGAGAACTAGAGACCGAGTTCGGAATGCGAGCCCAAACGCACCAGGCGCAGCGCGTCGGCGTCGGGCTTTTGGTAGATAAGCACCAGATCAGGTTTGATGTGGCAGTCCCGGTGGTCTTTCCAGTCGCCGGTCAAGGCGTGGTCGCGGTGGCGAGGCGGCAAGGGCTGGTCAGCGAGCAAGGCGAACAAGACGACGTAAAGGTCGGCGTCCAACGTGGCCCGGTGCAGGCCTTTGGCTTCGCGTTTGTAGTCGCGCTTGAACTGCCCGGTGTAGTCAGGTGTGCGCATGGAGGTCTGCAAACAGGGCTTCGAGGTTGACGACTTGGGTCACCTTGCCCGCACGTGCGTCCTTCATGGCTTGGATGGTGACGGCGTTGGGAATCAGCGGCTCAAAGGGCAGGGCTTTGTCTTGCGCTACTTTGGTGAGCAGCAGCCGCACGGCGTCGGACACGGTCAGCCCCATGGCGGCCAGAACGGCGGCCGCTTCTGCTTTGATGGCCCCATCAATGCGTGTTTGTACAAGTTGGTTTGCAGCCATGGTCGCTTTTCCTGTGGTAGATTGAATTACATTGTAATTCATAGCAAAGGGGCGCAAGCTCACTCACCAATTTGCCGGCTAAATCTTGCCCGGCACTGGACGGCAGCGCTCAGGCATTAGGGCGATTTTTTCGAGCGCTTGACGACGGGTGCTGGTAACTCTTTGTCCGTGCCCCAAGTGCCCATCCAGGCCATCACATCATCTTGGGTCGCGTGAAGGCCTGTTTCGTCGAATTGTTTGAGCGCGGCATCGCAGCTTTGATGCCAAGCGTTTTCGCGCTCGTTTTGCTCAAAGATTTGTGGTTTGAAGTCGGTCAACCGGAGAATTTGAATCCCACGGAAGGGATGCATTTCCAGTAGGTGGACATCACTAGACACAAGGACATCGGCTTTTGAGGAAATTGCCAGATCTAAGAATTTATTGTCTTTGGGATCACGGCATTCGGTGACGGACGTGGTGGCCTCTACCAAAATCACTGATTCTCGGAAGATCCTCACCCAAAGCAATCGATGCTCTAGAGGTCTCCAAGCGTTGAACTTCTCACGCTTCAGAACTGTTGCCAGTTCATTGAACGTATCTGCCGAACAAAAAACGTCATGCTCAAGGAGTGCACGCCGAAAAATTTCCGCTGGTTCACGGTCTGGATTCAG
>CANEVH010000004.1 GCA_947442105.1 Comamonadaceae bacterium | reverse complement strand
CCGTTTGAGCGCATCGAAGAGATTTCGCGGAACATTTCCTCCATGCAGCGCCATGTGCACAAAATCATGAGCCGCGAAATCGTGCGTGAAAACGGCATCATGCTGCTCTTGGGCAGCATGCGCGCCGAAGAGCGCCTGGCGGCGTTTTTACTCAACTTGGTGGACCGCCTGCAGGCGCGCGGCTTTTCGCAGACCGAACTGGTGCTGCGCATGTCGCGCGCGGAAATCGGCAGTTATCTCGGTCTGAAGCTCGAAACCGTGAGCCGCGCCTTCTCGAAGTTTGCCGAGGACGGCCTCATTGAGGTGGAAAAGCGCAATATCCGCATTCTGCGCAGCGACATGCTGCGGGAGATCGTAGGCCGCACCGACTGCGCCTGACGTCGCTTAATCCGCCAACACCCAGAGCGCTGTCGGTGGCGCCGTCCGTGTCGCTGGGGTGGCTTAATTGCCTTTGGGCGATACCACCACGCCCGTAGCAGCGTGGTTGCGGGCTTGCAGCGCGGGGGCCAGATTGTTGGCAGCAGGTGTTGAGGCCTGGTTCAAGGCCAGCCCCTTTTGGTAATAGCCCTCATCCACCACCGTGTCCATGCCCGCGTAGGCCAGGTAAAAGGTAAAGAAGCTGGCCACCACCACCACGGCGGGGCCAGATACAACCAGCCAAACGTGGCCAAATTTCCACCAGGGTGCGTTGCTTGCGGGCGGGGCGTAGTACATGGGTTTTTTCCTTAACGTGGAACAATAAATACGGCTTTCTCGATCACCACCGCAGTGCTGTCTTGGCCGTCAATTTCAAAATGAATCGGGTGCGAACCGGGGCTGACCTTCTCGATTGACACTTGCAATCGCACCACCACCCAGCGCGATTGCGCGGCATCGACCACCAGGTCGGGGTCAGTAAGCACCTTGAGGCCGGGCAGACCATCGGCCTGTATGTGCACACGCTGCGGTGTCTCTGAGGCGTTCATGATCTGCAGGCGAAACACGTTTTCAATCATGCCGCCCTCGACTTCACGCGCCAGCGACTTGCGGTCGCGCTCCACGTCCACCTTAAACGGCGGGCGCATTGACAAACTGACGAACATGGCGGCAATCAGTGTCCATACGATCAAGGTGTAGACGACCACACGGGGGCGAAACACATGGCGCAGGGTTTGGCTGTGGGTCCAGTGCTCGGTCACCGCGTTTTCGGTGGAGTATTTCACCAGGCCGCGCGGGTAGTTCATTTTGTCCATGACCTCATCGCACACGTCGGCGCAGGCGCCACAGCCAATGCATTCGTATTGCAGGCCTTTGCGGATGTCGATGCCGGTGGGGCAGACCTGCACGCACAGGCTGCAGTCCACGCAGGCGCCCAAGCTGGACTGGGACAGGTCGAGCTTCTTGGAGCGCGCGCCGCGCGGTTCGCCGCGCTCGGCGTCGTAGGTCACCACCAAGGTGTCCTTGTCAAACATGGCGCTTTGGAAGCGGGCATACGGGCACATGTGTTTGCAGACCTGCTCGCGCATAAAGCCGGCGTTGCCATAGGTGGCAAAGCCGTAAAAGAACACCCAGAACGCCTCCCAGGGGCCCACGCCCAGCGTCATAAATTCTTGCGCTAGCACCTGGATGGGCGTGAAATAGCCCACAAAGGTAAAACCGGTCCACACGCCCACGGCCAGCCACAGGGCGTGTTTGGCGGATTTTCGGGCCAGCTTTTCCCACGAAAAGCCCGCTGCATCGCGGCGCATGCGGGCCGAGCGGTCGCCTTCGGTGCGCTTTTCCAGCCAGAGGAAGATTTCGGTATACACCGTCTGCGGACAGGCGTAGCCGCACCACAGGCGCCCGGCCACGGCGGTAAACAAAAACAGCGACAGGGCAGAGATCACCAGCAGGCCGGTGAGGTAGATGAAGTCTTGCGGGTACAAGACCAGGTTAAAGATATAGAACCGGCGCGCGCCCAGGTCAAACAGCACCGCCTGGCGCTGGCCCCAGTCCAACCACGGCAAGCCGTAAAACACCAGCTGGGTAAGAAACACCGTGGCCCAGCGTATGCGTGAGAAAAAGCCCGACACGCTGCGCGGGTAGATTTTCTGGTGCGCGGCGTACAGCGACACCAGTTCTGGGTCCGCGCCCGGCGGGGGCGCAATCGGGCTGGTGTCGGGGGACACGGCAATCGGAATGACCGTGCGCGCGGGAGTGGAATCGGTGGTCAAAAAAGTAACACTCAATAGGTCGTCTGGGTCAAAGCAGGCTGCGAGCGTGCCGTACCAAGCCAGCGAAATGGCCGCTGGCCAATGCCGCTGGGCTCACGGATGGGCTTAAGGATGGGAGATGCTCCAGACATAGCTGGCCAGCACCTGGATTTGCGCCTCGGTGAGTTTTTCGCCTTGGGCGGGCATTGGGTTGACCTTGCCGTTGTTCACCATGGTGATGATGGCGTTTTCGCCATAGCCGTGCAGCCAGGTGTGGTCTGTCAAGTTCGGGGCGCCCAGGGCCTGGTTGCCCTTGCCGTCAGCGCCATGGCAGGCGGCGCATACCGTGAACTTAGGTTTTCCCAGGGCGGCACGCACCGAATCGTGCGGGCTGCCCGAGAGGCTGAGCACGTAGTTGGCCACGTTTTTCACATCGTCGGGCGTGCCCACGGCAGCGGCCATGGGTGGCATTTGCCCGATGCGGCCCAGAACCAGGGTTTCCTTGATTTTTTCAGGCGTGCCGCCGTGCAACCAGTCGTTGTCGGTGAGGTTGGGAAAGCCCTTGGACCCCCGCGCGTCCGAGCCGTGGCACTGGGCGCAGTTGTTCATGAACAGGCGCTCGCCAATGGCATGGGCCTGCGGGTCATGCGCCACCGCCTCGGGGCTCATGGCGGCAAATTTGGCATACAAGGGCGCTTCGGCCAAATTGGCTTTTTTCACCTCGGCTTCGTACTGGCCATGGGCGGTCCAAGCCAGCTGACCGGGCGAACTGCCCAAGCCGGGATAGAGCGCCAGGTAGACAAAACCAAAAATCACGGTAATCACGAACAGCCACACCCACCAACGCGGCAGGGGGTTGTTCATTTCGCGCAGGTCGCCGTCCCATACATGGCCGGTACTGTTGTCCGAGGCGGTCATGGCGCGCGCCTTGCCGCTAAACCACAGCAGCAGCAAGCAGGCAAGCATGCTCACCACGGTGATGCCGCCCACGTACCAGGGCCAAAAATTGCTGGTGAAATCACTCATAAGGTTTCCTTGTGCGTACTGTGTTCGTCAATCCTGCTCAAACGGCAGGTTGGCGGCCTCGGCGAAGTCTTGGCTGCGCCGGCGTGACCACGCCCAGCAAAAGATGCCGATAAAAATCGCAAAGCTGGCCAGGGTGACCGCAATGCGCAAGGTGTTTACGTCCATGTCCGTCTCCTGGGCTTACTTCAGCGCCAAGCCCAGCACCTGCAAGTAGGCGATGGTGGCGTCGAGTTCGGTTTTGCCTTTGACCTCGTCGGCAGCGCTGGCAATTTGCGCATCGGTATAGGGCACGCCCACTTTGCGCAGCGCGCGCATGTGGCCGGGCATGGCGGCGGCGTCTACCGGCGTGGTCTCCAGCCAGGGGTAGGCCGGCATATTGGATTCAGGCACCAAGTCACGCGGGTTGATCAGGTGGATGCGGTGCCATTCGTCGCTGTACTTGGCGCCTACGCGGGCCAGGTCAGGCCCGGTGCGCTTGCTGCCCCATTGGAAGGGGTGGTCATACACCGACTCGCCAGCCACCGAGTAGTGGCCGTAGCGCAGCGTCTCGGCCCTAAAAGGGCGAATCATCTGCGAATGGCAGTTGTAGCAGCCTTCGCGGGTGTAGATGTCGCGCCCGGCGAGTTGCAGCGCGGTGTAGGGCATCACGCCCTTGAGCGGCTCGGTGGTCGATTTTTGGAAGAACAGGGGCACGATCTCGACCATGCCGCCAGCCAGCAGCACCAGCAAGATCAGCACGATCATGAGGAAGTTGCTGGTTTCGATCTTTTCGTGCGACAGGGTTGACGCGGGTTTGTCATTTGCCATGGTGCGTTCCTTGGGTTTAAGCGTGGGCCACGGCCAACGGGATGGCCACCGCCTCGGCGCGGCCGTTTGTGGCGGTTTTCAGGGTGTTCCAGAGCATGATCAGCATGCCGCCCAGGTAGAGCAGGCCACCGAGCAGGCGCAGCACATAGAAGGGATAGGTGGCCTTGACCGACTCCACAAAGGTGTAGGTGAGCGTGCCATCGGGGTTGACGGCACGCCACATCAGGCCTTGCATCACCCCGGCAATCCACATGGCGGCGATATAGATCACGATGCCCACGGTGGCGGTCCAGAAATGGATTTCGATGGCCTTGACGCTGTACATCTTCTTTTGCCCAAACAGGCGGGGAATCAGGTAGTACATCGAACCCATAGTCACCAAGCCCACCCAGCCCAAGGCGCCGGAGTGCACATGGCCCACGGTCCAGTCGGTGTAATGGCTTAGCGCGTTGACGGTTTTGATAGACATCATGGGGCCCTCGAAAGTGCTCATGCCGTAGAAGGACAGGGACACGATCAAAAAGCGCAGGATGGGGTCGTCACGCAACTTGTGCCAGGCGCCTGATAGCGTCATGATGCCGTTGATCATGCCGCCCCAGCTGGGCGCCAGCAATATCAGCGAGAACACCATGCCGACCGACTGAGTCCAGTCAGGCAAGGCGGTGTAGTGCAGGTGGTGCGGACCCGCCCACATATAAGTAAAGATCAAGGCCCAAAAGTGCACGATAGACAGGCGGTAGCTGTACACCGGCCGCTCCGCTTGCTTGGGGATGAAGTAATACATCATGCCCAGAAAACCAGCGGTCAAAAAGAAGCCCACCGCGTTGTGGCCGTACCACCACTGCACCATAGCGTCTTGCACACCGGCATAGGCCGAGTACGACTTCAACCAGCCCGCCGGAATGGCCGCGCTGTTGACCAAGTGCAATATGGCCACGGCCAAAATGAAGGCGCCAAAAAACCAGTTGGCCACGTAAATGTGCTTGACCTTGCGCGTGCCCAAGGTGCCAAAAAAGACGATGGCGTAGGACACCCACACCAGGGTGATCAAGATGTCGATGGGCCACTCCAGCTCGGCGTATTCCTTGCCCTGGGTGTAGCCCAGCGGGAGCGAGATGGCGGCCGCCAAAATCACCAGTTGCCAGCCCCAGAAGGTAAACGCCGCGAGTTTGTCGCCAAACAAGCGTACCTGCGAAGTGCGCTGCACCACGTAGTACGAGGCGGCAAAGAGCCCGCAGCCGCCAAAGGCAAAAATCACCGCATTGGTGTGCAAGGGTCGCAAGCGGCCATAACTCAACCAAGGAATGCCGAAATTAAGCTCAGGCCAGGCCAGTTGGGCGGCGATGATCACCCCCACCAGCATGCCCACCACCCCCCACACCACCGTCATGATGGCGAACTGCCGCACGACGGTGTCGTTGTAGCTCGCTGCTTTTGCGTTCGAAATTGCCATACCGTTTCCTATGAAATGACCTTGCGCACAAGTGTGCTTGGGTCTTTGGAAACGCCAATTGACACAAGTCAAACGGGCGGCAATGAAAACGCTTCTGGCGAGAAAAGTTTCAGGGCTCGCGCAAAATGCGCTCGCCTTCGGATTCGATGTCCTCAAACTGCCCGCGGTCTATGGCCCACCACAGGCCCCCGAGGATGAAAAAGACCAGCACCACCGACAAAGGGATGAGCAAGTAAAGAATGTCCATAGTGCGTCCGTAAAAGTCAGTGCACCGTAGCGGCCAGCGGCAGGGTGGTCAGCGGCAGCGCGGCCCCCGGCGGCGCGGTGCGCGACAGGCGCAAGGCATTGCCCACCACCAGCAAGGAACTGCCCGCCATGCCCAGGCCCGCTGCCCAAGCGGGCAGGTAGCCGGCCACGGCCAGCGGCACACACACGGCGTTGTAGCCCAAAGCCCACACCAGGTTTTGCCGCACCACCGCCATGGTGCGCCGCGCCAGCAGCACCGTATGGGCTACAGGCAACAACTGTGCGCCCAGCACCACAAAGTCCGCCTGCGCCTGGGCCAGCGCCACCGCCTGGCCCAAAGAAAAAGACACCTGCGCACCGGCGAGCACCGGCGCGTCATTCAAGCCGTCCCCCACCATGGCCACCTGCCGCCCCTGCGCTTGCAGGTCGCGCAGCGCCTGCAATTTGTCGTCGGGCGAGCAGCCCCCACGCGCCTGCTTGAGCCCCAGGGCAGCGGCCACCCGGTCCACCGCGGCTTGGCTATCGCCTGAGAGCACCCGGACCTCCAAGCCGGCGGCTTGCAGCGCATCCACACAGGCCTGGGCGTCGCTGCGCAGCGATTCGGCCAAGAAAAATGTGGCGAGCCAACCCTGCGCATCGCTGAGCATGGCGTGGCTTTGCGCGTCAGCCAAGGGCGCCACAGCGCAAAACGCCGCCGAGCCCAGACGCATATCCCGCAGCCCAGATGCGCCGTCGGCAAGGGCCGCGCTAGCCCTTGGAGCCACCTGGCCGCTCAGCCCTTGTCCCGGACTTTCGGTGACGCCGCTGCACACCCAGTCGGCGCCCGTGTCCCGCGCAGACTCCGCCAGTGCCCGCGCCACCGGATGCTGCGAGTGGCGCGCCAGCGCCGCCGCCCAGGCCAGTGCCTGGTCTTGCGACACGCCGGGGCGGGTTTGCACGTTTTGCACCCATAGGCGGTCTTGGCTGAGCGTGCCGGTTTTGTCAAACACCACCGTGTCCACCTGCGCCAGCGCCTCCAAGGCCTGCAAGCGCCGCACCAAAATGCCGCTGCCCGCCAGCCGCCCGGCGGCAGCCAGCATGGCCGCCGGGGTGGCCAGGGAGAGCGCGCAGGGGCAGGTAACCACCAGCACCGACACGGCCACCATGAGCGCGCGCTCGGGGTCGCGGTCCCACCACCACACTGCGGCCCCTGCGGCGCTGAGCAGCACCGCCAGCAAAAAAGGCTTGGCCAGCCGGTCGGCGATGCGCGCCAGCGTAGGTTTGGTGGCGGAGGCCGCTTCCATCAGCGCCACAATGTGCGCAAAGCGAGTGTCTGCGGCCACCCGCTGCACGCGCACCCACAGCGTGGCGCTGAGGTTAAAGCTGCCCGCCAGCACCGATGCGCCCACGCCACGGCGCAAGGGGAGCGACTCGCCAGTGAGCAGCGCCTCGTCCACGCTGCTGGTGCCTTGCTCGACCACGCCGTCTGCAGCAAACGACTCGCCGGGCTGCACCCGCAGCAAGTCACCCACCCCCAGGCGGCGCACCGCAACCCGCTCAAAAGTGCCCTCAGGCGTTTGGCGCTCGGCCGCGTCGGGCAAGCGGTTCATCACCGCCTCCAGCGCCCCGGCAGTGCGATCGCGCAGGCGCATCTCCAGCCAGCGCCCGCTGAGCAAGAAAAAAACAAACATGGTGAGCGAATCGAAATACACCTCGCGCCCAAAGGTTCCGCTGGGCTCAAACGTGCCTGCGGTACTCACTGCAAACGTCACCGCAATTCCCAAGGCCACGGGCAGGTCCATGCCAATGCGCCGCTGCACCACGTCCTGCCAGGCACTGCGGAAAAAAGGGCCGCAGGAGAAAAAAACCACCGGCAGCGTCAGCACCCAGGACGCCCAGCGCAGCAAAGACTCCATCTCGCCACTCAGGTCGCCCGGCCTGGCGGTGTAAGCGGGGTAGGCGTACATCATGACTTGCATCATGCACAGCCCTGCCACCAGCCAGCGCCACAGCGCCGCGCGGCCCTCGGTCTTGCGGCGCTGGGAGGCAAAGGCGTCGTTGGCCGGCAGCACCTGGTAACCACTGGCCACCACCGCCTGCATCCAGCGCGAGGGCACGACCGCACCGGCGCGCCATTGCACCGTGGCGCGCTGGCCGCCCACGCTCACCGCCGCCGCCTGCACGCCAGGCACGCGGCGCAGCGCGTCTTCCACCGTCACCGAGCAGGCCGCGCAGTGCATGCCGCCCACCACCACCTGCGACTCCCACAGGCCAGCCGCACCGTCGAGCAGGCGGCTAAAAGCGCCCCATTCTTGCGGATCGTCGAGTATTTCTAGGTGGGCAGCAGAGGGCATCAAAGCAAAGTGCGCACGCAGGGTGCAGTGGGAGCGCGGTGCAGTGGGAACACGGCAAGTGTGCCCCAGCACAGCAGCAGGGTGTTGATCCATATCAACAGCGAAAAAATCTTCCCTGCTAGCCTTATCGCCATAGCTACTTCGCCATGAACTTTCAGGAGGGTGCGCAGCACCCCCCAGTCATGAAAGTTCTTTCACGTCAACATGAAAGGTTTTGTTTATGTACGCACGCATTCTGGTAGCCACCGACGGCTCGGACTTGTCCAATAAAGCGGTGGTCAGCGCCATCGACTTGGCAGCGGCCTGCAAGGCAGGTCTGGTGGCGTTGCAGGTGGTGCCGCCCTACCCCATTAGCTACTTTGAAGGCGGCATTGCCATGGACGGCGCCGAAATCCAACGCATCGAAACCCTATGGGCCGACAAGGCCAAGACCAATGTGGACGCGATAGCCCGCACCGCACTGGCCAAGGGCGTGAAAACGCAGGCCGTCACCAGCCGCTCCGACGTGGTGTCCAACGCGGTGATTGCTGCGGCCCAGAAGCACGGTTGCGACCTGATCGTGATGGCCTCCCATGGTCGCCGTGGCATTACCCGCCTGTTGTTGGGCAGCGAAACCCAGCAAGTTCTGACGCACGCCAGTACGGCGGTGCTGGTGGTGCGCTAGCCGGGTTCCGGTGGCACTGGCACATCGGCCTCAGTGCGTGTTTGGGTCTCCACCATGGCCATCTTGGAAGCGCTCCCGGATGGCGAGCACTTCGGGCCAGGCGTTCAAAAATGCGTCCACGCAGCGCGGGTCGAAGTGGCTCCCACGGTTGGCGCGCAGGTAATCGCGTGCGTCGTCAATGGGCCACGCCCGCTTGTAAGGCCGGTCTGAACTCAGTGCATCAAACACATCGGCCACAGCGACGATGCGGCTAAAGATCGGAATCGCCTCGCCCTTGAGCCCCTGCGGGTAGCCGCTCCCATCAAACTTTTCATGGTGCCCCAAGGCAATGGCTGCACCGGCCTGAAGCAAAGGCGACGTGCTGCCACTGAGCAGCCCATGCCCCAGCGCCGCGTGGCGCTGCATCAGAGCCTGCTCCTCGGGGTCGAGCTTGCCAGGCTTGAGCAGCACCCGGTCAGGAATGGCCACTTTGCCGATGTCGTGCATGGGAGCGGCATCGCGCAGCAATTCCTGATCGGCCTGCGAGAGCTGCAGTTCGCGCGCTATCAGCTGCGAGTAGTGGGACATGCGCAAAATGTGCGTTCCCGTGTCCGCATCACGGTGCTCAGCCGCCTTGGCCAGGCACATCACGGTTTCGCGTTCCCGTTCGCGCACTTCTTGCGTTGCCTGGCGCACGCTTTCAGCAAGCCAGGCTGCCTGGTCGGTGAGCTTGCGGGTCGCGTCACTGAGCTTGAGCAGGTTTTTGGCGCGCGCGACGAATTCAATATGGTCAACAGGCTTGGCCAAAAAGTCATCGGCGCCCGACTCCAAGGCCTGGTAGCGCACCGCACGGTCTTCGTTGGCGGTCACCATCAGCACCGGCACAGACTGCGCACCCGGGATTTGCCGAAATTTTTCAATGAACTCGAATCCGTCCATCTCCGGCATCATGAAATCCACTACCACCAAGTCCACCGGCGTCTGGCTGGCAAACGCCAGAGCCTGCACCGGATCACTAAACCCATGGGCTTGGGCGTGTGGCAAGCGATTCACCAAAGCGCTCAGAACCAGCAGGTTCAGCTCCGTGTCGTCCACGATGAGTACGCGCTGGTTCAACGAGAGTCCTTTCAAAAAAATAGGCGCTTGCGTCTGCGTGCGAAACAAGACCTCAGACCCGCGCCTCGCGCCGTCCGGCCCACACCCAAACCCCAACACCCCCAGCGATCATGGGCAGGCAAAGCCATTGCCCCATGCTCATTCCCAAGGACAACAGCCCAAGGTGCGCATCGGGTTCGCGGAAAAACTCCGCGATAAACCGAAACACGCCATACCCCGCCAAAAACACCGCCGCCACCCGTCCTTGCTTGGGGCCACTGGACGCATACCACCAGAGCAAGGCGAAAAGCAGGGCGCCTTCGAGTAAAAATTGGTAGATTTGTGAGGGGTGCCTGGGCGCCTCGCCGGCGCCGCGAAACACCATGGCCCAGGGCAAAGACGCATCGGCCACCCGCCCCCACAACTCACCATTGATGAAGTTGCCGATGCGCCCAGACGCCAAGCCGGTGGGCACACAAGGCGCCACAAAGTCCGCCACCTGCCAAAAAGACCGCTTGCGCGAATAGGCAAACCAGGCCATGGCGCCGATCACACCCAGCATGCCGCCATGAAAGCTCATGCCGCCTTGCCAA
Organism: Comamonadaceae bacterium; assembly: GCA_947442105.1. GTDB lineage: Bacteria > Pseudomonadota > Gammaproteobacteria > Burkholderiales > Burkholderiaceae_C > Allorhodoferax. Next base: position 83,589 of record CANEVH010000004.1, on the reverse strand, counting down.
ACTGCAAAAATCTCCAGCGGATGGGATGCGTAGTACAAGGGCTTGTAAAACAGGCAGTAACCCACGCGCCCGCCCAACACCACGCCCATCACCCCAAGAAACAAAATATCTTCAACGTCACGGTATGCCCAGGGCGCTTGATCCGCCGCGCCAGAAAACGGCGCTTGGCGCAAACGCCGGCTTCCCAGCCACATAAACAGCGCGAATGCCACCAAGTAGGTAATGCCATACCAGTGGACGGAAACAGGCCCCAGGTGCAAGGCGACAGGATCAATGGAGGGGTGAATCAGCATCTCGCTATTGTGCCCGCAAGGCCAAGCGTCCCGCCTTATTGCTGTCTGCCTAGAATTGCCGCTTTAACTCACGGTAAATCAATGGACGCGCAAAGTAGCATCAAATCGATTTTGAATCGGCTCAATGCCGTCATGGTGGGCAAGCCAACGCAGGTCCGTGACTGCGCGGCTTGTGTGCTGGCCGGGGGACATTTGCTGATTGAAGACGTGCCAGGCGTGGGCAAGACCACCCTGGCCCACGCGCTGGCCAGAACGCTGGGTCTGAGCTTTGCCAGGGTGCAATTCACCTCCGACCTGATGCCCAGCGACCTCTCCGGGGTGTCGGTCTACGAACGCGCCAAGGAAGCCTTCGCCTTCCACCCCGGACCGATATTCACCCACATTCTGTTGGCCGACGAAATTAACAGGGCGAGCCCCAAAACGCAAAGCGCGCTGCTCGAAGCGATGGAAGAAAAGCAAGTGACGATCGAGGGCCAGACGCGCGCCCTTCCCTCTCCATTTTTTGTGATTGCAACGCAAAACCCGCAGGACCAGGTGGGCACCCACGCCCTGCCCGAGTCCCAACTAGACCGCTTTTTGATGCGCATTTCCTTGGGTTACCCCGACCGCAAGGCCGAACGGGTGCTTCTAGCAGGACCAGATCGCCGCCTGATGGTGGACCAGTTGCCCGCAGCGGTGAACGCCGCGCAATTGCAGCTTTTGCAAGAAGCGGTGGGGCAAGTGAAGGCCTCCGACGCCTTGCTCGACTACGTGCAGGACCTGGTGCAGGCAACGCGCTCGGGCCAGTGGTTTGTGCAGGGTCTGAGCCCGCGCGCCGGCATTGCGTTGCTGCGCGTGGCCAAGGCGCAGGCCCTGCTGCAGGGGCGAGACTACGTGGCGCCCGATGATGTGCAAGACATCATCGGCCAAACCATCGCCCACCGCCTGGTGCCACTGCCGCGCTCCGGGCGCGACGCACGGGCCCAGGTGCGCGCCATGGTGGACGCGATTGCGCTGCCATGAACCCCGTGCAGTGGCTGCGGTCGCGCTTTCGGCTGTGGTGGCAAGCCCGCCTGCGGCCCAGCGACCACCACCACCTGAGGCAGCGCAACGTCTACATCCTGCCCACCGCGCCGGGCCTTCTACTGGCCGCCACGCTGCTGGTGCTGCTGTTGGCGTCGATCAACTTTCAACTCAACCTGGGCTACGCCCTGACCTTTCTGCTGGCAGGCTGCAGCCTGGTGGGCATGCACCTGGGCCACGGCACGCTGCGCGGCTTGCATTTGCAACTCTTACCGCCGCCGGCGCATTTTTTGGACGCGCCGTCCACACTCACGGTGCAACTGCACAACCCCAGCACCAAGCCGCGCTACGGCATTGGGCTGGCCTTGCAGGCCCAGGGCCTCTGGTCCTGGACTGAAGTGCCAGCCCGGGGCAGCGCCGAGCTCAAGCTGGCCTGGGCTGCACCGCAGCGCGGCCGGGTGCGCCTGCCTTTGCTCAGCGCCGAAACACGCTTTCCCATGGGCGCGTTTCGGGTGTGGACGGTCTGGCAACCCGAAGCCACGGCCTTGGTCTACCCGCGCCCCGAGACGCCCGCACCGGCCTTGCCGACGGCACAAGCGGACGCGCACAGTGGCGCCGCCACTGCGCTGACGGCTATGCGAGAGGGTGAATGGGACGGCGTGCGCGCCTACCGGCGCGGCGACACACCCAGGCAAATTGTCTGGAAAAAAGCTGCACAGGCCATGGCGGCAGGCACCAGCGCACTGGTCAGCCGCGATGCCGGCGCCCCGAACAAAGCCGAGCTGTGGCTGGACTATGGCGCCACCGGCCTGGCAGACAAGGAGGCCCGGCTTTCCCGTCTGTGCGCCTGGGTGCGCACGGCCGATCAAGGGGGCCTGAACTACGGCCTGCGCCTGCCAAGCCAGCAAATCGCGCCAGGCAGCGGCGAGGCGCACCAGCGCCTGTGCCTAGAAGCACTGGCCTTGTGCTGAACATGCAGCTATTGCCCAAGCTCAACCGCTTGCCGCGCGAGGCGCACGAGACACTTTTCGTGCTGCTGGTGGTGGCATGGGTGTTAATGCCCCAGGTCGCCCAGTTGCAAGCCTGGACCAGCGCGCTGGCGGCCACGCTGCTGCTGTGGCGCGGCTATTTGGCCCTGAGTGGTCGGGCGCTGCCGGGGCGCTGGTGGCTGGCAGGGCTGCTGGCGCTTACCTTGGCCGCAACCCTTTTAACGCACCGCACACTGCTTGGCGCCGAGGCTGGGGTGGCACTGGTGGTGGTGTTGCTGGCCCTCAAAACCCTGGAAATGCGCGCGCGACGCGATGCGTTTGTCGTGTTCTTTTTGGGCTTTTTCGCGGTGTTGACGCAGTTTTTTCACTCCCAGTCGCTGGCCACTGCGGCCTATATGCTGGTGGCGGTCTTGGGTCTGTTGACCGCACTGGTGCGTGCGCACATGCCTGGCAGCGCGGTGCCGCTGCGGGCTGCTGCGCGGACCGCCGTGCGCATGGCCGCGCTGGGCACGCCGATGATGGCGCTGCTGTTTGTGCTGTTTCCCCGGGTTGCGCCGCTGTGGGGTGTGGCCGACGCGGCACCGCGCGCGCGCAGCGGTTTGTCCGCGACCATGTCCGTGGGCAGCATGGCCGAGTTGGCCCTGGACGAAAGCATCGCCTTTCGTCTGCGCTTTGACGGACCCGAGCCGCAAAGCGGGACACTTTATTTTCGCGGACCAGTACTGTCGCAGTTTGACGGGCGCCGGTGGCTGCCCCTGGACGACACGGCTGTGGCGCAAGGCCCAGACGGCCTGCAAGTCCAAGGTGCGCCCTTGCGCTACGAACTCACGCTCGAACCCAGCACACACCCCTGGCTTATGGTGCTTGACGCCACACCACAGGCGCCAAGCGCGCCAGACTTGCAGACCACGCCAACCCCAGACTTGCAGTGGCGGGGCAAAGCCGACACGCAAAATTTGCGCCGCTACCGGGCGCAAAGCTACTTGCAATACCAGTACGGCCCCCGGCAATGGACTCCCGCGCTGCGCAATTTCATGGCGCTGCCAAGCGGCAAAAACCCCCGCACGCTCCAGTGGGCCGCGCAAATGCGCTCCGAACCCGCACTCGCCAGCGCCGACGCCAGCGCTCTCAGCGAGCGCGTGCTGGCGCGCTTGCGCAACGGTGAATACAGCTACACCCTGAGCCCCGGCCTGTACGGCGAGGACACTGCCGATGCGTTTTGGTTTGAGCAAAAGGCCGGGTTTTGCGAACATATTGCCTCTGCCTACGTGGTGGTGATGCGGGCGCTAGGCGTGCCCGCGCGCGTGGTCACGGGCTACCAAGGCGCGCAGCGCAACGCCATTGATGGCTACTGGGCGGTGCGCCAAAGCGACGCCCACGCCTGGGCAGAGATCTGGCAGGCTGGAGTGGGATGGGTGCGGGTAGACCCCACCGCCGCGGTGTCGCCTTGGCGCGTCGGTGAGGCCACGCGCCTGGCGCCGCCGCGCAGTGAGGTGGTCAAATTGTTCACCGCCGTCGGCCCTGGCCTGTGGACCTCGGCACGAGCAGCATGGGAGGCGGCCAACAACCGCTGGAACCAATGGGTGCTCAGCTACGGCCAGGGCACCCAAATGGACATACTCAAACGCCTAGGCGTCGCGTCGCCCCACTGGGAAGACCTGGCCTACTTGCTGGCAGGCGTGGTGTCTGCCTTAGGGCTGCTTGGCGCGGCCTGGTCTGCTTGGCCCCAGGGCCGTCGGAACCCTTGGCAAAGCTTGCTAGACCGTGCGCGCAAACGCCTGGCCGATTCAGGGCTTGCGCTAGCGCCGTCTGCCACACCCCGGCAGATGGCACAAGCGGCGAAAGCGCGCTGGGGAGAGGCCGCACTGCCCTTGAACCAGTGGCTCGCAGAACTGGAATATTGGCACTACGGCGCCGCAGACGACGCGGCTAGACTGGCACGCCTAAGAAAAAAATGGCGAAAATTGCCTTGGTCAGCTTTCGCGTCGCATTCAGAGTGGCGCACCAAATCGTAGCCCGCCAAGGAATGTCCTTTGAGACCAGCAGAACATGGGGCAATGGTTCCACCGGGGCGGATGCGGGGCTTGAAAGACAACTGCGAAGCGTGGTCAATCTGCCACGTGCCCACTCCGACATTGTGTGAAGCGACAAGACCACCGAAGTCTCGGCCAAACGCCCCACCGCAAGCACCAAAGGAAACGCCACGCCCTGCGCAGAATCTCGGCGCAAGTCATACGCAATTATGCTGCATTGCACGCGCCATATAAAACCTGCTGGAACCCGCATTCCATCGCCTTGCTCGCCAGCAGGCACATGGCGCAGGATAAGGCTCAGCGGGTAATCGCACAAATGTGAGAAGAGACCGATGGCGGCGGGGCCTGCGATCCATCGTAGAAATAAATCTGGTCTATTTGGCGACGGTACTTGATTGTTGCCCACTGGTGCCGATGTCTATTGCAATAGCGAAAGAACTTTCATGAAGGTGCACCGCCCATTCATGAAAGTTCTTTCGCGTCAACAGGTGCAAGCCCTTTAAAACCCAAACTTCCATTGCCATGAACACCATAGAGCTCTTGTCTGCAAGCGTAGTGTCGGCGCTCGTGCTTGGCGTGGCTATTTCGTACTATTCGACAAAGCAAAAAATGCTCCAAATGCGCCGCGACCTGGACAAACTGCAGGCGCAATCGCGCGCAGCACACGCTTGCAGCCTTTTGCGCAAGGAGCGCGCCCGTTGCCACTTGCAACTGCAATCCCTGGAGGCTGAGCTCACAGCCCACGAGCGCACGGCCTTGAGCGCAGAGGAAATTGCCGCCGTCGACCTCAACCGCAAGACGATCAAAAACTGTGTGGAAGCACTCAAAAGCGCGGGGGATTGGTTGGGCATACCTTTTGACCTGGAATGGGTCGATATTCTGGAGCGTCTGCCGCGCCTGAACCTGCTGTACCGCGCATCGCTCGATAATGGGGGGCTGCCCACAGATGTCGGCGGGGCGCCCTCGCCCACACCAGAGCTTCCAGTGGAGAGTTTGGGGCGGCGCGCAAGCGACCATGCGGACCCTGCAACTCCCCCAGTGCCCGAGCCTGGCGAATCACCGAAGCCAGACCAAACAAGGATCTTTTAATGCGAACTTGGATACCGGCGGCCGCAGCCGCCTTGGCACTGTGGGCAGGAGCAGCCCACGCCGGTGCGTGGGAAGACGGCTACGCAGATTACCAGCGCAAAGACTATGCAGCGGCCGTGGCGAAGTGGCGCGGGGTGGCGCAATCGGGAAACCGCGAAGCGCAGTCTTTGTTGGGCATCATGTACGCGTTTGGCCAGGGCGTGCCCCAGGACTACCCCCAGGCCATCCAATGGCTGCGCATGGCCGCGGCGCAGGGCGAGCCCAAAGCGCAGTTCAAGCTGGGCAGCATGTACGCCAACGCCCAAGGCTTTGCCCGCGACCACCAGCGCGCCGCCATGTGGTTCACTATGGCAGCCGAGGGTGGCCACCCCAGCGCTGCCAAGGAACTGCTGAAGTCTGCCAATGAACTGAGCGCAAGCGACCTGGCCACCGCCAAACGCCTGGCCCAAACCTGCATCAAGCGCGCGTTTCAAGGCTGCGAGTGAGACGGTGAATGACCCTGCGAATGCGGCTGCGGTAGGCCGGTCTGGCAGCCGCGTCTCGCCGCCTTACAGGCTACTGCCCTTCTTTGAACTTGACCGTGATGCTGATGCGCCGGTTGCGCGGGTCTTTGGGGTCGTTGGGGTTGTAGGGCGCGGTATCGGCTACGCCTTCTATTTGTACAAAGCGCTCGGGCTTGATGCCGTTCTTCTCCAAGGCAGCACGTGTGGTTTCTGCACGGTCAGCAGAGAGCGACCAGTTGTTTTTTCCGTTCTTGCTGGCAAAGCCCACGCTGTCGGTATGGCCGCGCACGCTGATTTTGTTAGGCATGGCTTCTAGGGACTTGGCGATTTCACCCAAAAGTGCCTGCGCCTGGGGCTGCAGCTTGGTGGTGCCCAGCGGGAACATGGAGAAGTCGGCCTTGTCGATGACCTCGATGCGCAAGCCTTCCTTGTCGCGGACAAACTGCACCTGGTTTTTCACCTGGTCGAGCGCTGGGTTGGCGGCGAGTTGCTCTTTGACCTCTTTTTCTAGCTGGTCAAAGTGGGATTTGTCCGAGGACTGGTCGCCGCCCTGGCCTTCGGCCTGTTGTTGCGTCTTTGCGTCGTTGTCGCGCGCGTTTTCGCTGTTGGGCGAGGGATCATTTTCCGTAGGACCGCCCTCGGAGCGGGGCGTTAGGCGCTCCATGGCGGCAGTTTGCTTGGCGGTGTAGGGAAATCCGTCGGGGTCGATGATGGAGCGACCGCCCAAAATGCCGTTAGAGCCCGCCAGCGCCCCCATGGCGATTTGGCTGTGGGAGGTGGGCTTGAAGTAATCGGCCACGCTTTTGCGCTGGGAGTCGTTGGTGGCACCCAAAATCCACATCAGCAAGAAGAAGGCCATCATGGCCGTCATCATGTCGGCCAGCGCAATTTTCCAGGCGCCGCCATGGGCGCCACCGTGGCCTGCGGCGATTTTCTTAACGATGATGGGCGCCAGCGGCGCAGCAGTGCTGGGCGCGACCACCTCGGCCGGCGGCGGCGCAACGTCGTCGGCGGCTTTTTGTTGCGCGTCAAGTGCGGGGGCAGCCTCCGTGGTCATGCTCACTTACCTCGCAAACCGTCAAACACTTCGGCAAAGCTGGGCTGGTTGTGGTGGCTGATGCAGACACGGGCCGCCTCCAAAATCAGCGGCATGGGGTGGCCGTGCATGGTGCCAATGATGATTTGCTTGACCACGCCGTACATGCACGCCTCGTCTTCAATGACTTGCGCCAGGCGTTTGGCAAAAGGCTCAAAAAAGCCGTAGGCCAAAAACACGCCAATAAACGTGCCCACCAGCGCCGCGCCCACCAAGCCGCCCAGCACGGCCGGTGGTTGGTCGATTTGCTCCATGGTTTTTACAACGCCCATCACGCAGGACACGATTCCCAGCGCAGGCAAAGCGCCCGCAAGCGTGGCAATGGCGTCTGAGGCCTTGAGTTCGTCGTGGTGGTGGGTTTTCATGGCGCTGTCCATCACCTCTTCCACCGCCATGGGGCTGAGCGTGCCTTGCGACACCACCATCAGGCGCACCGTGTCCGTAATCAGGTGCAGCAGCGCGTGGTCGGCCAGCAGCTTGGGGTATTCGCTGAAGATGGAGCTGGATTCGGGGGTTTCGATGTGGGCTTCCAGGGCCACGGCGCCTTCGGCCTTGAGCGTCTTCATGACCTTGGACACGCAAAAAATCGTGTTCAGGTAATCTTCCTTGTGGTACTTGGAACCCTTGAAACAGCGGCCAATGCCGGCCAGCACCGCCTTGACCACGTCGGGGCTGTTGCCAATTAGCATGCCGCCAATGGCCGAGCCCAAAATACACCAGCCTTCAATGGGCGCGGCGTGGATAAACGGCGCCAGGCTGCCGCCGCCCACCAGAAAGCTGCCGAACACGCAGACATTCAAAAACACAATTCCAATGATGCCAAACATAGTCGTTCCCAAAAAGGACAGCGGACGGCTAGGCGCTAGCCCGTCCACCTGGTAAACACCGCCCCAGGGGCGAATGCGTCAAAATTTCTACAGGCCGCGCCATGGGCGCAGCGCCCCAAGGCACTTCAATGGCGCTTCACAGGCACGTCAATGCCGCTTCAATGGCGCTGTGGGCTGACCTGGCTGGGCAAAAGGCCCGGCACTTGCTGCCACGCGCTGCGAATTTCTGTCATCAAACCGTGGATTTCCTGCAGCACCGCCATGTCGTTGTGGGCATTGGCGAAAATCAGACGGCGGGTGACGTAGTTGTAAAGGTCATTCAAATTCTGTGCCAGCTCGCCGCCCTTGGCGAAGTCGAGCGAGCCTTGCAAACCGATCACGATGCGGCTGGCGCGCGTGACAGATTTGCACTTTTCCTGGATCGCACCATGGCGCAAGTGGCCTTGGGCCGCCACCAGGCTGTCCACCAGCCCGTCAAACAGCATCTGAATCAGCGCCACGTTATTGGCCACGGCGGCTTGGGAAGCCAGGTTGTCTGAACCATAAGATTCCATGGCCTTGAACTGAAGTCGCATATCGGTTTCTCCTACTGGGTTGGGGTACCCACTAGGTATCGACGCTGTCTGCAAAAACTTGAGCACGGGCGCCCTGTGCACACTAAGCATGGCGGCTGGCCCGTTTTGCCGGGACTTTCGGCGCCACTTCAATCTTCAAACTGAGCCGCAGTTTCTGCACCACGCCACTCAGGAGCTGGCTAACACGCGACTCGGTCACGCCCAACACCGCGCCAATTTCCTTGAGATTGAGCTCTTCGACGTAGTACAAGGACATGAGCAACTGGTCGCGCTCGGGCAGCTCGGCGATGGAATCGCTCACCGCCTGCATGAACTGCTGGTGCTCCACAATCGCGTCGGGCTGGCGCGAGCGTTCATCGGCAATGCCCAAGACCTCGTCGGTCATCACTTCCATGGACAGGGTCTCAAAGCGCTTGGCGTTGCCCCGGCGCTTTTGGAACTGGTCCAAATCGTCGCCCATGTGGTCGGCCAACTCGGCTTGCGTGGGCGCCCTGCCCAGTTCGCTGGCCAGCGCATGGGTGGCCTGGTTTTCTGACTTGTTGAAGGCCACGGCCGAGCGCGGCAAGTAAGACAGCTGGCGCACTTCGTCCAAAATAGCGCCTCGCACCCGGCTTAAAGCAAAGTTTTCAAATTCAATGCCCTTGGTCGGATTGAAGGCGCGCGCCGCCTCCAAGAGGCCAATCATGCCCACTTGAATCAGCTCGTCGAGCTCCATAAACGGTGGAATGCGCACCTTCAGGTGCAGCGCCACCCGTTTGACCAGGCCCAGATGCGCCAGCACCAGCGCTTCGCTGGCGTCGTGGGCGTCTTCGTACAGGCGGGTAGATACAACCATGGCAATCAGGCCTGGTAGCGGACCAGGCGTTCGACAAAAAACTGCATGCCACCTGAAAAGTTGGCAATTGGCGCCATCTGGGTGACCGATTTGGCCAGGCGCTTGAAGTCGCGCGCGCTGTTGCTGCGCGGGGCAAACTCCATGACCGGCTCGTATTTCTTGTGCGCGGCCAAAATCTGCTCGTCGTTTTCGATGGAGCCCAGGTAGTGGGTGGTGAAGTTCAGAAACTGCGCGCACACCTGGTTGATGCGGCGAAACAGGTTTTGGCCGTCGGCTTGGCTGTTCACCGCATTGGGAATGACATAGATCTCATTGAGGTCGTAGTCTTGAATCAAAACCTTGATGGTGCCGTAGGCGTCAGCAATTGACGACGGATCGTCGCGCACAACGATAAAGCGGCGCTGGCAGGCGCCCATAAAGGCCAGCACCGAGGGCGAAATGCCGGCAGCCATGTCCACGATCAAGTAATCAATGTCGTCTTCCAGGGCGCTAAAAGCCTGCACGATGCGCGAGGCCTGCACGCGGGTCAGGGCGGCAAGCTCTTTGACGCCTGAGGCGCCAGGCACCAGCATGACGCCGTGGCGCGAGGTCACGGTGATCTCTTGCAGCGTCTTTTGGCCGCTCATGAAGTGGCTCAAGTTAAAGGGGCAGGCGCAACCCAGGGCGATCTGCGAATTGGCCAGACCGAGGTCGGCGTCAAACAGCATTACGCGGTGGCCCATCATGCTCAGGGAAATGGCCAGGTTCACGGCCACGGTGGTTTTTCCCACACCGCCCTTGCCACTGGCGATGCCAATGACTTCTGTACGAACTGACTTTTGCATTGTGTTTTTCTAGTTTCTCAATTGAACGGCCCACGCAAACCACGGGGGCTTGCGGGCGCAGAAAGTCGCGGTGTCGGAGGCTGCAGCTTGATGGGCATGGGTTTTGCCACCTGAATGGGGGCAATCGACTCGGGCACACGGGAAAGCTGGGCCACTGCCATTTCTACCAGAGCACTGGTGCTCAGATCGCGCTTGAGCGCGTTGACATGGGCTCCATCGCTCGCTGCAGAAAGCGACAAAAAATTATCGCAGAGAAATTCGACCAAAGGCCAGGGCTGGACCGACTCATCCAATTTACTCACCATCAGGCTGTTCCAGCGGATGCCCGAGCTGCGCAGCACACGGCGCAAGGTGGCCGAGGACGCATCGGCCGAGACCACCGCATGGGCTTCGCAGGCCGGGCAAGCGGTCTGGACTTCGGTAATGCGTTCGGCCATCTGGCTGCCGGAGCTGTCAATCAGCACCAGGCCGCGCGCACTCAGTCGGTTAAGCACCGCCACCAACGCCGTAGGCGTATCGGCGCGAAAGCAATCGACGCCGGACTGGGCCGCCAGTGTCTGGGTATGGGCCCAGGCGCCTACGCGGTCGTCCTGGTAGCTGACGATGGCGACCTTGTCGGCGCCCATTTGGGCCGCAGCCTGGCTGGCCAGGCGCATGACCATCATGGTTTTGCCCGAGCCCGAGGGGCCGGCAATCAGGTGCACGCCGGTTTGGGGCAAGGCCACACTGGGGCGGCGGGCAATGTCTTCGAGCTGGTTGCGCACGGCAGAGAGTGCTTCGTGCTCGCTGCGCATGTCTTTGACGGTGTCCAGCAGCAAGGTGCGCAGCCCGGTGGGCATGCCGGCCTGGGTGAACGAAGTCATCAGGTCTTCGACCTCGACTGACAGGTTCAGGCTGGCTTGCCAGCCGGTGGTTTTTTGGTTCAGGCTGATTTCGCGGCGCAGGCTAGCGAGCTCGTCACGGATCAGATCCATGATTTCGCGGCTGCGCAGGTAGTCACGCTCGTCGTCCACTTTGGCCAGCGTGGGCTCTTGGCGGGTGGTTTGCAGCTCTTTGCCGGGTGCTTGGGCATGCGCCAAGTGTTGTGAAAACGCTACGGATGCAGCAGCAGGGGCAAAAACCGGGGCGCTTTGGTACGCTGGCGCAACGGTGGAGTCCAGCGTCTGCTCGTCAATATCAAGGGCCACCACCAGCTCGGTTTGGCCACCCACGGTGTGGTTAGAGATCACCAGCACGTTGCGGCCATACAGCGCCATGGCGCGCTCGGTAGCGCTCTTGGTGTCGTTGGCGAGGATACGTTTTAGTTCCATGGCAGTCTTTGGTTTGAATGTGGGGGGTCTGGCTCAGGGCGGCGGCGGGGGCCTCGCGCCCCTAGCGGCGAACCTCGTTGGGTTTGGTTTCGGCGTGCACGGTGTGGATCACCTTGACCGACTGGTCGTCCGGAATTTCGCCGTAGGACAGGATGACGAGTTCGCTCACGCGGTGGCGGACCGACTTGGACAACCAGGGGCGGATCGCGGGGGACACGACCAGCACCGCGTTGTGGCCCTGGTCTTCAACCGATTTCGTACCCTCGCGCAGCGCGCCGAACAGGCGCTCGGCCAAGCCGGGTTCGATCACCATGTTTTGGCCCTGGCCTTGCTGCTGCAGCACGTTGTGCAGCAATTGCTCCAGGCCGGGGTCCAAGGTCATCACGGAAAGGGTTTCTTTGTCGTCCACCAGGCCTTGCACAATCATGCGGCCTAGGCGCGGGCGAACCAGGGCAGTGAGTTGTTCGGGGTCTTGGGTACGGGTGGCCACTTCGGACAGGGTTTCGACAATGGTGCGCATATCGCGAATCGACACACCGTCGTTCAGCAGGCTTTGCAGGGTGCGGGTGAGCACGCCCAAAGACAGTTTGGCGGGCACCAAGTCTTCCACCAGCTTGGGCGAACGGGCGGTCAGCTTGTCGAGCAACTGCTGCACTTCGTCGTGGCTGAGCAGGTCTGACGAATTGTCACGCAGCACTTTGTTCAGGTGGGTGGCCACGGCGGTGGCGGCGTCCACCACGGTGTAACCCAGGGCGCGGGCATGGTCGCGCTGCGAGGGCTCTATCCACACGGCTTCTAGGCCAAACGCGGGTTCTTGCGTGGGCGTGCCTTCCAGCGGGCCGTAAACCTGGCCGGGGTTGATGGCCATTTCACGGCCCACTTTGATCTTGCCCCGGCCCCGGATCACGCCTTTGAGCACGATGTGGTAGCTGTCAGGGTCAATGCTCAGGGCGTCGCGGATGCGTACCGGCTGAATCAAAAAGCCCAGCTCAGCCGAGAGCTTTTTGCGCACGCCTTTGACGCGCGTCATCAGCTGGCCGCCAGTGTCGGCGTTGACCAGCGGAATCAGGCCGTAGCCAATTTCCAGGCCCACCAGGTCGACCTGGTCCAGGTCTTCCCAGCCCAGTTCTTTGGGCTGCTCGGGCATGGCCGCTGCCGCAGCGGCCATGCTTTCGGGGGAATCACTGGCTGCAGCCGAGCGGCGCAGCACATAAAAGCCCAGCGCAGCCGCCCCAGCCGACAAGGCAATAAACACCAGGTGCGGCATGCCGGGCACCAGGCCCAAAATCGCCATGATGGACGAGGTAACAAACAAGGCCGTGGGGTTGCCCAATTGCGCGCCCGCCTGCTCGGCCATGGATTCGGTGGTGGTCACGCGCGTCACCACAATGGCGGTGGCCAGCGAGAGCAGCAATGACGGAATCTGCGCAACCAGGCCGTCGCCAATCGTCAGCAGGGAATAAATGCGCCCGGCCTCGCTCAAGGACAAACCGTGCTGGCCAATGCCAATCGCCAGGCCACCCACCAGGTTGATGACCAGAATCAACAAGCCGGCAATCGCGTCGCCGCTCACGAACTTGGACGCGCCGTCCATGGAGCCGAAAAAGTCAGACTCCTGCGCCAGCTCGGCGCGCCGGGTTTTGGCGGTTTCTTGGTCGATGACGCCGGCGTTGAGGTCGGCGTCAATGGCCATTTGCTTGCCGGGCATGGCGTCCAGGGTAAAGCGGGCATTCACTTCCGAGACGCGGCCCGCGCCCTTGGTCACCACAAAGAAGTTCACGATCATCAAAATCGCAAAAATGATAAAGCCCACCACGTAGTTGCCGCCAATGACAAACTCGCCAAAGGCCGCCACCACCTTGCCTGCGGCCTCGTGGCCCTCGTGACCGTTGACCAAAATCACGCGGGTGGACGCCACGTTGAGCGCCAAGCGCAGCATGGTGGCAAACAAGAGCACGGACGGAAAAGCCGAGAACTCCAGCGGTCGGCGAATCTTGATGGCGATCATGATGATCAGCACGCTAGACGCAATATTGAAGGTGAACAACACGTCCAGCAGCATGGGGTGCAGCGGAATGACCAGCATGCCCATGATCAACAAGACCAGCGCAGGAATGCTCAGGTCATTGAAGTTGAACTTGGCGAGGTTTTGTCGAATGTTCGACAGGGTCATCGTGCTCATGGACGGAATTTCGTGCGACCGCCTTAGGCGGCGTCGGGGAAATGGCGGAATTGCGCTGGCATGCAGACCCTGAACGCAATGTCCATGCCACACTTTTCCGACAGCAATCGCGCCCTTTTGACGGCGCGAAGCGGCAAGCAGGGTCCTGTCACGCTTCTTGCATGACTGCTGGTTTTTCGCCACCGCACGTGGCACCACCAGAACGGTTGTCTCGATGGAATCTCAGCTCAATTTTTTGGCGACACGTGGCACTTCACCAGCTCCTGCGGCTTCTGCGGCTTCCGCAGTTTCACCCGCAGCAGCCGACAACCTGGCAAGCGCAGCGCCCGCGAAAACCGGCGCCGAAGGGCGGGGTTTTTTCGAAGTCCTGACGGGAGAAACCCTCAAGACCCAGCGGCAACAGTTTGCCGCCCTGGGCGCGCAGGACGCGCTCTTGCAAGTGGTGCCGCTGGGCAACAACCTCAACGTGATTACCAGCGACGCGCCCTTGCCAAGCATGGAAAGTCTGGCGCAGTTTGCCCGCCAGCAAGGCCTGCATGAAGCCGCAGTACAGGCGCTGTTTGGCACTTCTTTGGGAGTCACGTTGTAGACCGTCAACAGCCGCCCAGCGCCTGCCACTCAAACAGGTGTTCGGGGTGAGGGCGATAGCCCCAGCACCGGCCTGGAGGCCATTGCCGCCACGGGCACTTCATTGGCAACCACAGCAAACATCGAAATAGCCCTTCTGGCCACCCCAAGTGGCTTTGCGGCGTCGCAAGTAGCAAGGCCTTCCGCGCTCCCTACTGCAACCCCTACTGCAACCCCTACTGGAGCCACTTTGGCGCTGGGTCTGGCGCCCTTGGCCCGACTACCGGGGACGGCTGAAATCGTGGTGGCGCAAGCCACACCTGAGGCGCCGTTCAGGCCTGCTCTTGGCGCAACGGTGGTCACGCTGAGTTTGGCCGCATCGCCCGCCCTGGACCCCCATGTTCAAGCACTCCAACAAGGCGGTGGCCCCAGTGCCAGTGGCCAGGCCACAGCGGTGGCAGGCGCGGCTGGGGCGGCTAGCGCCCAGCTTGAAACAGCGGTTTTGGCGACCCCCAGCGGCCTTATCGCGCCGCAAGGCGCAAAGCCGTCTTTCAGCCCACAGGCCGCGCCCCTCGCAGCGCTTGAACCGGCCCCCAACCAGACCGCGAGCGCTTTGCTAGCAGCAGCCGCCGCCGCCGTGGGCACCACTGCGCCAAGCCCAGACGCGCGTCCACAAGATGCGCTGCGCCTGAGCTTGCTCATGGCCGCACCCGACATCACCCAGCGCCTGGCGCAGATGTCGGGCACTGGCAAAGAGTCCCCATGGGCTGCCTTGCTGGCATCTGGGCCGCTTGCCAAAGCGCTGGCGACACCCGCCTTGGATACGCTGCACTTGGACGTGCCGCCCGATTACGACTTGGCGCCCGGCGTCCCATCCGCGATGGACATGCCTGCCAACACGACCGATCTTGCCTTGCTAGGTGGCAGCGCCACACCACCCCTGGTGGCCCAAGCGGACGCGGGCAGCAACGCGGACAACAGCAACAACGCGCAAGCGCAAACCGAGCAACGGGCCCAGCAGTTCCAGCACATGGCAAACCAGATGGGCCAGGCCGCCGCGCAGCGCCTGATTGCCCAGATTGAACGGGGGCAATGGAAGCTGCAAATGCGCATGCAACCCGCCGCACTGGGCAGCATCCATGTGGAACTGGACATGCACGCCGGGGGCCTGGACGCCTTGTTTAGCGCCGACAGTGCGGTGACCCGCGAGCTGATGGTGCAGGGCCACCACAAGCTGCGAGACACCTTGGCGGACGCTGGCATGACAGTTGCTTCGATCACTGTGAATGGAGATCAAAGCCGCCAATCTGGCGGAAATTCGACACCCGGCAAAGGGCGCGCAAGCGCACTGGGCAAAGGCTCTGTGGGCGGCACGACTGCCTCCGCAATGCCCGCAGCCCCGAAGGACGGCGCGACGCAAACCGACGGCCTGAATGTGCTGGCCTAGGCCAGCAGCAGGCCTTGATCAACGAATGAACCACGCAACAAAGGTGCCCCATGGCTGATGCAGCAACCCCCGAAGTAGAAGAAAAGCCCAAGAAGCCCCTGGTAAAAATCATTCTTGCGGTGCTGGCCTTGGTGCTTCTTGTCGCCGGAACCATGGTGGGCACCTTGTTTATCACCGGCTTTTTTAACAAGCCCGCGCCCACGGCCGAAGAAGCCATGACCGACGGCGCGGCCCCAGCCGACGGCCACGGGGCAGGAGCCCCTGCGGCAGACGGACATGGTGAAAAGAAAGCCGAAGGCGGCCACGGAGAGAAAAAGGCCGAGGGCGGCAAGGACGCGGGTGGCCCGCCCAAACTCAACAAAAAGTCACCTGACAGCCCGCGCTTTGAATACACCTACAGCCAGCTAGAGCGCGAGTTCTTGGTGAACCTGGCGGGCTCGCGCAAAGTGATGTCGGTACAGATTGCGCTGATGACGCGCTACGACGAGCGCGTGGTCGAAAACGTCAAAAAGCACGAGTTCGCCTTGCGCTCGGTGGTCATGGACGCGATGCGCCTGACCACCGAGGCCGACCTGTCCAAGCCCGACTTTCGCAAAGAGTTGGGCATAAAAATCCGCGACGCCATGAACACCTTGCTGGAGAAATACGAAGACTTTGGCGGCATCGAGGAGATTTATTTCACCTCCTTCATCGTGCAGTAATGGTTTTCCACAGCCTCTTTTTGTTGCACCATGGCAGATAACCTTCTTTCAGCCGATGAGCTGTCGGCCCTTGCCGAAGGCGTGAGCGACGGCTCGATTGCGGTGGATACCGGCTTTAACACGGCCGCGCGCGTGCGCAAGCACGACATTGCCAGCGAAGACAGCAGCCTGGGCGTGAACGTCACCGCGATCGACATGATCAACGAGCGCTTCATCCGCCTGTTTCGCCCCGGTTTGATGGACATGCTGCGCAGCAGCCCACGGATCAACCCGATGAAGGTCCAGATCGTCAAGTTTGGCGACTACGTCCGTGAACTGCGCGCCCCGCTGTCGGTCAACGTGATTCGCATGAACCCCTTGCGCGGCTATTCCATGGTGGTGATCGACCCGACCATTGTGTTCAGTTCTTTGGACAGTTTTTTTGGTGGCTTTGGCAAAGGCGCCATTGGCCAGCTTGCGTCCGGGCGCATGTTCACCCCTATGGAAACCCGCATCATCAACATGATTTTGGACGTGACCTTTCGCAACCTCAAAGAGGCCTGGAGCCCGGTCATGCCGCTGGACTTTGAGTTTGTCAGCTCCGAGATCAATCCCCAGTTTGCCCAGATTGCCGACGAAAACGACCTGGTCATTCTGAGCCGTTTCGAGACCGAAACGGCCACCCAGAACATGGGTTTTATCGACCTGGTTCACCCCTACGTCTCGCTCAAGCCGGTGCGTGAGCTGCTGCGCAGCCGCGTGCAATCGGGCGACGGCAACGAAGACTCCGACCGCGTCTGGCGCGAGAACCTCGAAGACGCCGTGGGCGGCGCTTGCCTGGAAGCCAACGTCATCCTGGGCCAAGTGAACACCACCTTGCGCGTGGTCGAGACCATGCAGCCCGGCGATATTTTGTATTTCAAAAAGCCTGAATTTGCCAGCCTGCAGCCCAACGGCATTGCGGCGTTTGACGTTCAGGTGGGCACGCTGGGCGCGCAGACGGCGGTGCTGATTGAGCGCGCCCTTGCACCCGGCAACCACTAAACCCTAGGAACCACGCTATGAGCGACATCCCTGACTCCAAAGTGCTCTCCGCTCCCAAAGATCCGGAGAACCAAATCAACCCCGAAGTGCTGCAAAACATCAGCGTCACCATGAGCATTGAGGTGGGCCGGGCCATGATCAAAATCAAAGACCTGATGCGCCTGACCCAGGGCAGCGTGGTCGAGCTGGACCGCATTGCCGGTGAGCCGCTGGACCTGCTGATCAACAACACCGTGGTCGCCCAAGGCGAGGTGGTGCTGGTCAATGAGCGCTACGGCATTCGCCTCACGCGCGTCGTACCCGCTTCCGAGCGGATGAAACACCTCTGAAGCGCCATGAACGCCGCAGGAGATATCGATTGGTTGCGCATGGGCGCCAGCATGTTGCTGGTGCTGGGGCTGCTGGGTGCCATGTTTTGGATGCTCAAACGCATGAAGACCTTGCAGGTTAAAAACAAAGGCCCCGCACGGCTAGAAGTGCTGGAAACCATTAGCGTGGGGCCCAGGCAAAAAATGGCGCTGGTGCGCGTTGGGGGGAATCAGGTGTTGGTGGGCATCACTGCCAGCCAATTCACCACCTTGGGCCGCTGGGAAGCCCGCAAGCCCGTGCAGGAAAAGCCGCGTGAAAAATAAATGGATCTGGGCCGCCTGCGCGGCCATGGTGTTGCTGGTGCCCGCCCTGGGCTGGGCGCAAGGCATACCCATGGTCAATGTGACCGCCAGCGGCAAAGACGCGCAGTACAGCCTGTCTTTGCAACTGCTGGCACTGATGACCACCATCAGCCTGCTGCCCTCGCTGCTGCTGATGATGACCTCGTTTGTGCGCATCATCATCGTCATGTCCATCCTGCGCCAGGCGCTGGGCACGGGTCAAACCCCGCCCAACAATGTGCTGGTCGGCATTGCGCTGTTTTTGACGCTGTTCATCATGTCGCCGGTGCTCACCGACATCTACGCCAACGCCGTGGTGCCTTACATGGAAAACGGCATGAAGTTTGACCAGGCCTTGGCCGCTGCCGAGGCACCGCTGCGCGGCTTCATGCTCAAACAAACCCGCGAAGAGGATATAGGCCTCTTCATGCAAATGGCGCGCAAGGCCGATGTGACAGACGCAAGCCAAGTGCCGTTTACCACCTTGGTGCCCGCCTTCATTACGTCCGAACTCAAAAGCGCCTTCACCATCGGTTTTCTGATTTACATCCCCTTTGTCGTGATCGACCTGATTGTGGCCAGCGTGCTCATGTCCATGGGCATGGCCATGCTCTCGCCCATGATGATTTCCATGCCCTTCAAGCTCATGCTATTTGTGCTGGTGGACGGCTGGAGCCTGATCATGGGTTCGCTAGCCGCCAGCTTTGTGCACTAGCGGCGCCCACTCTTTCAAGGAACGAAAAAAATGGACATTGCCGCCGTGGTAGACCTCGGGCACCAAGCCCTATGGATGATTGTGCTGATCTCCGCCCCGCTCTTGGGTGTGTCCCTGGGCGTGGGTTTATTCATCGGCATCATCCAGGCCGCCACCTCGATCAATGAGTCCACGCTGAGCTTTATCCCCAAACTCGCTGCCCTGGCCATTACGCTGGCCATAGTGGGCGGCTGGCAACTGGCCACGCTGGTGGACTACACGCGCGGCCTGTTTCAGCGCATTCCGACGCTGTTTGCCTGAACTCCTCGCCCACCACCTAAGCCTGCGCATGAACCTCCTGGCCAACGACATCGTCGAGCGTTTCTACACGTTCTTATGGCCCATGCTGCGCATCTCGGCGCTGCTGATGTCGGCGCCGATTTTTTCGCTGCGCGCGCTCAATGTGCGCATGCGGGTGTTGCTGGCGGTAGCCATTACTTGGATGGTTTACCCGGTGTTCACCTGGCCGGTGATTGACCCGGTGTCGGCTGCTGGCTTGGTGGAAATCTTCAACCAAATCAGCATAGGCCTGGTCATGGGCCTGAGCTTGCAGGTCATCACGGCAGCCATATTGCTGGCTGGCCAATCGGTCTCCACCGCCATTGGCTTGTCCATGGCCAACCTGATGGACCCCAACCTGGGCAATGTGCCGGTGCTGGCGCAGTTTCTGCTGATTTTGTCTACGCTGATTTTTGTGGGCATGGGCGGGCACGCCATGCTTTTGGGCCTGGTAATAGACAGCTTTGCCAGCATGCCCATTGGCAAGGGCCTGGTCACCGCCGGGGCGTGGGCGCACTTTGTGCAGTGGAGCTCCATGATTTTTCTGGGTGGCCTGCTGCTGGCGCTGCCGGTGATGGTGACCATGTTGTTTATCAACATCGGCCTGGGTGTGGCCACGCGCGCCGCGCCCAGCTTGAACATTTTTTCTTTGGGTCTGCCGGTCATGATCGTGGCCGGTTTTGGCATTTTGATGGTGGCCCTGCCCAGCATGGGCGCGCGCATGCAGTGGCTCTGGCTGCAGGGATTTGTGGAAGTTCGCGGCCAGTTTGGCCTGCAATAGTGCGCTGACAGACCATGTCCGACGACAGCGCAGAACGCACCGAAGAACCGACCGCCAGGCGCCTCAAACGCGCCCGCGAAGAAGGCCAGGTCGCGCGCTCGCAAGAGCTGCCCGCCGCTGGCGTGATGATTGGCGCGGTGCTGATGCTGATGTCGCTGGGCGGCATCTGGTTTCGCCAGTTGTCGGTGTACTTTGCTGCGGGCTTTACCCTGGACCGCAAGTTTCTGGACACCCCTGCCCTGCTGCCCCAGGCCCTTGCCACCCAGGCCATGCATGGTTTTTTGCTGGTGCTGCCGCTGATGCTGGTGACCATGGTGGTGGCGATTTTGGCCTCGGGCGCCACCGGCGGCTTTTTGTTCTCGTGGGACGCGATCCTGCCCAAACTCTCCAAACTCAACCCGCTGGCGGGCATCAAACGCATGTTTGGTGGCCACGCGGTGGTGGAGCTGCTCAAGTCCATTCTTAAGTTCACGCTGATTGCGGTGGTGCTGCTGATGCTGCTGGACCGGCATTTTGCGGCCCTGATGTCGCTGGGCGGCATGGGCTTAGAGCCTGCGCTGGCCTTGGCGGGTTCGCTGATTTCGGAGTCGGTGCTCTGGCTCACGCTCAGCCTGGTGCTGATTGCCATGGTTGACGCACCCTACCAGCGCTACTCCTTCATGAAGCGCATGCGCATGTCCAAGCAAGAAATTCGCGACGAGCACAAAGACATGGAAGGCCGCCCCGAGGTCAAGGCCCAAATACGCCGGCGCCAGCGCGAAGTGGCCACGGTGCGCATGATGCAAAAGGTCAAGGACGCCGACGTCATCATCACCAACCCCGAGCATTTCGCCATCGCCTTGTCCTACGACCCCACGGCCGACGGCGCGCCGATTTTGCTGGCCAAGGGCGCCGACTTCGTGGCCGCCCGCATCCGCGAAGAGGCCAAAAACAACCACATTGAAGTCTTCCAGGCGCCCGAGCTGGCCCGTGCTTTGTACTTCACCACCGAGCTGGACCAGCCCATCCCCGAGGCCCTGTACTTTGCCGTGGCACAGGTGATTGCCTATGTGTTTAGCCTGGCGCAGGTGCAGCCGGGCGTGGACCCCATGGCCCGGCCCACGCCGAAAATTCCCACCACCATGTTGTTTGACGCCGATGGCAAGCAACTCTCGCCCCAGGCTGCCGCATGAGCGATTTCAATTCTTATGGCGAGGAGCCCGTAGTCGGACTGCAGCCCCTGTTCTTCCGGGTAGCCGACCGCATGCGCTTGGAAGGCTATGTCGCCGCGCTGGTGGACGACAACATGAGCCTGTCCCTGGTCAGCGGCCATGAGGCCATTCTGGACCACTACGGCCGGCTGCTGGTGGCGCGCCTGCGCGAGGCTGCGCCCCACATCGGCCTGGAGGTGTATTTTCCGGCCAGCGCAGACGCCCTGATCACGCGCTTTAACGAAGTGCTGCAAAGCTATTCCATCGAAGACGCCATGGGCAGCAAAGCCCCGGCGGCACCGGCCAAAGTCTGGATCGTGCACGACGCATCCGCCCTGCCCGACCACGAGATCCAACTGCTGGCGCGCCTGGTGCAACACTTCCCGGCGGCCAATATCCGTGTGGTCATGCTGCTGACCACCGCGAGCAAAAAACAACAATTGCTGGCGTCGTTTGGGCGGCGCATTTTGAACTGGGAAATAGAGCCGCCCAGCGACGAGCAAGCGCAGCTCATGCTGGAACAAGCCCGTGCCCAAGGGCGCGAGGGCGCCGTCACCGCGCTGCTGAAAAAGATTGCGCCTTGGGGCGCTGTGCCCACTCTGCCACCCGTGCAGCCGTCCGCTCAGTCACCCGTTCAACCAGCCGTTCGGTCGATGCCAAAAAGCGCCTCCGTGGCCGAACCAGAGCCCGACTGGACTGCACGCGCAGCAAGCGCTGCCGCAGCCCCACAGGCCAAGCCCCCACCTGCCCGCGCAGGCAGGGGCAAGTGGCTGCTGTGGCTGGCGCTTGCTGTGGCCTTGCTGGCGACCTGCGCCTTGGCGGTGTGGGCCCTGTACGGCGGCGCTTTGAATGCAGACCTGTGGAACCTGGGCGCTGGCAAACCCGCCGCAGTTGCGCCACCGGTGAATGCGGCGTCAGCGGCGGCCAGCCAAACTGGCAGTGCAAGCCTGGTCCCCAGCCTTGAGGGTTCGCAGCCCACAGCCGCCACCGCCACGCCGGGCGTGCCTGGCAGCCCTGGCACCCCGGTCAATGCGCTGGGCGAGTCCACCACCACCAACAACAACAACCCGCAGCCGCCCAAAGCCGCCGACCCGCCAGCGCCGATTGCCGCGGCCAGTGCCGTGCGCAGCGCCACGGCGGCACCCGCCAATGAGGTCGAAGAGATCATTTCCGCGCCACCGCAAGCCCAAGTCGGCCACGCCTGGGTACGGCAAATGCCACCGGGCACCTTTCTGGTCCAGCACACCATCGTGCCCAGCTATGGCGACGCCACCGTTTGGCTGCAAGCCCACGCAAATTTGCGCCAGGCGCGCGTGGTGGCCACTTACCTCAATGGGCAGGCATCGGTCCAGTTTGCAGTGGTGTCGGGGCCATTCGCGTCGATGGCAGAGGCCAACAGCTTTGCCAACAGCGGTGGCGTTCCCAAAGACCCGCAAATCCGCTCCGCCCGGTCCATGAAAGACCACTTCACGCCCTGAGCGCGCGAGACCCTTGTTGCACGCCTTGCACTGAAAACACCATGGCCCAAGCCCCCTTCATACCCAGCGCTGTGCCGCACTCCGTCGAGATGCCACAAGGCAGCGCCATTGCCAAAAGCCGCTCAGGCAGCACCGGCACCGATATACGGCGAGCCGAACAGGACCACCTCGCGCCCGACCAAGCGATCCAGCTAGAGCCGCACCACATCGTTTTGCAGGGCGGCGCGGTGGCCACCGGCCCAGTGCCGCGCGCCGACGACTTTGTGTCCGCCAGCGACGCGCAAGCCCTGGCCGGGGTGCAACAAGCCAACAAAGTGGCTTCCCTGGATGCGTCAAAAACCCCGAAGCGCCCCATCAATGGCACGGCGGCGGCGGACATGGAT
Source organism: Comamonadaceae bacterium (assembly GCA_947442105.1). Classification (GTDB taxonomy): domain Bacteria; phylum Pseudomonadota; class Gammaproteobacteria; order Burkholderiales; family Burkholderiaceae_C; genus Allorhodoferax. Next base: position 60,778 of record CANEVH010000004.1, on the reverse strand, counting down.
TTTCCGGCGCGCTTTATCAAATTGAAGATTGCCAACGAAGCCGTACGCGCGCAACTCCAGTCGCTGCAGTCCCTGATGCGTGACGACGGCTGATATTCCCTCCACTGCAAACCGGGCACCCGATATGAACGAAACCAGCACCCCACTTACTGCGGAAGAGGCCCGTGCCATCGACGCCATCACCTCGGGTGGCACGCCGGTGGCGGCACACACAGCCGAAGCGGACACCCCCGTGATGGAGGAGCAGATTGAGGCGCACTTCGACCTCCCGGTCGATGTGCTGGCAACGGCGACCAGCGCGGCAAGCGGGGCCGAGGCCGCAGTACCGCAGGACGCACCCTACGGCACATTGCACGAAGACACCGAAGACGACGACTTCCTGTCCGAGGAAGCCGACATGCTCTCCATGCGGTCCACCATGCTCGATTCGGCCGAGTTGGCCAACCGCGCCGCCGGTCTGGCGGCCCAGTCGGCCACCGACATGCACGGCGCGGCGCACAAACTTATTGCAGCCCAGAGCGCTCAGCGCATCAACGGCATCGTGGTGCTGGCGACCTTTGGCGCGCTCATGCTCACGTCCATGGCCCTGTTTGGCATCATGTCCTACCGCCTGCAGGCACGGATTGCGCAGGCGGACGCGATGTTGCTGGCGGTGGGCAAGCGCATCGTGTCCATGGACGAGTCCATGGAACTCATTACCGGTGCGGGGGAAACCTTGCGAGACATCTCGTCCAAGCAAGACTCTATCGTGGGGGGGCAGATGAAGCTCGACGCACGCCTGGACGACATCATCACCGCCAACCAAGCCATTGCCCAAGCAGCCGCCAAACCCGCCGACACCAAAGGCCCCGACCTGGCCAAGTGGCTGCAAGCCCTGGATACGAAAATGCAAAGCCAGGCCAGCGCGCTCAATGCGCTCGCGCAGCAAGTGCGGGCCACACCCGCGCCGGCGCGCCCTGATCCCGCAGCCCTACGGCGCGAAATAGAGGCCGCGCTGCGCCAACAAAAAGCCGCCGAAGCGGCCAGCAAACCGGTCGTGATTACGCCGCCCGCCCCGCCTGTACTGTCCTTACCGCCCGCCAAGCCCAAGGAAACACTGGTCCAGTACCCGCGTGCCCAGCCCCAAGGCAAGGGCGCTGACGCGCCCTAAATGGCTGCTGAAATACCCCCTAGGCGAGTGTCTCAGCCGCCTGCTTAGACCGACTGCAAACGACTGCAAACAACATGGGATTGTTATAATAAAGTTGTAACAATCGAGGAGGGACTCATCATGCTGACAACTATTCGCAAAGTCGGAAACTCGCGCGGTGTCTTGATTCCGGTCGCTTTTTTGGCTACGTGCCAGATTGAGGACCAGGTCGATATGCAATTGCAAGATGGCCAGATCGTGATCAAACCCGTCAAGCGCATACTGCGCGAAGGCTGGTTCGGGGAACCTGCATCGGCCGCCGTCTTGGCAATTGAAGCCGCGCAGGCCCAAGACTGGGACATAGCAGCGACTGACAATGACAGCGAGTGGGTATGGTGAGTCGCGCCGTAGTGCGAGGACAGGTGTACTGGGTCAACCTCGATCCCACCATTGGCAGCGAAATTCAAAAAACGCGCCCCGCTTTAGTCGTCTCGCCCGACGATATGAATGTCGCCTTGCCTCGGGTGATCATCGCGCCCATTACCAGCGCAGGACAGCCTATGGGCTGCAGACCTGAAGTGGTTTTTCAGAAGAAAAATGCCCGCATCCTGCTGGACCAATTGCGTTGCGTTGACAAGGCCAGGCTAGGCAAAAAAATGGGGCAAATAGACGAGAAGGTTTGGCACCCTGTTTTGCTGGAAATGTTCGCCTGACCGGCGGCAACAAGCCCCAGGCCTGGCACTCAGGCCTCGCGCAGCCCGAATTTCTGGATTTTTTCGATCAGCGTGGTGCGCTGCACGTTCAGAATGCGCGCCGTCTGCGACACATTGCCCTTGGTGCGGCTCAGCGCCTGGGAGATCAGGTCGCGTTCTATTTCCGCCAATCGGTGTTTGAGCGACAAGCCCTCCGGCGGCAGCACCGGCAGGCCTTGCGACATAAAGGTCATCTGCTCCACCGCATTGGGTGCGTCGCACCCTTCGCCCCCGTCGCTTCCCTCACCGTCTTCGGACAGGTCATCAAACATGCCGCCGGTGCCGGGCGAATCCACCCAGGCCGAGGCCGTCGATTGCATGGACGGGTCCACCACCGGCAGTTCGCCCGCATCGGCCAGCGTCTTGAAGGCAGCCAAGCCCTTGGGCAACATGGTTGATGAAAAGGTTTTGAGCTGCAAGCACTGGCCGGCAAACAAGGTGCTAAACCGGTCTATGAGGTTGGAGAGTTCGCGCACATTGCCCGGCCAGCCATAGGCCTTCAAGGCGTAGGCAAAGTCGGGGGCAAAGGTGATGGGCTTTTCCCCGGCGGCAGCGTGCTGCTTGGCAAAAAACTCCAACAAAAGCGGCACGTCCGAGGCACGCTCGCGCAGCGGCGGGGTGTTGAGCGGCAGCACATTGAGCCGGTAGTACAAGTCTTCGCGAAAGCGCCCGGCCGCAATTTCGGCCTCCAGGTCGCGGTGGGTGGCGGCAATCACCCGCACGTCCACGGCCACGGGCTTGGTGCTGCCCACCGGATCGACCACCCGCTCTTGCAACACGCGCAGCAGCTTGACCTGCAGTTCCAGGGGCAAATCGCCAATCTCGTCGAGAAATATCGAGCCGTTCTGCGCCAGCTCAAAGCGCCCCACCCGGTCGGTCACCGCGCCGGTAAACGCGCCTTTGCGGTGGCCAAAGAGTTCGCTCTCGATCAGGTCTTTGGGAATGGCAGCGCAATTGATAGGCACGAAATTGGCACCCGCGCGGTGTGACAAATCGTGCAAAGACCGTGCGACGATCTCTTTGCCGGTGCCGCTTTCACCCGTGATGAGCACGGTCGAACTCGACGCCGCCACCACGGGTAGCAAGTCCCGTATGGCCCGAATGGCATCGCTCTCGCCTATGAATCTCAAGGGGGCTCTGGACATGAAAAGGGTTGAAGTGACAAACAATAGAAAGAAGAAAGGGTGCGAGCCCATCAAGAGCCACGACCGCCCCCGACCGGCCGCAACGCTGCGCAGCGCTACGGCCCTATTATGCGTAGAAAAGTGTCATTTTTCAGACAGTACACAAATGTTTTTAATTTTCTACCAATAACGTGCAAATTATTTAAAATGATTTTTCCAAAGGATTTTGGCGCTGTACAGGGTGCAAACGGCATAATGCAGCGCCTCCGCCGCTGTGGTGCCGCCCGTTTGGCGCCGTCCAAAGCCGATTCAAAGCACCGAACTTGTGACCGACACCAACCCTTCCCTGCAACGCGCCGCGCTCAACAACCTGGGCCTGCTGTACGCCAACGGCCAAGGCGTGGCGCAAGACTTCGCGCAAGCGCTTAGCTGCTACGAACAAGCGGCGCAGGCAGGCGCTGCACAAGCGCAGTCCAACCTGGCGGTGATGTACGCCCACGGGCAGGGCGTGGCGCAAGATTTCGTGCAAGCGCGCAAGTGGTACGGCCAAGCCGCTGCCCAAGGCTTGGCCTACGCCCAGTCCAACCTGGCCGCGCTGTACGCCAACGGACAGGGCGGCGATGTCGACTATGCCCAAGCCCTGCATTGGTATGGCGCAGCCGCCGCCCAAGGCGACACCACCGCCCAGCTGAACCTGGGCGTGATGTACGCCAACGGCCAAGGCGTAACCCAGGACTACACCCAGGCCCTGGCCTGCTACCAAAGCGGAGCGGCCAGCGGCGACCCCGCAGCCCAGTACGGGCTGGGCGTGATGTACGCCAACGGCCACGGCGTTCCACGCGATGCAGCGCTGGCCCAGCACTGGTACACCCTGGCGGCTGAGCAAGGCCATGTGCATGCGCAGTTCAACCTGGGTTTTATGTTTGCCACGGGCCAAGGCGCGGCGCTGGACCCGGAGCGCGGCTTGTACTGGTACGAGCGCGCCGCCCAGGCCGCAGACCCTGCCGCCCAATACAACCTGGGCGTGATGTACAGCCTGGGCCAAGGCGCGCCCCGAGACCCCGACAAAGCCTTGCAGTGCTACCGGGCGGCCGCGCAACAGGGTGACGCCGCCGCCCAGTACAACCTGGGCCTGATGTACGCCACCGGCCAGGATGTTGAAAAAGACGAGGCCATCGCGCTGGCCTGGTACCAAATGGCCGCCGACCAGGGCGACCCCTTGGCGCAGTACCACCTGGGCGTGATGATTGCCAACGGCCAGGGCACCATCGCCAGCGACGAAGTCGCCATGCAATGGTTGCAGCTTGCCGCCGACCAGGGCGAGGCGCAGGCGCAATACGACCTGGGCGCGCTGCACCAGGCCAGCAAACCACCGAACTACCCCCAGGCCCTGCGCGCTTACCGCCTTGCGGCAGCGCAAGGCCACGCGGACGCGCAAGCGGCGCTGGGCTGGCTGTATGCCCATGGCGCAGGTGTGCTGCAAGACTATGTGCGCGCCCACATGTGGTTCAACCTGGGCGCCGTAGGGGGCCTGGCCGACGCCGCCACCGGTCGCGACCAGGTGGCCCAGCAAATGACGCCAGCGCAAATCGCCCAGGCGCAGGACATGGCGCGCGCCTGCCAGAAAAACCAGTTTGCGGACCTTGACTAAGGCACCCCGGCCAGCGGCCAAAACGCCCAAGCCGCACCCTAGCGCGCCCCACTATCCCGGCCACCCCTGCCACCTCCGTCCCCCCAACTTGCCATGAACGAAGCCACCGAGTCGCTGCATTTCTCTGACGCGTATGCCGTGTTGGCGCAGCAGCTGGGCAGCGCCCAAACGCAGGTGGTGTGCGCGCTGGCCGCACCATGTGCCAAGCCCCTGTTTGACCTGCTGCTGGGCTGCCGCCGCCGGGGTCTGGCGCTCACCCTGGTGGTGCCGGGCGCTACCGAAGACATTGCGCCCGGCATGGCCTGGGAACGGCTCCAAGCCGCCGGGGCCACCTTGCACTGGCTGGCAGCCACTGCGCCGCGCTTGCACACCTCGGTCTGTGTGGTCGACGGCGCGCTGGTTCTGAGCGGCGAACTGGCGCGGCTGGGGCCGGTGCCTGAGCCGCACACTGCGGGGGTGTTGCTACAAAGCAATAGCGCGCTCGCAGCCCTGTGCGGGCAGGGGCTGGGCGCCCTGCTTGTGGCCTATGCCCAGGCGCAGGACCCAGCGCCCCATGTGCAGACCCAGGGCGCGGCCTACCCACATTCCGACGCACTAATGGCTTTTGACGACCCCAGCCAATGGGCTGCGGACTGGCATACCGGCTTGCTCGAAGCGCATGCACTGGCGCTGCAGGCCGACATTGCCGAGATGCACCGCACGCTCAATGCCTTCGACCACGCACAAGACGCCAGCATCGGCAGCCTGCTGCGCCAGTGCATGGACGCCAAGCGCCAGCACCTGCAGCAGCTTCACGCCAAAACCGGCAGCGAAGCCAGCCGCGCGCAAGCCCAGGAGGCGCAAGACAGCTTTGCGCGCTACACCCAGGCCCAAGACGCCAAGCCCGCAGCCCCCAGCGCACTCGACCCCCAGGCGCAAGCCCAGCTAAAGCAGCTCTACCGCAAGCTGGCCATGCGCTTGCACCCCGACCGGGTGGACGAGCACGACAAACCCGAGGCCCAGGCCCTGTTCCAGCGCCTGCAAACCAGTTACGAGAACAATGACTTTGCCGCCCTGCAAACACTGCAAGAGCAGGTCTTGAATGCGCCCGGCACAGCGCCGGGTAAGAGCGCCTTGCGCAGCCATTCAAAGCGCAGTCCTGCACGCCATGCTGCGGCGCTGAAAGACCGCCTGGCCCAGCAGCAGCAGGAGCGGGCCGCTATTGTGCGCAGCGCCACCTGGCAAACCCTGAGCCGCCAAAGCAACTGGGCGGTCTGGTTTGCGCAGCAAGCCAGCTACCTGCGCGCCGAGCTGGACCGCTATGCGCAGGCATTGGCCTCGTCCACCGCACAGCCCACGTCACCGTCCCCAACAAAGCCCACCTCCGCGTCCACTCCACCATCCACCGCACAGCCTGCTGCGGCCCACGCACCGTGAGTGCACCCATGCTGCCGGTGGTGGCCAGGGAACAAGCGCTCAGCGTGTCCACCCAGCAGCGCCTGGACGCCGCAGCCGGCGCGCTGGCATGCATTCAAGAGGGCCAGACACAGGCGTTTTTTCAGGCACACCGCAGCCTTTTTTTGTGCTGCTTGCAAAACCATTACCCGCTCAGCGCCGCAGAGCTGCAGGCCTTTGGTGGTCTGTGGGACTGGAAGCGGCTGAGCGCCAGCCGCGCACTGGCTTGGAGCCCCGAACTCATCGCCGCGCACGAAGCGGCGTGGGACTGGGACGCCTTAAGCAAAAACCCCAGCCTGCCCTGGAGTGCGCCGCTGCTGGAGCGCCACGCTGCGCGCTGGAACTGGCGCGCGCTCAGCGCCAACGCCGCCCTGCCCTGGAGCAGCGCGCTCTTGGAGGCCAACGCCTACCGCTGGGACTGGGCGGCGCTGAGCAGCAACCCCGAGCTGCCCTGGACCGCCGCCTTCATCCACGCCAACGCACACCGCTGGGACTGGACTGGCCTGAGCTGGAACACCGGCCTGCCATGGACCGGCGCCCTGCTGGCGACCTATGCCGACCGCTGGGACTGGACCGGCCTGAGCGCCAATATCGCGCTGCCGCTGGACGCCAGCCTGGTGCACGCATTTGCCGCGCACTGGCACTGGTCCTGGCTCAGTGGCAACCCCAGCCTGCGCTATAGCAGCGCGCTGCTGGACGCGCACCTGGCGCGCTGGGACTGGAAGGCGCTGAGCAGCGCCTTCCACTGGCCCTGGAGCGCTGAACTGCTTGCCCGCTATGCCGACCATTGGGACTGGACGGCGCTGAGCGCCAACCCGCAAATGCCCTTAGACCCTGCCCTGCTGCAGGCCTGGTCTGCGCGCTGGAACTACCGGGCCTTGAGCAAAAACACCGGCCTGGCCTGGAGCGAGGCCCTGCTGGACGCCGTGCCTGCACCGGCCTGGGACTGGGACGCGCTCAGCGCCAACCCCGCCCTGCCCTGGTCGGCCACCCTCCTAGAGCGCCACCAAGACCTGTGGGATTGGGACGGCCTGAGCTGGAACCCTGGCTTGCCATGGAGCGTGGCGCTGATCGACCCATTTGCCAGCGCCTGGGACTGGGCGGGTTTAAGCAGCAGCGCACACCTGCCCTGGAGCACCGATTTGCTGGACTGCGCCCACTACCCCTGGGACTGGGAGCGCCTGAGCGCCAACCCCCATCTACCCTGGAGCGCGGCCTGGATTGCCGCGTTCGAAGCCCGCTGGAACTGGGCCACGCTGAGCAGCCAAAAGCAGCTGCCCTGGGATGCTGCCCTGTTCAACACCTTTGCCGCGCGCTGGTTTGTGCCGCTGGTGGCAGAGCACCAAGACTTTGGGGTGCGCACCCTGTCTGCCGCCGAAGTGGTCGGGCTGCTGTCGACCCTGGCGCCACGCTAAGACCTGCGCCAGCGCAGCCCTGGCGCAAGCGTGGCAAATGTCCGGAGCCAAATAAAATTGGCATATAGATTGCATTAAGCGCAAATACCGCGAAAATTGTCAAAAACCAGACCGCTCTAACACGTCCCTACCGCCCCGACAGCACCAAGACCCCAAAATGAACGACGTCAAACACCGCACAGGCAGCGCCCAGCACCTCGAAGCTGCGGCCCACGGCGAGCGCGCGCCGCTGCGCGCCCTGCTGTCGCACACCACGCCCATGGTCTCGCACCAGGCGCATGTGCCGCATGGGCAAAAGCTCTATGCCGTAGAACACCAGGCGCACCCGGTGCGCCACCTCGCGCTAGGCCCGCTGCAAGAGCCGCAACAGTGACCGACGCGCTGTGAACCATTTGCTGGCCGACGCCGACGCCGCCTACCGCCGGGGCGACTTTGTCAACGCGCTGCGCATCTCGCGGCCCCTGGCCTCGCTGGACTACGCGGCGGCACAAAACAACCTGGGCTTTATGTACGCCAATGGCCAGGGCGTAGCACTTGACTATGCCGAAGCCCTGAAGTGGTACCGCCTGGCCGCCGCGCAAGACTACGCTGCTGCGCAGTACAACCTGGGTTTTATGTACGCCAACGGCCAAGGCGTGGAGCAAGACTATGCGCAGGCGCTGCAGTGGTACGAAAAAGCCGCCGCGCAAGGCCTGCCCGATGTGCAGACCAATCTGGCCTTTATGTTTGCCAACGGCCAGGGTGTGGCGCAAGACCAGGCGCAGGCTGCTGTGTGGTTTGAGCGCGCCGCCGTGCAAGGACACGCCACTGCGCAGTTCAACCTGGCGTGCATGTACGCCAACGGGGAAGGCGTGGCCGCAGACGCGGCTACCGCGCGCAAATGGTTTGAATCGGCGGCGGCGCAGGGCCACACTTACGCCCAGTTCCATTTGGGACTGCTGCTGGCCGACCCGCAAAGCGCAGAGTACGACGCCGCCCTGGCGCGCAAGTGGTACCAGCTCGCCGCAGAACAGGGCGACGCGCCAGCCCAATACAACCTGGGCCTGTTGCTCTCACAGGGGCGGGGCGGGGCGACCGATATGGAAGCCGCGCTGCATTACTTTGGCCTGGCCGCCGATCAAGGCCATGGCGACGCCCACTTCAATCTGGGCGTCTGGTACAGCCAGGAGCATGGGGCGGCGGCGGACTTTGAGCAGGCCATTGCCCACTACCGTTCGGCGGCGGCGCTAGGCCATGCGCCGGCGCAGTTCAACCTGGGCAGCCTGAGCGCCAACGGCTTTGGTGTGCCGCAAGACTATGCGCAAGCCTTGCAGTGGTACCACATGGCGGCCGACCGGGGACTGGCCAGCGCCCAGTTTCAGCTAGGCGCCATGTACAGCGCAGGCCAGGGCGTGGCACCAAGCAGCGCACAGGCTCGCCAGTGGTTCCACCACGCCGCCGACCAAGGCCACGCGCAGGCGCAATGCAATCTGGGCGTGATGTACCAAGGCGGTGTCGGCGTAACGATGGACTATGCACTGGCACGCCAGTGGTACCAGCTGGCCGCCGACCAAGGCGACGCGCTGGCCCAGTGCAACCTGGGCCTGATGCACCTGCAAGGCCAAGGCGGCCCGACTGACACTGGCCGTGCGCTGGAGTGCTTTGTGCTGGCGGCCCAACAAGGCAATGTGCTGGCACAGTTCAACGCGGCCATGGCGAGCCACTGGGGCGGCCCTTCCCGACAAGACCCGAGCTCACATACTGCACAAGACCCGACCGCACACGCAGCCCAAGCCCTGGCCTGGCTGCACAGCGCGGCAGACGCCGGCATGAGCGACGCACTGTTCAACCTGGGCTGCATGCAAGACCTGCTGCTGCGCGCCGGGCCGCCCCTGCGCCTGTTGCCCCACGACGACGCCGACCTGCCCCACCGCAGCGCGCTTTTCTATTACCAGGCCAGCGCGGACTTGGGCAACGCCTGGGCGCAGCACAACCTGGGTGTGATGCACGCGCTGGGCCACGGTGTGGCGCAGGACATGGACCTTGCCTTGCAGTACTACCAACAGGCCGCAGAACAGGGCGACGCCCTGGCGCAGTACGCCGCAGGCATGCTTCTGAGCGCCGGGGACGGCGTGGCGGCAGATGAACTGGGCGCCCTGCTGTGGCTGGAAATGGCTGCTGCGCAAGACCACCCGGCGGCGCAGCACCAGTTGCGTCTGTTGCAGGCCCAAGGCGTGCACAGCGCGCCCGACTATGGGCGCCAGCGCCTGGCCTACGAGCACGCCGCCAAGCAGGGCGACGCCAGCGCGGCCTTCAACCTGGGTCTGTTGCACGCCCAAGGTCTGGGCACGCCCAGCGACCTTGGCTTGGCCACCCAGTGGTACTTGCGCGCGGCCAAAGCCGGTGTTGCACCTGCGCTCAACAATCTGGCGGTGTTCGCACTGCAACAGGTGCAGGGCCAGACCCGCGTGACCGGCGCCCTGGACGACCGCACGCGGCTGGCCCTCTCGGACTTGCAGGCCGCAGCCGACCTGGGCGATGCGCTGGCGCTCTTCAACCTAGGACAGGTGCACCTGCACGGCGTTTGCCTGCCGCGCTCGCCAGAGCAAGCCCTTGCCCACTTGGAGCGCGCCATGGCGCTGGACCACGCCCCCGCCATGCTGCAAGTCGCCCACATGCGCAGTCAAGGCCTGGGCTGCACCGCCCAGCCGCAGCAGGCTTTTGCGCTGCTGGAGCGCGCTGCAGCGCTAGGCGAAGCCGCCGCCTGGTACCAGCTGGGCCGGCAGTATTTTTTTGGCGACGGTGTGGCCGCCGACGCGGCTGCCGCCCTGCGCTGCTACCAGCAGGCCGCGCAATTGGGCGACGGTGCGGCGCAACTGAGCCTGGGCTCCATGTACGCCAATGGCCAAGGCACTCCGCAAGACTATGCGCTCGCCCTGCACTGGTACCAAGCTGCTGCGGGCCAGGCGCCTGGCGAGGTGCGGGCGCTGCCAATGGTGCGTACTGCATTGCCGCAGACCGCTGTAGCGCCGCTTCTGAGCCGCGCCGCTTGAGAGCGACCCCGGAGGCTGGGGCGTCAACGCAATGCCGCGCTCAAGCTTTGGCAACCCGTGCCGATACTGCTTTGGACTACCTCTAAGGACTACGCTATGCACCCCCTTCTCTCTTGCACCATGGCACTGGCCGCAGCACTGCTGAGCGCCTGTCAAGCACTGCCCGGCGCCTCCGCAGCCAACCCTGAGGCCGCCCCAGTAAACACCGTCGCCGCCGCAGTTGAGATTCCCATCGGCAACCTGCCGCTCATTGAAAAGCGCGACACCCTGACTGCCACCGGCTATGCCGTCATCAGCGTGCAAAACCACCGCACGCCCGCCCAGCAGCGCCTGCTGGCCATACGCGCGGCCAAGCTCGACGCCTACCGCGCACTGACCGAGCAGGTGTACGGCCTGCGCATGGACGCCACGGCCACGGTGGCCGACATGGTGGTGCAAAACGACACCTTCCGCAGCCGGGTCGAGGGCGTGATTTATGGCGCCACCCTGGTCAGCATCACACCCTCGGGTGACGACACCTACGAAGCCACCTTGTCGCTGGACAAAGCCACGGTGCACGACCTGCGCATGCTCTACCTGGGCCAACTGGTGGCCAAAAGCCGATAAGCAGATACGCAGATACACAGATACGCAGACAAGCACCGGTTCACCACGTTTCGCCAAACAACATGCAGCGCTTTTCAGCACCCCGCGCCGGGTACAGGGCTTGGATTGCAGCAGCCTTGCTGGGCGTGAGCGCAGCCGCTGTAGGCGCAGACACGCTGTCCCCGGACGAGCGCTTGGCGGCCATTCGCAAAGGCCTGGTGCAAGCGGCGCTGGAGGGGCCGACCCAGGTTTCCGCCACGCAGTGGATTGATGCCAGCGGCGCTTTGCAGGAAAGCAGTTCTTTTCGCGCTGGTATGGAAGTGCGCGGCGTCCGGGTATTGGGCTACGACGCCGATGCCCAGGGCGACCCCTTGGCCCGCTTGCAGTGGGTGGGCGCCGAGCGCGCTGGCAGCCTGGGCGCGCCCGCCAAGCAACCCCAGTGCAGCGCGGCGCACGATGGCGCTTTGCAGCACCTGCTGGCCTGGAGCTGGGCCGATGCGGGCCAGGCGGACGCCGACACCGCGCCGCTGCTGGCAAGCTTGCAAGCCAGCGTGCTGGCGCAATTGCAGCAAGGCGCGGGCGCCCCCGCGCGTTGGCGGCTGGTCGCGCGCCCAGGCCAGAGCCTGCGCTCCAGTTACCAACAGGCTTTGCTCGGTTCGAGCCTGGACAACATTCCGTGGCAACTCCAGTTCCAGACCGACCTGGTGGCTGCCCCGCTCCCGGCGGTGTCGGTGGTGGAAACCTCAAGCAAAAGCCACGGTGCAGGCGCGGCCCCAGCCAGTGCGCCTGCCGAGCCACAGGGCGTGCTGGTGCGGCTGCGCATGGACTTGATGGGCAGCACGCAAACCCAGGTTGCCCTGCAGTCCAGCACGACCCTGCCCCTCCAGGCGGAAGACAACAACTGGGGCCCGCCCAGCCTGAGCGCCAGCACGCGGGAGCAAGTCGCCGCGCAAGTGCGCGTGTGGACCCGCGAATTGCAGCAGCACCTGGGCTGCCTGCCGGTGGTGGCCGACGTGGTGCAGGCCGCAGGCGCGCAAGTGCGCATCAATGTGGGCAGCGCCGCTGGCGTGCGGGTGGGCGACGAGTGGGTTGTGGCGCACGACAAAACCGTGGTGCAGCGCGCCCTGGAGCCCGGGGTGGTGGACCATACCGTGCTGGCCCGTGTGCAGGCGGTCGGCCCCTACCACGCGGAGCTGCGCGCCATTGCCGGCAACCCAAACCATGTAAAGCCCCGCTGGACTGCCTGGTCGGCCAAGGCCTTGCGCTAGACCCATGGCCTTTTTGCCCCCACTGCTTACAAGCCGCCCCATGCGCACCACTCCGTTTTGCCCGTGCAGCCGCGCGCTTTGCCCTGTCGGTTGGTCTTGGTTGCTGGCCAGGGGACTGCTAACGGGCGTGCTAATGTGCCTGCTGCTAGGCCTGTCTGCACCAGCAAGCGCGGCGGAAAATCCCGCAAACAATCCAGCCGCGCTGGCACCGGCAGAGCCCGCTCCACAGGCGCGCACCTACCTCCCCAAACCTTCGGAAACGCTGGACCAGGTGATTGCACGCACTCTGCCTGCGAGTCCGCTGAAAATTGAACTGCTGCGCCAGGCCTTCCTGGCCCAGAACCCGCAGGCCATCGCGCCCGGCAAAGTGCCCACACTGCGCAAAGCCATGCCCTTGACGGTGCCGGACCACGACGCACTGCGGCGCCAGTACCTGGGCAGCGCGGCGCCCTTGCCTGAGGCGTCGACCACGCCTGCGCCATCGGCGCCGTCCAGCAGCGAAGAGCGCAGACGCTGGGTGCAGTTTCCGTGATTGCGCTTGCCGAAAGCACGGCGCCGCTTCGGCCCAGCCCGCTGTTTTTCCAGGGCCAGGCCTCGGTTCCGCTGGTAGAAGCGGTGACCGCACGGGCGCTGGACCTCAAGGACGGGCAGATCGTGCAGGCCACCGTGCAGCCCCAGGGCGAGCAAATGGCGCTGATGTTGCGCGGCCGGCAGATCGGCGTGCCGCGCGCCCATGGCTGGGAAGTGGGACAGCGATTGAGCTTCCAGGTGCAGGCCCACGCCGACGGCAGCGTCAGCTTGCAGTTGCTAGGCCCTGGCGCGCGCGCGCCCTTTCCCTTGGCAAGCCCCTCAGCCGCGCCTACGGTTGCCGTGGCCACGCCTTACGCGCCAGATATCTCGCCCCGCAGCCCGGCCAGCGCAGCGCAGGCGGCGGCGCCTGCCATCGCCACACCCCACACACCCGCCACCACGGCGATTACTGCGATTGCGCTCGCAGGCATGGGCGGCGCAAGCGCCGCGACCGGCGCGCCCTTTGCCGGGTTTGCCGGCGTGTTCTCCCGCCTGGGCAGCTTGCTCTACCGCGCGCCGGGCATGCCCGATGTGCGCCACCTGTTTGAACCCGGCGAAGGCCTGGACGCGGTGCTAGCCAAAATATCAAGTTCTCCCACCGCCTCCGCTGCATCCAGCCTTCAACCGGGGCAGGTACAAAACCAAGCACAGTTACAGACGCAGTGGCAGGCGATGCGCCTGAACGCCGAACAGCTCACGCCCGAAGCCATCCGGCTGGCGGTATTGAGCGCCATGGGCTCGGAAACCAGCATGGGCCGCATCCGCAGCCCCGCGCCGCTGGACCCCAAGCAGCTTTTGCACCAGTTGCTCAAAGCCCTGCAAGACGCAGGCGACGAAGACAGCCCCGAGGTCCAGCAACTCAAGCGCGCTTTGGGCGACTTGGACGCCGCGCAGCTGGGTGCGGTGCAAGCCCAGGGCAACGGCGCCATGGCGTGGTCCGTGGTGCTGCCCTTTTTCAACCAGGCGCCGGTGGAATTGCGTTTTGAGCGCCAGGCCCAGGAAGCGGGGCAAGAACCGGTCTACACCGTGAGCGCCCACTCCAAAAGCCCAGACTATGGCGAGCTGTGGCTCAAGGCCGATCTGCACGGCGAGACCGCGCTGGACCTGTCCATGTGGGCACTGCGAGACTCCGTCGTCGCGCTTGCGCAACAAGGGTGCGAGGCGCTGCGTCACAGCCTGCGCGAGGTCGGGCTGAGCATGCGCAGCTTTCAGGCGCATGCGGGCGCGCGTCCGCAGGGTCCGGCAGCCGTGCAGGCACAGGCCCTGCCCGGTGCGGTGCTGGACTTTCGGGTGTGAGCGCATGCAGATAGGCCCGCGCCGCCAAGCCATCGCGCTGGAATACGGCAGCCACGCCACGCCCATGGTCACGGCCAAGGCCGAAGACGAACTCGCACTGGAGATGATTGCCCAAGCGCGGCTGCACGGCGTCTATGTCACCGAAGACCCCCAGCTGCTCGCGCTGCTGAGCCGCCTGGACGTAGACCAAGAAGTGCCGCCTGAGCTGTTTACCGCTGTGGCGGTGATTTTGTCGTGGGTGTATTGGCTCAAGGGCATGCGCCCAGGCGATGAAAAAGCCGCTGCTGCCAGCAGCGCAGCGGCCCCGCCAGACGCGGTTCAGGCGTCGCTGTAGCCCGAGTGGCGCGAAAAGCGGGAAATATGGCCCAGGCGGTCATACACCTCGACCGAGCTGGCGGCGCCATCGACGCGCAAGCTTTGCAAAGTGCCGCGAATGGCTTCGAGCTTGCGCTCCATCAGCACCGCATTTCGGCGGTGGGCGTCGCGGCAGGCCAGCATGGTGGCGCGAAAGTCTTGCCATTCGGGCAAAGCCTGCATCTCTGGCGCTGCCGGGGCCAAGCGGGTGATTTCTGCCAAGAGTTCGGTTTTTACCGGCTGCAATTGCTCAAACTGGTCGAGGTCTTGGTTGCGCAAGGCCTCAAACTCTTGCGCCAGCATCTGGGAGAGCGAGACCGCAAGTTGCGAGGCGTAGTGCACCGGATCGTTCAAAACAGGGAACTCACAGTAGGGCAGTAGGGCAACGGGTGTCAGTTGCTGATGAGCTGCTCAAGGGCCACAAAGCTTTCTGCAATGCGGCGGGGGTTGAGCGGGTACTGGCCGTTTTCAATCGCTTGCTTGATGGCATCGACCTTGGCGCGGTCAAAGTCAGGCTCTTGCTTGAGGCGGCTGGCAATGGCGCTAAACCCCGCTACATCGGCGCCTTTGGCTGCCGCAGCCGATTTGCTGGCCGCAATGTCTGTCTCAGGCGGCGCCGTACCACCTGCGGCAGACGGTGCCAGGGCTGCCAATTGGGATGACTTCTCCATGGCCTTGCGCGCAAGCGCGTCTGACGGTGCCTGCCGGGAATAGGAATTGATGGCGTCTGTCATGGTGGGCTCACTTTACTAACTTCAGTCGGTCGTTGGGGTTCTGTACCACTAGCATCGGCGGCGGCTGGAATAACTTGAGGGCAATGTGTGAACATTTTGCAAAAATTATTCACAAACCGCGTGCCGCGTTGGGACCGGTCACTACGCCACTGAGTAATCGGCCCGAGTCGGGATTTTTCAAGCGAATTTGCTCGCCCATTTTGCCGTCTTGTAGCGCTTCCACCCGCGCGGTAATGCTAAAGCCACTGCCCTGCCCCACCGTCAGCAATACGGATTGGCCTTGCTTGACCAGCACAGCGCGCCGCACGTCGTAGCTGCGCAGCGGCACACCAGGCTGAATGTCGCGAATGAGTTCCGCATTTTCAATGTCCTTGACAGAGGCCAGGGCCTGCGGGTCCAGGCCCTGCGCCGGGTAATCCGCTTCCCGCACCATGCTGGCGTTGAGCACACTGCCTGCGCGCAAAAAGTCGTTGGCAAGCACCACCCGGCGCGTTGGGGCCGCAGTGGCGCTGCCCGGTGCCACAGCCTGCGCCCCAACACCAACACCAACACCAACACCCCCAACCGCCCCGGCCGGCGGCACCAGGCCCGGCGCAATGCCTGGCTTGAGCAGCACGCGAAGGTAGAGCTGCCACGCCGGATTGCCCAGGCAGCGCACGCGAACCGTCTCGCGGGCGGCAAAAGGTGAATCCATTACCAAGGCCCGGTCGCAGCTTTGCAATTGCACCCGACCATCGATGGGTGCAAAGGTGAACTGGTTGGCGCTGAGCTGCTGGGACTGTTGCACCCACTGGCCCACTTCGGCCAGTAACTTGTCAGCCGGTGCCTGCGCAAACGCGGAGGCGCTTAAGGTGGCAATGCACACGAGCGCCAAACGGCCGGCCAGCTGCCGCAACTGCCCCCATGCCGCCGCTTGCCAACAAGGCGGCGTGGACTGACTTCTATGGCACAGCAATTGCATGAACAGACCCAGGTGTTAAAAATTTGACAGGCTTTGCGGCCCTGCCCTGACAGCGCAAGAACAATGCCACATCAGGACTCACCGCAACACCTGCCAAGCCACCAAACATTTTTTTGAAAACCGACCAAGCAACTTATGTGGACCCCTGACGCCTTGCAGCCCAAGCTTGCCCTCCCGATGGCAAGCGGTGGGGCCGCGCCATTGCCGACCACGGGGGTGCGCCCCAACGCGGGCTTTTCGCAGGCATTGCAGCAAGCAAAAGCCGGCGCGCAGCCAAGCGGCAGCGCAAACACCCCAGGGGCGGGAACACCTGCCACCACCGCCCGCCACACCATAGGGGACGGCGACACGCTGATAGGCGTAGTGCGCCAACAGGCCCAAGCACGGGGGCTGAAGTTGAATGGCAACCAAGAGCTGCGGCTTGCGCAACAACTGGCAAGCGCCAACCAGATTGGCAACGCGAACCTGGTGTTTCCCGGTCAGACCCTGGCGCTAAGCCCTCTGCGCGCCGAATTGCAGACGATGCAGACAGCCAGCATCCGCCCCCAGAACCTTGCGATGCAAACCGCGCCAGCCCCTCCGGGCAGGTTCCAGGCACCCCCCCCACTGGGCATGGCCCGCCCAGTTGCGGCGCTGCGCGGCTCGCCGTTGGCCTACGACGTGCGTTCGCGCAACTTCACACCAGCGGCCAGCGCCAGCGCCACTGCCCCAAGCGGCACGGCCAAGCTGGCAGCATCCACTGCCCATCCGGTGCTGGAAAAAACCATGGACCGCGCCGTGGCCAAAGGCTTTATTCCTGCGGCTGACAAAGCAGCGGTCTACGACAAAATTTTGCAAATGGCGGACAAGCACCGCTTTTCGCCCGACGACTTTGCCCGCATGACGCTGATGGAGAGCGACGGCATGAACCCGCGCGCCAGCAACCAGCGCTGCCACGGCATCATCCAGTTTTGCGACGGCCCCGGGCGCGGCGCAGCGTCCGCAGGCTATGGCGCCAACCCAAAAGCCATTTTGGATTTGAGCGTCCACCAGCAACTCGGCTTGGTGGACCGGTACTTTGACGACGTGGGGCTCAAAAGCCAGGGGCCAGCCGGCTTGGAAGACTTGTACCTGTCGGTGCTCAACCCGGCGTCACGCGCCCAGTCCCAAGCGAACGCGCCGCTCAACATCCAAGGCCAGCAGGCCCGCGCGCTGCACGTGGGCAGCGACCACAGCGCACCGATTACCCGCCAGTCGATTCGCCAGGGATTGCTGGAAAACGCCAGCGCACGCCTGGGCCAAATGCTGCCCGCCAGCCTGCGCCTGCAAGCGCAGCGCGCGCAGCAGTATGTGGACAACATTCGCTCTGAGCTGACGCCCTGAGCCGACGCTCTGGGCCGCGCCCTGCGCCGACACCACAGCCCAAATTGCCCCAGCGGCAAAGCGGCAGCGATTGCGCTTGCGCCATGCGGCAAGGCTTTGCCGCTCGCACCGACGTAGGTGCAGCGCAGGCGCCTACCGCCGCAGTGAACGCGCGCAAAAGCGCCTGCCGCCTGCGGTGAAAAACCCCATGGCATGCAAGTTGCTAAAAGAGTCTTTATCGAAGGATTGTCTGGCCCCTGTGTCGGCAAACCGGCAGATCAACACCACGCTTTTGGAGTGCGCATGAACCTCATTGACAACGCTTTTAGCCTGCACGAAAAGGCCCTTGGCATGCGCAGCCAGCGCATGGAAGTGCTCTCGCGCAATATTGCCAACGCGGACACACCAAACTACAAAGCACAAGACATTGACTTTCGCCAGGTCTTGAAAGACACCCAAGACACCACCCTGCACACCACTGATGCGGCGCATATTTCTATGGGCGATGTGGCCAGCGGCAGCGGGCTCAAATACCGCACGCCGTTCAACGTGGCCTTTGACGGCAACACGGTCGAACTGCCGGTGGAGCAAGCCAAGTACGGCCAGTACGCAGCCGAGTACCAAACCACCTTGAGCATCTTAGAAAACCGCATCAGCGGTATTCGCAAAGCACTGCGCGGAGACTAAACCATGGCACTGGACAACATTTTTGGCATCGCCGGCTCGGCGCTCAACGCGCAAACCGTGCGCATGAACGCCACCGCCTCCAACCTGGCCAATGCCAGCACGGTGGCCAGCTCGGATGAGGCGGCGTTTCGCGGCAAGCGCGTCACCTTCAAGACCATCATGGAAACCCAGGTGGGCGGCAACGACCTGGCCAACCAAGGCGGCGTCAAGGTATCTGGCATCTCCGACGACCCCAAGTCGATTTCCCGCGTCTCGGACCCCGGCAACCCCTCGGCCGACAAGGACGGCTATGTCTACCTGTCCAACGTGAACGAGATGTCGGAGATGGTGGAGATGATGGCCGCTGCGCGGTCTTACCAAAACAACGTCGAAGTCGTCAACACCGCGCGCCAACTCATGATGCGCACGCTCGACATCATCAAAAGCTAACCCTGGATCACAGCACCTATGGCCAATCTAGACCCCCTCCAATCCTCGGCGCTGACCAACACCGCGTGGGCCTCTTCGGTGCCCAGCAGCATCAAAACAACGGCAGGAGCGGCCCAGGCCGCTTTGACCGCCAACACCGGCCAGTCGACCATGGGCCGCAGCGACTTTTTGACCCTGTTTACCACCCAGCTCAAAAACCAAGACCCTACCGACCCGGTGAAGAACGAAGCCTTTGTTGCCCAATTGGCGCAGTTCTCGCAGTTGGAGGCCACGACGAATATGGCCTCCAGCATGGGCGACTTCACCACCAGCATGTCCAGCAACCAAATCACGGCCAGTGCGGCCTTGATTGGCACCAAAGTCTCGGTGGCTGACGGCCCCGCCATTCTGGCCAATGGCCAGCCGGTGCCCGCCTCTATTGCCCTGCCTAATGGCGCCGAAGGCGTGCAATTGCAGGTGTATGACGCCAAAGGTATTTTGGTCAGCACACAAACTGCCGGCGCACAAACGGCCGCCGATATGTTGTTCAGCTGGAACGGCAAAGACGACGCGGGCAACGCCCTGCCCAACGGCAACTACCGCTTTGTGGCCAAGGCAGTGAGCCAGGGCAAAAACACCACGCCCACGGTAAGCACCATGGCCACCGTCATTGGTGTGAGCCAGCAGGCAGACAAAAGCATGTTGCTGCAGGTCACTGGCGGCAAGTCCATCAAGCTCTCAGACGTGACCAAAGTCTACGGCTAAGTTTCATCCCCGATTTTTTTCGACCCCCCACAACGCACCACGCCTGGAGTAAGCGACCATGTCTTTCTATACCTCTTTGACCGGCCTCAACGCAGCCACCACCATGCTGGGCGTGACGGCCAACAATATCGCCAACGTGGGCACCACGGGCTTTAAGCGCTCGCGGGCGGACTTTGGCGACATTTTTGCCACATCGCCCCTGCAAAAGGCGGCCAACACCGTGGGCCAGGGCGTGGCGCTCAAGCAAGTGAGCCAAGAGTTCACCCAGGGCAATATCGCGTTTTCTGCCAATTCGCTGGACCTGGCCATTACCGGCGACGGGTTTTTCCCCATGCAAGCAACGCCGGGCCAGCCCTACACCTACACCCGCAACGGCCAGTTCATGCTCAACGAGCAGCACAACGTGGTCAATGCCGCAGGCGAGCGCCTGCGGGCAGCGACCGTGGACTCCGCCGGCACCGCCAATGTCAATGACCAGATCGACCTGACGATTCCGCCCAAAACCACGGGTGAGGCCAACCCGACCACCCAGGTGTCGCTCAGCCTGAACTTTCCGGCAGAAGCCGCCGTCATCACCGCGCCTTTTGACAGCACCAACCCGGCCACCTACAACAAAAGCAGCGCGATGACGGTATACGACGCCGGTGGCAACGGCTACCTGGCCACCGTCTACTACGTCAAAACCCGCAACGCGGACGCCAATATCCAGACCAACACCTGGCAAACCCATGTGTTTGTGGACGGCAAAGAGGTTCCGCAGGCGCTCAAGCAAGCCACCTACGACAACGGTGAAACCAAGTACGTCAACCAGTATGGCCAAACCGCGCCTTACAGCCAGGTCAAAGACGAACTCACCACAGCGACGACCCAGCTTTTTGCGCTCAACGACCTGACCGACATCCGCAGTTCGACGGCTGCGGCAATCTCCGGCGCAGCAGTGGACATGAGCAAATTCGATCTGAGCAACGGCGTGGACTTCAGTGGCTACACGGCAAGCAGCTTGAGTTCCATCATGACCGTCAAGGTGGACGGATCTGGCCAGGAAGTGACCGTGGATCTCTCCGGCCTTGCAGGACAAAGCAAAGTGACCGGTGCCGAGGTGGCTGCGGCCATTACCAACCAGTTGCGGCGCGAGTTCGGCACCGAAAACTACTACGACCTGTCTGACACCGCAAACCAGAGCTTTCGACTCAGCAGCAGCGGCGCCGCCGACCCCATTGCCATCGAATTGAACCAAGATGCATTTCCCACGGGCACCAACTTGAAAATGCTCAAGACCGAGGACGTGGTCAAGGCCATCCAAACCCAGTTGGACGCGGCTGCGGCCAGTGACGGCGGCGACTACACGGTGAGTTACGACTACGCCAGCTCCGGCTTCAAGTTCACCGACGGCAGCAACACCCTCACGCTCGACAGCGGCCCCTTGGGCAGCGCCAGCAATGATTTGTTTGGCCTGTCGCAGTTTCCCACCACAGTCAACGCCACCACCGGCACCTACGGCGCGCAAGTCATTCCCAACGGCAAGCCGGTGTGTGCGCTTGCCGACCAGCGCTTTGGCATGGAGGTGAACTACGACTCAGTGACAAAGAAATTTACGTTTAACTCTGGCACCACGGGCGACACGTCGAGCATCTCCATCGGCAGCGTCGCGCAGGGCTCGCTGGCCAATGAGTTGCTGGGTCTGGCGCCCATTCCCGCCGGGGAAGCTGTCACGGTTGCGGCCTCCGAGCTTGCGCTGCGGGGCCTGCCGTCCACGGCGGCTACGGTCACGGGTTCGACGCCGCTCAAGAACTTGGCCAATATCTTCTCGGTGGACGCGGGCAACAACACCTTCCAGGTAACGATAGACGGCGTGCGGGGCACGGTGGTCGTGCCACCACGCAGCGACTACAGCATCGACTCCTTTGCCAAGGCCTTGCAAAAAGGCATTAACGCCGTGGGCGCAAACAGCACCAGCGGCGACCCGGTGACGATCAACGGCGTCAAAGTCGGCTACGACCCGGTGAAGAAGGGCTTTACCGTGACCAGCGGCACGGCGGGCAACGACTCCTACGTCAAGATTTCAGGCAGCGCAGACTGGGGCCTGGCCAATGTGGATGCCAACTACGGCGCAGACTCCACCTGGACCAAGCCCACGCAACAACTCGATGCCTCGGGCGCCCCGGAGTTCATTGACAGCAAAGGCAAGGAAACCACGTCCAACACCGGTTTTACCAAACTGCCGGCCTGGTCGCCGGTGTACCTGACCAAAGGCCAACTGACCTTTAGCACCACCGGCAAGCTGATTTCTCCGACCGACGCAACGCAGCTCGACACCGTCTACCTCGCCAACGGCAAGGGCGCGCTCGACATCAGCGTGAACTTTGCCGGCTCCACCCAGTACGGCGCGCCGTTCTCGGTGTTGTCGCAGTCCCAAAACGGCGCGCCCGAAGGGGATTTGCTGGGCTTGACGATTGGCAATGACGGCTTGGTCACGGCCTCGTACTCCAATGGCACCAACAAATCCTTGGCCAAAATTTTGATGGCCAACTTCGCCACGCCAGTGGGCCTGCGCCCCATGGGCGACTCCAGTTTTGCCGCCACCAAGGCCTCCGGCGGGCCGACCTTGGGCACAGCGGGCTCGGCCGGCTTTGGCACCTTGCGCTCAGGCTCCACCGAGCGCGCCAACGTGGACTTGACGCAAGAGCTGGTCGACCTGATCACCGCACAGCGCAACTTCCAGGCCAATGCCAAAGCCATTGAGACCAGTTCGACGATGACCTCGGCCATCATCAACCTGCGCTCATAAGACTCCCGCCCACGACCTGAGGAGCCCGCACCATGGACCGTTTAGCCTTTAACGCCGCTGTTGCCATGAAGGAGCAGACGCTGGGGCGGCAGATGTCGGTCAATGAAATGGCCAACGCCACCACCACCGGCTTCAAACGCAGCTTTGAAGCCGCCATGCGCACCGTGGCCGTGGACGGCTCAGGCCTGAAAACCCGCTACCAGCCACAAGCGTATTCGGAGGACTACATCAGCTTGAAGGCCGGACCGGTCATGGCCACTGGCAACGACCTGGACATTGCCATGAGCGGTAGCACCGTGCTCGGGGTCACCGCTGCCGATGGCAGCCTGGCCTTCACCCGGCGCGGGGACCTGCGCGTGAACGCCGATGGCGCGCTGGAAAACGGCTCAGGCATTCTGGTGCGCAGCCAGACGGGGGGCGCCATCACCGTGCCGCCTGGGGTGCGGGTAACGATACGCTCAGACGGCTCGGTGTTTGGAAGCGACCCGGCCCAGCCTTCCACCACACCGCCGCTGCAAATTGGCAGCCTCATGCTGCGCGACGCCAGCCAAACGCCCTTGCAGCGCCGCGAAGACGGACTGTTCCAAGTGGCCGCGGCCCCCGTGGGCAGCGACATCATTCCCGGCCCGGTCCCTACCAACCTCACTGCCGGTGCCCTAGAGGGCAGCAATGTCAATGCGCTGGCGGTGATGGTCAAGCTGATGGACCAGAGCCGCGCGTTTGAGCAGCAGGTCAACCTGATTAAAGAAAGCAAGACTTGTGACGAATCTGGTGCAACGATGATGAAAGCCAGTTGACGGTTTTCCCCGGCACGCGCCTTGCTACTAGAGCCTACTGGTACCTGCTAGTACCCTAACTTCAACATTCCCTGGAGCAGTCAATGGACGCATCAATGTGGGTGGCCAAAACCGGCCTGGACGCGCAGCAAACGCGCATGAACGTGATCTCCAACAACTTGGCCAACGTGAACACCACGGGCTTCAAGCGCGACCGCGCGGTGTTTGAAGACCTGCTGTACCAAAACGTGCGCCAAGCCGGTGGACAAACCGGCGCCAACACCCAAGCCCCCACCGGCCTGATGTTGGGCACCGGCGTGCGCGTGGTGGCCACAGAAAAACTCCATGCCCAGGGCAATATGGTCAACAGCCAAAACCCCTTGGACCTGGCGATTGCGGGCGATGGCCACTTCCAAATCTTGCAGGCCGACGGCACCACCGCCTACACCCGCGACGGCAACTTCAAAGTGTCGGCGACCGGACAGCTGGTCACCTCCAACGGCGCTCCGCTGCAGCCTGCTATCGCCATTCCCGCCACCGCTGCGAGCGTCACCATTGGCCGCGACGGCACTGTTTCCGTGGAGTTGCAAGGCGGCGCGGGCCAGCAAGTGCTGGGCCAAATACAGATTGCACGCTTTCTCAACCCCGCAGGCCTGCAATCTGCCGGCCAGAACCTGATGCTGCAAACCCCGGCCAGCGGCGTGCCCCAGGTCGTCGCCCCCGGCACTGCGGGCGCCGGCACCTTGATGCAGGGCACGCTGGAGGCGTCCAACGTCAATGTGGTGGAAGAAATGGTCAACATGATCGAAACCCAGCGCGCCTACGAGATCAACTCCAAGGCCATCTCTGCGGTCGACGGCATGCTGAAGTACATCAACCAAAACATGTAACAGGCAAGCCGCATGAAACACCTATTTACCGCTGTGGCGACGCTTGCGCTGTGCGCCTGCTCGGTGCTGCCGCGCGCGCCGCTGGCCCATTCCGAAGGCTTTCGTCCGGTCTACCCGGTGGCGCAGGCCGCCCCGCCCATGGCCACGGGTGCAATTTTCAACGGGCCGCAAAGCGAGTCCTTTTTCGGCCGGGGCCGCTCGTTTCAGGTGGGCGATGTGATTACCGTCTTGCTCAACGAATCCACCCAGGCCGGTCGCACCCAAAGCGGCGTGGTCAAGCGCACATCGAGCAACGATGTGGTGCCTGAAGGCATGGGCGGCGGCTTGCTGCCCGCTGCCAATTTGCTGGGCGGCACTATCAAAAACGAAGGCAGCGGCACTGCCGACCAGACCGCCACGCTCACCGGGTCGATTGCGGTGTCGGTGGTAGAAGTCATGGCCAATGGCAACCTGGTGCTGCGCGGCGAAAAGCAACTGGCGCTCACCGAAGGCGCTGAAATCATTCAGGTGGCCGGCGTGGTGCGCCCCGACGACATTGCGCCCAACAGCACGGTGCAGTCGCGCCGCCTGGCCAATGCACAAATTACCTACCGTGGCACGGGCGACATGGCGGCGGCCAGCCGTGCCGGCTGGGCCACCAGTGGCTTGTTGAAGTTCTGGCCTTTCTAAGGCTGAAAGCGCGCTGCCATGACCCCATTTCTTCGCTCCCTGCCCTTGCTGGCTTTGCTCTGGGCCTTGCCCTTGGGCGCTGCGCATGCCGACCGCATCAAAGACCTGACCACCATGGCCGCGATGCGGGGCAACCAGCTCATTGGCTACGGCCTGGTGGTGGGCTTGCAAGGCACGGGCGACGGCTCGGATTTGTCGTTTACCACCCAGAGCATGAAAACCCTGCTCAACCGCATGGGCGTGAACCAGGAAAACCCGCTGAGCGATTTCGAGAGCAGCGCCAGCGGCACCGGCAAAATTGACCTCAAAAACGTGGCGGCCGTGATGGTTACCGCCGACCTGCCCGGCATGTCCAAGCCGGGGCAGCGCATTGACATCAATGTGTCGGCCATTGGCAAGGCCACCAATTTGCGCGGTGGCAGCTTGCTTTTGACCAGCTTGCGCGGCGTGGACGGGCAAATTTATGCATTGGCGCAAGGCGCGCTCACCGCCACCGGCGTGGACGCCTCGGCGGCGGGCTCCAAGGTGTCCTCCGGCGTCACCACCGCAGCGCGCATTCCCGGCGGCGCTACCGTGGAAAAAGCGGTCGACAACTCTTTTGACAAAGCCGACAACGTGCTTTTGAACCTGCGCGAGGGTGACTTCACCACCGCGTCAAGCATCATCCAGGCCATTAACGCCAAGTTTGGCGGCGACGTGGCCAGCGCGCTCGACAGCGTGTCCATAGTGGTCCGCGCGCCCATGGACAGCAGCCAGCGGGTGTCGTTCATGAGCATGATCGAGAACATCGAGGTGCAGCCGGGCGAGCCCCCGGCGCGCATTGTCGTCAACGCGCGCACGGGCACGGTGGTCATTAGCCGCAACGTGCGCGTGTCTGCCGCCGCAGTAAGCCACGGCACCATCAGTGTTTCGGTGGCGATGACCAACGAGGTGTCGCAGCCCGGCATGTTTTCTAACGGCACGACCAAAGAAGTGCAAAACGCCGACATCAAAATCAGCGAACCCAACAAGCCCATGTTTTTGTTCCAGCCGGGCGTGGACCTGAAGCAAATTGTGGACGCGGTCAACCAAGTGGGCGCAACGCCTTCGGCGCTGATCGCGATTCTGGAAGCCCTGAAAAGCTCGGGCAGCTTGCGCGCCGAGTTGCTGGTCATTTAAGCCGCGCTATGGACACGCTTTCCAACGCGCTCCCCGCTGCTGCCAGCGGCACCGACGTCACCGGCTCTTACCTTGACTTTGGCGGCTTGGGCAAGCTCAAAGGGCAGGCGCGCACCGATGCCAAAGCCGCCACGCGCGAGACCGCGCAGCAGTTTGAGGCCATGTTTTTGCAGATGATGATGAAGTCCATGCGCGACGCCTCGCCCAAAAGCGATTTGGTCGAGTCGGCGGGCAAAGACACTTTTGAGGCTATGTTTGACAAAGAAGTTTCGGTGTCCATGGCCAAGCGCAACACCTTGGGGCTGGCCGACTTGCTCGTTAAGCACATGCCGGATACCAGCGCGCCGCCCGTGAGCACCGCCGCCCTGTTGGAGGCGCGCAGCAGCAAAGGCATGTCGCTACTAGCGCCGCCTGCGCAGGCCCTGCCCCTGCACGCAAAGCAGCCCGCGCTGGCGCCCTTGCCGCGCACAGGTGGCCCGATGGCGCTCACGCAAAGCGTCGCGCCGCTGCAAAGCAGCCCCAGTGACAACCAAGGGAATAAGCCATGAGCGATATCGCAGGCATTGCAGGTAATGCGGTCATGGCCTACCAAAATGCCTTGGCGACGGTTAGCAACAATATTGCCAACGTTGCCACCGATGGCTACTCCAGGCAAGACGCCACACTCACCGCACTGCCGGTCACGCCGGCTGGCAACTTCTTTTTAGGCTCTGGCGTGATCGTTGGCACTGTCAAGCGCCAGTACGACGCCTTTGTCGAGTCCAATTTGCGCAACACCACCAGTGACCTGGCAGCCCAGGGGCCCATGGTGAGCTATGCCAACCGCGTGGTGGACGTGATGGGCGGCCCCACCTTGGGCTTGAATACCGCGCTTGACCAGTTTTTTACCTCGGCGCGCGCGCTGTCGACCGATACCGCATCCACCGTGCTTCGCAGCAGTTTTGTGCGGGACGCACAAGGCGTGGCGCAGCGCTTTGGCCAGCTGTCTGAGCAATTGGATTTGATACAGAACGAAACCAACAACGCGCTGGACAGCACGGTGACCCAGATGAACACGCTGACCCAGCAAATTGGCGTGGTCAACAGCCAACTCACCAAGCAGCTCACCGAAGCCAGGCAACCGGCAGACTTGCTGGACCAGCGCGACTTGCTGCTCAGAAAACTCTCGGGCCTTGCACGGATCAACACCACCTTCAGCACCAACGGACAAGTCTCGGTGAGCCTGGGATCGTCCGCTACGCAAGACGTGGTGGTCAGCGGCGCCAAAAGCATTCCCATCGGCGTGCAACGCGATGCGGCCACGCCCGACAAAGCCACGCTGGTGCTGGACCCCTATGGAAAGCCCCAGGCGCTTACCTCCGTGAGCAGCGGAACGGTAGCAGGCCTGATGGCCTTTAACGACCAGGTGCTAGGCGCATCGAAAAGCGCGCTGAATAATCTGGCAAGCACGTTTGCAAGCCAGGCCAATACCATCCACACCCAAGGCATTGATGGCTACGGCCACACCGGCCAGGCCTTGTTTGGCTTTGACCCCAAGGCCCTGGATGCCGCCGCAGGCATCCAAGTGGCATTCAGCGACCCGCTGCTGGTGGCCGCTGCGGCCCAGTTCCGGGTGAGCGAAAACCCCAACAACGTAGGCGCTGGCAAAGCGAGCCTGGCTTTTGACAGCAGCGCAAGCCCTGGCGGCCCGGCGCCCCTGTCTTCGGTGCTGGTCAACAACGACCACCCCAGCGCGGCCAAAACCATTACCGTGCCCAGCGGCGCGGGCGTGGCCGCCGTCGCGACCATTCCCCAAGGCATGCAAGACGTGGCGATGTACCTCGACACCCTGCAAGCAGGGCAAGAACTGCAAATACTCACCCGCGACGGCCGCCAACTGCTAGGGCACTCCCTGGCCGGCGACAGTGCGGCGCAGGCGTCCATCATCAGCACAGCCAACGGCTTTGCCGCAGGCGCTACCTACAGCGACGCCTACCTCAACCGCAGCACGGTGCAGCAGTCTGTCAAGATCACCGGCACTGCCACCGGTGCCCAGAGCTTTCTGGGCGTGGCGCTGGCAGGCAGCGCTTCGGGCAATACACCGGCCAGCACGGCAGCCTTGCTGGTTGCCAACAAAGCCGCCATTTTGGGCGGGGCCGCAGCCATCGCCGCAGGCATTACCGACTTGGCGCTAGACCCCAACAACGCCGGCACACTGCTGGTGACTAGTGCCGCTTCTGCAACTGAGCGCGCTGGCGCGGCAATGCTTGCTGCATCAAGCAGCGCAGGCATGCAGTTTGGTGCGGGTGAGAGCCTGAACTACAAAGGCATGACCGTGTTTTACGGCGCCCAGGCGCAGGTGCTGATGCAGGCGGTGTATGACGACAACGGCCATGTCACCGGCAGCAAAGCCCAAGCGCCCGTGTTGCAAGGCAAGAGCATCCAAGCCCTGCCCCAAGGCATAGAGGCCAACACCATCACCGTGAACGGCGTGGCACTTGGCGCCCTGCCCGGCCCGGTGGCAGACGCCCAAGCGGTAGCGGACTGGATCAACACCGTATCTGGCCAAACCGGCGTGAGCGCAAGCGCCGCCAACCTGGTCACCGTGCCAGCGGCGCAGCTCAAGCTCGATGGCGTGTCGAGCTTGCGCATCAACGGTGTGGGTATTGACCTGACCGGGGTGGGCGCGCAGGCCAGTTCTGCTGACGCACAGCAGGCGCTGGTGAGCGCCATCAACAACAGTTCAGACGGCACGTTCATGGCCAAGATGGCGACCACAGGTGAGTTAATCATCACCAACGGCGCGGGCTACGAGGGGCAGGACATCAGCATCCAGAACTTGCAGGGCTCGGACTCGGCCAACGCCCTGGGGCTTGCGCGCGGCAGCTACCGGGGCCAGGTGAGCCTGACGCAGCCTTTGACCGATGCCAGTGGCGCCGAGGTACGCAAGCCAGTTCAACTGGGCTTTGGCAGCGCGGGGGGGCCTAGCGACTTGGCGCAACTGGGCTTTCGCAGCGGCGCGTTCATCGCGGGCGCGGCCAAAGACGACTTGCTGGTGTTTGTCACCGGGGCCGGTGCGGCAACGGTGTCCGCCAGCTACGCGGGCGCACCGACCGACGCCAAGCAAGCGCTGCGGGCCAACCCCATGAATGTGCAGTTCCTCTCCAACACGCGCTACCGCATCACCGACGTGGCGACCCACACGGTGCTGGCCGAGCGTGAGTTGGTGGCCACGCAGCTCGATCCGGCCATCAGTTACCAGGGCTTGCAGCTCTCCTTCATCTCGCCACCCCGCCAGGGCGACCAGTTCCGCTTAGACGGCAATTCGGACGGCATTGGCAACAACGAGAACATCTTGGCGATGAACGCGCTGGAAACCAAGCCCGTGCTTGGCAGCAAAACCCTCTCAGGCGCCTATATCGACCAGGTCAATGAAATGGGCAACATCGCCCGCCAAGCCACCCTCTCGCAAACGGCATTGACGGTGGTGCACGACCAGGCAGTGAGTTCGCGCGACCAGATCTCCGGGGTGAGCCTGGACAAGGAAGCGGGCGACTTGATTCGCTACCAGCAGGCCTACCAAGCAGCGGCCAAGGCCATGCAAGTGGCAAGCCAATTGTTCGACAGCGTGCTGCAAATACGATAAACCCGAGGCCCTTCCATGCAGGTATCTACCAGTTTGCTGTTTGACCGCGCCAGCGTGCAGATGAGCAATATCCAAAACGATCTGGCCAAGTCCCAAGCCCAAATCTCGGCGCAAAAACAGGTGCTCAACCCCAGCGACGCGCCGGACCAGGCGTCCACCATCACCCGCCTGAAATCGATGATAGGCAAGCAAGACAGCTACCAGGCCACGCTGGACGCTGCGCAAGCACGCCTGGACACGGAAAGCACTACGCTTTCGAACGCCGGCGACATTCTGATACGGATGAAAGAGCTGACCATACAGGCCAACAATGGCAGCAATGGTGCGTCCACCCGCACAGTAATCGCCACAGAAATGCAGGGCTTGCGCGACCAGTTAATGAGCCTGGCCAACAGCACGGACAGCTCTGGCAGCTATATTTTTTCTGGCAGTCGGCTGCACTCGCCAGCATTTACCACCGATTCAACCGGCGCCGTCAGCTACCAAGGCGACCAAACCCAAATGCAGGTGGCTGTGGGCGACCACCGAAAGCTGTCCATCAACCGCCCAGGCACACAGGCTTTTGTCAGCGTGGTGCGCAGTGGCGCCGACGGCGTGTCTACCGGCACCGGATTTTTCACCGCCATTGACGAGCTGATTACCGGCGTCAAATCCGGCAATGGGACGGTGATGCAGCGCGGGCTCAACGAGATGTCCGCGCTGCACCAAGGGGTGGTGCTCGCCCAAGCCAATGGCGGCACCGACATGAAAGCCATTGAGCAGCAAGGCGCTGCTTTGGATGAAACCAAGCTCTCGCTGAAATCGGCGCTCTCGGGCGTGGAAGACCTGGACATGCCCAGCGCCATCACCAAGATGCAAAAGCAACTGCTGTCGCTAGAAGCCGCGCAGGCCAGCTTTGCCAAGGTGTCGCAAATGTCCTTGTTTGCCTACCTCAAGTAAGAGGTTTGAGTTTTCCCGGCCCGTGCCGATACAGGGTTGATACAAGTAAATAAACACCATGACCACCAGTATCGCCAGCGCAAGCACATCCACCGCAAGCACCAGCACGACTGCGGCGACGTCCACAACAAGCAAAACCACGGCCGCTGCCAAAATTGTGAGCGCCATGGGCGCGGGTTCTGGCATCGACACCCAGGCGCTGGCCGCAAGCCTGATCGCAGCGGAACGGGCACCGCGCGCCGACGCCATCAACAAAAACATCAGCAAAAACGAAGCGCTCGTGTCCGGCTACTCGGCGGTGAAATACGCGCTTAGCAACCTGCAAACCGCGTTTGACGCGCTCAAAGACAAGAGCGACTACACCAGCATCACGGTCAGCAACTCCAACACCAGCGCTTTCACTGCAACTGCGGGCACCAGCGCAAGTGCTGGCACCCATTCGGTCTTGGTCCACAGCCTGGCCACTGCCCAGCGCAACACCGGCACCGTGGGGTTTGCAACATCCACCACGGCAATCAACAGCGGCAGCGCCATGAGCTTGTCGGTTGACATAGCCCAAAGCAGCACGGGCACCATGGGCTTTGTAAGCGCAGACACGGCCATCAATGGCGGCGACGCAATGACCTTGACGCTAGGGGGCAGCGCGTTTTCGGGCGGCAGCGCGATTACGGTGGCAGCGGGAAGCGACACGCCCACGGGCATTCGGGATGCGATCAACAACGCCAACCTGGGCCTGAGCGCAGAAATCGTGAACACCGGCGACGCCAGCAAACCCTACAAACTGGTAGTGACCGGCACCGCAGGTGTGGACCATGCATTCACCATCAGCAGCAATGCAGCCGGTATCGACTTTGACACGACCATACAGTCTGCGTCCACCTCCAGCGTGAGCATCAGCGCAGGAAGCGACACGCCAGCAGGCATCGTGGAGGCGTTCAACAACGCCGGCCTGGACGTGAGCGCGCAGTTGGTCAACACGGGCGACCCCAGCACGCCCTACAAGATTGCGGTAGCCGGCGCTTCGGGCAAGTACAACGCATTCACAGTCTCCAGCAGCGCCACAGGCTTGAACTTCGACACCACTTTGCAGTCGGCGAGCAACGCCTCGCTGACGGTGGACGGCATCCAAATTTCCAGCAGCAGCAACACCGTCAGTGATGCGATTCCCGGTGTGAGTCTTAGCCTGGTGGGCACCACCACCAGCGCAGCCACCGTGGCGCTGAGCAATAACACCAGCGCCGTGACCACCAAGATAGGCGCACTGGTGAGCGCCTACAACGATGCGATGGATTTGTTTGACGAGCTGACCAACGCAAAATCGACGCTAGAAACCTATGGCGGCACGATGGCGGGCAACTCCACCATGAACACCCTTCGCGCGGAGCTGCGCACACTGGTCACCCAGGACTCGTCTACCGCGAGTTCATCGGGCACGCTCAGTGCCTTGAGAGACATTGGCGTGGAGATCAACAGCAAAGGGCGCCTGACCACCAACTCGGTCAAGCTCGATGTGGCGGTCAACTTCAACTTCGCCAACACCGTCACCCTGCTCTCGGGCAACCAAGAAAACCAAAGCGCCTACGACAGCGCCGACAGTGGCCTAGCCGGAGATGCGAGCAAAAGCATCATCAGCTTGCTAAGCAGCACTGGAACCGTGGCCACCGAAAGTGGCAACGCCACCACGCGCATCAGCAAATACCAAGACGACCTCACCGCCTTGGAAGACCGCATGACACAGCTGCTGGCCCGCTACACCAAGCAGTTTGCCGCCATGGACAGCATCGTGGGCCAAACCCGCAATACCCAAACGGGCCTGACCAGCACATTCGCTGGTTTGATGGCCATGTACACCAAAAACTAAAACTGCTGTAGACCGGCGCAGCCCTGC
This sequence comes from Comamonadaceae bacterium, assembly GCA_947442105.1. Classification (GTDB taxonomy): domain Bacteria; phylum Pseudomonadota; class Gammaproteobacteria; order Burkholderiales; family Burkholderiaceae_C; genus Allorhodoferax. The sequence goes on along the minus strand of CANEVH010000004.1, from coordinate 28,539 downwards.
GCCTGGGTCCGTCGGTGGAAGCGGCTTTGGCGTAGAGGAACTTGCAAGGTGGGGGTGCTGCGCACCTTCAAGAGAACTTCATGCAAGTTAGCAGTGACCGCCCCCGGCTCAAGTATTTTCCCGTCCTGCCGATTCTTCAGATACTGCAAGTTCGCTGAAGGTGCCGCCCCTGCGGTGCCAGGCAATATGCCAAAGAGCTGCATTTTGAAAGGACGGTACATCATGACTTCTGAAGTAAGCAGTGCAAGCAGCAGCCCACCTGCTGCGGCCGCGTTCGCGGCAAAACCATGGGAGCCCAAGGCGGGCTCCGCACCCAAGGTAATGGAAAACAAGCCGATTGAGCTGCAATTTGACCCGGCCAAAGCGCAGCAAAACCTGAAATCGGCGGTGAGCATGCTCAACGAGCAAATGGCCGCCAATAAGCACGGGCTGGGCTTTTCATTTGACCAGGCCATCAACGGTCCTGTGATCAAAGTGAGCAACATCCATACCGGTGAGGTTGTCCGCCAAATTCCAACCGAAGACGTGCTGCGCATGGCCCACAAGATCGACGATCTCAAAGGCATTTTGTACAACAAAGTCGTTTAAGTCGAAAAATAAACTCAAGTTATTGCTTCAACACCCGATTCATTATTTAACAGAGATAAGTTTCTGTCGCGGTAGGTAAAGAGAAAGCAACACCATTTCTTTGTCTGCTTATCCATTTAGGTTTTTTACTCTTCACACTCAGGAGAATTGTTATGTCAGTTATCAACACCAATGTGAGCGCTCTTTATTCCCAAAACGTCATGAAGGTTAACTCCCGTGCTATGAGCAGCGCCATGGAGCAACTCTCCACCGGCAGCCGCATCAACTCTGCGAAAGACGACGCAGCCGGTCTGGCGATTGGCCAGACCATGACATCGCAAATTCGCGGCTTGAACCAGGCTGTGCGCAACGCCAACGACGGCATCAACATGATGCAGACGGCTGAGGGCGCCATGGTGGAGCAATCCAACATGCTGCAACGCATGAGCGAACTCGCCACACAAGCCACCAACGGCACGTATTCAAGCACCCAACGCAGCTACCTGGACACGGAATTCCAGGCATTGACGACGCAGATCGGCAAAATTGCGAGCCAAACTACCTGGAACGGTCGCCAGGTATTGGACGGCACTGACGACGGTAGCATTGGTGCCACGTCAGGACAATTTGACTTCCAGGTCGGTCAAAGCTCAGGCCAAACCATTAGCGTGACCATCTCGGGCATGACCGCTGCGAATTTGGGCGTCAGCGGTTTGACAGTGTCCAACGCCAGCGACGCGTCGGCTGCCATCACGGCCATTAGCACTGCGCTGGACACCATCAACAACCAGCGTGCCACCATAGGCGCAGGCATCAACCAACTGACCTATGCGGCAGATAACCTGACGAACATCTCTGCCAACGTCACTGCCTCACGCAGTTCCATCATGGACACGGACTATGCGACCGCGTCGACCCAGTTGTCCAAAACGCAAATCATCCAACAGGCGTCGACTGCGATGCTGGCACAGGCCAACCAGCAACCCCAAAGCGTGCTGGCGCTCCTGAAGTAAGCGCCAGTGGACCTGCAGCTTGTATAAGGGCCCACGCACGGTCCCATAGCGGGCGGATGAAAAGTCGCATGAAAAGGCGGGCTGTCTCCAGAGGCAGTCCGCCTTTTCTTATTGACAAGCAAAGATAGTGTGCGTGATGAACACCATGCACCATATCGAGCGACGCTCGCCCAGCAAGCGCCGATCTATATCGGGCAGTTGTATGAGATTGAGCGGGTGGCAAAAACCCTCAGTGTCGATGCGCGCGCGCGTATGCGCACAGAGAAGTCAAAGCCGCTGCTTGATGCCTTGCACCAGTGGATGCTGTTGCAGCGCCAACGCGTCAGCGATGGAGGGGCCACAGCCAAGGCGCTGGACTACAGTTTGAGGCGCTGGGTGGCACTGACGCGGTTTGTGGAAGATGGGCGACTGCCGATTGACAACAACTGGATAGAGAACCAGATTCGTCCGGTTGCCATCGGCAGGAACAATTGGTTGTTTGCGGGCTCACTGCGCGCTGGCCAGCGGGCCGCAGCGGTGATGAGCCTGATCCAAAGCGCCAAGCTCAACGGGCACGACCCGTATGCCTATCTCAAGGACGTGTTGGAGCGCTTGCCGACGCAGAAGAACAGTCGCATTGATGAACTGCTGCCACACCACTGGACGCCATTAACCACGGGCTGAGGTGTGTTGGCTGGACGCGTACACTAAACCTCGCACTATTCCACACCAAGCGCCTTGAAAACCGCGTCCACTGGATCAGAGTAAAAGCTTGTCTGGAATTTCGCGAACAGCTCACCTGGCACGGTGGGTATGTCCGTAACACTGGACATTGGCAACAAAATCCGCTTGGCGCCGGCGTCAAACGCCACTTGCATGCACTCGGCCAGGTTTCGCACCTGAATCACCGTGCCACCCAGGCTCATGTCGCCCATCACCGCCAGTTGTGACTGCACAGGCTTAGCCAGGGCCGCAGAACAGAATGCGATGAAACTTACCAGCGTGAATGCCTGCGGCGTCCCACTGTTTTGTAGCTCAACCAGGTGCGTGTGGAAGTCTCGCTCGCCGGGTTTGATGGCCGCGCTTACCCGTGAAGAGTTGGCTTTGAAATAGTCAAAGGCCACTCGAACAGCCTCGCGTGGGGCCAGGCCTGAAACATTCGCTTTGCCTGTGCCCGGAATGGACTGAATCTCCAGCCGGTAGATTCCGGGCATTTCAGCGCTACCCATGCTGATCGTGTGCAAGGTTCCGGGAGCCAAGCGGCCTTCGGGCACCAGGGCGCCACTTGATTGTTCGGGCACCGTCACAAAGCGCTCGACGCCATCCTCGAGGTCGATGTAGCTGAAATGGACGTCATAAAACTCCATTCCGCCAATTTTCTTGAGCTGCTCCTTTACCCGTCTACGGGCTTCAAGCGCATATTCAAGGCACCTGCGAACTGATTCCTTGGTGTACAGCCCGTGAGGGCATACCAGCTTTAGCAGCCCAGACGTGGTTCTGCGTACCGCGATAGTGTCACGTTGGTTCAGGTTGTTGCCCAGCTTGAACCACTTGTCTATGGCGTCCGCAAAACTCTGTTTGCGCATTTCACGCAGGTACTCGGCCAGGTAATCAACGATCAGACCATACTGGTTCGTGAAAAATTCAGGCCGCATCTTGGGAATTTCCCAACCAGGTACGTAGGCATGAAAGCGGTCAAAAAAGGCCGAATCAATCATCGCCTCGGGGAACGGCGCCAAAAGGTGCGAGGTTTTTACCAAGGACTCGACGCTTTGGTTGATGTTGCCGACAAACACCATCGCTGCGCTGGCGTTGATGGACTCGCGGCCTCGGCTGAACGATCCCGAGGCCATGTAGTCCTTCATGATTTGGACGCCGTCATGGTCTTTGAAGTTGATGCCAGCCACCTCGTCAAACGCCACGACGTCCCATAAGCCGACCAAGCCCACCTTGCGTGCGCCCATGTTGTAGAACAAGTTGGCCACTGTGGTCTGCCCACCCGATACCAAAATGCTGTTGGGGCTGATTTCCTTGTAGATGTGGCTCTTGCCCGTGCCGCGCGGGCCCAATTCACAGAAGTTGTAGTTGTTTTCTACCAGCGGCACCATGCGTGCCAAAAGGTGCCACTTCACGCGCTCCTTGAATTGGCTGGGCTCCATACCCGTAGATCGAATCAAGGCATCAATCCATTGCTCGTCGGTAAAGGCCTTGCGGGCTTCGAACAAGGCCGCCATGTCCATATTGGGCATCTGGATGGGTTTGAGCTCTGTCACCGTGAAGGGTGAGCCCTTCTGGTCTTCCTCGAAATGGTATTTCAGTGTGACGATGCACCAGATACCGCCCACCAGCAGCTTCTCGAACTGCCGCACATAGCTGTCAGATACTTCGGCGTTCTTGACCCCTAGGTTGGACAACAAGGCCTCATAAACATCGCGCTTTTCGTTGAGCTTGACCGTCACTTTGTCGATGACTTTGTACGTTCCGCTTTCGCGCACCTTGGACTTCACCTTTTCTGCCTCGTCAGGACGCACGTAGTTTTCCGTCAGGATGCGCTTGACATTGACCAGTCCACTTTGGATAACCGCCTCATCGTTGCTTGCGCAGTACATGCCCAGCAGGTACTCCAACACATAGACGGGAACATTGGCCCCCTCCTTGATCAGCTTGGTCAAGTCTTTGCGAACGACCTTCCCCGCAAAGTGCGTGTTGAGCAAGTCATCCAGTCCTGTGTCCACGGGCTCTTCGACTGGTGTGCTGATGTTGGTTGTCATTAAATAACTCAAAAATCGTTACTAAAGGCAAGATCTACTTTGACTGGCAGGCGCAGTATTTCCACTTTGGTCGCCGCATCCCACATTACCAAGTTGTAGGACTTGTGGGGATCGTGCGCGCCCGCCAAAACGGTGAGGAACACCGACCGCTTACGCTCGTCCAACAGTTGCGACGTACTGTCAAAAGTGACTGACTGGACGTCGCTGATTGCCTTGTCGTTGTCAGACACATCACGCAGTGCCACGGATACTGATCGCGCCAGTACCCGCTCCGACACCACGTCATTTTGTATGAACTCAAACCGCTGCCGATTGGTCACGACTTTGTTGACGACCCCAAGCAGGGTAATGCTGACAAACTTTGTCTTGGCGGCCTCGGCGTCGCTGACCCGCACCGTTACGACGGGCACCACCACCTCTTGCGGCATTGCGCTTCCGTGTACAAAACGGGCGCCACCGGCAAAGTGAAAGCGGCTTGCACCCTTTGGAACCCAAAAATCCATACTTCCATCGGGGCTCGTGCCTGCTGTGACGCTGGTGTTTCCTGACCAAGCCTTTGGTGTTGCTCCAAGGTCACGGCCAATCAGGTAACGCTTCTTCGCAACCAAGGTACCGGCGGGCTTGTCGTCAAGCGTCGCCTTGTCCGCCGCGTCCATGGCGGACTCCTGGTACATAAAGCCGTGGTCGGCGGTAACCAAGATCGTTGACCCATTAAGGGAGTGAACGATAAAACCCAGCAGGCTGGAAAGCTCCTGCACCGTCTTGGCGGCGGCTTCGAATGTTTTGGTCTCTGACGCCTGTTTGTCGCCAATCATGTCTATGCGGTCGTGGTAGACGTAGACCAATTGCTGATCGCGCACCAGATCTCGCCCTTTGTCTTTGCCCATGGCGATCAAGTCTTCCGCCTTAATCGCTATGCCACCAAAATTCTTGAGACATTCGTTGCGCTGGTCCAGCGTGGCCACCAGGCGAGCGTCAGCCAACACGTCCAGGTTTGCGCCCTCTTTGTAGGCCAAGGTCTTGTGCGGCAACAATGCCGCCATACCCAGGGCGGTGTAACTCGGCAGCACCCCCAGCATCGTGTCGATTGATGCCTTAAAACGGCTCTTCCGATTGGTGTACTGAACCAGTTCCTGCGCCACTTCAAATCGCATCGCATCTGAAATCACCACAAACACCCGTTTGACGGCGCCGCCAAACAAGGGCTGGACTTTGCGTTGGTAAAAATCTTGCTGGCCGGCCACAGAGGGCAGCGACCAATGGCTCAACAGGCCGTCTGGACCCTCCACCACTTTTGACCATGCGGTACTCAGGTGTGGAATGAACCATCCAGAGTAGAGCCCCTCAATCGAGCCGCGCAGTTCGTGCAGTACTGCCCAGCCGGTTGGTTCAACCACATCGGCGGCGGTGTGAAAGTGTCGGTACAACTGGTCAAACTGGAACAGTTCGTCCCGGTACTGCAAAAAGGCGCCCTCTGCGGAGGAAAAACTAAATCCTGCCGCATGGGTAGCTTTCAGGCTAAAGAAGTCGGCGGCGGCAGTCAAAGCGTCATAGCAAGCAGCCAAGGCGCTGGTACGCTCGCTGGCACTGGCCATCAGGGCGTTGGCCCAGTGCCCATCGCGGCGGCGCGCAATCAGGCTGCGGACCATGTCCATATTCGCCCCGGCACCCACCACGATGCGCGACTTGATGTCCTGAACCAGGCGCAACTCCACGTCCTCAAAAGTCATGCAGTCGGCGAGCTGCTCTGCAGACAGGCCCGACAAAACGGTTACCAAATCCAGCTCATGGGCAACGGCCGACGCCAAAACGTTGTAATTGGCAAACTGCGCAATGTCCGAGCGCCATCGTCCAACAAATACCGATGCATTTGCCGCCAGGGTGCGGTCGGGCAGTACAAAGTGCGCAAACTGGCGTGGGGCGTCGCCGGTCAATCCCCGGCAAAAATCGGTGACAAGTATGCGCACCAGCAGATCCCGCAAATGAGGCGTTGGATCTGAATAGCCCAATTGCGAATGCACGAGCGCCCAAAACGCGGGTGCCAAGTCGTTGGACTCGATCTCTTGCCAAGCTTTGGGCGGCGTGCTTAGGTCTGCAGCACCATCCAAAACCATGGCGCCGTACACTTTCTGCAAGACTGAGAACAGCTCTGGCTGGTCAGCCCGGCATAGGACAGCAATCATCTTTCGGTCTAGATCTTGCGCCGTGTCTCCAGGAAGCACGAAGCGCCTAAGGCGCTCAACCCGGTCTTTGGCACGCAAAAACTTGGACCGGTCTTTCAGATGGTTGCGCAGAGTCAACGTTGTTAGCGCCAGGTCCTCCAGCAATATTGAGTTCGCATCAGCCCTGAATGACTTGCTGCGCATGCGCACGTCGAGCAGCCAGTCCTTGCTTGGCTCAGGTTCGGGCTGGTTGCTATACAAAAGCCAACGCTGACTGGGAGCGCCTTCAATTTGCAACTTGATCCGAAGATTCGATTGCTCATCCATCCGAATGAGCTGAACGCCTTCGATGCCTATGGAATCCACAAACCCTGAAAACTCAGCTTCTACGTCATGCCAAAAAACAATGGGGTGGTTAGCAAACAATGCACTTAGGCTGTCTGTAATTCTTGCGTTACTCATGATTTATTTTCTGCATTGAAATAGCCATCTAAAGGAAGCAGTTGCTAAACGTCCCCCGCTCGTCCGGCGTCGCATGTCGACATAGCCATTGAAACGGGCTTCGGCGACGCTTTCGCACTTGGTGAAAATCTGGATGTTGTGGCCCTACGGCAATTGGTCAACAGTCTGTTGACCAATTGATTCCGTTCGGTAGAACTGGAAAAAGCGAAGGCAATACTTCACGTTGGCCGCAGAGCGGCCCTTAATGCCAGGAAATGCTTTTTGCAAGTCGCCCGACAACTGGGCAATCAACTTGTCCCCCCACTGACTTTGGACCTGCTCCTGGGAAATCATCTCACCCAGAACCCAGTAAAACAAAATCAATTCACGGCTGGCCGCCAACCCCATGCGCATGCGCACCGAGGCTATGCGCTGCTTGATGATCTGTCGCGACTCCTGGTATTCGGCCAGCAAATTGGGCTGAAGCACCTCACGGTTTGTCATTGCGGTAACGGGGGACAGCCAACCCCATGGCTTGCCATACAGGTACCAAGTCGTCGGGAACGGACCGCGTCCGCAAGATAGCCAATCGCCGTTCTCTGGCTGGTTTTTGCCCCAAAAGTCGATTCAAAGTTTGGTGCACTACTTGCGGGTAAAAGCTTTTTGCATGTAACCACTGTGCGCATAGCTTGCTATCTTCTTCCGCACTCAACTTTGCCTCCAATGTATGCACAGCAGCCAAAATAGCATCTGCGTCTAGCGTCACATGCCACTCTGCAAACTTTGCGCGCAAAGCTTCGTCATCAGGCATAGGGGGATTCTCCAATACTGAATTAGGAAAACCTAGGCTGCGAAGCTGTCGCCATAAAGGGCGCACGCCGTGCCAAAGGGCTGCGTGTCGAATCCACTCCGTCTGCGTTGCCATTACCTCGTTACGAAACTGGACTTCACCGCCTAAAATTTTCTTTCGCTGTTTGTCTGGGAATGCAGCCCATAGTTCGGCTGGATCAATCAGATAGCTCTCAACGCAGAACCGTGGTGAGACGATCAAATTTGCACAATCGACCTTCTGGTCTGCAATTTCAGCCTCAGTCCACTCATCACGGTCCACCAAGCCAATCCAATTGGGCTCCTTCTTAAGCATTCTGACCACATCAGCCTTGTTGCCCGCCCAAGTCGATAACCATGCTTTCTCCCACTCAGGAAACTTGCGATCTAGGAAAATGCGATAGGCATCGACGTCATCAGGCCCCTCAACCAGCAACACACGTAAATCAGTCTTGCCTATGAATTGGGTTTTTATCTGCTCGATACGTTCTTCCAGCGTACTCATTGATTGGCCCCCAACTCAATTCGCTTACCCGATGCCTCGTAACGCTGCCAAATGTCGGGTTGGTGTGACGTGATCATCAGTTGCCCGCCAATATCTGTCACCAGCTTCTCGAGGCTGGACAGCAAACCATTGACCAACGATGGATGCAAATAGAGGTCTGGTTCGTCAATCAACACCACAGCTCCCGGCTCTGCCCAGCGTGCCAACAAATACAGCAATATCAGCACTTGATGCTCACCAGCGCTCAGGTCGTCTAGGCCATGCGATTGGCCGCGTTTTCCTTTGAGTTTCACCCGCAGGCGACTTTCACCCGGTTGAATATCCGGGTCGATTTCTTTGCCTGACAAAAAGGTGTTTAGTAGGCGAATGACTTCATGGTACTTGTGCAACTGCGTCGTCTTGAGCGTAATGAGAGAGGCTTCCAGCTGATCCTTCCAGTCTTCACTGGCCTGGTATTTGGGCAACCACCTTCGGCCTGGCAACTCGGCGGAGTGCTCACCCACGTTACGACGTGCAGCCACCCAGCGGCGCTCTTCTGCATCTAAGAAAACGACATTTGGCACATCAACCTTGTCAAAAGACAAGATCATCTTTTTCCGCGCATCCGACCATGCCGTGACCCAAGCCTCCGAAGGCATAAAGACCTCGCGTTTGGGGTTGCCCGGCTTGCCTGTGCGCGCTACACCTTCGCCGAGCCAAGCCACGTCAGCATGTTTGGCACGCATAGCCCCGCACCAAGTCAAGTCACCGAATATGAGTCCCACTACCTTGCCGTGAGTTGGGGCATCCGTCAACACCACTGCGCAACCGCCCCAACGTTGCAGCCATTCGCGCGCAACGCTGGTTTTAGGTAAGGCCTTGCGCTGATCAAGCCAGTAACCCAAAGCATCCCAAAGCATCGCCACGGTACGAAGTACTGTAGATTTGCCGCAGCCATTGGGGCCGGACAGTAAGGTGCGTGACTCAATTTGGTCATCCCAGTCATTTAGCAGGTCGATGCTCTGCGACCCCAATGGGCCGACATCGTCAAAATATATGGCTTTGATTTTCATTCTTCGTCCTTTTCGCCAGTCACCATTTTCACCTCCGCCACCAAATCCCCGAACTTGCCATAGTTCACCTTCACCCCATCATCCAAGTCGAGGGTGATACGCATGTCGGCGTAGTGGCGCAGTTGTTCGTCGTAGGCCAGTAGCTCTACATGCTTCTTCTTGAGCTTTTCTACTTCCTTAGCCAGCTTGTTGCGCGCGGCGGTGCTGCTGGCGGCTGCGGCGTCTTTTTGCAGCATCTCAATGCGGCTTTGGATCTTGCCGGTGAGGGGCACGACGTATTCGGCGCGCAGACGGGCCAGTGTGCCTTCGGTGTAGCGATGCAGATAGACCAGTGCTTGGAACGCGCCTTGTTTGCCGCTGCTGAAGAGCCAGTAGATGGGGCGCTTCTTGTAGGTTTGCAGGTGGTCTTTGAAGAACTTGTCGGCGATGTAGCGGCGGATGGTTTCGTCTGGGGTCTCAGACGCCTCTTTGGCCGATTTTTTGCCAAGGCTCTCGGCCAGCCAGGCCATGTTTTCTTCAAGTGTGTCTGGCCCCCAAACGGCACGCAGGAATTCGCGGATGCGGCTGGGTGCGTCGTCGGCAAACCAGAGTTCGTCGGTGATGGGGACAATGCCGTCGGCATCTGCGGGAAAGGTGGCGTAGCGGCCAGGCTCGAAGCCGACGTTTCCCGCGTGGGCATAGATCAGGCCGGGCTCATCGAGGCTGTAGCGGCCCATCATGCAGCCAATGGCGTAGGAGATCAGGCGCTGGCAGTCTTTTTCGCGGTCGGCACGGGCCAGGGTGATTTGGGATTCGGGGACTTCGGGGGTAAGTTCGTCTTGGAGGCCGTAGGCGTTAATGAAAATGCGGTTGTTTTCTCTCTCCAGAACAGACATTCGCTTCAATCTAGAGAGGGACTTTGCCTCGAAGGACCTCCACCATTCCACCAAAGTGGCACTTCCCTCTTTAAGTTCTAAGCCGGTGAAATTCCAGGAGGTTTCAAAATCGTTCCAGTCTGCTTTCGCAACCCCAACGGCTTCGGCGACCACCGCAGAAACTGCCTGACCATGAGTTTCATCCAATCCGTCGATCACCGGAATGGATCCAACATTTCCGACTTGAAAATTCAAAGTTGGGTTCAAAGTCGCCATAAAAATGGTACTTATCTTCGAACAAAGCAAGCCAGTGAACAGGTTGATGTATTTTTTATCAGGGAACGCAGTGGAACCACCCACATCAAAGACGAATCCCTTTTCAGACTGTCGAACTCCAAAATATGAAGAGCTAACGAATGACCAGGTAATGCCTGGCTTGAAGTAATACTCTCTGTTGATTACACGCCCGTTGGAGCCAACCTTTACCCCAGGTGTGTTGTCAATGTATTCACAAATCGCTTTACCGGAATTTTCAAAATTGACAACGTAATAATTGTTTCCGTACCAGCGCCTATATTCGCCACCCTTGTTGTAAGGGAACCATTTCTTCTTGCTTGATGCAGCGTCTTCTTCGGAGTCAAAATCCAAACCCATTTTCCCTCTGTCCACTTCTGACCAAAGACGTAGAAAAAGCGCATTATTTGTTGTGGCCATGCCTTGTCGTGGCTTAGCCAAAGTTTCGATAGGACTTCCTTTCTCGAAACAAGTTCTCAATGCATCTGTAACCCAATATGCAATTGGACTTCCTGAGATTTTCTTGAAGTCATCTGGCTTGGCATTCTTCAGTCGCTCGTTCGAAACAGGGAAATACTTTGGTATTCCGTCATCATTTACATCATCGCTTTCACAATAAGAAAAACTTCCTGAATAGTCATGAATGTGGCAATTCATCAGAACAGTAGCAGCGGTTCCAAAGGCGATGCCCATAACACCATTACCCATGTGAACCATGCAAGATAGCGTCCGATCCGTCAATAATTTCGTTCGCATGGAGTCATAGGACGACAGGAACATCCAACTCTGCATAGTGACCATGCTATTGAAGCCTGTCGGTTTGCACCACCCGAAGCCGCGCTCCATAAACATGGCAAACAAATCTGATTTACTGTCTGGGAATACGGCACGGGCGTTGTCCTTGAGCGCCTGATTCATACCCTTTCCACCCATATAAGGCGGATTCGCCACCACCGCATCAAACTGCATCGCCAGCACCTGCGCCTGCTGCACCAGCGGCAGCAAATCATCCGCAGCCGCAGTGGCATACAACTCCCCACTTTGCTTGACCAAGGCCAACACATCAGGCAACACGGCCAGATGCGTCTTGAGCGTATAGGGGATCTGGATCAGCGAGCCAAAGGTTTTGGCGTGTTCAAAGGTTTCCACCAGCGCGGTGATGGTGGCGCGCTGCACCTTGAACGGGGCCAGATGGGTGGCAAGCTCGTCCGCGCTCATGCCTTTGCTCTCTTGCAGGCTCAGCACATTGAGCTTGGGCGGCTGCAAGTTGTCAGCATCATCCGTGGCGGTGAACAGGCGGCGGTCGTCGGCTCGGGCTTTCATCAGCAGGGCAAAACTGGCCATCTGGGCAGCACGGTCGTCAATGTCCAGGCCGTAAAGGTTCTTTTCCAGTATCAGGCGCGGGATGGCTCTGGGCTGGTAGCCACGCTCCAGGTAGATGGCCTTGAGTACGTCATAGGCCACCACCAGAATGTGGCCACTGCCACAGGCTGGGTCCAGCACGGTGATGGACTCGGGGTTAAGTGTGTCGCCATCTTCAAGCACGCGGGTCTGGATTAGGGAATCAAGCTGGGCTTGCACCTCGGGCGTTTGCTCGGCGGGGCTAATGTAGTACGGCCACTCTTTGGCAAGTGTGCTTTGCGGGTTGGCCATGAGCCACAGGCGGCCCACGCTGTTTTGCACCAGGTATTGCACGATCCAGTTGGGAGTGAAGAGCTGGGTGGCGGCAGGGATGTCTTCACTTTTGACGACCTTGCCAATGACCTGGTCCTTCTTCTCGGAGATGTAGAACTGGTACAGCCAGCCGATGATTTCGACTTCGGCCCAGTCCTCTTCCGGGATTTCTGCGACCAGCTTGGCGATGACGGAGTCGCTGCGCAGCAGGTTGTCGGGCAGCAGCAGCTCGGAGTCGTCGTCAATGCGCTCAAACAAGAAGGGCATGGCGCGGGACAAGGCGTTGCACTGGGCCACCAGCAGCATGCGGTAGAGCTCGCCATCGCGGTTGCCAGCGAGCTTTAGTTCGGTGACTTTGGCTGCGTTCAGCCCTGGGAGTTCGTTGGTCAGGTCCGTGGCATGGGTCAGGATGTCTGGCAGCCCGCCGGAGGTGCTGGACAGCGCCCGGTGGCCATGGCCCAGGTAGTCGTGCAGCTCCATGTAGCGCAACGCGGCAAAGCGGTTGAACCAGGTGTAGGCCACGGCTTCCATGGTGTGCTCGAAACCGTCTTTGCGGATGCGCTCTATCAGCTTGTCGCGCTGGCCACTGACCTTAGATGGCCAGGCTTGGCCAGCAATGACAGTGACGTCGCCCTGCGTTTGGGCGGGGGCAACTTCCAGTGAATCAGCCTTGACTGACAAGCCCAGTTGGTTGGCGCGAGCCGTGACAGCCGCAATGAAGTCTCTGCGGGCCTGGGGGGCGTAGGACTTGAGGTTGGCTTTGTTCATGGGTGACTTTGCATGCAGCGGTGAGGCTGAAAAATGGGAAGCAGGTTGGATGGCTGTCAAGGCGCTGCCAGATGGTCCAGGAAGGCGTTGCGCACTACGGTGGCGGCCGCATCGATATCAAACCGGGGCAGGCCGGGGCGCAACAAGGTGTCCATGTCCAGGCGGAACGCTTGGTTGCGCAGGCGCTGGTCCAGCAACTGCCCGGCCTCACCGCGCCCCATGGCTGTGCCTTCGTTACCGAGGTACCACTCAAAAGCTTGCATGGCGCGTTGGCCGTCCACGGTGTATGGGGTCAGGCCGGCCTGGCTCTGGCTCCAGGCAAACCACAGGTCAAACAGATCGCGCCCTTGCTGGCGTTGCATCAATGCACGGGTCTTGGTGCCCAGCATTTCATTGATGTCGTAGGAGACGGCCTGGGCCATGACCAGCTCGCCGTCTTCGTCCAGACTCTGAAAACCCACCTGCACTAGGGGGTAGAGCGCCGCGTTCTCATTTAGATTGATATCGACTTTGATGGTCTCGAACCGGCTCAGACCCAAGGGAATGAATTTGAACTTGATGGACAAAATTTTGGAGCTCTTGCGGGCATTGCGCAGTGCCAACCAGGCATCCAGAAAGATGGACGGCGCAGGCACGCCGAGGATGGGTGTCAGCACCCGCAGCAGGTGCTTTTCAAGAACGCCTGTGTCCATGGGCTTGGTAAGCACCAGGTCAATGTCTTCGGAGTACCGTGCGGCCGGGGCCAAGTGGGCCTTGTGCAGCACGGTGCCGCCACGCATGGCCAGGTGTTGGCGCAGTACTTGGTCTTCAAAAATGGCTGCCACACCTCTGGAGAGGCGCAGGTCCTGCTCGATTTGGCTGCGCTTGGGCCACAGTGCGTGGGCTTGCCAAGCCGTGAGGTGGGTATATTGCATCAGGTGTTGGCGACAGGAAAGGTATCGGGCATGCTGACCTTGAATTGGGGGTCTAGCGTGCTGGCGGCTCCGGTATCGGCGTCCAATGTGAGCGCAATTCGGCGGGTGCGCCGAGTGTCCAACCAGTCGGCCACTCGCTTGGCCAGGGCAGCATGGTGCAGCCGGGACAGCAGCGCGCCCAGTCGTTGGGCAGTGGGCACTTCTTGCGTAGCATCCAGTGCGGCGCTTAAACCATCTTCGGACATGTCTGGGGCTAGGCTTTGGAGCACTTCCATGATGCGGGCGATACCACCAGTCGCCTGCTGACGGCTCACCAGGTCGAGCGCGGTGAGCTCAGGCGTGCTGATCTTGAAACGGCCCTGCGGCGTTTCGTGCCAACGGATGGGCATGTCGGATGTGCGTGCGTGTTTCAGGAACACCAAACGGTGTCGGCCCACTTGCACGGGCCGACGCACTTTGGTAGTCATCACCTGGGTGACCATGACCGCTTGTGGTGACGCACCATAAACCTCGGCAGCGCTGAGCAAGCAGACGTAATAAGGTACACCTAACGATTTAGACAAATACGCGTCCAACCAGGTCTCCAATGGTGGCGCGCCTGCAGAGGCATCTTGCAGGGGAACGAGCAACCAGTGTGCTGAACCACGGGAAGTGCGCACGATGCGCCCTTTTTGTTGCTGGCGGTGCAGCGCCTGGCGCAGTGCGTCGGCACTGACGTCGGGCAAGGCTCGGGCAATGTCCGCCGTACGCAGGTTCAGCTTGCCTCGGCGCTCGGCTTCGTCAAGAACTTGCGTTAGAGGGCTTTGCACGCTTTTGTCCAGTTGAATTGCAATGTGTAACTTCTATCGATACTTTTCGCAATCTTACTGGATTCTGGCGAGCCCACCAGCGCGCACCGTGGCGAGCAAGGCCTGTCTGAGTTTGTGGACATAGGCATCCACATCGGCCTCCGTCTCCAGGTAGGTTTTGCTGGAAAGTTCCGCCGCGCGGATGACCTTGGTGGTTTTGACTGGCGGCTGTAGGTTGGCAGATCCGGTTTGCAACGGTCTGACAGTGTCGCCCGGCTGGGCTACCTGTGGCTGCGTGGCAGCAGCAGCTTCTATCAAGGCCATGGCCTCATCCATCGCATCGCCGCCCTGCCCTTGCAGGTACAGGATTTGGGCAATGCTGGTTTGGCTGGCAAGGCGGGTTTTAAGGTCTTGGAGCACACGCAGGGCTTTATTACTGGTGTCTGAAGTGGCAGCTACGGCGGTGAGCTTGGCCTGGACTTCCGCAATTTTTTCGTCAATGGACAGCAGCGCGCGCTCGCGTTTTTCTTGTGCGAGTTGCTCATTGACGGTGGTGACCGTTGCCAGCAAGGGCTCAATGCGGTTAACCAAACCATACGGTTTGGCGCTGTCGCGAATCTGGATGAGCTCGGCGAGCGCTGCAGCAGCCTGGGGCACTTTGTCAAGTGCTTCGCGGTTGTCCACAAAGGCGCGCAAACCGTCTAGCAGCTTACGCCAGGCCGATATTTGCGTTTTGTAGAAGTTGACCAGGTCGTGGATGTCTTCTGCGGCGTCCAACCACTCGTCTTTGGCGCCCAGCAAGGCCTCAATAAAGGCAAAGCTGTCACGCACTGCCAACTGCTGCGCAATGCGGGCCAGCTCCGCCTCAGTGGCCGCTTTGCCAGGGTGGTGCGCGGTGCTGGCAGTAAGGGTGAAGCCTTTAAGTTCCGTTTGCCAATCGCCCAAGCGAGCGCGGAAGTCTGCCACCAGAGCGTCTTCTTCTTCACGCCCCAGCTTCTGGAACAGGTCTTTGTAGAGCTCGCGGGCACGCTTAAGGCTGCTGGCATCCGCCGTCTTGCGCTTGAGGATGGACACTTGCTTGAATCGAGCCGCTTTGGTGAGCACGTCCACGGCTGCGTCGGGGTCGAGGTCTGAACCTTCCAGCAAAAGCTTGATCTCACCGGCCATAAACAGGCGAGCCACCAACAGCACGGTTTCCCACTCAGGCTTCCAGCCCCAAGGAATGCCCGCAAAGCGATCCACCACGTCTGAGAGCAGCACGCGAGTTTGGCTTGCCGCGAGGTGCAAATAGTCGCGCATCTCTTTCATGGCCAGCGCGTTGCCCTCCTCACCTCCCAAGCCAAGACCAGAGGCGACGACACTGTCGGCAGTGAGTACGGCCCTGATTTCAGCCAAGGGGTCGGCCTGCCGCACCTTGATATAAGGCAGCTTGCTGTAGGTATTGGTCACCAGGTAGTTGAGCAGTTCGTCCAGCACTTTGTCCGGAGTTGCGGCCTTGATTTGCACCGCTTGCCCCAATGCATAGAAATCGCCCTGAGCGATCAGTGCAGACAGTTGATAGACCAAACGCTGGCGGCGTTCCCGGTTTTCGTCTTTGCGGTCAGCCAAGATGCGTTTAAGGGAAGGCGTCGCCTGGTCGGCTTTGGGGCTGACGATGTACTTTTCAATTTGCTGGTACAGGGCCAGCTCCATGTCCAGGCGGTCACCCTCGGCCAGGCGCACGATGGCGCGGCCATTGCCCTCGCTGCTGCGCAAAATGCATTTGGCGCTTTGCAGCTTTTCGTATTCGTCGCCCAAGGGCGTCAGCACCTCAAAGCTCAGTGCCTGGTTTGCTTGGCGCCACGGTGCGCCGTCCAGCAGGCGGTTGAACTCGTAGTCTGCCTTGGTGTCACGGTGGCGCACCTTGGTTTGACTGTTGAATATTTCGTCGTAAATCAACTCGGCCAGCAGGCGGGATTTTTCGGCTGCAGACACTTCGACATGGCCAATTTCTCGGGCCACGTCGCGTTCTTCATTCGTGAGGAAGAACCACAGGTCACCATTGCGGCTGACCAGGCGCTGCTGCTCCAGGCGGGCCAAGCTTTCCTGGATTTTGCGTTTGAGGGCGAGTTTGTCCGCGTCGATTTGGTCAATGCACAGCGTTGCCAGGTTGTCGATGTTGGGCCTGACGATGTCGGGGATGTAGCGAATAAGGAACATGGCCTTGAGCAGCTGGCTGTCATACGGCTGCAGGCTGGGGTTTTCCGGCGCCTGGTCAATGGAGCGCTTGGCTGCGCCGTCAATAAAGCTCTCAATGGAGGAGTAGAAGTCATACAAGGGCACCAGCACGCCGGTGTTTTTTGGGGCATTGCTGACGGCAGCGGCTTGGAACGCATCAAGCAAGGAGCGCTCGCCTTGGGACAAATGCTTGCCCGTGGCACCCACTTTGCGGATGGACTCGAATATCTTTTGCAGCAGGGTGAACTGGTAGGGTGCAAATGGGTAGCAGGCAACGAATTCGGCTGCGTCTTTGTAGCCTCGCAGGTTGACTGAGTTGCTGACAAAGCTGAGCTGGTTGTTGATGACGTCGCTCTTGCCGGCGAAGACATCACGCAAAAGCACGTGGGCGGCCTCCGTCTTGGAGAGCAGGCGTTCGCTGATGACCTCGTTCGTATTGCTGCTGGCAAGTGACAGGCGGGTGTGAAAGCGCCCTTGAATCTTGGAAAAGTCTTGACTGCGGGACAGATTGGCGTCGCCGATCGCCGCATCAATGTCAGCTTGGCTGGTGACGATGACCCAGGCGCGGCCCTTGCACTGGGTGCCGAGTTGCTCGGTGATGGTCTGCAAGCTGAGCATGAGCTGCGAATTGGCGCCAATGAATTGCCCCACTTCATCGACCAGAAAGATGACTTTATGGCTGCTGGGCTTGGTGGCGAGGTAGTCATTCACTACCTTGGCGAAGCCTTCAATGTTCACACGGTAGTCGTCGCGCGCACTGTCAAACCATTTGCCTGCGGATTCTGGCGACATCTTGAGGGCCTGGGCCAAGCCAACCACCACGTCATCACGCATAAAGTCCACTGCGTCTCGCTCTTTGTCCCAGGTGCTGCCAGTCGATTGGGTGAAGGCGGCTTTGAAGGTGTCAAAAGCGCCCTTGGCCACGAGGTAGCGCTCCATATCTGCAATGTGGGGGGCGTCGCCCGAGTAGCCCAGCTTTTCATTAAAGACCCGCTGGAACACTTGCAAAATCGCGTCGCGGTCGGTTTTGCTGTCGGCCTTGGCGTCAATGTTGAACAAGATGACGTCTGCCGTGCCAGAAACAGCCCGGTGCACATCCGCAAGCAGCATCGCATCCTTGATTTTCTGGTGGTCAAAGAACTGGGCTGCGTGGCGCTTTTCCCCTGTGGCAGGGTTGGTCGCTTCCATGTTTTCCAGCAGGAAGGACAGGATTTTGATGAAGTGAGACTTGCCCGAACCAAAAAAACCCGAAACCCAGACGCCCATTCGGTCGGTAATAGCCGCATCTTTGGGCCGGTCTATGGCTGCGAGGTAAGCGTCGAAAAATTTGCGCAGGTATTCCCTAATTTTTTCGGTGACGACGTACTCTTCAAGCTCTTGCCACACACTGGCGGCGTCCATTTGGTCGGCCTTGACGACTCCGTTAATGGGTCGGTCAATGGGTTTGACGAACAGTTCTTTGATTTTCATTTTCTGTATCCCTGAAATTAATTCGGATGTGCGAGCGGTGGTTGAGCGATCTAGGTCGATTCGGGAACCAAGCGAAAGGCGCGGTAGTAGTGGTCTTCTGCCAGGGTGTTGAACAGTCGCAGGGAGTGACCGTCATATTTGCCTGGAAAGAACATCAGCAGGGGCGTATTGCCCATGATGGGATGCAGCGCCGATAGCAGGGTATGGGTTCTGAGCATGGGGTACACCGCACCCACGCCGGAAAGGATCAACAAATCCAACGCGGCAATGTCATATTGCTGTGCAATTTTTTGCGCTAGCTTGTCCTCTTTGAGCACAGAGCGAAGTGCGGCCAAAGTACTCTCGTCGCCCTTGGCTTTTTGCATCTCTATGGCTTTGTCCAGAAGCTTGCGCTGCTCAAGCAAGTCGGTGACCAGCTTGAGTAGATCAATTGCAGCAGCCTTGAACGGTGGACTTTGCTTGGTCAGCGCCGGGATAACCGTCCCGTTCACAAAATCGCGAACTTCTAATTCGCGCTCGGGCGGGTAGTCAAAAATCCAAAAACCAATCTCATTGCCCAAGCCCTTGCTGTCTAGAAAATCGCGTGAAGTCACGCGCGGCAAAATTTGATTCAGTCGTTCTTCAAGTGTCAGTGTCATCAGTTTTTCTCCATGCATTGAAGTGCATAGGTCTCATGGTTCTCACGCAAATAGCGGATCACCGCAGGGTGAAGCGACGGGGGAGTCATCTTTTTGGTGCGCGTAGCATCCAGAAATCGGGATTCCACCAAAATCCGACAGATCACCTCAAACAGTTTCTTCTTGGTCGAATCCGACCAGTCCAGTACGGACGGGTCGTGGTGGGCACTTTCTGCCAGGAAGTCTTGCCAATCTTTGCCGGACAAAGCAGCCTCAAAGCGACGCTGTTGCTGCCAGTAGGTATTTCTCAGAAAGTCACCCAACAATTGGCTGTGTTTGATGGCGGCGGTAAGTAGAAGTTGAACGGAAACTTCGGATTCGCGGGTGGCGATCATCTCCAAGGCCTGTGGCGTTAACGTCAAAAGGCGTTTGCGAATGAGCGTGGCCTGTCGCCGTGCGGTGGCCGGAGTCCGTTTTTGCAGAATATTTTGAACTTCAATCGCCTGTACCCACTCGTTTTCGTGGGGCTGCGTCAGCAAAAGTGCGGCTACGCGCCTGCTCTCTAAAGGCAAAAGTGAACCTGCAGATATTTCGGCGTTGTAACGGGTCATGGAAAAAGGGGGAGTTCGGGAGGCAGCAGCCATTAGAAACTAAAGGGGGCCTAGACATACCTTCCCAAAGCCTCATGAACCGCTCTTTTGATGCGATTGCGCAAGTCCGGCGGCGCCATCACCTCCACATCCGCCCCAAAGCGCAGCAAGTCCCCCATTAACTCACGCTCGTCCGAGTACGGAATCTCCAGCACATAGCTGCCGTCCGCACGGGTACTGCCGCGCTGGTGCGGGTGCCAATTCTCCCGGGCCACCCAGCGGGCGCGCTCGGGTGTGAATTTGAGTGTGGCCCAACCTTTGGGAGCACCGCCAAAGATGCCGTAGCCCGCATCTACTGCGGTGTTGATGTCGTCATCAGGTACGTCATGTGCAGCGGCATCAAGCACCTTAATCTGGGCAATGGCGTCAGTACTGAAGCTGCGCACGTCCTCGCGCAGGTGGCACCAGGCGTCCAGGTACCAGTTGTCGCGGTAGTGCAATAGGCGCTGGGGCGAGACTTCGCGCCCAATGGGATGCACTGGTGCTGGGCTTGCCCTGGTCGCGCATGGGCGAGGGCGGCATCATCAGCGTGGTGTGATTCTGGGTTGCCCGCCGTACTTGCGTCTATTGGGGCATGCTCCAATAGGCTAATGTGCAGGGCGCAGGCACACTTGCGTTCCTGGTTATCGCCCCTGAATTACTGTCCAGTTTGAACGCAAAGCAACTGCACAGGCCAACCAGCAACCCCAAAGCGTGCTGGCGCTCCTGAAGTAAGCGCCAGTGGGCGGCCAGCCCTGGCCTAAGCCAGAGCGGCCATTGCCCAAGCGCGCGATACTGAAAACGACCTGTCCTCGCGACAGGTCGTTTTTTTTGGGTCTGCGTACCGCAGCCACGGCATGCAAGGCCTGTAGGGCAGGCGGCACTACAGTGGCAAAAAACAATGGCACACCTCTTGCGTAGTAGGAATGTCGGCAAACCTGTGTTCGATTAACTGACACATGGGTTTGCGGCCCGTATTGCGCCAAGCGTTTGGCGCTCACGCCCTTCTTTTGTTTGGAGAATCGCCATGTCCGTCATCAACACCAACGTCAGCGCGCTGTATTCGCAAAATGCGATGAAGACCAACGCGCGTGCGATGAACTCCGCTATGGAGCAACTCTCTACTGGCACACGCATCAACGCGGCCAAAGATGACGCAGCCGGTCTGGCCATCGGGCAGTCCATGACCTCGCAAATCCGCGGTCTGAACCAGGCGGTGCGCAACGCCAACGACGGTGTCAACATGATGCAGACCGCAGAGGGTGCCATGGTGGAGCAGTCCAATATGCTGCAACGCATGCGCGAGCTTGCAGTGCAAGCCAGCAACGGCACCTACTCCGACGCACAACGGAGCTACCTCCATGTCGAGTTTTCGGCACTGACCACGCAAATCAGCAACGTTGCCACCCAGACCACTTGGAACGGCACGTCCGTACTGACCGGCGACAACACCAACAGCATTTCCGGGGTATCGGGCGACTTTCAATTCCAGATTGGTCAAAACTCGGGGCAAACCCTTTCGGTACACATAGGCTCAATGGACGTTGGCGCGACAGGACTCGCGATCAGCGGTCTGGCGGTTTCCTCCGCGTCGGCGGCCTCCTTGTCCATCACCACGATTGACACCGCGCTGGACAAAATCAACCAGCAACGCGCCGCCATCGGCGCAGGCATTAACCAGCTGAGTTATGCCGCAGACAATATGACCAATATTTCTGCCAACGTGACCCAGTCGCGCAGCACCATCATGGACACGGACTACGCCCTGGCCTCTACGCAGCTGGCCAAGACACAAATACTGCAGCAAGCGTCTACCGCCATGTTGGCGCAGGCCAACCAACAGGCGCAAGGCGTGATGGCCTTGCTCAAAGGCTAATTCCCGCGTCGCTAAGGCACACGCATGGGCCTGGATGCGTCAGCCACCCGGCTGGTCAAACTGCTGGCTTTGCAAGCGCAAGCCAGCGCCGATGCGCTGCGTGCTGCTGTTGCCGGTGACGAAGCCGCCACTCGCAGCGCAGTTGACGCATTGCGGGTGTTGCGCGCCAAGCTGCAAACTCTGCCCGAGCAGGCGCGCGCGCAGCTCGACCAGTTGCCACCGCTTGCCCAGGCCGCCATTCAAAGCGATCTGGAACACATTCAGCGGGCCAACCACTTTGTACCCGTCTGGTGCCAACGCTTTGTAGGAATTGCCAGCTACGAGCAGTTGTGCGCCAGTGACGCGGGCATCGACGCCCTGATCGACCAGGCGCTGCCACCGGCATGGGACTTTGACAAAGACATCATCGTATTGGTCGCGCTAGAGGAGCTTGCGTTCGTCCAGGCGCTGGTGCGGCGCGGTCAAAAACGCATCGTGTTTGCGGCGCAAGGTGCATCCGATACCCGATGCGCAGGCCTAGGCGCCACGCTTAGCGACAGCAAGGAGAAACTGCGGCAGTATTTCCAAGAAATCGTGCAACCGTATCCGGTGCGCATTACCGGAATCAAACCGGCAAAGACGCCAGCCGAACTGGAAATTTGGGCCGATGTGAAGCACTTGTTCACCTTGTTTCTGACCAACCAAAAAACCTCGCGCGCCTTTGGCAATATCTGGCTTACCCAAGGCCTGCAAAACTTGCCAGCGATTGCCGACAGCGCGCACTTGTCTGCGCTGGGCACGGCGCTGCAAGGCCTGCCCTTTGTCATCATTGCGCCTGGGCCATCGCTGGACAAAAATATTGCCCTGCTCCAACAGCTCAAAGGCCGTGCGGTGCTCATGGCAGCCGCCCAATGCGCGCGCGCCTTGAGCCAAGCTGGCATCACACCCGATTTTTTGGTGGTCATTGACCCCGGCGATTTGGTGTATTTTCTCGACGGCGTGGACACGGGCGAGATTGACGCCCTGATGGTGGGCGTCTCCTGCAACCCTGGCTTTTTCGCCAAGCCCTTCAAAAACCGCATCATCTTCAACGCAAACGCCCACGCGGACCAGTGGATATCCAATCTGTTTGAAGAAACGCTTCCCCTGTCCTCCGCAGGCTCGGTCTCTGTGGCCAGCGTGCACATTGCCAAATACTTGAACTGCGGCCCCATCCTCTTGGTGGGGCAAGACCTGGCGTTGTCCGGGGGCAAGCAGTATTCGTCCCACTCTGCCAATAGCGCAAGTACCCCGGTCTTTGACGCCGATGGACACACCTTGACCTTCAGCAACGTGTCTGCGGACCAAGAAAAAATACTCCAAGCGACCGGCACCAGCAGCCACGACACCATTGAACCGGTATTGCAGTTGCCGGGCTATTACGGTGGCCTGGTGTCCACCCGCCGCAACTACCATCTGTTCCACGGCGAATTTGTGGCCTTTGCCCGCCAGGAAAATGCCCAGCCCGCGCCGCGTCCCTTGCTCAATTGCACCGAAGGCGGGGCATTCATTGAGGGGTTCAGACATATCTCTTTGGCCCAAGCGATCAAAGAGTACATCCCAGCAAGCGACGCCGGCATTTCAGCACGCATTCGCGCGTGCTGCGCACAGTCAGACACTGCCGGGCGCAGGCTCACCATCCACCGCAAACTACGCACCATGCAGCGCGACTTGGAAGAGGCCATCCGGCTTGCCAAACAGTGCCTGCACACCGTGTCCCACCAAGCAGTGTCGAAGTCCGGCCATGCCAACTTAGACCGGCTAGAGAAAAAGTTGGTGAAGTGCATAGAACGCATTCCGGCCCTGGCGCTGCCCAACCAGCACGAAATTCAACAGGCTTTGTCGCTGAGCGGCGATGCGACCACCACCCAAGAAAGCAATGGTGCGGCGAAAATTTTGTACCAGTCGATTGTGAACACGGGCGTGCAGATACTTCCCCTGGTCAACGCCAGCCTGGAGAAATGCCGCAGCCACGCCGACTAAGCGGCGCTTGTCCAAAGTCGCCGCCACGGCCAAGGCGTGCTTACGCTTGGCTTGCCAAGGGAATCAGCAGACTCTCTAAATTGCGCACAAACCGGGGCGTGTCAAACAGCGCACCTTGGGCTTTCACAGCCTGAAGCTGCGCCTTCAATCGGGCCATTTCTTGCGGGTCGGTAGCCAGGGCGACTGCTTTTTCTTCGTAATCGGCCAGCCGGTGCGTAATCAAAGACTCCAAGCCCGCCGCCGTGAGCAATGCGTCGGCCATGCGCGACGCAAACGAGCGGCCGCACAGGGTGAGCAGCGGCAAGCCCATCCACAAAGCGTCGTTGGCAGTGGTGCCCGCGTTAAAGGGAAAACTGTCTAGAAACAGGTCAGCCGCTTGGTAGCGCGCAAGATAATTTTCTGGCGACACGCGCGGGGCAAAGATGAGTCGGTCGGGGTCCACGTTGCGGGCCTGCGCTTCTTTGCGCAGGTTGGCTTGCGACCACGGGTTGTCTCCCAGCAGCCACAGCACGCTGCCGGGCACGCGGTCCAAAATGCGCATCCACGCGTGAAAAACCTCGGGCGTGAACTTGTAGTTGTTGTTGAACGAGCAAAAGACAAAGCCCTCTGCCGGAAGCCCGCATTCTGCGCGGCTGGGCTGGATGCCCACGGGCCGCTGGCGGTCACTGACCTGGTACACGTCTGGCATGTACAGCGGACGCTCCGAGTAGTGCTGGGCTTCACACTCAGGAATCAAAAACCGGTCCGCGATGACATAGTCAATCGACGGCAAGCCCGTCGTTGCTGGCAAGCCCAAATACGTGATTTGAACCGGCGCGGGCCGGTAGGCCAAGAGGTTTGCCCGCGCGCCTGCGGTCTGGCCTTGGAGGTCGATCAAGATGTCAATTTCATCGGCCCGAATCTGTGCGGCTGCGGCTTCGTCACTCAAGCTATGGATGCGGGTGAAGTGGTCCATCGCCTTGCTCACCCGCTGGCGCATGGCGGAGCCATCCTCTGGGCTCCAGCAATAGCCATAGACCTCAAACCGCTCGCGGTCATGCAGCTCAAAAAGTTCCACCGTCAGCAGGGACACAGGATGCAGGCAAAAGTCGCCTGAGCAGTAGCCCACGCGTATCTTCTTGTGGCCATAGCCCGCCTTATCGGCCAAAGCAGGCAAGTCGCTGCGCCACTTTTTTTGCACATAGCGGCGCGCCGCTTCAAGCTGGTGGGCCGGGTCGTCGGAAATGCTAAGCATCGATAGCGCCGAGGTGGCGTCTTGCATCGCACGCCGACTCACGCCCGGCAGCGGACCGTACGTTGGCCATGCGCATTGCCTTTGCCGCAGCGATATCCAATGGTGGATCACGTCAGGCTGCTCAGGCTCAAGCTCCAGACTTCGGGTCAGCATGGCCGAAGCTTCTGCCAACTGTTTGCGACTTTCCAAGACGCGGCCCAGCTGATTCAGGGCCATCACCAGCAAGGGCTTGTTGTCGGGCGATGGCTTGGACAGGTGTTTTTCCACCCAGCGCCACTCGTCCAAAGCTTGGTCCACCCGGCCCAGGCGCTCTAGCAAGGTGCCCAGGTTCAGGCGGGGCTGTATGAAGCCCGGCGCAAGTTCCACAGCACGCCGGTAGGCCGCTTCCGAGGCCACGAAGTCACGCTCGTTGCCCAGCGCCACGCCGAGGTTGAACTGAACGATGTACTCCAACTCCGACGCATTGCGGGCTATCCACGTGCGGTACAGCACGATGGCCAAAGCGGTGCGGTGGTCTGACTCTAAGCGCGAAGCAGCCGTGATGAGCGCGTTGAAGTCCAACTCACCTCGCCAGGCCATCTCTACTTGGCGGTCGAATGCAAGTTCTTTGGTCACAGCGAATCCCTGTAGAAATTTCTCAGCAGTGGCCCGACTGCCTTGGTGCCAATTGACAACTTTATTTTGGCATGGCGAGGTTGGCAAAACTGCTGCCACTGGCAAGTTCGGTCTTGGGTCGCGAGTCCACATGGGCCAACTGGGCGACCAGCTTGGAGTCCAAACCACCCCTTGGCTGGCCAAACGGGCCTGCCAGAGCGGCAGCGTCCACCGGTTTGCCATGGGCATCAAACTGCCGAAGTGCGTCGACCAGGCTGGAGATGGCAAGCGGTGGGCTGTTGTCCTGCGCAGCCCATGCGGTCAATGCCCCAGCGCTGGACGCCGGTCCATCGGTCGGCGTGGCTGCAAACGCGCCTATGGCTTGCGCCATGTCGCTCACTCGTGCGCCCAGGTTTGCATCGCCAGATGCCGCAGTTTGCACCGCAAACCACACGTCTGCCGCAGCGTGGCTAGCCCCATCAGAAGTTTGGTAAGTCGAGGTCAGGCCCACCAGATTGCCCTTGTCCAGGACCCGAGTGCTGTCCGTTGCCAGGCCCAGTTGGGTGATGCCAAGTTCGTCCAGGGACTTGAGTTCTATGGTGCTGCTGATACCGTCGGTGTTGGCGTCCACCCACACGCGCAGATCTGCGAACGTTGCATCCGCGCTGCTGATCACGCCATCGTGGTTGCTGTCGAGTTCTGCCAGGGCCACATAGCCATCCGAGGCCTTGTCGCCATTGGCCAAGGTGGTGGACGAACCAAACAATTCCGATCCATCGTTGATTACGCCGTCGCCGTTGTGATCCATCACCAAAAGACCATCGCCTTGGCTGACCCAGCCGGTGTTAACCGCCGACCCAGTGGCCAGCACATCGAACTGCACGCCAGCGGACAGGGCCAGGGTTCTCACGCCGTCGCCATTGAGGTCCAACACAATGGGCGTGCTGAAGTCCATCACCTCAATCTGGCTGGTCGTCAGCGCGCTGAATTGGCTAGCAGTAAGCGACTCCACCTGCGCGGTAGTCAGGGCATCGACCTGGCTGGTGGTGAGCGCCTGCACGCTGGCCGTGCTCAGACTCGCGATCTGGGCGGTATCCAGGGCGATCACCTGGGCGGTGGTCAGTGAAACCACTTGGTCCGTGGACAGCGCTTGCACGTTCGTTGTGGTCAGGGCCACCAGGTCGGCAGTCTCCAGGGCCACGATCTGGTCCGTGGTCAAGGCCCCCACGTTCGCCGTGCTCAAACCGGCCGCCTGGGCCGTGGTAAGGGCCACGATCTGGTCGGTCGTCAAGGCGGCCACTTGCGCTGTGGACAGGCTACGCAGGTTGGCAGTGCTCAGCGCCGCAAGGCTGGCAGTGGACAGCGCTACGATCTGGTCCGTACTGAGCGCAATGGCTTGCGCGGTGCGCAGGCTGACTACCTGTGCCGTGCCCAGCGCAGCGACTTGGTCTGTAGCCAGCGCCGCAATCTGTGTGGTGGACAGCGTCTGCACATTGGCAGTCGTCAGGGCAACAAGGTCCGCAGTCTCCAAGGCCACGATTTGGTCGGTGGTCAGGGCACGGGCGTTGGCGGTGCTCAGGTTCGCGACTTGGGCCGTGGTGAGTGCGACTACTTGATCTGTGGTGAGGGCTGCGATTTGGTCGGTCAAGAGCGCTTGCACGTTCGTCGTGGTCAAAGCCACCAGGTCGGCAGTCTCCAGAGCCACGATTTGGTCGGTTGTCAAGGCACGCACATTGGCGGTGCTCAGGCGAGCGACTTGGCCGGTCGTCAAGGCCACGACCTGGTCGGTGGTGAGCGCTGCAATTTGTACCGTGGACAGGGCTACCACCTGGGCGGTGCCCAGCGCGGCGACTTGGTCGGTGCTCAGTGCTGCAACTTGGTCGGTCGAGAGGGCTTGCAAGTTTGCAGTCGTCAAGGCCACCAAGTCGGCAGTCTCTAGGGCCACGATTTGGTCAGTGGTCAGGGCACGGGCGTTGGCGGTGCTCAGTCCAGCGACTTGGGCCGTAGTGAGTGCCACTACCTGATCGGTCGTTAGCGCTGCGACCTGAGTCGTCAATAGCGCTTGCACGTTGGCAGTCGTCAAGGCGATCAGGTCGGCTGTCTCCAGGGCCACGATTTGGTCGGTGGTCAGCGCACGCATATTGGCCGTGCTCAGGCGGGCGACTTGGCCAGTCGTCAAGGCCACGACCTGGTCGGTGGTGAGTGATGCCACTTGCGCCGTGGACAAGGCGACGACTTGGGCTGTGCCCAGTGAGGCGACTTGGTCGGTGCTCAGGGCTGCAACTTGGTCGGTCGAGAGTGCTTGCAAGTTGGCAGTCGTCAAGGCCACCAAGTCGGCAGTCTCTAGGGCCACGATTTGGTCAGTGGTCAGGGCACGGGCGTTGGCGGTGCTCAGGCCAGCGACTTGGGCCGTGGTCAGCGCCACGATCTGATCGGTCGTCAGCGCTGCGAGCTGTGCGGTCAAGAGCGCCTGCACATTGGCAGTCGTCAAGGCCACCAAGTCGGCAGTCTCCAGAGCCACGATTTGGTCCGTGGTCAGGGCACGCACATTGGCGGTGCTCAAACGGGCGACTTGGCCGGTCGTCAAGGCCACGACCTGGTCGGTGGTGAGCGCTGCAACTTGTGCCGTGGACAAGGCGACGACTTGGGCTGTGCCCAGGGCAGCGACTTGCTCGGTGCTGAGTGCTGCGACTTGATTGGTCGATAGGGCTTGCACATTGGCAGGCGTCAAGGCCACCAGGTCTGCGGTCTCTAGGGCCAGGATCTGGTCAGTCGTCAAGGCACCGGCGTTGGCGGTGCTCAGGCCCGCGACTTGGGCCGTGGTGAGTGCGGCCACTTGATCTGTGGTGAGGGCTGCGAGCTGTGCGGTCAGAAGCGCTTGCAAGTTGGCAGTCGTTAAGGCCACCAGGTCCGCAGTTTCTAAGGCCACGATTTGGTCTGTGGTCAAAGCGCGCACATTGGCCGTGCTCAGGCGGGCGACTTGGCCGGTGGTCAGGGCCACTATCTGGTCGGTGGTGAGCGCGGCGACTTGCGCCGTCGAGAAAGCAACTACCTGGGCGGTACCCAGAGCGGCGACTTGCTCGGTGCTCAGTGCTGCAACTTGGTCGGTCGAGAGAGCTTGCAGATTGGCAGGCGTCAAGGCCACTAGTGTCTAATTGCATTTATTGACGATAGTATTATGATACCCCTATGTTCAGTCATAGGAGAATGCGATGGCACGAGTTGCTGTGGCACTGTCGTGTACGGCGGATGTAATGGCCGAACTTGAACGCATGTCGCGCAGTCGCAGTG
>CANEVH010000003.1 GCA_947442105.1 Comamonadaceae bacterium | reverse complement strand
GTTTCGAGGCCCAAGAGATGCTGGGCTACAAGCACAGCGGCTTCTCGGTGGACACCAGCGTATGCATTGCAGCGCACGACCGCGCCGGGCTGGAGCGTTTGTTGCGCTACTGCGCCCGACCGCCGTTTGCCATGGAGCGGCTGCGCAAAGCGGGCCGCGAGTTGGTTTACCGCTGCGCCAAGCAGCACAGCGAGCCCGGCAGCAACCTCCACCACAAACGCGGTGCCAAGGTCGATGAGCTCACACTCACGCCGCTGGAGCTGATGGATCGCATTGCCAAGCTGGTGCCACCACCGCGAACGCACCGTCACCGCTACTTCGGCGTTCTGGCACCGAACTCGCCCCTGAGGCATGCTGTCACGGCGATGGCACAGAGCGCAGCGGCGCAAACCGTGCAACCGGCGCAGGTGGTGGAGTACGGCGCCGCTGGCATTGGCGCTTAGCAAAACAAGGTTCATGCATGGGGGCGCGGCGCACCTTCATGGCAGTTAAAGCGGTGCAGATACCGAGACGCCAAGCATCCAGTTCTTCGGCAGGCCCGGTTCGTAAAACTGCTTGCTGCTTTGGTTGACGATGACAGAGCCGATATAGCGCTCGTCGCTGGCGTTGTTCAGGCGCGCGTACAGCGTGACCGCTGCCCGGTCCACTGCCCAGCGCTGGCTGGCGCTGAGGTTGAAAATAGTGTGACCATTGGCCGGCGCCAAATCGTTCAAGTCGTTCACGTACATTCTGCCGGCTTGAACCACTTCGAAGCCCAGCCGGGTTCCCACCGGGGCGGACTTGGCCCCTGGCTGCGCGGGGCTGCTGGACCAGGCCACTTCAGAGAAAAAGGAGGTCTCAGGAATACCCGGCATCTTGCTGCCGGAAGGAATCTTGGTCTTGCCGCTGCAAAGCAAGCCAACACAATCAAAGTCTTTGGTGTACTGCGCATTGATGGCAGAGGCCGACAGCGTGGCCGAAACCTGGGGCGATAGCAAGGTGTGGGCAGAGAGTTCCCACCCGCTTCGCGAGGTGCCCGGCGCATTGGTGTACGCCGTTGCGCCCCGAAAGCTTTGGGCGACTACCAGTTCGTCGGTCGTGTCTATCTGGTAGACGGAAAAATCTGCACGGGTTTGGCGGCTTGGCGCCCATTTGCTTCCGATTTCATAGTGGCGGCTGTTGGACGCGTTCAGGGTGGAATTGAACGCGCCTTTGGGGCCGCTGGCGCCGGGGTCGTTGCTGTAGGCCATCTCCGCCAGCGTGGGCGTCTCAAAGCCTTGGCCGTAGTTGGCGTAGACATTGAGGTGTTCGGTGGCGTAGTAGGTCACCCCGAGCACGGGCGTGGTGGCGCGGTAGCTCACGCTGCCCGAGCCATCGGGGCTGCTGGGTGTAACCAGGTAGTCGTCGCTGGCAAAGCGCACCGCGCTGTGCCGCAGTCCGCCCACCACGGACACGGCCTCGGAGACGTGGGCGGTGGCCTGTGCAAAGAAGTCGCTGTTTTCTGATTGGTTGTCTTCATTGCGCGTGGGCGGATCGTTGCTTTTCTCGCCATACAGCGTGCCGCCGCCTTGGCGGTACTCGCGCGAGCGGTCGAATTCATAGCCAGAGACCCACTGCACCGGCGTTTCGCCCCAGCGGGTGTTTTCGTTGTATTGCAAACCCGCTCCGAAGTACTTGCGGTTCAGGCCGACCCAGGTGGCAGCCGGTGGATTGGTGATGGTGTTTGCGCTTTGGTATTGCAAATTGTCACGGGTGCCGTAGTAGGCGCGCCCGGTGAACGAGCGGTCGCGGTCCACGGTGTAGGTTGCAGAGCCTCCCAATTGGTTTTGGAGCACGGCCTTGCGCGTTTGGTACAGGGCGGCGTAGTTGCCAGCACCCGCGGGGTTGGACGCCCATTGCGCTGCGGTCAAACCCAGCGGGTCTTGCGCCAGTGGCATATCAAACTGGTTGAACACCAGGGTCACACGTGTCTGGTTGTTGGTGTTGAAGTCGAGCTTGCCGTTGAACTGCTTGCGCTCGGTACGGCTGTTGTCGCGGTAGCCGTCGATGGTGAAAGTGCTGTAGTCGGCCACCAGCCCATAGTCCCCCACGGTGTCAGAGAACTGGTAGTCGGCGCGGTGCAGACCGTAGTCGCCTACATAGTACTGGTAGTCCACCAAGGGCACCGGGGAGGCCGGTTTGGTAAACGCCTGGATCACGCCGCCAGAGGCGTTGCCGTAAAGCTGGGCCAGCGGTCCGCGTAAGACTTCGATGCGGTCCATGGAGGTTAGGCTCACCGATGAGCCCTGGCCCTGGCCGTCTGGCGTGGTGGCCGGAATGCCGTCAATCAGCAGGCGAATGCCGCGAATGCCAAACGCCGCCCGCGCTCCAAAGCCACGGATGGAGAGCTGCAAATCCTGCGCGTAATTGCTGCGGTCCAAAATAGTCAGGCCCGGCACGCGCACCAGCGACTCGGACAAATTGACCTGCGGGCCGCCGTTTTGAATCACCTCGCGCCCCACCGACTGGATGGCGGCCGGCGCGTCAAAACTGCGGGCCTGCGCGCGGGAGGCAGAAACCACCACCTCATCAAGCGTCTGGGCAAGTGCGGGTGCCAGCAGGCCAGACAGCAAGGCCATGGAGGCGACGGTCAAGGGGGTGTATTTGAATGGTGAAGACATCGAAGTAGCCAGTGGAATGGAAGGACAAGGCATTGCTCACTGCCCCGGTTCAGGGCGCCTCGGCAGTGACTTTAACGGCGCTGTACCACGCAGCGAGTTGGGCGATTTCGGCGTCGGTCAACGGTTTGGCGATCACGCCCATGACCTCGTGCTGTCGCTTGCCACTGCGGTAGTTTTTCAACTGCTCGCTCAGATAAATCGCCTGCTGGCCTGCAAGATTTGGGGCGTTGGGAAGTGTCGCGATGCCCGTGGGGCCGTGGCACAGGGCGCATGCCACATCGGCCTTGGCGCGGCCTTGGGCGACATCGTCGGCAAGCGCGTTGAGCGCAGCGCAGACCAGTAAAACAAAAGAGAGTTTTTTCATGGGGGAGCGTACAAAAAGCCGGGGGCCCACAAGGGCCCCGGCAGGTGGGAGCAACGGGCACCAGGCCCGTGCTTTGCCTATGAATTACATGCCGGTGTAGCTGATGCGATAGATCGCGCCAGCATAGTCATCCGACACCAAGATCGAGCCGTCTGGCAAGTTGGCCACGTCCACAGGGCGGGCCAAAGCGCGTCCGGTGTTCTTGTCCAAGAAGCCATCTGCAAACACTTCGGAAGGTCCTGCATTGCCATCGGCCTTGATAGGCACGAAGTTGATCAGGTAGCCGCTAGGCACGGTGCGGTTCCAGGAGCCGTGGGACGCCACAAACAAACCGTTTTGGTACTTCGCGGGGAAGGCCTTGCCGGTGTAATGCGCCACGCCCAATTGGGCCTGGTGCGCTGGGAACTCCACTTGCGGGTAGATGTGGCCAGCGGGCTCTTTCATGTCTTTGAGGTCTGCTGCCGCAGGGGAGCCTGCCACTTTGTAGTGCCCGTTGTAGTACGGAAAGCCGAAGTGCTCACCCGCCTTGGTCAGCTTGTTCAGCTCGCCTGGAGGAATGTCGTCGCCCAAACCATCGACCTGGTTGTCGGTGGTCCAGATGTCACCCTTGGGTCCGATGGTCAGGCCTGCTGGGTTGCGCATGCCCTTGGCGTAGACCATGCGGCCCGTGCCGTCCAGGCCGTTGTAGCGCACCACGCCGCCAATGCCCACGTCTTCATACAAGGCCACTTTGTCCTTGGGCTGCACGTTGTAAGGCTGACCCAGCGTGACGTAAATTTTGCCGTCAGACGCCACTTTGCACACGCGGCCCGTGTGGTTGAAAGACTGCTCTTCCACCGGGATCAGCTTGCCCTCAGGGACTATCACGCCAACAGCCACGTCCGGGCCTTCATAAAAGTACTCGGCTGCGGGGAAGTGCAGGATGCGGTTGGATTCCGCCACAATCAAAAAACCGTCTTTGGTAAAGCAAACGCCATTGGGGTTGCTGAATTTGATGGAGGGTGCAAAGGCCTTGACTTCGGTCGCGGCGTCGCCGTTATTGCGGTTGGTCACAGCCCACACGGTGGTTTTGCGCGTGCCGACAAACAGCATATTGGTCGATGGTGCAATGGCCATGTAGCGCGCGTCTGGCACCACGGCGTACAGATCGATCTTGAATCCATCGGGCAATTTGACTTTCTTCAAATTGGCGCGAATCGCATCGGCATTTTTACCTTCCTGGGGAATGGAAGGGATGTTCATATTGGTGGCGGTATTGCCCATGCGCTGAAGAGTCGACAGATTGGCGTCTTGTGCGTAAGCCGATGTCGCACCCAGTGCGGCAATCGCCACAGCGAGTGATGTCAGTTTGACTAGTTTCACGGTGTTCCTTTTTGATGGTTTAACAGCAGTTGCAAGATGCCCCGAGCGCAACCCAATGGCTCACCCCAGGCCAACGCCAATGTAGTGTTGCGGGTTCGTCCCTTGAATGGGGTTAACCCTGGAATTTCGCTGCCCATGCGCAATTCGCGCTGACCTTTTTTTCAGCTTGAATTGAAAAAAAATCCTCGTATCGTTTCGACCGTGTCACGCGCCCGGAAGCGGCGACAAGCAGCGCGCCGGGTGCGTCGCTTTGGACGCTCAACCACAGCGTGCCAACAGGTTCAGACTTTGTGGGGCAGCCACTGGCCCAATGCGAACACCGAGTTCGGTGCGCTGGGCCGCTGCACCAGCGAAGCGGGGTTTTTCAAAATGCCCTTTTTGCGCGCTTTGCGGTCTTGCACCGCAAAACCCTTGGCACGCTGCTCCAGTGCCAAACTGCGCAAGCTGATGGTTCGCATGTGTTCCATCAGCGCGGTGTGCAGCTGTTCCCACAGGGTTTGGGTCATGTCGGCAGGGCTCGCAGCGCCCTGTGCATCGTCGGCTTGCAAACTGGGGGCTGTGCCTTCAATGGCCACCACGATGTCTGCCACCGTGATCGCGTCACCGCGAAACCCTAGGGTGTAGCCGCCACCGGGCCCACGCGTGCTTTCCACCAATCCGTGCTGGCGCAGCTTGGCAAACACTTGCTCCAGATAGGACAGCGAGATGCCGTGGCGCAGCGCCAAGTCGCTCAGCGGCACCGGGCAATGCGGGTCGCGCAAGGCCAAATCAATCATGGCGTTGATCGCAAAGCGTCCGCGGGTACTAAGTCGCATACCAATCTCCTTGAAAAAAGTGCACCCCTCGGTGCCAGATGCAGGGCCGCGCAGCGCAGGCCCCGAAGCGCCGACTGTAAAAGCGTTTATTCTTCGCGTAAATTCGTATTTGTTTAATTTTTACATCGCATAAATCGAAGTGACTCGGCTTGCTCTCGGTGTGCTGCTGGGCATTTCAACATCCCAAGATCCCCATGAATTTCAAGCATTTGCACTATTTTTGGGTCACGGCCAGGGCCGGCGGCGTGATGCGCGCGGGTGCGCAGCTGCACACAACGCCCCAAACCCTGTCGGGACAAATCCGCCTGCTCGAAGAAGATTTAGGCCGCAAGCTGTTCCAACGAAGCGGTCGCACCATGGAACTGACCGAAGCCGGGCGCGTGGCGTTGGGTTTTGCGGACCAGATATTCGCCTTGGGTGGCGAGCTAGAAACTGCAGTGCGCCAGGCCCATGGCGGCCAGCCGGTGCTGGAGTTCCGTGTCGGCGTGGCTGATGCGGTCAACAAATCGGTGGCTTACCGCTTGCTGGAACCCGCATTGGGCCTGGGGATGCCAGTGCGTTTGGTGGCCAGCGAGGGCAAGTTTCCAGATTTGCTCTCGCGCTTGGCCTTGAACCGGCTCGATTTGGTGATCGCTGATGAGCCGATGGCGCGTCGCATCAACGTGCGCGCCTTTAACCACCCCTTGGGGCGCAGCAGCATGTCTTTTTGTGCATCGTCTGCGGTGGCGCAGCAGCTGCAGGGCACATTCCCCGGCTGCTTGGGAGGCGCGCCCTTGCTCATTCCCGGCGCACAGGCCTCGGTGCGCCAGCCGCTGGAGGCCTGGCTGACGCGCCACGGCATCGCGCCGCGCATCGTCGGTGAGTTTGACGATGCGGCCCTGATGACCGCTTTTGGCCAGCAAGGCGGCGGTGTGTTTATGGTGCCCAGCGTCATGGAGGCGCAGACGCTGGAGCAGTTTGGTGTGCAGTGCGTGGGTCGCAGCGACGAACTGGTGGAAGAGTTTTTTGCAGTGTCGGTAGAGCGGCGCATCACCCACCCCTGTGTGGTGGCCATTACCGACGCGGCGCGGGGCCAGTTGTTTGGTTAAGGTGCAAGAACTTTCATCATTGGGGTGTTGCCGACCTTCATGAAAGACAGGGGCCTCGCAATGTCATCAGCCCAACAAGCCCAACAGCCCTTGACACGACGCGCATTCGCGCACGCTTATGACTGATTGAGTGCGGTGCGTTGGCCCGTACCCGGCGGCAGGCAGGTAAAAGTGAGTGGTTGGCTGCTGGTGGCAAGTTGGCGCAGCGCAGCGTCCGATGTGCTGCCACCGCTGCGCAGCAGCCAGCTTCCGTCGGCTTGCATCAAAGCGCTAAAGGCGACACCGTCCGCCGCGCCACGGGCTTGCAAGTCACATGCGCGGCGTGGCGCGGTCACCTGGGCCTGCTGCTTGAGCAAGGTGAGCCGCGCCTCGGTTTCGCTGGTCGCTCCGGGGCGCCAAGTGACTTGCTGGCCCACCACGGGCGCAAAGTCAGTGTCAAAAGCCAGCACAAAGGCGCTGACCTTTTTGCGATCAAGCGCCGGGTTGTCGAACACGAATACGGGGTCTGAGAAGAAGTTCTCCAAGGTGTCAATCGAGCCGTCATTGCCAAAACCAAATCCCCGAAGCTGGGGGCCCGAATTGGTGGCGCCAGCCGCCGCGCTAAAGCCAAACATGCCCACTTTTTGGTACATATTGCGCAATTGCGGAATCTTGAAGTCGCCGGTAACCCGGTCGCCTTCAAAGGTCATCAAGCCCGACGTGCCGAACTTTCCTCCGGCCGGGTCGAGGGTATGGCAATCGTTGCACGAGCCCAGACCGGTTACGTCCTTTTTGTTGTGGTAAATCGCTTGACCGGCCGCCTCATCGGCGGTGAGCGTGTTGTCGAGCCGGCGCACCGGGTTAGGGGGCATGGCCAAGCCCATGGCGAAGTGGGTGAACGACTGCATTTGTGCGGCGCTCAAGGTGGAATCGCGCCCCAGCAAACTGACAAAGGAGTCATTGAATTCTTTGAATGCCGCTTCTTCCAGAGACTCCAAGCGTCCGTTGACGTCGGTTTTGTTCAGGCCCATGCGGTCGCCGCGCCAGTGCAAGGGGCCATTACCGCGCATGCCGCGCAAAGTCTGGGTGGTCATCGGGCCTTTAACCGGGTGAAATGCATAAGTGGTCTTCACGAACCTGGAGCGGGGCAG
The DNA here is from genome assembly GCA_947442105.1 of Comamonadaceae bacterium. Lineage (GTDB taxonomy): Bacteria > Pseudomonadota > Gammaproteobacteria > Burkholderiales > Burkholderiaceae_C > Allorhodoferax. The sequence continues at coordinate 88,305 of CANEVH010000003.1, read as the reverse complement.
ATAGCCATTGAGGTTGGCTACGGTGGACTCGTCCGGGTTGCCCAAATCCCAGGCCAGCTGGTCCATGTCGCCAAACATGTGGCAGCTCGCACACGATACCGAGCCGTTGGCCGAGCTCAGTTGGGCATCGTACAAAAACTGGCGGCCCGCACGCAGGGCCGTGCTCTCCGGGCTGAACAAGTCGGTGGTCGCCAGCACTTTTTTGGCGGCTGTGTCCACCACGCTAATGCTGTGGGCGGTATGCGAATACACATACAGCCGCTTGCCGTTGGCGCTCAGTGCCAAGCCCGCAGGCCCGGCTGGCACGTCAATATGGGTGCTGGCATCGGGCGTGAAATTGGCCGTCAAACCATCGGTGGATAGAACTGCCACCTTGCCAGAGCCAAAGGCTGCCTCGTACATCAGTTCGCCGCCGGGGCTGGTGACCAGGGCCATGGCTTGCGCCAGCGTCTTGGCCTTGTCAGCCGCTGGCACGGCGCTGCCTTGCAGCGTGTAGTCCAGGTGCCGGTTCAGATGCACCGGCGTGACCGCCGCGCTGCTGGGGTCAATCACCGTGATCCGGCTCTCTGCAATGCGGCCACGCACCGTGCTGCCGCTACTGCGGGCGCCCGATCCTTCAAAGCGGACCTCGTTAAAGGCCTCGGTATTGCTGACAAACAGCTTGCCATTGGAGGGGCTGACCGCCATATTGAACAAGGTGGTGCCCACACCGCTGAAGCTGGCCGTGGCTGTGGGCGCAGCGGCCGCAGCGTCAATCACAAACACGTCTTCGTCGGGCATGCTGAACTTCACCCGGTCAGACCAGTCCTTTGCGGCTTCGTCGAGCCACTGCGTGCCCTTGTTGCGAACAATCAGGGCGGTGCGCAATGCGGCTTGTCCGTCCAAGCTGCTGGGGGAGGAGGGTTTGAGAAAGGGGGTGCTGGTGTTTCCTACCGTCTGGAACAGCGCGTCACGGTGCAGGGTGGTGGTTCGGTTGCCCGAATGAAAGGCCGCCGCATAAACCGAGGTCCCGTCAGGACTGGCTGCAAGCGCGCGTGGCACTTCGGTGCGCAGGTTCACGATGGCCAAGGGCTTGCCATTCAAGTCATCGCCCACATTGGCCGCGTCAAACACCCATACATCCGCTCGCCCAACGCCAGGGGTGCTGAGGTATTCGGAAGTAAAGCCCGGCTTGTTCTGACCGCGTGCGGCGGCAGTAATGAATGCGCGGTCGCGGCCCGGGCCAGCAAATACGATGTCGCGCGGCTCGTCGCCAACTTGCAGGGTGCGCAGCACGCGGGGCGTGCCATCAAGCCGCACCACGCTGACCGCGTCAGACAGGTGGTTCACCACCCAGACCTCGTTGCCATTGCGCTCGGCCACAGCAACCGGTTCCAGGCCGACGCTCACGGTGCTGGCCAGGCGCAAGGCATCGCCCTCTACGGCATAAATTTCTAGGCAATGGGCCGCAGTATTGGTCACATAAAGCCGCTGCCCGTTGGCCGACAGCGCCACCGGCCGCACCGGGCCGCTCTCAAACGTGGCGACCGAACCGGGGGCGGCGTCTGCTGTCAGGGTGTCGGCCTGGGTGCCGCATTGGAAAACCGGCTTTGCCAGCGCGTCGCCCAGCGACTTTTCTATCTCCGCCTTGGTCGCCGTCGGAACTTCAGAAGCCGGTGCGGCGCTGTCGCTGCCGCAGCCGCAAAGAACCATTGCCGTGGCAATACCTATTGCTAGAACCGAACGATGCATACTGCCCCTTGGTGTCGTTAAACAATTAAAAAACATTATGCTCGTGCGCTTATGGAGCCCGTCGCTCAAACCACAGCCATCTTTTTCGGTTCCCGGTGAGAATCCAACCCGGCTGTTGGCATTTGCCGCAAGCCCAACCTTCACATCCCACCACTTCACATCGCGTCGCCATGAACTATTTTTCTAAACCGCAGTTAGGCCGACGATTAGCCGCTGGGGTGCTGGGCCTGCTGCCACTGTGTGCCATCGATGCGCTGCACGCGCAGGGTTTGCCGCTGTGGGAGGCTGGCGCTTTTGCAGGGTCGATAACCAGCCCGGCCTATCCGGGTTCGGTCGAGCGCTTTGAGCGCCATGTGGTGGCGCCTTACTTCATTTACCGTGGCGAACTGCTGCGGGCGGACCGCGAGGGCATTGGCGCACGCATGCGTCTGGCGCCCGGCTACGAGCTTGATGTGGGCCTGAGCGGGTCCTTTCCCGCCTCATCTAACGACATCGCCGCGCGCCAGGGCATGCCCGACCTCGGTACGCTGGTGGAGTTTGGCCCGCGGCTGAAGGTGCAGCTGGGAGACCCGCGTCCCGGCATGCGGCTGGGGCTGGACTTGCCCTTGCGCAACGTCATCGAGTTCAATGGCGGCGCGCGCAGCCAGGGCATGGTGTTTGAGCCCGCTTTGGTTCTGGAGCGGGCGGACATCGGCGCCGGTTGGAGCCTGAGCGCCAAAGCCGGACTGACCTGGGGTGACCAGCGGATTAACCAGTACTTTTATGGCGTGCCCTCGGCCTATGCCACCAGCGAGCGCCCGGCCTATGAAGCCCAGGCCGGCTGGATCAGCGCGCGCGCCAGCCTGGGCACCAGCAAGAGCCTGAGCGCCGACCTGCGCCTGTTTGGCTATGCGCGCATGGACTACTACGGTCTGGGGGCCAACAGCGACAGCCCTCTGGCGCTGCAAGATAGCAGTCCTTCGGTGGGCCTGGGGTTGACCTGGACGCTAGGGCGCTCTGACACCCTCGTGGGCAAGTAGCCGGCCCTTGGCGGGCGCAGGCGTTGCGCGCGCCAGACGCCACGTGTCGGCTCAGAGACTGGTGCGGCCCGTGGCGCAGCCCATACTCGGGACGTGTCCCCATTCCCTATCGGCCTGCGCAGGTGATGTTTCCGCGCTCCAAACACTGCCTGCGCCGCCTGCACCTGCGCCTGCGCCACGCGCGCATGCAGGGCCACCTGCTGCCCGAGGTCTGGCGCGGCATGTTTTGGGTGGCGCTCAGTGGCCTGGTGTTTTGCCTGCTCAACAACTTGGTGCGCGCCATTACGCTCACGCTGGACCCGTTTGAATCGCAGTTTTTGCGCTACCTGTTTAGCGTAGTGGCCATGGCGCCTTTGGTGCTGCGCCAGGGCTGGCGCAGCTACATACCGGTGAACTTGGCCGGTCAGTGGTGGCGCGGCGCGGTGCACACGCTGGGGCTGATGTTTTGGTTTACTGCCTTGCCCCACCTCGGGCTGGCTGACACCACCGCCATCGGCTTTACCGGGCCGATCTTCATCATGCTGGGGGCGGCCTGGTTTTTGGGCGAAAAAATGCACGCCGACCGCTGGGTGGCCGCCGTATTCGGCTTTGCCGGGGTGCTGGTGGTGATTGCGCCTCAGCTCACCGGCAAGGGCGGCTGGTACCCGCTGCTCATGCTGGCGTCGTCGCCGATTTTTGCAGCCTCGTTTTTGATGACCAAAAGCCTGACGCGCACCGAGAGCCCCGGCGTCATCGTGCTGTGGCAAGCCTTGTCCGTCACGCTGCTGAGCCTGCCCCTGGGGCTGCTGCATTGGAGCAACCCAGCGCCGTGGCAGTGGCTGGGTTTTGCCACTGCCGGTGTGCTGGGCTCGTTGGCGCATTACCTTTTGACGCGCGGGTTTCGTGCCACCGATATTTCTGCCACCCAGTCGCTGCGCTTTTTGGACCTGGTGTGGGCGGCGCTGATGGGCTGGCTGGTGTTTGCTGATGTGCCCAGCCACAGCACGGTGCTGGGGGCGCTGGTGATTTTGGCGTCTACGGTGTGGATCGCCCGGCGCGAGCAGCGGCGCGCCGCCTCACTTGCATGACGGTGCGCAGCACCCCCATCTTGAGAGTTCTTCCAATTTGAGCGGGCGCCGCTTCACAGGGTCCGGGCGGCGATTCTCTTAAGGCGCGCGCTGCTCCAAGCGCAGGCCCACCGCGCTTCGGGCCGGAAAGCCTTTCCAATAAGTGTGGTCGGGCTTAAAGCTGCCGTCTTTCGCCGCCGAGAACTTGCCGTCCTTGGCGTTTTCCACCACGGTGAGGTAGCTCCCCAGCGCGGCGTCGCTTTTGAGGTATTTGCCCAAAAAGGCGGTAGTAAAGTGCTGGGCGATGTTGTTCATGCGCACGCTGTCCCACACCGCGTTGCTGTAATGTTCGGCTGGTACAAAGTTCAGGTGGGCTGCGGGCGTCCAGGTCTCAATGGGCGCGGGCATGGGCGCACCGGCCTTGTACTTGGCAATGCCGAGCTGCTGCGGGTGGCTTAGTTTGACGGTTTTTACCCTCACTGCGAACGTGCCGTACCGGGCTAGCTCCGGCGCGTCGGAGCGGATGGTGTCAATGCGGTTGTCCATGCGGCTATCTACGCGGTTGTTTTGGGCCAAGCAAACTCCTGGAAAGGTGAAAACCAAGCCCATCAAGGCACAGACAACGCGCTCGCGTAACCGCATAAAAAGCCTTTCGGTAATGGACACAGGGTGGTGCGCAAAAAGGCCAAGGCAATCGCCGCTGGGGCGAAGGCCAGACCTTAGCAAACCAGCAAGTTAAACCTGTTGCGCTCGGTCACCCCTTGCGCAAGTGACAGGGCTAGCGCTTAAGGTGACAGTGAGGAGCGCGCAGCGCTGCCCCCAAGACGCAGCGGCACCAAGCCCTGGGCCACCAACACCCCCAGCCCCACCACGGCTGCGGCGGTAGCCTGCGTCCAGTTCCAGGCGCCGCCCAGCGCAAACAAGATCAGCATCACGTAAAACGGCGTTGCGTTGATATGCAGTGAGGACATGGCGATACCCAGGCTCCCAATCGACATGATCCACAGCACCTGGCTGATGGCGAGGCCACCAATGGCAAACACGGCCAGCGCCCCCAGTTCTTTGAGGCCGAGCGCATTCCAGTCGGGTGCGGTGCCGCCCAACAGGGCGTGCACCCCAGCCGCCACGCTGGTGGTCAAGGCCGCACCGCTTAAGGTAACCGTGGTGCGGCCCAAGGGGCTGAGTGCCGGAAAAGACGTGACCGTCATGCGCGAGCCCAATGTAAAGAGCACCACAGATCCAAAACACAGCAGCGCGCCCAGGCCCAGGCCCGTGCCCCATCCGTCGCTGCCACCGCCCAGCGCCATCACACCCCCACCCAGGCTGAGCAAGACGCCCAGTGCCAGTGCCCACGTCAGTTTTCGCCCATCGAGCAGCACTTCGGTGGCAATACCCACCACCGGCATGGTCGCCGAGATCACGGCCACCGTCACCACATTGCTGCGGCCTTGGCCCAGCAGCAACATAAAGGCGCCCACGCCCACGCCCACGCCGCCCACGAGCACGCCTTTGCCCCAGTGCGCGCTGCGCAGCGCCTGCATGCCTTCCATCCACCACCACAGTGGCAAGAGGCATAGCGAGGCCATCACCATGCGCGCAGCCGTGAGCGGCAGGGCAGGCACCGGTCCAATCAGCAGGTCAGCCGCAGGCAGAGCCATCGCCCACACCAGCATGGACAGCATGCACAAAACATTGGCCCGCGCGCGGCTCGGTGGCGCGCCCACATCAGACCCCGCCTTGCGGGTGCGTGGGGTCTATCCACAGCACGGTTTCGGGCTTTTCTACCGGCTCAATGTCCATGTTGACGGCAATCGCCTGGCCGTCGCTGCGGCACAGCACGCATTCCAGCGCCTCGTCGGCGCTGGCGTTGATTTCTTGGTGCGGCACAAAGGGTGGCACATAAATAAAGTCGCCCGGCCCGGCCTCGGCGGTAAATTCCAGGGCATTGCCCCAGCGCATGCGCGCCCGGCCTTTGACCACATAAATCACGCTCTCCAGCGGCCCGTGGTGGTGGGCGCCGGTTTTGGCGTTGGGGTGGATGTGCACCGTGCCGGCCCACAGCTTTTGCGCGCCCACACGGGCAAAGTTGATGGCCGCCTTGCGGTCCATGCCGGGGGTGGAAGGAACGTTGCCGTCGAGCTGGTCCCCCGGCACCACGCGTACGCCGTCGTGCTTCCAATCGGTGGGGGTGGAGTCGTGGGGTGGGTGCGAAGGGGTTTCCATGGGGTTGTCCTCGGTGGTTTGCTGGGTTGGGCGTTGATCAGGCTGCGCAGTATGACCCAGCGTTGGTAGTACAAATCCTGCGGGTGCTTGGCGAGCAGCTTGGGCGCCTGCAACAGTGAAGCCGCCGCCGTGAAGCCGCCACTGCTTGAAAATTTCGCAGTTCTGGACAGAATGCCTAAGGCAAGCAATGCAGGCTTAAATAAGCATTCGTACCTCGGATAAACACATCACATTTTGATTATGATCAACCGGCAGGCAACACAAACTTGTTGCCGTTGCTCGTGATCGGAGTGTTCGGATCCGACATCCTCGCGGGATGGTGTTGAGAACCTATACCCCGCCTTAGCTGCAAAGCCGCAATCCGCGGTGCATTACCCCTTAAAGGTGTTCGAATGTGGAAATCATGGCACGTCGCAATGTGCAGCCTTTTGCTTGCAATGGTGGGGTGTGGGCCCGCACTTGCAAAGGACGCGCCCATCTATACCGGAACATTCAGCAGTACCGCTTTGAGTGGTTATGACCCTGTTGCCTACTTCACCGCTGCCAAACCAGTCAAAGGCGTCGCGAAGTTCAGTACCGAATACAAAGGCGCCAAGTGGCTTTTCTCCAGCATGGAGAACCGCGACAAGTTTGTCGCCGCACCAGAGCAATACGCGCCGCAGTACGGTGGCTACTGCGCATGGGCGGTGTCGCAGGGCTACACCGCTTCGGGCGACCCCTTGTTCTGGAAGGTGGTCAACAACAAGCTGTACCTCAATTACGACGCCGACGTCCAAAAAAAGTGGGAAGTCAGCATCCCCGAATTCATCCAGAAGGCCGACAGCCACTGGCCCAAAGTCCTTGAGTAAGCCGGAGTCTTTATGTCCAAGCAACAAACCCGCAACGCCGTCCTTTGGGCTCTGACGGTTTTCATCGCCTTTGTATTCATCCAGTCACTGTTTTTTAAATTTACCGATTCTCCTGAGACGCAGTACATCTTTGGCACCCTCGATAGCTGGGCTGGCGCTCTGGGGTTCCCCGGGCTGTTTGCGCCGCATGGCATCTTTAGCCAATACGTTGTTGGTACGGCGGAATTGATCGCCTCGTGCACTTTGCTCGTCGGCGCTATCGCCAAAAAGCCCGTGCTGCAATGTGCGGCAGCGCTCTTATCCATGGGTGTCATCAGCGGCGCGATCTTCTTTCATCTTTTTACCCCTCTGGGCGTGCAGGTGCTCAATGCCGATGGCACCCTGGACGGCGGCGAACTGTTTGCATTGGCCTGCGGTGTGTGGGTGTCTTCTGCAGCGATCGTCTTTTTGCTACACACCCACTTGCTGAGTTGGCTAAGGGCACGGCTTGCGCCTGCCAGCGCGTGAGTTTGTTGCGGGTATTTACGGCCCTGTCGGTGATGCTGGCGACGGTGGGTTGCGCACCACCGAAGTCACGTTTGGATGTGGCCGGCCTCCAGAGTCGGCGCGCAAGCACCAGCTGGGGCGAAGCCCCGCAGGCCACCGTCAGCTATTTGCGTAGCGCAGGCGCTGCAGAAGTGCAGGTTGTTTGGGTGCATGGAACACCGGGTGACGCGCAAGGGTGGTCCGACTATGTGCTCGAACCCGTGCCTGGTACCGTGTCTGTCGCACTGGACCGGCCTGGGTTCGGACAGAGTGAACCACAAGGCCCCGTAACGAGTCTTGAGCGCCAAGCGGACGCGGTGGTGGCGCTGTTTCCCCCTGCGCCCCAGCGCGTTGTTGTGGTCGGCCATTCACTTGGCGGTGCTGTTGCGGCACTGGTGGCAGCGCGAAATCCGCAGCGCGTGCGCGCCTTGGTGCTGCTGGCGGCATCGCTGGACCCGGCGCAAGAAGTCATCCACCCCATGCAATATGTCGGCAGGGCCTGGCCCATAGCCAATCTGCTACCGCGCGCCTTGCGCAATGCCAATGAAGAACTGATGGCCTTGAAGCCGGAGTTGCTGGCCTTGCAAGCGCTGCTGCCTTTGATCACCTCACCCACCATCATCGTCCATGGAACGCGGGATGACTTGGTGCCATTTGCCAATGTGGCGTACATGCAGTCGCACCTGCGCGCTGCAAGCTGCGTCAAAACCGTGGTGCTGCAAGGCCAAAACCATTTTCTCCCCTGGAACTCCGAAACCACGGTGCGTGAAGCCGTGGTCTGGGCTGCGACACAGGGCACCACGGTGGCAGCGCCCTGCAATTAGGTGTTTATGCAATTCTGGGATTTGACGCAGCAATGGCTGCAATCCGCCCTGAGCGGCATGGCAACGCCCTGGGTCATCGGGCTGGCACTGGTGCTGACCAGTTTCTTGCTGGAGGATGTCGCTCTCGCCGCTGCCGCGTCTTTGGCTACTGCCGGATTGCTATCGTGGGCTGGAGCGTTTGGCTGGGTTTTTCTAGGGATTGCGATCGGTGACATCGGCCTGTACGCCATAGGCCTGGGGGCAAGACGCATTCCCTGGCTGCGCCAAAAGTACATCGCGCCGCAACGCGACAGCAGCATCAAGCATCGGCTGGAACAGAACTTGCCGACGGCCCTAATGTTGGCGCGGGTGATCCCCGGCCTTCGCTTGGTGACTTACGTGTTGTGTGGTTTTTTACGCCTTCCCTTTGTGGCGTTTTGCCTTTGGGTGCTGTTGGCGGTGGCGCTGTGGACGGCGGCGCTGCTGGGCTTGGGTGCGGTCGCAGGCGCCGCATTGGCCCAAGCGCTGCACGTGCCGCAGCCTGTGGCAGTGGCGCTGCCCATTCTTGCCCTTGCACTTGCTGTCCCTCTTGTCAAACGTCTTCTACAACGCCGAAAGTCCAACACCGTATGAACCAGCATGTCCACGTTCCCCATGAAGGCATGCCGCCCCTGGACGAGTCCGGGCCACCTTTGAGTTTTTTTGAGTTTTGGCCCATGTGGGCGTTTTACCCGCCCGTGCTTTTGTACGTGCTGTGGCTGATGGTGCGCTACCGTGGCGTGCTGCTGCCTACGGTTGCGAATCCCTCGTTTCCTGGGGGTGGATTTGTGGGCGAGTCCAAAGCCGATATTTTGAGCCTCGCGGTGCGCCATGCGCCTGAATGGGTTGCGCCCTTTGTGCTTGTCGATCGTCCTTCGCTGGGCGCCAACGCGTCGAGCGGGCTGGACCAATTGACCGCATTGGCGCTTGACAGTTTGGCGACGGCTGGGCTGGCCTTGCCGGTGGTGGCCAAGCCCGACCTGGGTTGCCGCGGCGCCGGCGTGAAGCTCATACGCACAGAGGCCGATTTGCGCCAATACCTTCACGCCTTTCCCGCAGGCGCGCGGCTCTTGCTGCAACGCCTGGTGGATTTTGAGGGCGAGGCGGGCATTTTTTACTGTCGCCACCCGGGCCAGACGCGCGGACGCATCATCTCCATCACGCTCAAGTATTTTCCGCATGTGGTCGGCGATGGTCGGCGCACTTTGCGTGAACTCATTCTGGCGGACCCCCGAGCTGGCCAGCTTGCGCACCTGTACCTCACGCGCCACGCGGCAGGCCTGGACACCGTGCCTGCCCCGGGGGAACCGGTTCGCCTGGCCTTCGCCGGCAGCCACAGCCGTGGCGCCATCTTTCGCAATGGCAACGCCTTGGTTACCCAGGCCATGGAGGACCGGTTTGACGCTATTTCCAAGAGCCTGCCGGAGTTTTACTTCGGACGCTTTGATATCCGCTTTGCCCAATTTTCTGACGTGCAACTTGGCACCGGCTTCACGATTTTGGAGGCCAACGGCGCAGGGGCGGAAAGCACGCATATTTGGGACCGCCGCACCGGCCTGCTGAGCGCCTGGCGTGACCTGATGAAGCAGTACCGACTGCTGTTTCAAATCGGGCGTGCCAACGTCGATAGGGGCTTTCGGCCTCTGACTTTGGGCGAATTTCGCCAGTGGTACCGCCGCGAAAAAACCCTCACTCCGCTCTATCCGGCTACCGACTGAATACCGACACCATGCAAATTTCCCCACAGAACACCTCCGCTGCCGCTTTGTGGCGGTACAACGCGGCCCTGCTTGCGCAAGCCGCTGCCATGGTCACCCGTTTAGGCGCGGAGGCTGATGCCGGCTTTGTCTATTCCCGCGCAGTGGGTCCGCATCTGCGCCACATCATTGAGCATTACCTGGCCTTGGTGAACGCATTGGCTTCAAGGGATCGCTGTGTTTGCTACGACGCACGCGACCGCGACCCGCGCATTCAAACCGATCCAGCTGCAACCCTCGCTGCTTTGAAACAACTGACCGACAGCTTTGCAGCACTGGCACAAGAGAAGAACCTAGATTTGCAGACGCCCTTGCTTACACGGCTGCTTGCTGGGGCGCGGGGTGAGATAGAACTCACGGTGGATACCAGCTTGGGCCGCGAGTTGTTGTTCCTCTCCTCCCATACCGTGCACCACTTTGCGCTCTTAGGGGAGTACTGCCGAACTGCCGGCGTGGAGCTGGGGCACGACTTTGGCAAGGCCCCCGCGACGATGGCTTTCGAGCAACTCCACACTGCTACCAGCGCCTGAGCATGTGCTTGATCGCCTGGAGCTGGCAGCCCGGCACCGCTCAGCCGCTGCTGCTGCTGGCAAACCGCGACGAGTTCTACGCACGGCCAAGCCAGGCAATGCACTGGTGGAACGGCGGCCAGGTGCTGGCCGGGCGCGACCTGGCCGGTGGCGGCACTTGGCTGGGCGTTAGCCGCAGCGGTCGCGTGGCGGCTCTGACCAATTACCGCGACCCCGCCAATTTTCGGGCTGACGCCCCGTCGCGCGGCGCGCTTGTCGCCAACTTTCTGCAAGGCACGCTTTCCGCCGCGAATTACGTGGAGAGCATATTGCCCACCGTCGGGCGCTACAACGGGTTTAACTTGCTGGTTTTCGATGGCACCCAGCTTTTGGGGCTGGAGAGTCGGCACGCGCGCATGCTGGAGCTGGCCGCGGGCATAGGCGCGGTGTCCAACGCGGACTTCTTGAGTCCGTGGCCAAAACTGGAGAAGTTGCGTACCGGTCTGGCGCAGGCGGTGGAAGGTACGCCGCCAGACCAAGACCATGCTTTGTGGGATTTGTTGTGCGACGCCGAAGCTGCGCCGGACGAACTACTGCCCCAAACGGGAATTCCCCTGGAAAGGGAGCGGGCCTTGTCCACCGCGTTTATTGCCACGCCCGATTACGGCACGCGCGCCAGCACGCTCTTGAAAATCTACGCCGACGGCATTTCCGTGGAGGAACGCCGGTTTGAGGCGGCGGGCCGCCTGGCCGGCACGTCGCGCTTCAAGCTGTAATTCCGAAGCGCTTGCGCCGCTGCGCCATGTGGGGCGATTGCAAGTCCAGGCAGGTCAAAAAATCAATGGTCCCAAAACTGCGGTCTAGTGCCGGCGGGCTGCATACCCAGGCGCCAAGGGCCAGATAAGCCGTCAGCAATTTGGGAATGTGCACCTCAGCCAAGACGGCGTCTACGCGCGGCAGGTCATAGTCCGCAAGCGCAAAGGTGCGCAGGTGTTGCGGCGCAAGATAGGTTTGCAAAGCCACATAGGCCGCATGGCCGACCGCCGGGTCTTGGGAAGTTAAGGAACTGCATCCGAACAAATAGCGCGCACCACGCGCCGTCGCGTACTCTGCAATGCCGCGCCACAACAGACTCAGCACCTGCATGGACCGGTGCTTGTGCGCAATGCACGCCCGCCCGAGTTCTAGCAGTTCGGGCCGCAACGCCTCGTAGACAGAGAAGTCGAACTCCTGCGCACAGTAGTAGCCCAGCGCAGTAGCAGCGCACATGCCGGTTTGCAGGCGGTAGGTGCCCACCACCATTGCGCTGGCGGCATCCTCGACCATCAAATGGTCACACACTGCATCAAAAGGATCCGCGTCCAGGCCGCTGGCATAGGACGCTGCGAGGCCTTCTTGGAGTTCGAGATTGAACACCTCAAACCGCAGGCGCTGCACCGCGCGCAGATCTGCTTTCGATTGCGCAAGGCGTAAGCTGTAGGTGGCAGCGTTGACGCTGGCAGAAGCATTGGCTTGCAGGCTCACACGGGCCATCCTGGCCCACAGATGCGACGGCATCTGCTTTCACGCCCGTTTGCATGGGGGCGGGCTGACCCGGGCAAAATTTCAGGCGTGCTGGAGCACTTTCGGCTTGCAATGCCGGTGTCGAACGCCATTGGATACTTCCCCCAGAAGTCGTGCTCGCAAGTTCCACAGGGCACATCGGCTCACGGCGTGGCGATGTACACCTATCACTCGGACTTGCTACGACAAATATTGATCGGAATTGATGTTTATTCCGGCATTCTAAGTGGCGGTCCGAGAGCCACGCGTGGAGTTCGGAGGCGTACGGGCGCAGGCCCGAAGGGAGGTGAGTGGTCTGGTTTGTGACGCGGGGGGACGCGATGCCCGCGCTAAGCCTGAGTACGTGCTGCGCCCTAAGGTGCAGCCCCGCCCGTGGCTTAACCCACCGTCTGGTAGTACAAATTCTGCGGGTGCTTGGCCTGGGCAAAAAACACCCAGCGCTCGGCGATCAGCGACGGCGCTTGCAAGACTGACGCCAGCACCCAGGGCCACAGCGCGGCGCTGGAAAATGCCCACCAGGCCAGCACCAGCGGCAGCACGAACAGACCCAGTGAGAACGCCCAGCGCAGATTGCGCACCACGGCCAGGCTTGCGCCGTGGAAAAACTCGCGGGTGTTGAAGGACCCGGCCGACATGCCCATGGACTTTTGCACCAGCTTGGGCGCCTTGATGCCGGTGGCCGACTGCAGCGTGGAGATAGCGCGCAAGTCCGCGTTGCGGCGCAGGCTGGCCCAGCGCGCCAGGCCGGCCAGCAGCGTGACCTCCGTAGCCCACGGGGCCAGCACGGTCAGCAGCGCGTTCTGGTTCGCCAGCGCGGCCAGCGCGCAGGCCAGCATGCTGCCCGAAGACAGGCCAATCAGCGTGAAGTTGGCCACGGTAAGCCAGTGTGCCCATTCCTGGATAAAGCGCAGGCAGGCGTAAATCATGGCGGTGCAGTACCACAGCAGCAAGGCGCCCAGCACCACCAAGAGTGGCAAAGCCTGCGCCCAAATGCCACTGACATCGAGCCACAAGCTCAGCCACCAGGCGCCCACCACGCCAATAAAGGCAGGCAACACAATCACCTCGCGCGACATCCACGAGGTGCGCCACATCAACACCGCACGCCATGCGCGCATCTTGTGGCCCAGGTGCAAAAACGAGGCGCCCAGACCGGCGACGAGCAGCACTTCGCCCACGGCCAGGGCTTGCAGCAAAAACGTGGCGTCCATGGCCACACCGGCCAGCAACGCCAGCGCCAGCGCCACCACCAGACCTTGTGCGGCCCCGGCCAAGGTGGTGAAAAACAGAATCGAAAAAGCAGGATGCATGGCGGGTCAATCTGCGGTGCGGGAGCGGAACACGGCGGGTGTGGCCGTGGGCGCCACCGGGGCTGCGCTGTGCGCCATGGGGGTGATGTGGCGTGGCAAATACTGGTTAGCCGGGCTGGTTTCCCACTCGGGCATGAGCGAATAGCCGCCGCGCTCGCGGATGGCGATGCTCACCTCGGAGTTCGGGTCTTTCACGTCGCCAAACAGGCGGGCGTTGGTGGGGCAGGCTTTCACGCAGGCCGGCTTGCGGTCTTCCACCGGTAGCTGCTCGTCGTAAATGCGGTCCACACACAGCGTGCACTTGGTCATCACCTGGCGCTCTTCGTCGATTTCGCGCGCGCCGTAGGGGCAGGCCCAGGCGCAGTACTTGCAGCCGATGCACTTGTCGTAGTCCACCAGCACGATGCCGTCCTCGGCGCGCTTGTAGCTCGCACCCGTGGGGCAGACCGGCACGCAGGGCGGCTCTTCGCAGTGCAGGCAGCTTTTGGGGAAGTGGATGGTGTCGGTGCCCGGAAACTCCCCGGCCTCGTAGGTTTGCACCCGGTTGAAAAAGGTGCCGGTCGGGTTGGCGCCGTAGGGCGCAAAGTCGGCCAAGGGACCTGCGCTGCCCGAGGTGTTCCATTGCTTGCAGGAGGTCACGCAGGCGTGGCAGCCTACGCAGACATTGAGGTCAATCACCAGCGCGAGCTGCTTGGCCAAGGTTTCGCCCTGCTCGGCGCGTACCCGTTTAGGCGGGGTGGGTGCGGCGGGCGCAGGCCTTGTGGTGCGCGCACCGGGGCTGTTCTCTACCAGGTTGGATTGCAACAGGTCTTTGAGCCACTGAATCATGGTTTTTTGCCTCCGGCGTTCTTTTTCTTGCCCGCAAAGTAAGTTAGCACCTGTGCCGCCTTGCCCACCACGCCCGGCACGGCGGGCATGCTGGCCACTTGCGGAAAGGTCTCTTGCGGCTCTTCGGGCTCGGCGGGGCGAATGCGCACCCGCACGTCGTACCAGCCGGCTTGGCCGGTGATGGGGTCAGAGTTGCTGATGCGGCCGCTGGCCGTGCCGGCCATGGGCAGCTCTTCGGAAATCAGGTGGTTGAGCAAAAATCCCTTGCGCGCCTCGTCGGCGCCGGGGGCGAGTTGCCAGGCGCCGTCGGCTTTGCCAATGGCGTTCCAGGTCCAGACCGTGCCGGGTTCTACCGCCTCGCTGTAGCGCAGCATGCAGCGCACCTGGCCCCATTGGCTTTCCACCCAGGCCCAGCCGCCGTCTGCAATACCGGCGGCCTGCGCGGTGCGCGGGTTCACATGCAGGTAGTTGTGGCTATGGATCTGGCGCAGCCAGGCGTTTTGCGAGTCCCAGGAGTGGTACATGGCCATAGGCCGCTGGGTGATGGCGTTGAGCGGATAGGCTTCCAAGTCGGTGGCGTCTTCTTCCAGCGGCGCGTACCAAAACGGCAGCGGGTCGAAATAGGTGCTGATGCGCGCACGCAAGTGCGCGGGCGGTTGGCGCCCTTCGGTTTTGCCTTGGGCGGCCAGGCGAAAGGCCTGCAAGGTGTCGGAGTAAATGGCCAGCTGCACCGGGTCGTTCTTTTGGCGCCAGCCTTTCTCTTTGGCAAAGTCCAAATACTCCCGGTTCCAGTTGCGCATGTAGTGCATGGTCTGCGGCATGTGGTACTGGAACACGCAGTCGTTCTTCTCGTAGGCTTCCCACTGTTTGGGGTTGGGTTCGCCGCGCAGGTGCTCGTCGCCATTTTTGCCGCGCCAGCCCATCAAAAAGCCGATGCCGGGTTGGGGCTGAAAGTTCACCACAAAGTCCGGGTAGCCGGTGAACTTGCGCCCCCCCTCGGGCGTGGTGAAGGCCGGAAACTTCAGGCGAGACGCCAGCTCAATCAGCACCTCTTGGAACGGCCGGCATTCGCCCAGCGGCTTGACCACCGGAATGCGCACCGAATCCACCGGGCCGTTGAACTCGGAGATCGGCCGGTCCAGCATGCCCATCACGTCGTGGCGTTCCAGGTAAGTGGTATCCGGCAGCACCAGGTCCGCAAAGGCCACGGTCTCGCTTTGGAAGGCGTCGCAAACGACGATGAAGGGAATGACGTGCTCGCCCTTCTCGTCCTTGCGGTTGAGCATTTCGCGCACGCCCATGGTGTTCATGGAGCTGTTCCAGGCCATATTGGCCATGAAGATCATTAGCGTGTCGATGCGATAGGGGTCGCCCTTGGCTGCGTTGGTGATGACGTTGTGCATCATGCCGTGGGCCGACAGCGGATGCTCCCACGAAAACGCATGGTCAATGCGGATGGGCGAGCCGTCGGGGTTGATGGCCAGCTCGTCCGGGTGCGCCGGAAAACCCAGCGGCGCGGCGTTGAGCGGCGTGTTGGGCTGAATCATCTCGGGCGAATTGAAGGCCCGGTAGTTGGGCACGATGTGGCGCGGGTAGGGCGCCTTGTGGCGAAAGCCGCCGGGCGCGTCAATCGTGCCCAGCACGCTCATCAGCACCGCCAGCGCACGCACCGTCTGAAAGCCGTTGGAATGCGCCGCCAGGCCGCGCATGGCGTGAAAAGCCAGAGGCCGCGCCTGTGTGGTCGGGTGCACTTTGCCCCAGGCGTCGGTCCAGGGGATGGGAAGCTCGAACGCCTGCTGCAAGGCGGCGTTGCCCATCTCCTGCGCCAGCGCCACGATGCGGTGGGCGTCAATGCCGGTGATGGTGGCGGCCCATTCGGGCGTGCAAGAGGCCACGCGCTCGCGCAGCAACTGGAACGCCGGGGTGACGCGGGTGCCGTCGGCCAGCGTGTAGTGGCCCTCCAACGACGGGTCGCAACCGTCAGCAATGCCTTCGGGGTAGGCGTTCAACACCGTGCCGCTGGTTTTGTCAAAAATCAGTTTGTTGTGCGGATTGCGGCCGTCGCCGGGCGGGCCTTTTTCCGGGTTGGCGTCAAAGGCAAACAGGCCTTCGCGCGCACCCTCGTCCAGCACTACCAGTTGCGGCGCGTTGGTAAAGCGTTTAAGAAAGGCGTGGTCCAGCGTGTCGGTGCGAATCAGCTCGTGCAGCAGCGCCATCAAGAGCGCGCCGTCGGTGCCGGGCTTGATGGGAATCCACTCGTCGGCAATGGCCGAGTAGCCGGTGCGAATCGGGTTGATCGAGATAAAGCGCCCGCCCGCGCGTTTGAACTTGGACAGCGCGATCTTCATCGGGTTGCTGTGGTGGTCTTCGGCCGTGCCCAGCATGACAAACACCTTGGCATGGTCCAGGTCGGGCCCGCCAAATTCCCAAAAACTGCCGCCCACGGTGTAAATCATGCCGGCAGCCATATTGACCGAGCAAAAGCCGCCGTGCGCCGCGTAATTGGGCGTGCCGAACTGGCGGGCAAACAGGCCGGTGAGCGCCTGCATCTGGTCGCGCCCGGTGAACAGCGCAAATTTCTTGGGGTCGGTGGAGCGGATTTTCTGCAGGCGCTCGGTCAAGATCTCGTAGGCTTTTTCCCAACTGATGGCCTCAAACTCAGAGGCGCCGCGCTCGCTGCCGGGCTTGCGTAAGAGCGGCTGCGTCAGGCGCGCGGGCGAGATCTGTTTCATGATGCCCGAGGCGCCCTTGGCGCAAATCACGCCCTGGTTGAGCGGGTGGTTCGGGTTGCCGTCGATGTAGCGCACCTCGGGGCCGTTGTCACCCTCGCGCAGGTGCACGCGGATGCCGCAGCGGCAGGCGCACATATAGCAGGTGGTGCACTTGATGGTGGTCTGCGCGGTGGGCGTGGGCGCTGCCAGCGGCTGGTGCACGGGCTCGGAAGACAGAAACTTGAACATGCGTGCCTCGCTGGGTTGCGTAAACAGTAGGTGCCAATGGGCGGGCTCAGGCGCTCGCGCCCCAAGCCACATGCCCGGTGTGGCGGGCGATCACCGCCTCTTCGTTGGTGCGCAGCACCAGCACGGCGACCGGGCTGTCGGCGGCGCTGATGGTGGCGCGGCCTGCTTGGTTGGCCTGGGCGTCAAGCTGCAAGCCCATCCAGGCGGCGCCTTGCACGATGCGTTGGCGCAAGGCCACCGCGTTTTCGCCCATGCCGCCGGTGAACACCAGCGCATCGATGCCGCGCAGCGCCGAAGCCATGGCCGCTATTTCGCGCAGCACCTGCTCTACAAAATAGTCAATCGCCATCGCCGCCTCCGGCAGCGCGGACGCTTCGAGTGCGCGCATATCGCTAGACACGCCCGACAAACCCAGCAGGCCCGAGCCATGGTAGAGCAAATGCGCGACTTCCTCAGTGCTGCGGTCCTGCAGCAGGTGCAGCACCACGGCCGGGTCCAGCCGCCCGCAGCGCGTGCCCATGGGCAAACCGTCCAGGGGCGAAAAGCCCATGGTGGTGGCTACCGAGCGTGCGTCCTGCATGGCGCACATCGAAGCGCCGTTACCCAGGTGCGCCACCACCACCCGCCCACCCGCCAAAGCCGCGTGCTGGGCGCGCAGTTGCTGGGCAATGGACTCGTAGCTCAGGCCATGAAA
This sequence comes from Comamonadaceae bacterium, assembly GCA_947442105.1. GTDB lineage: Bacteria > Pseudomonadota > Gammaproteobacteria > Burkholderiales > Burkholderiaceae_C > Allorhodoferax. The sequence continues at coordinate 70,450 of CANEVH010000003.1, read as the reverse complement.
GCCGTAGCGGCGCACGCCCGCGTCAAACAGCGCCTGCGTCAGCGCAAAGCGCTGGTTGATCTGCGGCATGCTGCGGTGAAAGGCGGTGTCAAAGCAGGCCACCTGGGGCACCACGGCAAAAGCCTGGCGCGCCGCCACCATGCCCGCCAGGTTGTGCGGCTGGTGCAAAGGCGCCAGCGGCGACAGGGCGGCTATGGCGTCCAGCACCGCCTCGTCCACCCGCACCGGCGCGTCAAACCGGGTGCCGCCGTGCACCACCCGGTGGCCCACGGCGCCTATGTGTACATCGCCCAAGCCGTGCAGCACCTGTTGCAGCGCCTGCGCATGGTTTGCCACGCCGCCGCTGCCAATGCCGTCCACCTGGCCGCTGCGCACCGGCACCAGCGCCGCGTCGCCACGGGCAAACAGCGCGAACTTGACCGACGACGAGCCCGCGTTGAGCGTGAGCAGGTGTTCCTGGGCCATGGCGAAAGGGCGGTGGACGTTGGGCGGTGGGCTTTAGACGTAGTCTTTGTACTTGTCCAAAAAGCGCACCGGCTTGGCCAGTGCGTCGCGGCGGAAGGGGTCGCCGAGTTCGCGGGTGCACATGATCTCGATCACGCAGGTTTTGCCCTCGTTCATCTGCATGTCAATGGCGCGCTTCAACGCCGGGCCCACGTCTTCTAGTTTGTCGACGACGATGCCCTCGGCGCCCATGGCGATGGCGATGCCGGCAAAGCTTTCGCTCTCCAGCTCACCGGCCACAAAGCGGCGGTTGTAGAAGTCCACCTGGTTTTTCTTCTCCGCGCCCCATTGGCGGTTGTGGAACACCACAGCGGTGACTGGAATGTCGTGGCGCACGGCGGTCATCAGCTCGGACATGCTCATGCCCCAGGCGCCGTCACCGGCATAGGCCACGGCCGGGCGGTCCATGGCGGCGGCTTTGGCGCCAATCATGGTGGGCAGCGAATAGCCGCAGTTGCCAAAGCTCATGGGCGCAAAGAAGCTGCGCGGCTCGTCAAAGCGCAGGTAGCTGTTGGCCACGGCGTTGATGTTGCCAATGTCGGTGGACACCATCACGCGCTGGGGCATGGCTTTTTCCAGCTCGCGCAGCACCTGGCGCGGGTGCAGGTAGGTGCCGCCGGTGGGCGTGCGTTCGCCCTTGGCCTCGTCAATCATGTCCAGGCTGTAGGGGTCGCGCTCGTGGGTCCAGGCGTCGAGTTCTTTTTCCCAGGCGGCTTTCTCGGCGGCCACGGTGGCGGCGCGCTCGGCCTGGTTGGCGTCACAGGCCAGGGTGCGGTCGGTTAGGCGCTTGAGCAGTTCTTTGGCCACTGCCTTGGCGTCGCCGTGGATGCCCACGGTGATCTTTTTCACCAAGCCCAGATTGGTGTGGTCGGCTTCGACCTGGATGATCTTGGCGTCTTTGGGCCAGTAGTCCATGCCGTGCTGGGGCAGCGTGCCAAACGGGCCCATGCGCGAACCCAAGGCAATCACCACATCCGCCTGGGCGATCAGCTTCATGGCGGCTTTGGAGCCCTGGTAGCCCAAGGGGCCAGCCCACAGCGGGTGACTGGCGGGAAAAGAGTCGTTGCGCAAATAGCCATTGGCCACCGGCGCGCCCAGGCGCTCGGCCAGGGCCACGCATTCGGCCACCGCATCACCCATCACCACACCGCCGCCCGAGAGGATCACCGGAAACTTGGCGTTGGCCAGCAGTTCGACTGCGGCGGCCAGGCTGTTTTCCCCGCCATGGCCGCGCTCCACGCGCATGGGCTTGGGGATTTCGCACATGATTTCGCCATAGAAATGGTCGCGCGGAATATTGAGCTGGGTGGGCGCCATCTCGGACATGGCGCGGTCAAAGCAGCGGCCGGTGAACTCGGCCATGCGCTTGGGGTTGTTCACATGGCCTTGGTACTTGGTGAATTCTTGGAACATGGGCAGCTGGTTGGCCTCTTGGAAGCCGCCTAGGCCCATGCCCATGGTGCCGGTCTCAGGCGTGATCATCACTACCGGGCTGTGTGCCCAGTAGGCCGCGGCAATGGCGGTCACGCAGTTGCTGATGCCGGGGCCGTTTTGGCCAATCACCACACCGTGGCGGCCCGATACGCGGGCATAACCGTCGGCCATGTGCGCCGCGCCTTGTTCATGCACCACGGGCACCAGGCGAATACCGGCCGGGGCAAAAATGTCCATCGCGTCCATAAAGGCCGAGCCCATGATGCCGAAGATGTCGGTCACGCCGTTGGCGACCAGGGTTTCGACAAAAGCCTCGGAAGGCGTCATTTTCTGCACGCCGCTTGCTACGGTGCGGCTGTCTTTGGGGGCTTGGCTCATAGAGAACTCCTGAATGAATAGGGCGCGGGCGGCGGCAACACCCTGGCTGCGCTGCGCAAAAATTGCCGGCAATTGAAACCATGTGTTCCGAAAACCGGAATCAGCGCCAACTATAGCCATGAAAATGACCTGTAGCAACAATAAATATCGATTTATGAAATATTTTGTTCCATTATTTTGTTTTGTTCTATCATCGCGCCATGCCCTCCCTCCCCATCGCCCCCCTGGCGCCATCTGCCCCGGTTGAAGTCAATGGCGACACGCCCACGCTGCGCCTGTTTGCGCTCTTGGAGGTGATCGCCGCCAAAGACCAGTATTTCTCCCTGCAAAGCCTGGCCGATGAAACGGCGGTGCCCAAACCCACTTTGCACCGCATGCTGCAACAGTTAGAGGGCGCCCAGCTGCTGGAGCGCAGCGGCGATGGGCGCCACTACGGCACCGGCGTGCGCCTGCGCCGTCTGGCCGAGAACCTGCTGATGAACGACACCGCCCACGGCGCGCGCCACGCGGTGCTGCGCACGCTGGTGGCCGAGGTGGGCGAGAGCGTTAACCTCACGGCGCTCAGCGGCAGCGAAGTGATCTACCTGGACCGGGTCGAAACCCCCGCGCCGCTGCGCTTTTATCTGCATCCCGGCTCGCGCGTACCGGTGCACTGTTCGGCCAGCGGCAAGGTGTTTTTGAGCCAAATGACCGCAGCACAGCGCCAGCGCCTGCTGGCCCACACGCCGCTAGAGGCCTTCACCCCCAAAACCCTGACCGCGCCCGAGGCGCTGGAGGCCGAGATTTACCGCGTCAAACGCCAGGGCTTTGCGCTGGATAACGAAGAGTTTTTGCCCGGTTTGTTGTGCGTGGCGGTAGCCGTGCCATCGGGCGGCGGGCGCTCCAACCTGTGCGTGGCGGTGCAAGCGCCCATGATGCGCCTGACCGCCGACAAGGCGCTGGCGCTGCTGCCCGCACTGCAACGCGCCGCTGCGGCGCTGAGCCGCATTGAAACCGACGCCACCCCGGCGGGGCAGGCTGCGGCGAACCTGGGTACGGAGGCCGCATGAGCGCCACGACCCCAGCTTCCCAAACGCCCCTGCCCATGCACCAGGTGGCGGTGCGCAGCGTTTTTGGCTTTGACAGCCCCTTGTCCGTACCTGCCTTTGTGGAGCCCAGCGAACACGTGCCCGAGGTGGACGCCGCCTACCGCTTTAACCCCGAAGTCACGCTGGCGCTGCTGGCCGGTTTTGCGCACAACCGCCGGGTGCTGGTGCAGGGCCTGCACGGCACGGGAAAGTCCACCCACATTGAGCAGGTGGCTGCGCGCCTGAACTGGCCCTGCGTTCGCATCAACCTGGACGGCCACATCAGCCGCCTGGACCTGGTGGGGCGTGACGCCGTGGTGCTGCGCGAGGGCCAGCAGGTCACCGAATTTCAGCAAGGCATGGTGCCCTGGGCGCTGCAGCGGCCCATGGCGCTTATATTTGACGAATACGACGCCGGCCGCCCTGACGTGATGTTTGTCATCCAGCGCCTGCTAGAACGCGAAGGCCAGTTCACCCTGCTGGACCAAAACACCGTGCTACGCGCGCACCCACAGTTCCGCCTGTTTGCCACCAGCAACACCCTGGGCCTGGGCAACTTGAACGGCCTGTACCACGGCGCCCAACGCCTGAACCACGCGCAACTCGACCGCTGGAACCTGGTGGCCGCGCTCAATTACTTGAGCGCGCCTGAAGAAATCGCCATCGTCGCCGCCCGCGTGCCCGCGCTGGCCGGGCCGCAGCACCAGGTGCTGCTGGCGCAAATGGTGGCCTTGGCCGATCTGACGCGCAAAGGCTTTGCGCTAGGCGACCTGTCCACCGTCATGTCCCCGCGCACCGTGATCACCTGGGCCGAAAACCTGCAGATTTTTGGCAACATAGCGCTGGCGCTGCGCCTGTCCTTTGTCAATAAATGCGACGAGGCCGAACGTGCTACGGTGGCCGAATACTTTCAGCGCTGCTTTGATTTGCCCTTGCTGCCAGACGGCGCCCTGGCCCCTGGGGCGTGAGCCGACTCATGCGCCCGAGGGCAAGTTTTGGCGTGGCGGGCGGGTTGCTTAGACCGGCTGGCGCAAGCGCCAGACCCGGCTCCGGCTCGGAAACAGGCGCAGGCATCCGTGGCGTGCCCGCGTTTTGCATCGCTGGCCATGGCTGAACCGGCGTCATCCGCCCACGGCGCACCCAGCCTGCAGGCCTTGGTGCGCTACCAGCAGCAGTTGGACGCGCTGTGCGCCGCCACCTTGCGGGCGCTCAGTGGCCAGCCGGGTTTGCACTACCGGGGCCGCAAGCTCTGGCAGGGCCAGGCGCTGCTGCCCAGTTTTGCGCCGCATCTGCATCCCAAAGCTGCTGCTGACGCCGCCTTGGCGGGCATCACCGTCGCCCAGCCTGCAGTTGCCCACGATGCGCCTTTGCCCGATGACCTGGCCTCGTTTCGCGGCGCCGCCGACGGCGTGGCGCTGCGCCTGCGCAGCAGCGACCGCGCGCTGCGCCAGCAGTTGCGCCCCGCGCTGCCCATGGCGCGGCGCGTGTTTGACCTGCTGGAGCAGTACCGCGCCGAGTCTCTGGTGCCCCAGACTTGGCCGGGCGTGCGGGCCAATATGTGCCACCGGTTTGAAGCCTGGTCGCAGGCCTTTGTGCGCGCGCGCCTGCACGAGTCGGCGCAAGGCATTTTGTTGCTTACCGTAGCCCACATTTGCCGCAGCCGCGTCACCGGCGACGCCGTGCCCGAGGCGCTGCAAGACCTGCTGGAAGCCACGCGCTTTGGCCTGGCGCCGTGCATCGGCCACGCGCTGTATGCCTTGCGCCGCAGCCGACACAACCAAGCGGACTACGCGGTGCACGCACTCGAAATTGGCGCAGTGGTCGCGGCCCTGGTGGACAACGACGCAGGCAACAGCAAACCCGCCGAGCGCCTGCGTGAAGAGGGCGGCGAAGAAGACGCCTGGCTGCAAATCTGGGTGGACTTTGAGACCGACAGCGAACCCGGCTTTGCCAGCGCCCTGACCCCGCGCGACGCGCCTGAAGGCGAGCCCGAGCGCTACCGCGCCTTTACCACTGCCTATGACCGCGTGGTGGATGCCAGCCAATTAGTGCGCGTGGAGCAATTGGCCAGCCTGCGCACCACGCTGGATGCGCAAGTAGCCCAGGCTGGCGTCAGCCCGGGCCTGCTGGCGCGCCAACTGCAAGCCCGCTTGGCCTTGCTCCAAGCCGACGGTTGGGACAGCGGCCAAGAGGCCGGGCGCATAGACGGCAGCCGCCTGGGCCAGCTGATTGCCAGCCCCAAGGAGCGCCGGCTGTTTCGCACCGAACACATTGCCCCGCACACCGACTGCGCTTTAAGCGTGCTGGTGGACTGCTCGGGCTCCATGAAGGCGCATGCGCTGGCGCTGGCCACCGCCCTGGACGTGCTGCTGCGCGCCCTGGGGCGCGCAGGCGTATCCACCGAGCTGCTGGGCTACACCACCGGCGCCTGGAATGGCGGGCGCGCGCTGCGCGACTGGCGCCGTGCCGGCAAGCCGCCCGCCCCGGGACGCTTGAACGAGCTGTGCCACATGGTGTTCAAAGACCACGCCAGCCCTTACCGAAGCGCCCGGCGCAGCCTGGCGGCCCTGCTCAAGCCCGAGCTGTTTCGCGAGTGCGTGGACGGCGAGGCCCTGCGCTGGGCCAGCGCCCGCCTGCTGGCCCAAGACGTGCGCCGACGCATTTTGCTGGTGGTGAGCGACGGCAGCCCCATGGACGGCGCCACCGTCCTGGCCAACGACCCGCACTATCTGGACCGCGACCTGCAAGCCACCGCCGCGCACATCGAAGCCCAAGGCCAGATAGACCTGCGCGGCATTGGCGTGGGCCTGGACCTGAGCGCCCTTTACCAACACAGCACGGTGCTGGACCTGGCCGGGCAAAGCACGCGCCAGGTGCTGGCGCAGGTGGTGGGGGTGTTGGGTTAGGGGGGGGGCGGCGCCTCTCTTTTGCGCTCAGCCCTTGGATGCGATGCGCACCCGGCCCGGCGCGCTGATGATGATGTTGGTGTATCGGCTTACGGTGGCTGGGGGAGCGTATGTGCAAGTCGTCCCGCTTGGCAAAAAGCAAATCGTCAGCGCCATGAATCCACCGCCCGGGAACTGTATGCTGCCAAGTGGGCTAAATGAGATGTATTTGACAGAGTTGTTGTCGATCGCAGCCCATCCGGCAGGCAAACTCAGCGCTTCATGCACTCTTAATGTCGTCTCCGTTCCCTGCGACTCCCCGTCGTTGTTGGCGTCAACATAGACCATCCATCCACTCGACCAATCGTTTGTCGCATTGCACTGCGCTCCAGTGGTGTGCGGACACACCACCACCCGCACCCCCCGCTTGATCGCCTCGCTGCGCGCAAACGCCAGGTCTTCAAAAAGCTGGTTCGCGGAAGTTTGGCGCCGGTTGGTCTCAATGGTGGACTGAAAGCTAGGTACCGCAATGGCCGCCAAGATGCCCAAAATGCTTACCACCACCAGGGTCTCCACCAGAGTGATGCCCCGCATCCTGCCAGTCTGGGGCGTGCAAAAGCCGGTTACTTGTTTGTTGCGCATGCCGTTGCCTTTTTAAAACCTTTGACTACAATCACTTTAAAGGCGTTTGTTAATGTTTTGACATATTAAACGCGAAGTCGTCCAAGGAGTGAAGTCATGTCAACAAGGCCCAAGCCCTTGAAAGCCCAGCGCGGCGTGGCCTTGCTGGAGGTGCTGATCGCGTTTCTCATCCTGTCTGTCGGCCTGGTCGGCTTTTCTACCCTGCAAGCGCGCGCACTCAAAGCCACCCAAAGCACCTTGCAGCGCACCAAGGCCGTCATGCTGGGCAACTACATCTTGGACTCCATTCGGGCCAACAAGGACGCCGCTATCACCAGCCCATCCGGTTATCTTGTCAGTACAAAAACTTGCGCCACACCCACCGCCACCGCTACGCTGGCAGACAACGACCGCGTCAATTGGTTTGCGGCATTGAAGAGCGCTCTAGGCGATGCCGGCACCACCTGCGCAGACCTGAATTGCACCACCGCAGCTGTCTGCACCGTCAATATCTACTGGGACGACAGCCGCGCGCTGGGCGGCTCGGCCACGCAAACCCTCAACCTGGTCAGCGCGCTATGAGCTACTTCACGGGGCCGTTTCCCGCCAAGGTGCTTCAAGCGCCCTCGGCACGTGGGCGCCAGCGCGGCTTGTCCTTGGTGGAGCTGATGATCTCCATCACCCTGGGCATGGTGGCGGTGGCCGGCGCGATCTCGATCTACCTGGCCAACCGCAGTTCCTACAAAACGATCGAGGGCGCGGCCAGGCTGCAAGAAAACGCCCGCTTCGCGGTGGAATTCTTGGGGCGCGACTTGCGCGAAGCGGGTGGCATCGTTTGTGGCGGCAACTTGGTGCAGGAAAACGTGGTGCTTGCAGACTACCCCAGTAGCACGCACTGGTGGTCCGACTGGTCTGCTGGGCTTACAGGCTACGACGGCGGTAGTACTTTCGTGGCGCAAACGACTGGAACCAACTCTGGAGACCAAAAGTCCGGTACTGACGCCATTGTGGTTTGGAGCGCCAGCACCGCCTCGCCCAGCGTCATTTCGGCCTATGACGCAGGGACCAGCACGTTTACCGTGTATCCCGCGCAAACAGCCACATCCGGGAAGGTGTTCACCGCCTGCGATGACACCCGTGTGAGTACCTTCACGCTAGCCCAAGATGCATCAACAACAACCGTGCAAGCCGACCAAGCGCCGACCAATGCCATCAAGACTGGTGGTTTTGTGAACCAACTCAACGCATCGGCCTGGTACATCGGTGTGGGAGGGAGTTCGTCTAGTACGTACTCCCTGTGGAGGGCGGGCCTGGTGTCTGCCCAAAGCACCGCCGCGCTTAGCGCCCCCGCCCAAGAAATACTTGAAAACGTTACCAACATGCAGATCACCTATCTGCAGGGCGACGGCAACGGAACCCCCACCGACACCGACTATGTGGACGCGAGCACCGTCACCAGCTGGGCCAATGTGCTGGCAGTGCGCGTGGTGCTCACCCTGGCCACGCCCGACAGCGTGGGACTCTCTACCTCAGGCGCAAGCCAGGCGCTCACGCAAGATTTTCCGTTTACCTTGGCCATCCGCCGCCGCCTGAAATGACCGGCAATATGCAGCGCCAACGCGGCGTCACCCTCATCGTCGTACTTATCTTGGTGTTGCTGGTCACCTTGGCAGGTATCGCCGCCGTGCGCAGCCTGGTGGTGGAAGAGCGCATGGCGGCCAATAGCCTGGACCGCAGTTTGGCCGTTCAGTCACTCGAAAACGCGCTGCGCTACGCTGAAGGCGTTGCCCAGGCCCAATCGGTGGCCAGCACTGTCAACGCCGGCTTTAGGGCCTCCACGACCAGTGGCTTGCCTAACGGAAGTTTCAGTGCTGCCGCATGTAACAGCGACAGGACTGACCCTTCGCCCTGCACCGCAGGCTTGTGCTCGCAGCCCACGCTACAGGGCTGCAAATCGCGCTGGGAAGATTCCAGCGTTGCGTGGGCCACATGGACGCCAAGCACCAAGTCTGCGTTGGCCGACAGCGGCGTGCAATACCTCATCGAATTCTTGGGCGATACCTTTGTGTGCAACCTCAGCGACCCGAACGACCCGAAGAACTGCCTGCAATACCGCATTACTGTGCGCAGCGCAACCGGCAGCAACCGGGCGTTTGCGCAATTGCAGTCCTATTACCTGGCCCTACCGAAATGAACCCGCACTGGCAAGGAATATCTCCATGAGTCAAACAAAGCACCCAAGAAAACTCGGCCACATGGCGCGCTGCGGCGTGATCGGTGCCTGCCTAGTGCAGCAATGGTTTTGCAGTGCCGTACAGGCCGCCGACGTGTTGGGCACGACGCCGGAGACCGCCCCCTCGGTCTATGCCAACAAAGGCAGCACCCCTTTGGTCATGCTCACCATGGCGCGCGACAACAGCCTCTTTTACCCGGCCTACAACGACCTGAGCGACGTGGATGGCGATGGCGTGCTGGACGTTCGCTTCAAGCCCGGTTTTACCTATGTGGGGCTGTTCAACTCTGCCTACTGCTACAGCTACTCCGGCAATAACAAATCAGACGACAACGATGGGCTGTTTACCCCGGCCGGACCGGCAAGCGCGGGCAAATGCACTGCGAAGTGGAGTGGCAACTTCCTGAACTATGTCACCACCAGCCGCATAGACGCGCTGCGGGTGGCTCTGTACGGCGGCTACCGCGAAGTTGATACCGCGACCGACACAACGACGCAAGGCACAACGACGGGCCAAACGATATTGCGCCGCGCCTATATCCCGCAAGAAGGCCATGCCTGGGCCAAGGAATACACCAGCACAGCGGTGGACGGCTATGACATCAGCCAGTACACGCCGCTGTCGCAGCCCACCAGCAACAAAAGACATTTTTTCGGTAGCCTTACAGATACAGCGAGCGTGGATCCGACTAAAGAATACACCTACACAGGTACCGACTTTCCCCCGGTAGGCAAAGCATGCGCCGTGTTGGCGACCTGTAGCAACTACCCGCCACTACTGCGCGTCATCACCAATAGCAACATGCGCGTATGGGATTGGGCGTCTGCAGAGCGTCCGGTATTGAGCGTGATAAAAAATCCTAAAGCATGGGGTGCGCGGATCTGGACCTTCGATCAGGGTACGCCGACAGATTACACGGTACGTGTGAAAGTCTGCACGGCTAGTTACCATGTTAATTGCAAAAAATATCCAAACGAAGAATTCAAGCCTACAGGGGTGCTGCACGATTATGGTGAGAATGACAGCATCTATTTTGGACTATTGACCGGCAGCTACGACCAAAACCTGTCGGGTGGACGTTTGCGCAAGAATATCGCCAGTTTTACCGGCGAGGTAACAGCTCAAACCGGAGTATTTGCCCGACCAACAAATGACTCACTTGTCACACAAATAGACAATATACGTATCCGTAACTTCAATTACAGCAAAGGAACCGAGACCGACGTAAACAAATACTATTATGAGAGTTATCTCTACCGTAATGGCAGAGAAGACCTTTCGCCATATGTTGACGCCGGTGGCTTGCCGAGTATTGCCAATAACTCGTATGGAAATTGGGGCATGGAGACTGGCGGATACCACGTTATGCAAGAAGGTGAGTATGCCGATTGGGGCAATCCGATTGCAGAAATGATGTACGAAGGCTTGCGTTACTTCGCCGGTGAGACTAAAACCGACGCCTACAACAACGACAATACCGCCGAAGATGGTGAAGTTGGTTTGAAACTGCCAAACTGGGTAAACCCGTATAAACCCGCCAACTGGTGCGCCAAGCCCAGCCAGATGGTGATCTCCAGCGTCAATCCTTCGTTCGATTCAGACCAGTTGCCCGGTGCCAAGTTCGGTGCCGGAACCAGCGGCAATGCGTTGACCGGACTGAAGGTCAATGTGCAGGGCAAGGTAGATAGCAACAGCACAACCGTAGCCTTGAACGTGGGTGATATCACGGACGACATCGGCACAGCGGAAGGGATCACAGACACCACCCGCTTCTTCATTGGTGAATCTGGCACCAGTACAGACGGTGCGCCCACGCTCAAGACGGCCGCAGGACTAGGGTCTGTCCGAGGCCTGCCGCCTGACGACACGAACAAACAGGGCAGCTATTACGCAGCCGCCGTGGCGAAGTTTGGCAAAACCCATTCACTGCAGCAGGTGAGCGGCCACGATATCGCAACCGTCGATACCTTTGCGCTGTTGATGAATAGCCCGCTTCCGCGCATCGAGGTACCATTTTCAGGCGGAAAAAAAATATCCATCGTGCCGTTTGCGCGCACCATCGACAGCCTGCACAACGGTAAAAACCAATTTCAACCGACCAATCAGATAGTTGGGATTTACATTTTAGACTCCAGAGATTTGGCTAATGCAAACGGGCAATATTATTTGAAGTTGCTGGTTAATTTTGACGATCGTTCCTGGGGTCTTGACTTTGACATGGATGCGATTGCGGAATACGAAATAACAGCAACTACGACAGAAGTAGCTGTCAAAGTAACTCCAAAATATGGGGGGAGCACATCGAGTGGTTCTACACAAAACATAGGATATGTTGTATCCGGGTCTACGAAAGATGGACCCTATCTGGTAGTTCAACCCAAAAACTTCGCCCGCAATGGTGGAGGTCGGTTGGGCTATTATTATCTCAACGTGCCTCCTGGCAAAGACGTCGGTTATTGCAACTACGACAACGTCGACGATATGCCAACCGATTGCGAAATGTTGCCTGATCAGGCCGGAAATTTAACTGGGCATAGTCTGAGAACTTTTTCTCCACCGGGCCAGGATGCGTCTGCAGTGGCGGATCCTTACCTGAATGACCCCCTGTGGTACGCCGCGAAGTGGGGCGGCTATGTTGAAGGTGCGGCGCCAACCGGCCCTACCACCACGGACCCGGTCAGCTATACCAAAGTCACCAGCCCCGCCGCGCTCAGAACCGCGCTTGACATCGCATTTCGAATGATATTAGACCGCAACTCCAGCACGGGTGCCGTCGGGTCAAGCAGCAACCAGCTAATTGGCGACAGCACCAATTTATTCCAAACTAAATTCAACCAAAAGTATTTCACCGGCGATTTAACCGCCACCAAATTCACGGTTACACCCGGCGCAGATGCCGATACCGCGAGCTACCAAGACGCATGGGGGGGAACTGCCGCCCAAAAACTGACTACCCGGTTGAATACTCCGGCGCAAGGGTATACCAGCCGAAATATCTATTACAAAAACGGCACTGCTTTATCACTATTTAGCACCAATACTGCAACATTAACCATCGGAACCACCAATATAAGCAAGGACGTGGTTAACTATCTGCGCGGCGACACCAGCAAGGAAATGCGCAATACTGGCGGCGTATACCGAAACCGAGGAACTGATGCGACCAATGCAAACTCTGCCTTTGATTCCAATGTATTGGGTTCCATGATCAATTCCGCGCCCATTTATTTTGATGCGACCAAAACCGTGTATGTGGGCGCGAACGACGGAATGCTGCACGGCTTCAATTCAGAGACAGGAGAGGAGCGCTTCGCATATATACCCAGTGCGGCTATTCCTAATATTTCTATGTTGAGTGACCCCAATTTTACGCATCGCAACTATGTAGATGGAAATATTGCGGTGGTCGGCGGTACAAAAACCAGTGGTATCAACTACCTGGTGGGCTTTATGGGTCGTGGCGCCAAGGGCCTTTATGGCCTTCAGGTGCTACCGCCCAGCACCCAAAATCTTGTGGGCGTCGATACCACCAAAGTTTGGGACTTTTCCGGCGCAATGCGCTGGGGCCAAGACGGTTACCCAGCGGCGGTATCAACGCTGAATCCAGCAGACCCAGACATGGGCTATTTGCTGGGTGAACCAGTGATTGCCTACCTGAATGATGGAAACTCAACCCCAGTTGTTGTTTTTGGTAATGGGTACAACAGCGTTAATTCAAAAGCAGCATTGTTTGTCGTGCGCCTCTCAGATGGTCGCCTACTCGGAAAGTTTACAACCGATGATGCGACTTCGAACGGTCTTGCGACTCCTGGCTTGCGTCTAAACAGTGGTTTTTTGCAGTATGCGTATGCAGGTGATTATTTGGGCCGCGTCTGGCGCTTTGATTTGTCGAGCATCAGAGGTACGCAGGGCACACCGGTAATAAGCTTCGGGACTCATATTTTCACAGCGGTAAAAAACGGGATAGCTCAGCCTATTACTAGCCGAATTACTGTAGCCAACAGTTACAACAGTATTGACGTACCGAATAAATGGTTTCTTTTTTTTGGAACAGGCAGCGATTTAACTGCTACAACTACTGATGCCCTCAGTACCAGGGTGCAAAGCATGTATGGGGTGATTGATCCGCCCGATGCGCAATGTAGTTCGACCTCAACCATCTCCAATACAAGAAAGCCTGCTTCAGATACTTCGCAATGTGGTCTTACGCAAATAGGCGAGATAAGCACGAGTACCGCTTGGACTTCTGGCGGGTATACAGTGAACGCACGAACCTTCGCCGCAAAAGGCTACATGAGTCAGAAAGTGGATGGTGTATGGCAGGTGAAGCGCGACGGCTGGGTGATGGATTGGACTGCACCTGCAGACTCGGTATCCGAGAAGGTATTTTCTGCAGCAACGGTGCGCAATGCTACGACGCCTACCTTGCTGGTCAGCAGCAATATTATCAACACCAATAGCTGCCAGAGTTCTGGAGTGGGATTTTTGAATGCCATGGACGCCTACCATGGCGGTAGCCTGGGCGCCAGCTACTTTGATATCAACCGCGATCACAAATTTGCGGACGAAACCATTGATGGCGCGGCTATAAGCTCCATTGACTTTGGCATCGGCAATATCGGCAAATCCAATAATCCGGGTAATAACGTGGTGGTGCAGGGCAATACTGGCAAGGATAATTACACCGGCGGCAGCAATGCTCCCGGGGTCCGTAATGACAGTACAGGCACGCAAGGCGGTAGCCTGGTGCCACGCCGTATTTCTTGGCGCGAGATCGTGAAATGACCGTCCTCAATATAACCAAGCCCCGCAAGGCAAGGCGCCTTCGCCTGTGCGGCTTCACCCTGATCGAGCTGATGATCGTGGTGGCCATCGTCGGCATACTGGCACGCATTGCCTTTGGCAGCTACCAGAGCAGCGTGGCGAAGTCGCGGCGCAATGCGGCGCAAGGCTGTTTGGTGGAGCAGGCGCAGTACATGGAGCGCATCTACACCACGGCCATGAGCTATGCCGGTGCGGCCCTGCCAGCATCGTCTGCCCAGCAATGCCAGGCGGACTTGACCAAGTACTACAGCTTCTCTTTGCCGAGAGCCACCGCTTCGCGTTACACCGTTAAAGCATCCGCGACAGGCACGCAGGTGAGCGCTGACGCAAGCTGTACGACCATGACAGTGACCGAAACTGGTACACGCACGCCGGCGGCCGGCTGCTGGTAAGCGAGCCAGACCTCGTGCGGATGTCTTGAAGGTTCACTCAAACAACTGCGCAAACTGCTGCACCGGGTAGCTGCGCCCGGCGGTGTAGCGCACCCAGTGGCGGGTGTCTGCGGTGCCTTCGGGCAGCGCCGCTGCAGGCGCAGAGGGATTGGCGTCGGCGGCCACGGCCACGCGGGGGTAATGCACCCAGCGCAGGGCGTCCGGGCTGAGGCCGCTGGCGCCCAGGGCAAGTTGTACCGCAGCGCCCAGGTAGTGCACCCAGCCTTTGCGCTCGGGGGCGCTGCCGTCAAAGTTGAGCGGCGCCTTCACCGGTCCGCCGGCGTAGCGCACCCAGTTTTCACGTTTTTCGGCTGGTCGTGGCGTAGGCAGTAGCGCCGACTTGGCCTGTGTCTCTTGCGCCGCCACTGCCGCTAATACGGCGGGCCGCGCAGCTTCGTTTTTCGCCAGCACCAGTTGCACCAACTGGTTGTGGTTGGGCACCTTGAGGGCGGCGGCGCTCAAAGTGCGGCTGTTTTTGCCAGTGCTAAAGGCTTGGGGGTTCAGGCTGACAAAGGCCTGGACCAACAAGTCTTCGCTCAAGGGGCTGTTGGGCAGGGTTTTGGCCACGATGCGGCCCAGTGTTTCGCCCGTGCTGGGGGTGTAGGTGTGGCTGGAGGTGAGGCCGGAGAACATCGCCGTCGACAGCGGTACAGCGTCCGTTCTTGACAGACCTGCATGTGCGGATGTGGCGGCTAGCAAAGCGGCAACGCCCAGCAGGTGCCTCACAAGCCGCTGGAGTTGAAAGAGTGGCGCAAAGCGCTTGCACATAACTGGCATGAAATTCTCCTGGGCAGGTAGCAGGGCATCGCACCGTTGCAGCTGTCAAAAACATGACGATACAACGCGCTGGGCTGTGGACACAAGCTTGTCAGCAATTGCCATGCCACAACAAAAGTCCCCGCCGAGTGGCATCAGACCCCGGCGGACTGTACGGTGCTAGGGCCGCAATGATGCCAAGGCGCCTGCGGTTTGCGGGTTTACCCCGAGACACAGGCGGCGCCAAATACGCATAATTGTTCTGACATTCAAATTAACGTTCCAATATATAGAAAAACTGTGGACACCACATTGGCCAAAGGCTTGGGGGTACTGGATTGGCTGGCCCGCCAAGCTGAGGGCGCCCGCCTGGGCGAAGTGGCGCAGGCCCTGGGGCTAGGGCGCAGCAACGCGCACCGCACCCTGCAAACCCTGGTGCAATGCGGCTGGGCGCGGCAAAGCTTAGACGACAGCCGGTACTTTGCCAGCCTCAAGCTGTTTGAACTGGGCGGTTTGGTCGATGGCGCGGTAGACCTCAAAGACCGCTTGCATCCATTTTTGGCCGCGCTGGCGCAAGCCACGGGCGAGACGATTCACCTGGCGGTGCTGCAGGGACCGGACATTGTTTACCTGGACAAATTTGACAGCCCCATGCCGGTGGCGGCGTATTCGCGCGTGGGCGGACGGGCGCCCGCGCACTGTGCGGCCTCGGGCAAGGCGCTGCTGGCGGCGCTGGCACTCGATGACTCGGCGTTGCGGGCGCAACTGGGCGCAAGCGGTGACGCTTTGCCCGCGCACACGCCCCACACCTTGACCACGCTGCAGGCGCTACAAGCCGACCTGGCCGCAGCGCGCACGCGCGGCTGGGCCAGCAATGCGCAGGAATGGCGGCTGGGCGTTTGCGGCCTGGGCGCGACGGTGTTCAACGCCCGGGGAGAAGCCGTGGCGGCCGTGGGCATGAGCGTGCCCGCCATTCGCTGCAGCCCGGCGCAGGCAGCAGCCTTGGCGCAGCCTTTGTGCGCCTGCGCCGCACAGGCCAGCACCAGCCTGGGTTTGCCCGCCAGCGCATGCGCTGACCGCCCCGGCAGCGTTGCCATAGCGCGCCCGACCGCTCGCCCCACCAACCCCCAGGTCGGGGGCACGCGCCCCCGGCCTGCTATCAATTGCCCGAGCCCCGTCCCGCTGCCCTCGCAGCCCTGAACCACCCCAAGGAGATACCGATGACACTGCATTCCACCCGCCGCCACACCCTGCGCCTGGCGCTGACCGCGGCTGCCCTAGGCCTGCTCCCCCCCTTGGCGGCGCAAGCCCAGGCCAACTACCCCGACAAGCCGATCAAATTTGTCGTGCCTTACCCGCCCGGTGGCGGCACCGACGTGGTGGCGCGCATCGTGCAAATGCGCCTGCAAGCGGCGCTGGGCCAGAACGTGTTGATTGACAACAAGGGCGGTGCTGGTGGCTCCTTGGGCACCGACGTGGTGGCCAAGTCCGCGCCCGACGGCTATACCGTGCTGTTCACCCTGAGCTCGCACACCATCAACCCGGCCATCTTCCCGAAGCTGCCCTACGACACGCTCAAAGATTTCGAACCCGTGGGGCTGGTGGCCTCATTGCCGCAAATCTTGGTCGCCAACACGTCCATCCCCGTACGCAACGTAGCCGACGTGGTGGCCCAGGCCAAGGCGGCACCCGACAAGTCTTCGTTTGCTTCGGTGGGCAACGGCTCTCCCGGCCACCTGGCCGGTGAGCTGATGGTGATACGCACCGGTGCGCCAATGCTGCACATCCCTTACCGGGGCGGCGGCCCGGCCATTACCGACGTGATGGGTGGCCAGGTGCCTTACCTGTGGGTGTCCATTCCCGCCGCCGCGCAGCACGTCAAGTCGGGCAAGCTCAAGGCGCTGGCGGTGTCTACCGTCAAGCGCAGTGCCGCTTTCCCAGACGTGCCTACCATGCAAGAAGCCGGTGTGGCGGACTTTGAGGTCGATTCTTGGTACGCCATGCTGGTACCAGCCAAAACGCCCCAGGCCATTATTGACAAGCTGAACAAGGCGCTCAACACCGTGCTGGCCGAGCCCGCCATTCGCGCCCAGTTGCTGGAGCAAGGCGCCGAAGCGGTGGGCGGCACGCCCGAGGCGCTGGGCAAGGTGATTGCCGCCGAGCTGTCGAAGTGGGCCAAACTGGCCAAAGACGCCAACATCAAGGCGGATTGAGATGCACGCAAGTTCTTCGGCAAACCCCAAACCGGCCGACTTGGAGGCCCAAGCCATTGTGCAAGCACTACTGCTGCGCGCCCGTGCGGCCCAGCACATCGCCAACGGCTACGACCAGGCCCGGGTCGACGAGCTGGTGGCCGCTGCGGGCTGGGCCATCATCGAGCCCGGGCGCAACCAGGCCCTGGCCGAGCTGGCCGTGGTCGACACCGGCATTGGCAACGTGCCCGACAAGGTGCGCAAAAACTACCGCAAAACCTTTGGCCTGCTGCGCGACCTGCAGGGCGCTAAGTCGGTGGGCGTGATCCACGAGGACGCCGCCAACGGCATTACCGAAATCGCCCGCCCGGTCGGCGTGGTCTGCGCCATCACCCCGTCCACCAACCCGGCGGCCACCCCGGCCAACAAAATCATCAACGCGCTCAAGGGCCGCAACGCCGTCATCGTGGCGCCCTCGCCCAAGGGCTGGGCCACCAGCGCGCGGCTCTTGGAATACATCCACGCGGAGTTTGACCGCATAGGCGCGCCGCGCGACCTGGTGCAAATGCTGCCTTCCCCCATCAGCAAGGCCGCTACTTACGCGCTCATGGCCGCTTGCGACTTGGTAGTGGCTACCGGTTCGCAGGCCAATGTGCGCGCGGCTTACGCCAGCGGCACCCCGGCCTTTGGCGTAGGCGCGGGCAATGTGGCGGGCATCGTCGATGAGACCGCCGACCTGGCCCTGGCCGCCGAGCGCATCTTGCGCTCCAAAACCTTTGACAACGCCACCAGCTGCTCGTCTGAGAACAGCCTGGTGCTGCTGGATGCGGTGCGCACTGCGGCAATAGCCGCCTTGCAGGACCAGGGCGCAGTGCTGCTGAGCGCCGCCCAAAAGAAGGCTTTGCAGGCGGTGATGTGGCCCGACGGCAAACTCTCCCCCGCCGTCATCGGCCAAAGCGCCACCGTGGTGGCCGAGCGCGCCGGGCTGCTAGATGTGGCCGGGCTCCAGCCGCGCATCTTGCTGGTGGAAGAAGACGGCGTGGGCGACGACCACCCGTTCTCGGGCGAAAAGCTGTGCCCGGTGCTCACCCTCTATGGCGCGGCGGACTTTGACGTCGCAATTGCGCTGGTCGAGCGCATTTACACCTTCCAGGGCGCGGGCCACTCGGTCGGTTTGCACAGCGCCTTGCCTGCGCGCGCGCTGCGCCTGGGGCAAGAGCTGCCAGTCAGCCGCGTCATCGTCGACCAGGCGCACTGCATTGCCACGGGCGGCAGTTTTGACAACGGCCTGCCTTTTTCGTTGTCCATGGGCTGCGGCACCTGGGGCAAAAACAACTTCTCGGACAACATGAACTACCGGCATTACCTCAACATCACCCGCATTTCGCGTCCCATCCCTGAGCGCCTGCCCACCGAGGACGCGATTTTTGGCACCTACTTTGCCAAGTTTGGCCGCGCATGAGTTCTTTGGACACAGCGCGCACCGTGCGCGCATTGATTGACGCGCAGGCGGCGCTGCAGCCCGCGGCGGTGTACGCGCTGGCCGTGCCAGCGGACGCCGCCGATGGCGTGGGCGCGCAGCTCAGCTTTGGCGACTTGGCGCGCAGTTGCCGCCAAGTGGCCACGCTTCTGTTGAGCCAGGGTTTGCAGCCGGGCGACACGGTGTCGCTGGTCATGCCCAATGGCCTGAACACCTTGCGCCTGCTGCTGGGCGCTTTGTACGGCGGCTGGTGCGTTAACCCGGTTAACCTGCTCAGCAGCGCCACGCAAATGGCCTATGTGCTGGAGCACAGCGACTGCAAGCTCGTCATCGCCAGCCCCGACTGGGCCGAGCGTGTGCGCTCCGTGCTGGCCACGCTGCAGCGCCCGATTGCGCTCTTGGTGTGCAGCCCGGACTATGACTCGGCCCAAGACATTCTGCCTAGCCTAGAGGCCGACACCCCCACGCCCAGCCTCGATGCGCTGGCGCTGCTGATGTACACCTCGGGCACCACCGGCGTGCCCAAGGGCGTGATGCTGACGCAGGCTAACCTGGCCGCCAACGCACGCGCCATCAGCGCCGAGCATGCGCTGGAGGCCCGCGACCGGGTGCTGGCGGTGCTGCCGCTGTACCACATCAACGCCTTTGCTGTGACCATGCTCGCGCCCCTGGCGCATGGCGGCAGCCTGGCCATGCCGCCCAAGTTTTCGGCTGGCGCCTTTTGGCAACAGGCTACGGGCAGCGGCTGCACCTGGATCAATGTGGTGCCAACCATGATTTCCTATTTGCTCGAAGGCGCGGCGCCGCAAGCCAGTGTGGCGGGCATCCGCTTTTGTCGCAGCGCATCAGCCGCGCTGCCACCGGCGCATTTGCGTGCGTTTGAGACCAAATTTGGAATTGGCATCATCGAGACCATGGGCCTGACCGAAACCGTAGCACCGGCTTTTTCCAACCCGCTGGAGCCTGGCTTGCGCAAGTTGGGCGCCGTGGGCCGCGCCTCGGGCTGCGAGGCCCGCGTGATCGACGCCGCGCTGCAAGCGGTGCCGGACGGCACCACGGGCGAGATTGCCATCCGCGGCCCGCAGGTGATGCGCGGCTACTACAAGAACGAGGAGGCCACGCGCGCGAGCTTCACCCCCGACGGCTGGCTGCGCACCGGCGACTTAGGCCACCGCGACGCGGACGGCTTCTTCTTTGTCACCGGGCGCATCAAAGAACTCATCATCAAAGGCGGCGAAAACATCGCCCCGCGCGAGATTGACGAGGCGCTCTTGCGCCACCCCGCCGTGCTGGACGCCGCCGCCGTGGGCATTGCGGATGCGCACTACGGCCAGGACATCATGGTCTGCGTGGTGCTGCGCGACGGCCACGCGGCGGATGAGCCCGCGCTGCGCGACTTTTGCACCACGGCGCTGGGGCGCTTCAAGACGCCCAAAGTGTTTCACTTTGTGCACGACTTGCCGCGTGGCCCCTCGGGCAAAGTGCAGCGCCTGAAGCTGGTGGACTGGGTGGCCCAGCACGCGGCCTAACGCGGTGCGGCTGCGCATACACTGCGCGCCGCCGCCCACGGTGCCAACCAGGCCCCGAAGACCGACCACCAACGCTGCGCCCACCACGGCGCAGGCCCACCAACCGTCTGGATGCACCGCACCGTGAAACCCCGCCAACGTCCGCCCCTGCCGCCCCTTTGTGTTGCCGCCCTGTGGCTGGCCTTTTTGCCTTGCGCGGCACTGGCCAGCGCGCAACTGCAATGCACCTTTGATGTCAATTCTGAAACCCACCACACCGTGCACGGACTGGCCACCGACCCCTACACCGTAGCGGCGGTGCCCATTGGCAACCGCTTTCGCTTCAAGGCCATCTTGCTGGGCGACGAACAGGGCCTGGAGAGCGTCAACATCTACGTCTACTACACCACTCGGCGCCAACCCATGGTCATGCAACACGTCCAATACCGGCAGCCGCAAGCGCTGCGCAACCCAGCGCCAGACGCGCTGACCGGCCGCGTGGCCCTGTATTCGCCCCTGCTTGGCAAAGAGCTGCAATACCACTGTGCGCTGGCCGAGGTGGCGCCATGAGCGCGCACGGTTTGGCTGGGTTCAGAGCTTGGCGCGCTCTGGCTGCCGCCATCTTGGTGACCGCCAGCGCAGGTGCGCAAGCTGCTGCAGCCGAAGCGCCCGTGGCGTCGGGCGCCAACACCGTCTCGCTGGTGATAGTGGGCGACATCATGCTGGAAGACGGCCCCCTCCAAGCCATGCGCCGGGGCCAAGACCCGTTTGCCGGTTTCGCCAAGCTGTTCAAAGAGGCCGACATCCGCATTGGCAACCTGGAATGCGTGGTGGCCACCGTTGGCAGCCCCGAGGACGACAAGCCCAATGTGTTCCGCGTGCCACCCAGCACGCTCAAATACGTCAAACGCCACTTCGACGCCGTGGGCCTGGCCAACAACCACTCGGGCGACTACGGCCCGCAGGCCTTTGCGCAAATGCTGGGCTTGCTGAAGCAAGCCGGTCTGGGCGTTTACGGTGGTGGTCTGAATCTGAGCGAGGCGCACACGCCGTGGATCGTGGAGCGCAAGGGCTTGCGCATCGCCATCTTGGGCTACAACGAATTTCAGCCCCGCAGCTTTGAGGCCGACACCGACAAACCCGGCGTGGCCTGGAGCGAAGACGCCCAAGTGGTGCGCGACATCCAAGCCGCGCGCAGCCGCTGGAAGGCTGATGTGGTGATTCCCATCATGCACTGGGGCTGGGAAGACCCGGTGTCCAACACCCGCCAGCGCCAGCTCGCCCGCACCATGATTGACGCGGGCGCCGACGCAGTGATCGGAGGCCACCCCCACCAAGTGCAAGACACCGAGCGCTACCAAGGCAAGCCGATTTTTTACAGCCTGGGCAATTTTGTGTTCGATGGCTTTTCAGACCCCATCAACAACTGGGGCTGGGCGCTGCGCCTGGAGCTGGACAAGACCGGCGTGCGCCAAGTGGAGGTGCATGTGGCACAGATTGGCGCCGGAGGGCTGCCCAAAGCTGCGGGGACGGTGGCGGGGCCTTGAGGGATTAGCGCGCCGCCACTGCGCCGGTAATGGGGAATTGGCCGCCTGCGCCATGGCGATTCGTTCGCAAGGCAGGCAAGAAGATACTATCGCGCGAAGAATGAGTGGTTTGTCAGTTTTGTGCCAGCGCGCCGCACCGCATCAGGAGGAAATATGTCGTTTCAAGAAGCCATACGGGTTTGTTTTCAGAAGTATGCCGATTTCAATGGCCGCGCATCGCGATCGGAGTACTGGTGGTTCGTTCTCTTCCTCGTGTTGGCAGGCCTTGCCACCTCCATGATCAATCCCATAGTCAGTGGTTTGTTCACTTTGGGGACACTGCTGCCTTCAACAGCGGCAGCAACGCGCAGGCTGCACGACACCGGGCGCAGCGGTTGGTGGCAACTCATTGTCTTGGTGCCCTTGATTGGTCTCATCGTCATCCTGGTTTTTCTCGCCCAAGAGAGCAAAGACTAGATGAACTGGTCGGGGTCGCCAACAAAACGAGCGTCCTCCAAGCAACCCTTTAGCCAACACCTGCCATGGACTTCTCCCACCTCACCCGCGCCCAACTCCCCGCACTCTTGGCCCGCATGCCCAAGGCCGAGCTGCACATCCACATCGAGGGCTCGCTAGAGCCCGAGCTGATATTTGCCCTGGCGCGCAAAAACGGCGTGGCGCTGGCCTACCCCAGCGTGGAGGCGCTGCGCGCGGCCTATGCGTTTACTGACCTGCAAAGCTTTTTGGACCTGTACTACGCCGGGGCGTCGGTGCTCATTGACGAGAGCGATTTTTACGCCATGACCATGGCCTATTTCGCGCGCGCCCATGCCGACCATGTGGTGCACGCCGAGCTGTTTTTTGACCCGCAAACCCATACCGAGCGTGGCGTGCCCATGGGCGAGGTCATTGGCGGACTGGCGCGTGCGTGTGCGGACGCCCAAAGCCAATACGGCATCAGCGCGAGCCTGATCTTGTGCTTTTTGCGCCACTTGTCCGAGGCTTCGGCTATCGAAACACTGCAAGCCGCCTTGCCCTACCGCCAGCACTTTATCGGCGTGGGCCTGGACTCGGGCGAGCGCGGCAACCCGCCTGAAAAGTTTGCCACCGTGTTTGCCCAATGCCGCGCTCTGGGCCTGCATGTGGTGGCGCACGCGGGCGAAGAGGGGCCACCCGCCTACATCACAAGCGCGCTGGACGTGCTGCACGTGGAGCGCATAGACCACGGCGTGCGTTGCAGTGAAGACCCAGCGCTGGCGCAGCGCTTGGCCCAAAGCCGCATGCCGCTCACCGTCTGCCCACTGTCCAACACCAAGCTGTGCGTATTTGCCACCATGGCCGAGCACAACCTGGCCACGCTCTTGCACGCCGGTTTGTGCATCACCCTCAACTCCGACGACCCGGCCTACTTTGGCGGCTACCTGCTGGCCAACTTTGAGGCCGCTTTTGAAGCGCTGCCCGCCTTGACGGTGCAAGACGCCTGGCAGCTCGCCCGCAACAGCTTTGAGGCCAGCTTTGCCAGCGAGGCGCAAAAGGCGGCGTGGATGGCGGAGTTGGACGCGGTGTTTCAAGTGGCCTGACGGAGGTCTTGCTGGCAGTCCTTCGGGGCAGGGGCTGCTTTTGTATTGAAATTGCCGGGCGCAAGACCAAAGCCGTGCCATTGCCCGCACCGTCGATATACCTGTTAAACCTTTAACGGTTTGGGTGCCGCGTCCAAGGCTTGACCCCTAGAATGAAATTTTCGCCCCCGGTGGTTTGTTTCTACCGCCCTTCGCCGAACCCCCTCGCAACGCCCACCCCATGCCTACTCCGAAGTTCACGTACGGCCCGCAGCCCCCTGCACCCGGACATGCCGTCAAAGAGGAACACATCGAATACGGCTTTATCGGCAAGTTGCAAAGCCTCAAATACGCATACCGCGCCGACATCGGTGACCGCGCCGCTCTGGAGCGCAACTTCCGTGAGAAATTTGAGGCGCTCAACCGCGTCAATTTGAGCGATGGCGAATTCAAACGCCTGCTTGAAGACATCGTCACCCCCGATGTTTTCACTGCCGCCCGCACCCTGCGCAGCATCAACGCCTTCACCCGCGATGACGGCACGCCGCTCAACTACACCTTGGTCAACATCAAAGACTGGTGCAAAAACACCTTTGAGGTGGTCAACCAGCTGCGCATCAACACGGACAACAGCCACCACCGTTATGACGTGTTGATTCTGATCAATGGGGTGCCCTGCGTGCAAGTGGAGCTCAAAACCCTCAACGTCAACCCGCGCCGCGCCATGGAGCAAATCGTTGATTACAAAAACGACCCTGGCAACGGCTACACCAAGACGCTGCTGTGCTTTTTGCAGCTCTTCATCGTCAGCAACCGCAGCAACACCTGGTATTTCGCCAACAACAACGCGCGCCACTTCGCTTTTAACCAAGACGAGCGCTTTTTGCCCATCTACCAGTTTGCGGACGAGGCGAACCACAAGATCACCCACCTCGACCGCTTTGCCGAGACCTTTCTCGCCAAATGCACCTTGGGTGAGGCCATCAGCCGCTACATGGTGCTGGTCGCATCGGAGCAAAAGCTGCTGATGATGCGGCCCTACCAGGTCTATGCGGTCAAGCAGATCGTGGGCTGCATCAAGCAAAACTGTGGCAACGGCTACATCTGGCACACCACGGGCAGCGGCAAAACGCTCACGTCCTTCAAAGCGTCCACGCTGCTCAAAGACAACCCCGATATTGAGAAATGCCTTTTTGTGGTGGACCGCAAAGACCTGGACCGCCAGACCCGCGAAGAGTTCAACCGCTTTCAAGAAGGCTGTGTGGAGGAAAACACCCATACCGCCAGCTTGGTGCGCCGTCTGCTGTCGGACGACTATGCCGACAAGGTGATCGTCACCACCATCCAAAAGTTAGGTTTGGCACTGGACGAAAACAGCAAGCGCAACCAGCAGCGCAGCAAAGGCGGCCAAGCCACTTACAAAGAGCAGCTCGCGCCGCTGCAAGACAAACGCATCGTCTTCATCTTTGACGAATGCCACCGCTCGCAGTTTGGCGAGAACCACAAAGCCATCAAAGCCTTCTTCCCCAAGGCGCAGTTGTTTGGCTTTACCGGCACGCCCATTTTTGAAGACAACGCCAGCCGCACCCAGATTGAAGACGAGCAAGCCAGCTTGCGCACTACCCAAGACATTTTTCAAAAGCAGCTGCACGCCTACACCATCACCCACGCCATTGAAGACGCCAACGTGCTGCGCTTTCATGTGGACTACTTCAAGCCCGAGGGTAAAAACGTAGCCAAACCCGGCGAGGCGCTGGCTAAAAAGGCGGTGATTGACGCTGTTCTTGCAAAGCACGACACCGCCACCGCAGGCCGCCGCTTCAACGCCGTGCTGGCCACCGCCAGCATCAACGACGCCATTGAATACCACGCATTGTTCAAAGAAGCACAAGCGGCCAAGCACGCGGCGGACGCCAGCTTTGTGCCGCTGAACATCGCATGCGTGTTCTCACCGCCCGCCGAAGGCAACGCCGATGTGCAGCAAATTCAAGAAGACCTGCCGCAAGAAAAACAAGACAACCAGGTAGACCCCGACAGCAAAAAAGCCGCGCTTAAAACTATTCTTGCGGACTACAACACCCGCTACGGCACCAACCACACCATTGGTTTTTTTGACCTGTACTACCAAGACGTTCAAAAGCGCATCAAAGCCCAGGAGTGGCCCAATGCCGACTACCCAGCCGCCCAAAAGATCGACATCACCATCGTCGTGGACATGCTGCTCACCGGCTTTGACAGCAAATACCTCAACACCCTGTACGTGGACAAAAACCTCAAGCACCACGGCTTGATACAGGCCTTCTCGCGCACCAACCGCGTGCTCAACGGCACCAAGCCCTACGGCAACATCCTCGACTTTCGCTACCAAAAAGACGCGGTCGATGCTGCCATTGCTTTGTTCTCTGGCGAGAAGAGCCAAGAAAAAGCCCGCGAAATTTGGCTGGTGGACAAAGCCCCTGTTGTCATCGACAAGCTTCAAGGCGCGGTGCAGCGCCTAGAAGACTTCATGCAAACCCAAGGCCTGCCCTGCACGCCCGAGGCCGTGCCCCAGCTCAAGGGCGACGAAGCCCGCGCCGCCTTTATTGGCCACTTCAAAGAAGTGCAGCGCCTCAAAACCCAGCTTGACCAATACACCGACCTCACGCCGGACAACGCCGCCGCTATAGAGCACATCTTGCCCAAAGAAGCCCAACAAGGCTTCAAAGGCGTGTACCTCGAAACCGCGCAGCGCCTCAAAGCGCTGCAAGACAAAGCAGGCCAAGGCGAGGGTGGCGACACCACGGACGCGGTAGACCAGCTCGACTTTGAATTTGTGCTCTTTGCCAGCGCCGTGATTGACTACGACTACATCGTGGGCCTCATGTCGCGCTTTAGTAGCCAAGCGCCGGGCAAGCAAAAGATGAGCCGCGAAGCGCTGATTGGCCTGATCAGCGCCGACGCCAAGTTCATGAACGAGCGCGACGACATTGCCGCCTACATCAACACCCTCAAGGCAGGCGCGGGCTTGAGCGAGGCCGCTATCCGCGACGGCTACACCCGCTTTAAAAAAGACAAAGACCATGCCGAGCTGGCCGCCATCGCCACCCAACACGGCCTGGCCCCCGCCGCCCTGCAAACCTTTGTAGACAGCATCTTGCAGCGTTTGATTTTGGACACCGACGCCTTGACCGACCTCATGGCCCCGCTGGACCTGGGCTGGAAAGCCCGCGCCCAAGCCGAGACAGCGCTCATGGCCGCGCTGATTCCGCTGCTGACCAAGCGTGCGCAGGGGCGAGATATATCGGGGCTGAGCGCCTATGACTGAGCCCCTGCACGAAAACCACCGCGTTGAGCTCAAGCGCGAACTCACGCCCGAGCTTGACCTTGAAAAAGAAGTCGTCGCCTTCCTCAATAGCCGTGAGGGCGGGTTCATCTACATCGGCATCGACAAAGACGGTCAGCGTGTTGGCGTGGCCGATGTGGACGGCGACATGCTCAAGCTCAAAGACCGCATCAAAAACAACATCAGCCCCTCGGCCATGGGCTTGTTTGATGTCTTTGAAGTTGAGGGACCAGCGGGCGTGCACTGCATCAAGCTCATCGTGGCCAGCGGCAGCGAAAAACCCTACGCCAAAAAGAAATACGGCCTGAGCGAAAAGGGTTGCTTTGTGCGCGTGGGCAGCGCCGCCGAGCCCATGCCCACCGCCATGATCGAGCGGCTGTTTGCCAACCGCACCCGCAATTCCATCGGCAAAATCAAAGCGCACCGCCAAGCCCTGAGCTTTGAGCAACTGCGCATTTACTATGAAGAAAAGCGCAAACCCCTAGGCCGCCAGTTCAAAACCAATCTGGAACTGACCACCGAAGACGGCGCGCTCAACTACGCCGCCTATTTATTGGCCGACGAAAACGGCATGTCCATCAAAGTGGCCAAGTACCGTGGCAAAGACCGGGTGCACTTGATAGAGAGCAACGAATATGGCTACTGCTCCCTCATCAAAGCCACCAAGGCCGTGCTCGACAAGCTGGACCTAGAAAACAAAACCGCCAGCACCATTACCTCCAAAGAACGCATCGACGTGCGCCTGTGGAACCCCGTGGCCCTGCGCGAGGCGGTAATCAACGCCATCGTCCACAACGACTACAGCCGCGAGGCGCCGCCCAAGTTTGAAATATTTGCCGACCGCATCGAAATCACCTCCGCCTGCGCTTTGCCCGAGGGCTTGACCCCGGCCGAGTTTTTTGAGGGCTACTCCATCCCCCGCAACAAAGAACTGATGCGCGTCTTTAAAGACCTAGAGATGGTCGAGCACCTGGGCTCTGGCCTGCCGCGCATCACCGAGTTTTATGGGCCAGCGTGCTTTCGCTTCACCGAGAACTTTTTGCGCATCACTTTTGCGGCCAGCAGGCCTGTGCACGAGGAAGAGGCGACCGAACAAGTCAATCCGCAAGTCACCCTAGAGCCAGAGTCACGGCCAGAGTCACGGCCAGAGTCGCGGCCAGAGTCACAGCTAGAGTCGAACTTGGCGACCAAGGTGATGCTGATGCTTGATGCAACGGCGCTGGGCAAGCTGGCACTGGCGCAAGGACTCGGGCACCAAGGCGTGTCCGGCGAGCTGAACAAGCAAATTCGCCGCTTGCAAGCCAGTGGCTTGATCGAATACACCCTCCCCAACAAACCCAACAGCCGCTTGCAGCAATACCGCCTCACCGACCAGGGAAGGGCCCTGTTGAAACAAGCCATACCCACAAAGGACACACCATGGTCTTAGGCAACAAACTGGGCATTAGCAGCCAAGTCGAACTCAGCCGGGCGGAAGAAAGGCTTAGCAAACAAAAAGCCAAACAGCTCTTTGAAAGCGGCGACATTGCCGAAATGGAAGTGGGCACCTTTGCAGGCCTGGCCGCCATCCACGCCTATTTGTTTGGCGAGGTGTATGCCTTTGCTGGCCAAGTGCGCGAGGTGAATCTGGCCAAAGGCAATTTTCGGTTTGCACCCGTCATGTATTTGCAGCAATCGCTGGCGCACATCAGCGCCATGCCGCAGCAAAACTTTGAGCAAATCATTGAAAAGTACGTAGAAATGAACGTGGCCCACCCGTTTCGCGAAGGCAACGGGCGCGCTACGCGCATCTGGCTCGACTTGATGCTGAAAAAAGAAATCCGCCAAGTCATCGACTGGAACGCGGTGGACAAAGCCGAATATTTGTCGGCCATGGAGCGCAGCGTGGTGAAAGACCTGGAAATCAAACACCTGCTCAAGGGCGCCTTGACCGACCAAATCAACGACCGCGCGCTGTACATGAAAGGCATTGACGTGAGCTACTACTACGAAGGCTATAGCGAATACCGGGTAGAAGACTTGTGAGCCAAGGAAGCAGCAAGGAAGCAGCAAGGAAGTGGCGTGGGATGCTGACGACCATAACAACACCGAAGAGGTGAGCCCATGAACCGGAAAACAGCGAAAACCAACACCCTGGACATCCAGGGCACCCGCGTGGCCGTGGTTACGTCGCCCCAGGGCGATCACATCTCACTCACCGACATGTTGCGCGCCAAGGACGGGGACTTCTTCATCGCTGACTGGCTGCGCAACCGCAACACGGTGGAGTTTTTGGGTATCTGGGAGTCGATTTACAACCTCGCTTTTAATACGGCGAATTCGCCACAATTAGAAGTCAGGCAGGTCTCAACAGCAAAAAGATCAGCGTCAAAGAGTGCGCATTCCAGGTGAACTGCCCGCATCAAACAACAGGAAGCCCACCATGGACCTATCCCAAATACAAACACTGACTGGCACTTTCGAGGGCCACGCCCAGCAGACAGAAACCGGCATTGAGTATTGGCTGGCGCGGGATATCCAGCAGCTTCTTGGCTATTCCAAGTGGGAGAACTTTCAGGCTGTGGTCGCCAAGGCCAAAACCGCCTGCGAGGTGTCTGGTCATCCAGTGGAAAACCATTTTCCTGACGTCAAGAAAATGGTCCGCATCGGCTCCAGCACAGAGCGTGCGATCGACGACATCATGCTCACCCGCTACGCCTGTTACCTCATCGCCCAGAACGGTGACCCCCGCAAGCCCGAAATCGCCTTCGCCCAAACTTACTTTGCCATGCAGACCCGCCGGGCGGAGCTGATTGAGCAGCGGCTTCTGGAAGCCGAGCGCGTCTCTGCCCGCAAAAAGCTCACCAGCACGGAAAAGGAACTGTCCCAGCTCATCTTCGAACACACCGGCGGCAACCAGGACTTTGCAGTCATCCGCAGCAAGGGCGACCACGCCTTACTCGGCAAAAGTACCCAGGCTATGAAAGCCCAATGGCGCGTGCCCGACAGCCGCCCGCTCGCCGACTTTGCGCCCACCATCATCCTCAAGGCCAAAGACTTCGCCACCGAGATCACCATCCACAACGCCCGCGCCCACGGCTTGTCCAGCGAGCCGAAGATTTCGCGCGAACACGTCACCAACAACCAAGCCGTGCGCGATACCTTGCTCAACCGGGGTATTCGCCCGGAGAGCCTGCCAGCGGCAGAAGACGTGAAAAAGGTCGAACGCCGTCTGAGCGCAGATGAAAAGCAGGCGCTCAAGAATCCCGACACCCTGGACAGAGGATGAAAGAGCCTGCGCCATGACCATAACAACACCGGCGAGGTAAACCCATGAACCGCAAGACACGGAACCCCATCGAATTCGAGAGGTTTGGAAATGAGAATGTCCGTAAGGGCTTCGTTCCGCTGCCCCGACAGTGGAGCAACTTGCTTACCGACCACCCCACCAAGAGGCTGGCACCGTGAGCGGCGAGAAAACAAGGCTAGTGCCTAAGCGGCGGTTTCCTGAGTTTCGGGATGCTGCGCCTTGGCAGCCAGTTTCTCTAGGAGAGGTCTCCATTCCCGTAAACGAAAGGGTTGGCGCCAAAAAGCTAACACCAGTCAGTATCTCTGCTGGCATTGGCTTTGTTCCACAAGCAGAGAAGTTTGGCAGAGATATCTCTGGCAATCAGTATCAGCTTTACACCCTGGTCAAAGATGGCGACTTTGTTTATAACAAAGGGAACTCACTCAAATTTCCTGAAGGATGTATCTATCTATTGCAAGGCTGGGGCGAGGTTGCGGCACCTAACGTTTTCATTTGCTTTCGTTTGAAAAGCGATTATTCGAATGGTTTTTTCCAAAACTGTTTTGAATCAAATGCTCACGGAAAACAACTAAAAAAGCACATCACCAGTGGTGCGCGGAGCAACGGCCTTTTAAACATTAGTAAGGAAGCGTTTTTTGGGGTTGAGATTCCAACTCCAAGTTCAAATGAACAACAAAAAATCGCCGACTGCCTGAGCTCACTCGACCAACTGATCTCCGCACAAGCCCGCAAAGTCGAAGCCCTCAAAACCCACAAAAAAGGGCTGATGCAACAACTCTTCCCCCGCGAAGGCGAAACCCAACCGCGTTT
Organism: Comamonadaceae bacterium; assembly: GCA_947442105.1. GTDB lineage: Bacteria > Pseudomonadota > Gammaproteobacteria > Burkholderiales > Burkholderiaceae_C > Allorhodoferax. The sequence continues at coordinate 39,630 of CANEVH010000003.1, read as the reverse complement.
GCGGTTTCCGGAGTTTCAAAACACAGGGGATTGGGTGGAACAGTCTGTCGGAGAGTTTGGAAAGGTTGTCACAGGTAACACCCCCAGCACAGCGCAACCCGCTTTCTATGGCGGCGGTATTCCTTTCGCTTCGCCTGCGGACATTTCTGACCTACGATTTGTTGATCAAACCAAAACCACGTTGACCCCAGAGGGTTTCGCGGAAACCCGCCCCATACGCGCCGGAAGCATCCTCTTCGTTTCCATTGGCTCCACGATTGGCAAGGTAGCGCAGAACGTTCGCGAATGTGCGACGAATCAACAGATCAATGCAGTCGTCCCCAGTTCTAAGCACTCTGATGATTTTGCTTATTTCGCGCTTTCACAGGCGTCGGAGCGCATCGCGTTACTGGCAGGAAGACAAGCCGTTCCCATCATCAATAAGAGCCTGTTTTCGTCAGTGCGATTGCTCGTGCCCAAGATTGCTGAGCAACAACGCATCGCCGACTGCCTCGCCTCCCTCGACGCCCTCATCACCGCCGCCTCACAAGAACTCGACATCCTCAAGACCCACAAAAAGGGTTTGATGCGGCAGCTTTTTCCTTCGGTGGAGGGGGTTGAGGCATGAGCAACCTGATAATTTGCACCACTGAAGACGGCAAGAGCCAGATGCGGGGCTGGTTTAAGTAGAAAAGGACAAAAAATGAAAATAGATCAGATCGAAGTTTCGGGCTTCAAAAGTGTGGCCGATCTTCAACTCTTGGATTTAGAGCCGTTCAGCGTGTTTGCTGGTCCGAACGGTTCTGGCAAAAGCAATTTGATGGATGCGTTGTCTTTCGTCAGTGCTGTCGTTGAGTCCGGGGCGGTCAAGGCGTTGCGCCAGTTCCGTGGTTTTCCTCAAGTTCACAGCTTCAAGCTTCGAAGGCGCAATGCCCGTACCTTTGGATTCAGCATCCGTGCAACCCTGGATGGGCAAGCCTTGGCTTACACCCTCAAGGTGCATGACATGGACACGGCTCCCGTACTAGATGAGACTCTGGTGGTTAACGGGAAGAAGATTTTGGAGAGGAAAAAAGGGAGCGACCCCCAGATTTCCTCCTCAAATAATGAAGCGCCCATGTTCATCGAAAAATTCCCGCCAGACATGTCTGGGCTTTTGTTTACGCAAGGGGAGTTTCCACTGTATGACTACTTGACCAACGTCGAAGTTTTCCGCTTTGACCCCTTGGGTGCGAAAGAGCCCGATGGTTCAAGCGCCGACACTACCGCATTGCACCCGAACGGGCATAACGTTGCAACGATGCTCGCGACGCTTGAGAAGGATGATGATTTCCGCACGCAGGTAATGGAATGGATGAACCTTTTGGTGCCGGGCATGGAGCAGGTTCGCGCCGAGCCTGACCGCCTGAGTGGCGGCACGGTGATTAAGTTCAAGGAAGAGGGTACCAAAGCACACTTTCCTGCGAATCTTATTTCAGATGGAACTATCTACGCGCTGTGCATCATGACGGCTGTACTCAGTCGCGCAAAAAAACATGGCATCACACTGATAGAAGAGCCAGAGCGTGGGCTGCACCCCAAAGGCATCGAGGCTTTGGTAGACCTAATGCGCCAAAACGCGAACATCGAGCACCCGGTCTTCGTCACGACGCACAGTGAGTCATTGGTTCGTGCATCTAAGGTGAGTGAGTTGTGGCTGGTCAATAAGTTGGAGGGAAAAACTGTTGCCAAAAATGCGGCGCAAAGTAGCTCAGCATTGGATGGCCTGAACTTAGACACGGCATGGCTCATGAACATGTTTGATGGGGGCCTGCCATGGTGAAAGTGGGGTTCATCGTTGAAGGGGATTCCGAAAAGGTTCTGATCGAGTCCGCGGGATTTAGAAAATGGGCAGGCGATCAGGGGCTCGAAATTTGTCGCCCCGTGATCAATGCCAAAGGGGGCGGAAATTTATTGCCGCACCATCTCAAAACCATGTTGGCGCAATTTGCTCGCAGTCAACCCGACCACATAGTGATATTGACGGATCTGGAGGATGCAGCAAGTGAAGAAGCGGTCAAAGCCCGCATAACAACAGAGCACACGAACTTGATTTTTATTGCGGTCAAAGCGCTGGAGGCCTGGTTTTTAGCCGACACCGATGCCATGCGTCGTTGGCTGAATGCATTAGATTTTTTTGAACCCGTACCAGAGCAAACTATTGGAATGCCTTGGGAGCGGTTGAAAGAAGTAGCTAAGGCACACCGTTCCAGGGGGCCAGGCAGCAACAAGGTCATTTTTGCAAAAAAGATGTGTGGCGTGGCGTTGCGATACGAGCTTGAAAGGGCAGCCGCGCATCCAGCATGCCCTAGTGCCAAGGCTTTTAGGGATGGACTGGTCGAATTGGGCGGTAAGAACTCTCCCTTGCAAGGATGAACAACGTAATTCTTTACACGACTGACGACGGCAATAGCCAGATTCAGCTTCGGGCTGATCTGGGGACGGTATGGCTGACCCAATTGGAGATGGCGGAGCTTTTCGATGCCACGAAGCAAAACATCTCCCTGCACCTGAAGAACGTTTTCGGGGACGGAGAGTTGGAGCCGGCGGCAACTGTCAAGGAATCCTTGACAGTTCAAACTGAGGGTGCGCGACAGGTGCAACGGCCAGTGACGCTCTACAACCTAGATGCCATTCTGGCCGTGGGATACCGGGTGCGCTCGCCCCGTGGTGTGCAGTTTCGCCGTTGGGCGTCCACTGTCCTCAAAGAGTTCCTGACCAAGGGCTTTGTGATGGACGACGAGCGGCTGAAGAACCCCGATGGTCGCCCAGACTACTTTGACGAGATGCTGGAGCGCATCCGCGACATTCGGGCCTCGGAAAAGCGCTTTTACCAAAAGGTGCGCGAGCTTTTTGCGCTGAGCAGCGATTACGACAAGACAGACCAAGCGACCCAACAGTTTTTTGCGACCGTGCAAAACATGCTGCTTTATGCGGTCACGCAAAAGACTGCGGCGGAACTGATTACTGCCCGAGCCAATGCGAACGACCCCAACTTTGGTCTGATGCATTGGAAAGGCGCGCAGGTACGCAAGCAAGATATTTTGATCGCAAAGAATTATTTGACCGAAGACGAGATCGACACCCTAAACCGGCTGGTGGTGATCTTTCTAGAAACCGCAGAGCTGCGCACCAAGAGTCGCCAAGAAATTCGCATGGCCTTTTGGCAGCAAAACGTCGAGCAGATCATCAGCTCTAACGGCTTCACGGTGCTCACCCATGCAGGTAAGGTGAGCCATGCTCGCATGGAGCAAAAGATTGAGCCGATGTTCTTGGACTTTGACCAACGCCGTAAACAGCAAGAGGCCGCACGAGCCGACAGACAGGACGAAGCCGAGTTGAAGGCGCTGGAAAATAGCCTGAAGAATCGAACCCAAAAATGACACCGCGCAGCTCACAACCCCACCAAGATAGAGATCGCCTCTCGACGGGACTTGTCGAGGACTTGCCCGCTTTGCTTGGCAGCCTGCGCCAACTCATTGCCGAATCACGCCAGCAAGTGCTGCGTGCGGTGGACGTGGTGCAGGTGCAAACCTACTGGCACATTGGGCAGCACATTGTGGAGTTTGAACAAGGCGGGGCACAGCGGGCAGCCTATGGGCGGGGCTTGCTGGTGCAGCTGGGGCAGGCGCTGTCTGCTGAGTTTGGGCGCGGGTTTGATGCGTCCAACCTTCGGTATATGAGGCTCTTTTATCAGGCATTTCCAATTCGTGACGCACTGCGTCACGAATTGAGCTGGACGCACTACCGCCTGCTGCTGCGGGTGGACAGCCCAGAGGCCCGCCAGTGGTATGTGAATGAGGCAGCCACCCAAAACTGGAGCACGCGGGCGCTGGAGCGCCAAATTGGCAGCCTGTATTACGACCGTCTTTTGCTAAGCCAAGACAAAGCGGCGGTAAATGCCGAGGCAATAGCCAACATGGCCACGCTCGATGACTCACCACGGGCTTTTGTGCGCGACCCGGTGATGTTGGAGTTTTTGGGCCTGCCCGACACGGGGCGCTTGCTAGAAGCCACGCTGGAAACTGCGCTGATGGACAAGCTGCAGCAGTTTTTGATGGAGCTGGGCAAGGGCTTTGCGTTCGTGGCCCGCCAGCAGCGCATCAGTACCGAAACGCAAGACTTCTACATCGACCTGGTGTTTTACAACTACCTGCTCAAATGCTTTGTGCTGATCGACCTGAAAACCGGGCCGCTGACGCACCAAGACGTGGGGCAGATGGATATGTATGTGCGCATGTACGACGAGCTGCGCCGAGGCGAAGGCGACAACCCCACGGTGGGCATTTTGCTGTGCGGCAGCAAAGACCAATCGGTGGCACGCTACTCGGTGCTCAATGGCAGCGAACAACTGTTTGCCAGCAAATACCGCCTGATATTGCCCAGTGAGGAAGAGCTGCGCCTAGAGCTGCAACGCGACCGCCAAGCCATTGAAGAACACAAAAATTTGAGCATTAAAGACGGCACCCCATGACCGAACAAAACCAAAAACAACTGGGCAAGACGCTGTGGGCCATTGCCGACCAGCTGCGCGGTGCGATGGACGCGGACGACTTTCGGGACTACATGCTGTCCTTCCTGTTCTTGCGCTACCTGTCCGACAACTACGAGGCCGCCGCACAAAAAGAGCTGGGCGCTGATTACCCCAAAGTAGACGCTGACGCCAAGCAAGTGCCGCTGGCGGTTTGGTATGCCGCGAACGCCGCAGATGTGCCCACGTTCGAGAAGCAAATGCGCCGTAAGGTGCATTACGTCATTCAGCCAGCGCACTTGTGGAGCAGCGTGGCCCACATGGCGCGCACGCAGAACGGCGAGTTGCTGCATACCTTGCAAGCAGGGTTCAAGTACATCGAAAACGAATCTTTTGAGAGCACGTTTGCGGGCTTGTTTTCTGAGATTGATTTGGGTTCAAGCAAGTTGGGCAAGGGTTACAGCGAGCGCAACGCGGTGCTCTGCACTGTCATTCAAAAAATTGCCGAAGGCTTGGCTGATTTTTCAACCCACATTGACGCGCTGGGCGATGCCTACGAATACCTGATTGGCCAGTTCGCCGCAGGCTCGGGCAAAAAGGCGGGCGAGTTTTACACGCCACAGCAAATATCGGACATTTTGTCCACCATCGTCACGCTAGACAGCCAAGAGCCCAAGACCGGGCACAAGCAACGGCTGGAGAGCGTGATGGACTTTGCCTGTGGCTCGGGCTCGCTGCTGCTGAACGTGCGCAAACGCATGGGGCCGCACGGCATTGGCAAGATTTACGGCCAAGAAAAAAACATCACCACCTACAACCTGGCGCGCATGAACATGCTGCTGCACGGGGTGAAGGACACCGAGTTTGAAATCTTCCACGGCGACACGCTGACCAACGAATGGGACAAGCTGCGCGAGCTGAACCCCGCCAAAAAGCCATCGTTTGATGCCATCGTGGCCAACCCGCCGTTTAGCCTGCGCTGGGATGCCAGCGAGGCCATGGCGGACGATGTGCGCTTTAAAAACCACGGCTTGGCGCCTAAGTCGGCGGCGGACTTTGCGTTTTTGCTGCACGGTTTTCACTTCCTCAAAGACGAGGGCGTGATGGCCATCATCTTGCCGCACGGCGTGTTGTTTAGGGGCGGGGCGGAAGAGCGCATTCGCACCAAGCTGCTCAAAGACGGGCACATTGACACCGTGATTGGCCTGCCATCGAATCTGTTTTACTCCACCGGCATTCCGGTGTGCATCTTGGTGCTCAAAAAGTGCAAGAAGCCAGACGATGTGTTGTTCATCAACGCCGCCGAGCACTTTGTCAAAGGCAAACGCCAAAACCAGCTCTTGCCCGAGCACATTGACAAAATCATCCATACCTACCAGTTCCGCGAGCCGGAGGCGCGCTACGCGCGTCGCGTGGACATGGCCGAGATTGAGAAGAACGATTTCAACCTCAATATCTCGCGCTACATCAGCACCGCAGTGGGAGAGGCGGAAATCAGCCTGGACGCTACGCATGAGGCCTTGGTCGAGATCAAGCAAGTCATAGACGCCGCCAAGCGCAAGCACAACGCCTTTTTGTTGGAGCTGGGATTAAGACCGCTGCCTTAGGCAGCCTGAGCGGCCTAAGCCCCGCAGCGCAGGCCTGACACCCGCCCTGTTTTGACGCAGAACCCAGGGCGTGCGTCGAGGGTTTTCCCTGTAGGTAGTCAGCTATCACCCAAAGTGGTGCGCTGGGGCAGATACTTTGCTCCGGATCTGCACACATCTGGGCAGATGCGACTAACCCACCGGAGACAAAAATATGCGTGTCATTTCCATAGCCCAAGACAGTGCAGAAGTTGCGGGTTGCGACGAAGACAGCGGCGTGGTCCGCAAGGTCAACTTGCCGCTGGCGCGGCGTGAATTTCTCAAGGGCTCCGGCCTGTTGTTCGGCTCGCTGGCTACCGGCACCTTGCTGGCCGGTCTGGCACCGTCAAGCGCCTGGGCGCTGGAGCTGAAGAAGCTCTCTACCGCCGAGGGCAAAACCCTGATGGCCATGGGCCGCACCCTGTACCCGCACGAGAAGCTGCCCGACGCCGTCTACGCCCTGTTGGCCAAAGACCTGGATGGCGCCGCCGCAGGCAGCGCCGACTCGGCCAAGTTGCTGCAAGACGGCATTGCCTGGCTCAACAAGTCTGCCGGTGGCGACTTCGGCAAAGCCAACGCCAAAAAACGGGAAGAGATTGTGCGCAGCATGGAAGGCACCGCCTTCTTTGGCACGGTGCGCGGCCAGTGCATTACCTCGCTGTACGACAACGACATGGCCTACGCGGTGTTTGGCTACCCCGGCTCGGCCTGGGAAAAAGGTGGCTACATCACCCGTGGCTTCCAGGACCTGAAGTGGCTGCCCACGCCCTCGCTCGAAGCCAGCCCCAAGCCCTACATGGGCTGAGTCGTTTCATAAAAATACCGGAGATACAACATGGCGAAATTTGATTTTTCTGACGACTCCGTCGTCCTCATCATCGGTTCCGGCGCAGGCGGCGGCACCCTGGCCAACGAGCTGTGCCAAAAAGGCATCAAGGTCGTGGTGTTGGAGGCGGGCGCGCTGCAGTCGCAAGCGACCTTCATCAACGACGAGTGGAAGTCCTTCAGCCAACTGGCTTGGTTGGACAAGCGCTCCACCTCCGGCTCTTGGCGCGTGGCCAAAGACTTTGCTGGCCTGCCCGCCTGGATTTGCAAAACCGTGGGCGGCACCACCACCCACTGGGCGGGCGCTTCGCTGCGCTTCCAAGAGCACGAGTTCCGCACCAAGTCGGTCTACGGCGAAGTCAAGGGCGCCAACCTGCTGGACTGGCCCATCACCCTCAAAGACCTGGAGCCTTACTACGCCAAGGCCGAATACAAAATGGGCGTGACGCGTACCAACGGCATTCCCGGCCTGCCCGGCAACAACAACTTCAAGGTCATGCACGCGGGTGCCACCAAGCTGGGCTACAAAGAGGTACACACCGGCAATATGGCCATCAACAGCCAGCCGCGCGATGGCCGTGGCCGCTGCATGCAGCTGGGCTTTTGTTTCCAGGGCTGCAAGAGCGGCGCCAAGTGGTCCACGCTGTACACCGAAATTCCCAAGGCCGAGGCCACTGGTAACTTTGAGATTCGCCCCCAGTCGCATGTGACGCGCATCGAGCACAACGCCTCCGGCAAAGTCACCGGCGTGATGTACTTTGACAAAGACGGCAAAGAGCAGCGCCAGAAAGCCCGCATCGTGTGTGTGGCCGGCAACTCAATCGAAACTCCCCGTCTGCTGCTGCTGTCGGCCTCAAGCATGTTCAAAGACGGCTTGGCCAACTCCTCGGGCCAGGTGGGCCGCAACTACATGCGCCACATGACTGGCTCGGTCTACGCCGCATTCAAAAACCCGGTGCACATGTACCGTGGTACCACCATGGCCGGTATCGTGCGCGACGAAGCCGCGCACAACCCTAGCCGCGGATTTGTGGGTGGCTACGAGTTAGAGACCCTGAGCCTGGGCGTGCCTTTCATGGCCGCCTTCCTGAACCCGGGCGGCTGGGGTTCCGACTTCTCGTGGTGGATGGACCACTACACCAACCTGGCCGGCATGTGGCTGGTGGGCGAAGACATGCCACGCGAAGGCAACCGCGTCACGCTCAACACCGACGCCAAAGACCAATGGGGCAACTACATCCCCAATGTGCACTTTGATGACCACGACAACGACATCGCCATGCGCAACCATGCCTTCACCCAGGGCGAGCGCATTTACCAAGCGGCTGGTGCGATCAAAACCTTCCGCACGCCACCCTATCCGTCCACGCACAACATGGGCACCAGCCGCATGAGCGCGCGGCCGCAAGACGGTGTGGTGAACAAATGGGGCCAGACGCACGACATCCCCAACCTGTTCATCAGCGACGGCAGCCAGTTCACCACCGGCGGCGCGGAAAACCCCACGCTCACCATCGTGACTTTGGCCATTCGCCAGGCGGACTACATCGCCAAGCAAATGACCGAGCGCGCCATTTAATATCTGCTTGTCTGAACTTGGAGCCACCCATGTGTGAATATTTCGTCAAGGCCGACCCCATCCAGTACGAGCAGCGCTCCCGCACGGTGCGCATTCGCAATGTGCTCACCAGCTTGCGCCTGGAGAACATGGTGTGGGACATCCTGGCCGAAATGGCCGAGGAAGAGGGTTGCACCACCAATGCGCTGATCTCCAAGTTCCACGACGAGATACTGGCGCACCGGGGCGAGGTGCCCAACTTCGCTTCCTTCCTGCGGGTCACCAGCATGCGCTACCTGCGCCGCTGCGTGATCAACACCGAGCGACAGCAGGCGCTACCGGCGGCCAACATCATGAGCATTCCCAACCGCGCGCAAGCGCTTGACATGGCCCCAAAGGCCGTGGCGGCGGTGGGCAGGTAATTGCATTTCCCATCGCAACCCGTCCGCTGCTTTCCCAGGCAGCGGACGGGGATTCCGCGAGCCTTTATTTCAACGCGAAAGAACTTTTTTTCATGCGCTTTTCCACCGAGAGCTACCCCGGCGTCAGCCCCGCAGTGCCCGACGCCACACGCGGTTTTGTCTTCAACCACTCCATGCTGCGCGTCAAGGACCCGGCGGTGTCGCTGGCCTTTTACACCGGGGTGATGGGCATGCGCGTGCTGCGCAAGCTTGACTTCCCGGAAATGAAGTTTTCGCTCTACTTCTTGCACCGCGAGACCGAGGGCGAAAGCGCACCCGAGGACGTGGGCGAGCGCACCGCCTGGACCTTTGCCCAGCGCGGCATTTTGGAGCTGACCCACAACTGGGGCACCGAAGCCGACCCCGACTTCAAATACCACGATGGCAACGCGCAGCCCCAGGGCTTTGGCCATATTTGCTTTTCGGTGCCCGACCTGGACGCGGCTACCGCTTGGTTTGACCAAAACCAAGTCAGCTTCGTGAAGCGCCCCGACCAAGGCAAGATGAAAGACGTGGCCTTTATCAAAGACCCTGATGGCTATTGGATCGAGATCGTCGAACCCGCCCGCCTGAAAAACCTGGGACGCTAAAGCCATGCGCAACTTGTCTTTCGCATGCGCTGGCGTACTGGGTAAAGCTGCCTTGCTGCTTGGCTTTGCCTTGCTAGCCATGCAGGCGCAGGCCAATGAGGCACTGGCACGCAAAAACAATTGTCTGGGCTGCCACGCCGTGGGCACCAAGCTGGTGGGGCCCGCTTACAAGGACGTGGCGGCCAAGTACGCTGGTCAGGCCGACGCGCAAGCTGCCTTGGTGCAAAGCATCCGCAACGGCAGCGTAGGCAAATGGGGCGAACTGCCCATGCCCGCGCACCCCAAGCTCTCTGAGGCCGACGCCAAAAAACTGGCCGCCTGGGTGCTAGGCCTCAAATAACACGCCCCCCATGCAGTATTTACACACCATGGTCCGGGTGACCGACCTCGACGCCTCGCTGCGCTTTTACCGCGACGCGCTGGGTTTGGAGGTGCTGAGCGTGCGCGAGGTGCCGCATGGGCGCTTCACACTCGCCTTTCTGGCCGCGCCCGGCAACCAAAGCGCGCAGGTGGAGCTGACCTACAACTGGGACCCGGAAACCTACACCGGCGGGCGCAATTTTGGCCACCTGGCCTATGCAGTGGACGATATTTATGCCACCTGCGCGCGCCTACAAGCGCACGGCGTGGCCATCGTGCGCCCGCCACGTGACGGCTATATGGCCTTTGTGCGCTCGCCCGACCAGATTTCTATTGAGCTGCTGCAACGCGGCGGGCCGCTGCCACCGGCCCAACCCTGGGTGTCCATGCCCAATATCGGCACATGGTGAGCGCCGCCACAAACCTAGGCACCACCTGGCCCGGCCACCATGCGGTGGCGCATCTGCCGGGTTCGCTGCCCATGGGCGGCGTGGTGCCTATGACGCCGGTGCATGCTTTCGATTCCCCGCCCGCCGCCCTGGAACTCCACGAACAGCCGTCGTTGCGTCCCCTGCGCCATGACATTGAACTCGGTGGCCTGCTGGCCTTTGTGATTGACCAGGTGGTAACCCCTTCTGAGGCAGACGCCATCGTGGCCGCCACCGAGCAACTGGGCTACCGCGACGAAGCGCCCGGCATTGCCACGCCCCCGGGCATGCGCATGAACAAATCGGTGCATTGGGTGGCGGACGAAGCGCTCATGGCGCCTATGTTTGCCCGCATCGCCCATTTGCTGCCGCCGGTGTTGCACGGTGCGCCGCTGTTTCCGGCGTTCAGCCGCCGTTTGAACATGTACCGCTACGACGCCAACGACGTGTTCAACCGCCACACCGACGGCAACTGGCCCGGATACAGCCTCAGCGCCGACCGCAGCACCATGGAGGAATGGCCGTCCAGCCTGCGCTCGGGCCTGACCATGCTGCTCTACCTCAATGGCCCGGCGGACGGCGTACAGGGCGGCAGCACGCGCCTGTTTGGCCCGCAAGGCTTGCAGGTGGATGTGGCGCCAGTCAAAGGCGCGGCACTGTTTTTTCGCCATGGCTTTGACTTGGACTCGGTGGTCCACGAGGGCTGCCGCGTCACGGGCAATGTGTCGAAATATGTGGCGCGGGTGAATGTGATGTACGGCGGCCTGTAAGGCGGGCCTCCCATGCCCGCGCGCCGTGCACCGTTCAAGATACCGCTTCTTTTGGTGAGCAGCCAGCGATTGAACAAAAGTTATGCTGAAGCATGTAGTCCCGGAATGCAGAAAAAAGCCAAACGCCGTGGGGAAAACCGAGTAAATAAATCAACTGTATCCGACTGTTTATCAAGAAAAACTAGCGCAAGATGGGTCGGCAGCGCCATCAATACTTCAATATGCTTAAACACGCCATATCTTGGTTTTTCAAAAATGAATGGCGGCTTATAAATTATGGGAGATGGGGTGGATGCCACCTAAACTCAAAAAAACAAGCACCTGTAAATGCAGAGCATACAGGCAGACTACAGATATATAGATTTAGTCCAATTCTTCTGCCAACAATTTCCGAGCAATATCAGGCCCTATTGAAGTAGCCTTCCACCCCAATAGCCTTTGCGCTTTGTCTGGGTTGCCTGAACTGTGCAGTAAATCGGTGGGTCGCGAAAACGTATCATTAAATTTGACATATTGTCGCCAGTCCAAGCCGACTTGCTGAAAGATATCGCTAACAAACGACTCCAAACTGCAGGAGTAGCCGGTCGCAATCACAAAATCTTCAGGGTCTGGATGCTGAAGAATGCGCCACATGGCATCCACATACTCGCTGGCCCAGCCCCAGTCACGCACAATCGACAAATCACCGAGTTCCAGCAGCTCTTGGCTGCCTTGGGAAATGCGGCGCGCGGCCATCACCACTTTTTGCGTGACAAACCGCGCAGGACGTAGCGGCGACTCGTGGTTAAACAAAATGCCGGAGGCGCAGTGCAAGCCATAGCCTTCACGGTAATTGGCCACGTGCCAAAACGCCGCCGATTTGGCGACCGCATAGGGGCTGCGCGGCTGCATGGGGGTGGTTTCAATAGCAGGCTGCAAAGTATTGCCAAAGCACTCACTTGAACCCGCGTTGTAAAAACGGATTTTTGGATTGAGAAAGCGGATGGCTTCCAACAAATTCAAGGTGGCAACGCTAATGCTCTCAAAAGTTTCAACCGGTTGATTGAAAGAAAGCCCCACAGAACTCTGCCCGGACAGGTTGTAAATCTCGTCCGGCGCCACCCGCGACAAAGCATGGATGACACTGCGAAAATCCATGAGTGACACCGAGACTGTTTGCACCCTGTCGCGGATACCCAAACGCTCAAGATTGCGAAAACTATTGGTTTCGGCGTCGCGTGTGCCACCAAAAACTACGTACCCTTTGTTCAGCAGCAGCCGCGCCAATAGCGCACCATCCTGTCCAGACACACCCAAAATAAGTGCTTTTTTAGGCGTCAAAATAGGCATGGAAATTCAATGGGTAAATTTTAAAATAAGGCCGTTTACGCAAGCCAATTGGTGGCGAACATGGCTAGCTTCGATGTATTCCAATGCACGCGTTAAATATTCTGAAGCCGTACATTGTTTAAGTGATGGTTAGGTTATCGGTTGAAAATGAAAAAACTTTAGCAGCAAAGTTCGTGGAGCAATTGCGCGGTATTGCGTAAAAATACCTCGCATGGCGCCTAGCAAACTGCGACCGCCGCAAGTTCGTCCAATAGCATCTACCTTGTTCAGGCGCGTGTCGGCGTATCTGCCAATGTGATGGCGTTGGCCATAGTGAGCAAAATCGGCCTCCCGTCTGGCGTATTGAGCGGCACGACCCGTGGCCCGTGCTGATCAAGCGCCGGTAGCAGCGCACACAGTGTGGGGCTGGAGCGCAGCTCGCCGCCCAGCTGCACTTCCAGGTCGGCGATGACCAAGGCGAGGGGATTAACGCGTTGCATCTTGTTTCTTGAAGCGCCCTCGCCGCATCAGCGCGCGCTCAGCTCAATACTGCCACTCACGGTCACGCTGATCTGCGCCTTGCCCGCCTCCACGGGCTGGGTCTCTGCGGCCATGGGGGCGGCCAGGGCGCGCATGCGGTACTGCGGCGCTGGGCCGCCCATCTCGCCGCCGCCCACGCTCACCTCGCGCAGGCTGTAGCCGCCAAAGCCAAACTGTTTGGCATAGGCCTGGGCGCGCGCCTTAAAGCGGCCAATGGCTTGGCTTGCCACCTCGGCTTCCACCTGTTCGCGCGCCTCGCGCGACAGGCCAAACGCCAAGCGGTCCACGGTCAGTGTGGTTAGGCGCCCGGCCAGCTGGCTGATGGCGGCCATGTCGCTGCCTTCAATCACCAGCTCGGCGCGGCCCTGCCAGCCGGTGATGGTGTTGCCGCCGCTGGGTTTGTTGGAGTAGCGTGGCACCAGCGAGAACGCCCCGGTGCGCACCTCCAGCAGCTTGGGCCGCGCGGCCTTGCGCGCCTCGGCAAGTGCCGCATCCAGCGCCTGGCGCAGCTGGCTTTGCACCGCTGCGGCATCCGCACCCTCTTTGGTCGTGCCCAGGGTGATGGACAGCAGGTCTTGCGCGACCTCGGCACTGGCCTCGGCGCTGAGTGTCAGCACGTTGTGGGGCGTGCTTGGGGCGGGCGCAGGGGGCGCCGATTGGGCGGAAGCACTTGCGACACAAGCAAGGCAGGCGAGCAAGAGCGCAGCGTAGCGGGGGCGGGCAAAGTGGGGCATAAAAGTCCTAAAAATGGCAAAAGTGCAGGTGGCCTGGGCGCCCACAGGGCGCTGGCGCAGTCACCCCTGTGCAGCGCGCCAGCCCCCATGGGGGTTGACCGCAAGTTTGCATTAACCCGCAAAAAAGCGTGCCCGGCTTTGCGCTGCGTCAGCCAAGCTAACTTCGATGAAGGTGCGCAGCACCCCCAATGATGAAAGTTCTTTCACTTCAAAAGTCGTATTTCAGCTCCGCCACCAGGGTGCGCCCTGGGTAGGGGTGGAAGTTCCAGTACTCGGTGTTCGTCAGGTTGTCTATGCCCAAGGCGGCCACCAGTTTGGGCTCCATGGCGTAACGCGCCCGAACATCAACAACCAAAAAGCGGCTCGCTGCGCTGTAGGCAAAGCCGTTGACATCGGTGTTGTTCATGGTAGAGAACTGGTCGCCGCTATAGCGCAGGCCCAGCGAGGTGCTCCGTTGCGCGTCCCAGCGGTAGTTGGCCAGCGCGCTGGCGCGCCACTGCGGTACGCGCGGCTGCAGTTTGTCGATGGTGTCGCCCGGTGTAGCCACATAAGAACTGTTGGCTTTGATGCGCGAGTCGGCGTAGGTGATGCTGCCCGACAAGTCCAAGCCTCGGGTAATCACGTCCTCGCCCTGGAAGGCCACTTCAAGCCCTTGCGTGCGGATGGCGTCTATGTTTTGCACCATGTTGACGATGGTGCCGTCAGACTTGGTGCCCACCGCTTGGGAGTACAGCGAGTCGTTGACGTCCTCTGCAAAGTAGGTCACGCGCAGCAAGCCTGTGCCCAGGTCTTTTTCCAGCGTCAGCTCGGTGGTCCACGACTTTTCAGGCCGCAATTGGGGGTCGTTCACCCAGGTCTGGCCGCTGGGGCAGGCGCTGGCCACGGTTTTGGTGGCGATGTCAGCGCACTTGGTGGTGGCGCCATACAGCTCGGACACCGTGGGCATGCGCACCGCGCGCCCCAGCGAGCCTTTGAGCACCGTGTCTTCTGCCCACTGGTAAGCCAGCGCCGCTTTGGGTGAGGCAAAGACTTCCGTGCGCGATGCGTAGCTGTCGGTCTTGACGGCGCCAGAGACTGCACTCGTGGCGTAGCCGTCAGACGCGCTCCAGCGCTCCAGACGCAGGCCGAGCACGGTTTTCCAGTCGGTGGCAAAAGCCCATGCGTCTTGGCCGTACATGCTTTGCAGCTTGCTTTGGCCGCCCACATCGGCGTTCAGGCCAGCCACACCGCTTTGCGCGCTGCTGCTAAACCAGTTGTCGGTCTTGCTCAGGTTGGTTTTGTTAATGCGCAATTGGTAGCTGTCTTGCGCCACACCAAAGTCCACCACGTGCGCGCCGCCCACACCCTGGGGGCGCCAAATGCCTTTGGCCGCCAGCGTGGTCCAGCCGGTGCCCTTTTGGTCGCTCAGGGTGGCGGCGTTGGCCTGGCTGCCGCTGGTCATGGTGCCGTTCAGGTTGGCCGCGTTGTTGACGGCGGACTGGCGCACCTGGTCGCTGCCGTAGTCAAGCTGGCTGGCGCCCACTCCCAGTCCCAGGTGCTTTTGGTATTGCTTTTGACCGACAGGCCGTGCATCCAGTGGTCCAGGTTTTCCTTGGTGGCGTTAAAGAGGTTGGTGGCGGAGTAGCTTTGGCCGTTGATGGCGTAATTCCCGCTGTAGACGGCTGCGCCCGAGGCGTCGGTCACATAGCTTTTGGGCGTGCCGTCGGCAGTGTTTTTCCAGTTGCCCAGCAGGTAGCTGGCGCGCACTGTGGGTGAGAAGTCGTAGGCCAGCTTGAGCTTGGCGTGGTCTTGCACCGTGTGGTACTGGGTGTTGGTGCCCAGAATGTTCCAAGGCGTGTTGGTTCTGTCCAGGCCATAGACCGCGCCCGTGGCCACCGGGTTGCTGCCGGGTGCGGTGGTGGAAATGGGCTTGGTAGCAAACACCAGCGGCTGGCCCTGGCTGTCGGTGCGGTTCAGGCTGAGCCACCAGGTCCAGTCGCCACTTTTGCTGCCCAGCGAGGCGCTGGCCTGGTTGGCCCGGTAGGACTCGTGGGTGCTGTACAGGTCAAAGTTTTGCTGCGAGGCGACGATTTTTACGTGGCCTTCGAAGCGCGTGGGCATGCGCGTCACATAGTCCACGATGGCGCCGGCCGAGTTGCCGGGGTAGGCGGCAGAAAACGGACCGTACATCACATCGGCGCGCTCAATTTCTTCGGGCGTGACCATGCCCCAGCGTGGCGCATAGGTGGCGCCGTTGCCCAGGTAGTTGGACAACAAAATGCCGTCGGCATACACCGCTGAGCGCGCGCTATTGCCCGTGCCCGAGGCGCGGCTTGAAAGCACGGCGTGGTTGTAGTCGCCGATGTAGCGCCGGCGCACCACCAGGCTGGGGAAGTACTTGAGCACGTCTTCGCTGTCGGTGGCGTTGATGGTTTGCTCGATTTGCGTGCGCGTCACACCCTCAATCGTGGTGGGAATTTGCGTGGGCAGCGAAGTCGGGCGCCCGCCGGTAATCGTGACCATGCCCAGGGATTTGACGGGAGTGTCCTCAGTGGCAGGGTCCGTTTGGGCACCTGGGGTTTGGGCCGCAGCCGAAAGTGCAAAAGACAAGGGAAAAGCGACGGCCAGTGCCAGCGCCAAGTGGGTTTTTTTCATAGCAATACCAAGTAAAGAAGCCTGTGGCCGCACGCCACCCCGGCGCGCGGTGCGCGACCCAGGTGCAAGCGGTATGACATACCCCTGCGCGCGCCAAGGCGCGCGCGGGGCAAGAGGTGTCAAGCTGCCAGGGGCGGGCCGCGCGGCGCGGCGGCGCCTTGGTGGGCGCCGTATATGGGCGCGGCTTGCAGCGCCCATGCCAGCGGCGGTGGCAAGGCTCGCGCCAGCGCAAAAAGTGCGGCCGCTGGGGGCGGCGTCAGCCCGCCATGCGACAGCAGGCACAAAGCGCAGTGCATGCCGGGGCCAGCGCCGGGCGGCGGGCTGTCCGCAGGTGCACTGCTTTGGCCTGCGGGCCAGGCGTCAAGTGCCATGTCGCCGCTGGCCTGCGCGCCGGTGGCGTCAGCCAACACGGTGCGTGGGCCGCTGCTGTTGCATACCTCTATGCCGTGGGCAGGCGCAGCCACCAGCGCCCCTGTCACCAGCGGCGCCAGCGAGGTCAATGCCACCAACCCCAGCGCCAGCCAGGCGCAGGCACGCGTGCGCACACGGCTTACCGTGAGAGAGAGGCGCAGCATCTCTTGCATGGTTTTCAGCGGATGCAAATCAAGAGCAATAGTGCAAAAGGTAATAGCGGGGTTCGCTGCCAGCACAAGCGTGGCGGCGCTTGCGCTGGCCTTCGCTCAGGGCTTGGCGGGCGCGTCGTGCATGCCGTGCTGGTGCGCGCCCGCGTCGCTGCTGGGTGCGCCCGTGGCCACCGGTACCTTGAGCTCCAGCGTGCTTTCCACGCCCTTCGCGTCTTTAAAGCGCAGCGTTACGGGAATGGTGGTGTCTTTTTGCAAAGGCACTTTCAGGTCCATCAGCATCAGGTGAAAGCTGCCGGGCTTGAGTGGGACGGCCTTGCCGGCGGGCAACTCCAGGCCCTTGGGCAGGGCGCGCATTTGCATCACGCCGCCGTCCATCTTCATCTCATGCACTTCGGCTACACCGGCCACGCTGCTGGCCACGCCCACCAGGGTGGTGTCGGTTTTGGCGGTCAGCGTCATAAAGGCGCCACTGGCTTTTTGGCCTTGCACGGTAGCGCGCGCCCAGGCGTCTTTCACCTCTACGTTTTGGGCCAGGGCGTGGCCGGTGAAAAAGGCTGTGGCCAGCATGATGGCGACGGTAATTTTGCGTTTCATAAATGCTCCAAAAATCAAGGATTGAAAAAAGATAAAGGTGTTATTGCATCAATGCGCGTGCGCGCCAGCGGCCTGTACGTCCAGCACTTCCAGCAGCGCGGCGGGCGACTTCAGACCCTTGGTCGATGTGCCGTGTTCAGGCACTTCGGCCCAGTCGTTGGCAACTTGGGCGCAGCTTTGCAGTACCTTGAACCAGAGCGGCCCGGCGTTGGCCGGGGTGGTGCCGCGCAGCACAAATTCGTCGTAATAGGCCGCAGGCAAAGCGTTGTCGGGACCGTTGGCAGTCCAAGTGATTTCCAGCACGCCCTCCAGGTACTTCTTGCCGTGGCTCTCATAGGGCGCGGGCAGGGGGCCGGTTTTGGTACTCACCGTCCAACCCGCTTTGGGCATGGGCTGGGCGCCGTTAAAGCCGACCGGCATCGTCACGCGCAGGGCGGTGGTGGCCTGGTCGCCACAGCCGTGGCCCACGCGAAAGGTGGCGCGGTAGCTGGCGTTGGCGGCGGCTGCGCCGTCTTGCAATACCACGTGGGCAAAGCTGGGCGCGCCCAGGAACAAGGCGCAAGCGGTCGCGAAAAAGGCGGAGAAGGCAGAAAAGGTGGATTTCATAAGGGTCTTCAACTAGCAGGCTGCGCGCGCAGCCGGGGCCATGGGGTCGCGCCCAGGCTGCGAGGCAGCGCATGGGGCGCAAGAGGGAGATGGGAGATAGAGCCGGTAAGCGCAAGCCACAGCCTGGCTGTGGCGCCGCACCCACCGTGCGCAAGGCCCGCCTGGTTCAGGCCGGCCGCGCAGTCAAGCCTGGGCTGGCGGCCCGCGTCCGGGGGGTGGCGCTGCGCTGCGCCAGGCGTGTGCGCTGGGTGCCGCGTTGGCAGCGATTGCCAAGGGCCGTGGCGGTACTGAAAAGTCGCTTTGCGCGCTTGGCGGCGGCGCCCCAGTCAATAAGCAGAGCGCGCAATCCAGACTGTGCGCACCCTGACCGGCGGGCGCGCCAGTGTCTGCGTTCACCAGCATGACCGTGCCCGAGGCTGAACACACCATGCGGCTGCCCTGCGCTTGCGCCAGCGGCGCGACGGTGGCCAGCCCGAGCGCCAGACACCACCACAGCAGCACGGCGCGCGCCATCAGCCGGGTGGTGCGAAGGGTGTGCAGGGGCGACATAGGGCGCGATTATGGCAGTCGGGGGCCTGCTATCCTGCGGCGATGCAAAGCCTGTTCCACCTGTCTATCCACGTCCACGACCTTGCGTCCACACGCCGGTTTTACGGCGGTGTGATGGGCTGCGCCGAGGGGCGCA
This sequence comes from Comamonadaceae bacterium, assembly GCA_947442105.1. Classification (GTDB taxonomy): domain Bacteria; phylum Pseudomonadota; class Gammaproteobacteria; order Burkholderiales; family Burkholderiaceae_C; genus Allorhodoferax. Next base: position 20,839 of record CANEVH010000003.1, on the reverse strand, counting down.
GCACTGCCAGTTGGGTGGACTTTGACTTCTTTGGTCACCAACTCTCCTTCCACCTGGGCACACCTTTTCCCACTACCCGCACCGGCCTGGTGGGCGACACCTTGGTGCCCATGCCGCACTTTGGCCTGGTGCTGGCGCTGCCCGACTGGCAGGCGCTCGCCCAGCGCTTGCAGACTGCGGGCGTGGCGTTTGTGATGGAGCCGCAAATCCGCTTTGCTGGCCAAAGCGGTGAGCAGTGGACCATGTTTTTTCTCGACCCCTCGGGCAACCCGATCGAGGTCAAAGGCTTTGCCAGCCTGGAGTCGGTGTACGCGCCATGATGAATTACACCTTTGCCTCGGCCACGATTTTGCTCATCTTGATTACCGACCCGGTGGGCAATATCCCGATCTTTGCCAACGCGCTCAAGCACGTGGCGCCCGAGCGCCGTGCCAAGGTCATCTTGCGCGAAATCTTGATTGCGTTTTTCTTGCTGCTGACCTTTATGTTTGTGGGCGAAGGCTTTTTGCGTGTGATGAATTTGAGCGACTTGTCCTTGCAAATCGGCGGCGGCGTGATTTTGTTTTTGATCGCCCTGCGCATGGTGTTTCCGCCGGCCGCGGTGCTGGAGGCAGAGATATGGGAAGAGCCGCTCATCGTGCCGCTGGCAGTGCCCGCCATTGCCGGGCCGTCAGCGCTGGCCACTGTGCTGCTGCTGGTGTCGCAGCAGCCCGAGCGGCGCCTGGAATGGATTGCCGCCTTGTGCGTCACCATGCTGATCAGCGCCGTGGTGCTGGTGTCTGCCGAGCGCATCCAGCGCCTCATTGGCAGCCGCCTGGTGGTGGCGGTGGAACGGCTCATGGGCCTGGTGCTGGTGTCGGTGGCCATTGAAATGATGCTGCGCGGCGCCAAGACCTTTGCGCTGCAAATCATGGGCCGCTAGGTCCCAACCCTGGCACACCACGACCCAAGCACCCAAGCCGCCTACCCCGCCACCACCTTTTTGGAGCCCGCCTGCCATGTCTGCCCTTAAAACTGCAATCGGTAGCAGCTTCACCCAGATTTACACCCACCCCGGCCTGCGCCGCGCCCGCCGTGCGCGCGCTGCCTGGTGGCGCACGCTGACCGGTGCCCCGGCGCAGGTGCACTACTTTCACCAGGCGGATGACCCGTACAGCCACCTCTGCGCGCAGGTGCTTGCGCGCCTGGCCGCCAATTACCAAATCACGCTCCTGCCCCACTTGGTGAGCCCGCCGCAAGACAGCGCTGCACCCGAGCGCGCGCGCCTGGCGCACTGGTCGCTGCGCGACGCCGCCACGCTAGCGCAGGCTTTTGGCCTGCAAGCGCCCCAATCGTCCAGTGGTGCGCTGCCACATGCTGCAGCAGTGCAAGCCGCCGAGGCTGCCCTCGCCCAAGCCTTGGATGCGGGCAACTTCGTAGCCCAAGCCGCCCCCATCAGCGCCACGCTGTGGCAGCCGGGCGCGAATGCCAGGGCAATCGACGCCCCATCGGCCGCCGCCTTGCAGCGGGCTGCCAGCGCCAAAACCGAAGGCGATGCCCTGCGCAAACGCCGGGGCCATTACCTGGGTGCTACCTTATATTACGCCGACGAGTGGTACTGGGGCCTGGACCGGCTGCACTTTTTGGAAGCACGCCTGCGCGACGAAGGCCTGTGCCGCAACCCCGCTTTGCCCGTGATCGCCCCGGTGCATGAATTGGCTCTCTCACCCCTGCAAGGCCAGCGCGCCGCACCCGGCACCACGGTGGACTACTTCTTGTCCTTCCGCAGCCCTTACACCTACCTGGCGCTGCCCCGAGTGCGCGCCCTGGCCGCGCACTACGGCGCTACGCTGCGCCTGCGCTTTGTGCTGCCTATGGTGATGCGCGGCCTGCCGGTGCCGGTAGCAAAGCGCCTTTACATCGTGACCGACGTGGCGTGCGAGGCCCAGCGTCTGGCCATGCCTTTTGGCAAGGTGGTAGACCCGGTGGGCAAGCCGGTGGAGCGCGGCTACGCGCTCTTAAACCGCGCCATTGCGGCAGGCAAGGGGGTGGAATTTGCCGGGTCTTTTTTGCAAGCCGTCTGGGCCGACGGGCTGGACGCAGGCACCGATGCGGGCCTGAACGCGATTGCCGCGCGCGCCGGCTTCGATGCCGCCTGGGTGCAAGCCGCCCTGCCCGACGAATCTTGGCGCGCAATTGCTGCTGCCAACCGCGAAGAGCTGTTGGCCATGGACCTGTGGGGCGTGCCCTCATTTCGCGTCAACGATTTGCCCGGCCACTGGGGCCAGGACCGGCTGTGGGTGATTGAGCAGGAACTGCACGCCACCCTGGTCGGGGTCGCTGATGAAGGGGACTGAATTTTCATGATCGAGTGCTGCGCACCCTCATGAACATCCGGCGCTAGTGCGCGCCGTCTGGCGCCATCACCTCTTGCGCAATCGCGCCAAACAGGCTGCGGCTATCGAGGCCTTTGACTTCCATTTCCACCGTGTCGCCCGCGCGCAGCGGGCGGTGCTGCGCCAGCTAGGCGATCAGCTGGCCAAAACGCAGCGTCATGTCGGTGCCTGCGTCGCACAAGCCGCACTTTGCAGCCATTCCAGCTGGTTTGCAGCGCCAGGTTCAACCGGTGTTTGCGCCAGGCTTCGCCCAGCTCGGCATGCCTACAAACGATAGACGCCTGCGAGCCCCAAAGGCATCGCTGCTGGCTTGCACCTGGGACGGTACCAACCCATCACTCGCCGTACCCGGCAACGAGCCAGACCGAGACTGCAGCGCGACCGCCGTTTACCGCAGCAGTTCGCCGTGGCTGCCACACGCGCGGCCATGCGCCCACGGCTTAGTGCGCGGCAGGGGTGCTGCGCACTACTCAGGGCTAACGGCAAAGGCGTGGCGCGCGCGAAACGAGGAGGAGCTGCCCGTCGCGGGAGCCATCTTGATAGAGGGCAAATGATTACAAAGCGGATATTCTTGAAAATTCTTGACACTAAAAATTGATGCAACTGCGCAATTGATAACGCAACTTTAATTTCGCCAATGCCACCGATTTATTTATCAAAAACTAAAGTGAATACTGTTTACATTTAGGCTTGATTCATTATTTTTAACCGTTTGGAGATAGGTGTATGCGATTTACAAGCCTGGTGTTGAGTGCCTGTGTATTGAGTGCTTGCGGCGGGGGAGGAGGCAGCGATGGCACTGTCAAGTACGTGAGCACGCTGGCTACAGGCCAAGCGGTGAGCGCACCGACCGCGTACGAGAGCGCTTACGTGAGCCCTAACGCGACCTACCACCCTACCGCTATTGCGCTGCCTGGCAGCGGACTCCCCGTCACAGGTCCAAACACCGTACCCTCATTTTTTTACGATGTTGCGATGTCGCTGCCAGCGTCGCCAAATGGGGCTACCCAACAGGCTACCGCCGCCCTGCCCGTCGACCTGACGAAAACGCCGCTTGGACTGCCGCAATCGCAATATACAAGCACATACTTGGCAGACGGTGGGTTTTACAAACAGGGCTCGCCCGCGAAAGACGAAATCAGTTACTCAAACGGCGAGGTGGTGGATACACCGTTAAGCGAGGACGGTAAGCATCGACTTACTTCCGTAGCGCTCGTCCAGCTCAATCTGAATCCGCTGACCGGAACCATCGTTTCTGCAAAAGACAATGCGCCAGGTTTGCTGCCTGACGAGATTTACACCAACGCATCGCTAATTGATCAAACTGCGCGTTGGGGCACTGGTGCCGCTTACGTCAAAGTGACTTCCCGGTACAACACCGATACATATTACGTTTATTCCCCTAGCGCACCCGCCGCAAGTAACACCACCATCGATACCTTAATCGCTAACAAAATGCTTATCACCATGCCCGGAACCTCAACTACCGTTCAGGGCATTCCGGTCTTCGTGGCGAGTAGCGCGCAGGCGGGTGGCAGTGTCCCAACTTACACGACGTTCTACCAGCTCAATGGCAACGTCTATTCAGGTGCAATGGTGAGGGCCGGGTCGGTGAGTACCGGAATTAGCGGCTACAACGTCCAGGCGCGCGACAGTATTAAAGCTGCCTTGAAGTTTTAAGCCCCCCCAAAAACCGCCCCCCACAGCGCCAGCCCCGCCGCACGCTCCTGCGCCACCACACCCAGCGGCACTTCGGTGGGGGCCTCGTCGAGCCGGGCGCGGTGTTGGATTTGGCGCAGGCTGCGGTAGGCCTGCGCGGCGTCTGTGCCGATGGGCGCTGGCAGCAAGCCGCAGTCTTGGGCGCGTTGCAGCAGGGCGATGTTGCCCAGGTTGGCGCGCAGCGCCGGGTGTGTGGCGCTGTGGGCCAGCACCAAAAACTGCACTGCAAATTCCATGTCCACCATACCCCCGGCGCTGTGTTTGACGTCAAACCAACCGTCTTTGTCGCGGTGCGCGGCGCGCACCTTGGCGCGCATGGCGGCAATCTCGTCGTGCAGGGCCGCAGGGTCGCGCGGGCTGGCAATCACCGCCTCGCGCACTGCGTCAAAGCGCGCTTGCATGGCCGCACTGCCCAGCACACAGCGTGCGCGGGTGATGGCCTGGTGTTCCCAGGTCCAGGCGGTGTTGGAGCCGCGTTGTTGCTGGTAGTTGGCGTAGGCGCTCAAGGGAGTGACCAGCAGACCGGCATTGCCGTTGGGGCGCAGCGCGGTGTCAATCTCATACAAGTCGCCTTCGCTGGTTTTCACGGTCAGCCAGTTGATCAGCTTGCGCACCAGGGCGCCGTAGATTTCGCCCGCGCGCTCGTCTTCGTCGTCGTAGACAAACACCAAGTCCAGGTCGCTGCCGTAGCCCAGCTCTTTGCCGCCCAGCTTGCCGTAGGCAATGATGGCCAGTTGCGGCGTCTCGCGGTGGCGGGTTTTCAGGCGCGCCCAGCACCAGGCGGTGGTAGTGCGCAAAATGGCTTCGGCCAGGGCGCTCAGGTCGTCGGCTACGTGTTCGACGCTGAGTTGGCCTTCTACGTCGCGCGCCAGGGTGCGAAACACCTCGGCGTGGTGGGCGCGGCGCAGCAGGTTGAGCAGGGTTTCTTCGTCGTCTTCGCCGCTGGCAGCCAGGGCGCTTGCGCGGTGGCTGATGTCGGCCTCAAAGCTGGCGGCGTCAAAGCGCTCGGTCAGCATGGCGCTGCTGGCCAGTTCGTCAATCACGCCAGGGTGGGATTGCAGGTAGCGCGCGGGCCAGCGTGCTGCGCCCAGCAGGCGCAAGAGGCGCTCGTGCACCAGGGGCCGCTCGTCGAGCAAAGACAAATAGCTCTCGCGGCGCAGCAGCGCCTCCATCCAGTCGACCAGGCGCAGGGCGGCCAGTTCGGTGGCGCGGCCCTGGGCCAGCCATTGGGCGGTGCGTTGCACCAGCTTGAACAGGCGTGCGCGCGACTCGTCGCGCAGCGCCAGCACTCGGGGGTGGTTGCGCCAGTGTTCCACGCGCGCTTTGAGTGCGCCGTCCAGCATCTCCAAGGTGGCGTCCAGGTCCAGCGATACCGCACTGGTTTTGCCGCCGCCCTTGCAGCCATTGCAACGGGGCGCCGGGCCACCCAGCAGCGCGTCAAACTCGTGGGCTACCAGCTCGCGGTGGGCGTCAAGCTGGGTCAAAAACGCGCTGGTGTTTGCGCAGCCCAGGGTCTGGGCAATCCAGGCCAGGTCGGCGTCGGCGGTGGGCAGCACATGGGTTTGCTGGTCGTCCAGGTATTGGATGCGGTGTTCCACCTGGCGCAAAAACACATAGGCCTGGGCCAGCGCGCTGGCGGTGGCCTGGGGCATGAGCCCGGCCTTGGCCAGGCGCGCCAGGGCGCTGACCGTGGGGCGGGTGCGCAGCTCAGGAAACTGGCCACCGCGCACCACCTGCAACAGTTGCACCGTGAACTCAATCTCGCGAATACCGCCGCGCGAGAGTTTGACGTCGTTGCTGCGCTCGGGCCGCCCCGCGCTGCGCTTGGAGGCGTGGTCGCGAATCTGGCGGTGCAGCACGCGCAAGGCGTCAAACACACCGTAGTCCAGGTAGCGGCGAAACACAAAGGGCATCACCACCGCGCGCAATTGCCGCGCCAGCGGTCCTTTGGCGCTGCCCGCCGGGGCCACCACCCGGCTTTTTAGCCAAGCAAAGCGCTCCCACTCGCGGCCCTGGGACTGCAAATAGCCATCCAGCGCGTCCAGCGACACCGCAGGCGGCCCCGAGTTGCCATTGGGCCGCAGCGCCAAGTCAAGCCGAAACACAAAGCCGTGCTCGGTGGTCTCGCCCACCAGCGCATAAATAGCGCGCACCCACTTGCCAAAGTACTCTTGGTTGGAAATGCGACCCCGGCCCTCGGGCGTGCCTGCCGTCTCGCCGTCTTGGTCGTAGATGTAAATCAAATCGATGTCGCTGCTGACGTTCAGTTCACGCGCGCCCAGCTTGCCCATGCCAACCACGCATACCGTGCATTGGTCGCCCGTGGCAGTGCGCGGCGCGCCGTGCGTGGCTTCCAAGTCTGCGCTGGCTTGGGCGGCGGCGGTGCACAGGGCGAATTCGGCCAAATCAGTCATCGCGCTGGTGACCTGGGTCATTAACAGGCCATTTTCACAATCGAGCACCAGCAGGCGCTCCAGCACCCATTGGCGCGTAATGCGCAGCGCCGCGCCAACCGTCTCGCCCTGGGCGCGCAGAGTGGAATAAAGCTGCTCTTGCATGGCGCGCTCTGGTAGGCCAGGGGGCAACAAGTCTAAGCGCTCGCCATATCGGCGACGAATACGTTGCGCAAATCGGGAATATTCGGACCCTGGGGCGGTGCGGATGGGGGCCATAATTCTCCGGTGATAACGACAAAACAATGACTGACTTTTCCCCCGCACCTTCACGCATGCATTTAAGCGCTGGCTTTTTTGCCAAATGGGCCTTGCGTTTGGTGGCGGGGGGATGGCTGCTGCTCATCCTCTTGTGGCTGGCTTTGCACTTTGTCATTGTGCCGCGAATCGACGATTTGCGCCCCTGGCTGGAGGCGCAGGCCACGCGCGCTGTGGGCACCGTGGTGCGCATTGGCAGCATTTCTGCGCAGTCCAACGGACTGATTCCGTCGGTGGAATTGCGCAATGTGCAAGTGCTTGACGCCCACGGGGATGCGGCCCTGACGCTGGCCTCGGTCACGGCGGGCGTTTCGCCCCGTTCTTTGCTGTCCGGTGGCGTGGAGCAGCTCTATGTGGACGGTGTGAGCTTGGACATTCGCCGCAGCGCGGACGGCGTGCTCTGGGTTGCGGGCTTTGCCTTGGCGCCGCAGGACGGGAGCAATAGCGCCGCCGCCGACTGGCTGTTGGACCAGCCCGAAATTGCGCTGCGCCACGGCACGGTGCGCTGGACCGACCTGCAGCGCAACGCGCCCACACTGGAGCTCTCAGATGTGGACCTGGTGCTGCGTAAGCGCTTTTTCACCCACACCCTGCGCATCGACGCCAACCCGCCAGCGCATTGGGGCGAGCGCCTGAGCGTGCAAGGCGTGTTCAAGCAGCCTTTGCTGGCTATGCACCCCGGTCGTTGGCAAGACTGGCAGGGCCAGTGGTACACCGCGTTCAACCGCTTGGACTGGGACCGTTTGCAGCCCTATATGGACCTGGGGCTTCCCGTCATCCAGGGCCAAGGCAGCGTGCGCGCGTGGGTGGACGTGCAGCGCGGCCAGCTGGCCGGGGTGACGGCAGACGTGCTGCTTGAAGACGTGCGCCTGGGCACCGGCGCGGCGCAGCAGGTGCTTCGCAAGGCATCGGGCCGCCTGGCGGTTAAGCGCCTGGAAGGTGGCCAGGAGTACCGCACCGAGGGCCTGCAGTTCGAGACCGCAGACGGCATCCGCTGGCCCGGTGGCAACGCGCGCCTGGCACTCTGGGATGCAGGCGCCAGCGTGGGTGCCAAAGGCAAATCCGCCAACGTGGTGCACGGCGAGTTCAGCGGCGACCGGCTTGACATCGGCGTGCTGGCGCAATTGGCGCAGCGCCTGCCTGGCGAAGCGCCGTGGCTGGCGGCGCTCAAGGCCTACCAGCCCAAGGGCACGGTGCAAAGCGTGCAGGGCAGTTGGAGCGGGCCGCTGCAGGCCCCTGTGGCCTATGCCCTTAAGGGCAGTGCCAGCGCGCTGGCGCTGGCCGCGCAAGCCCCTGTGTCGCCCGGCTTTCAGGGCTTGGACCTGGACTTTGACCTCACCCAAGCCGGCGGGCGGGCCCATATTGCCATGGCCAATGGCAGCGTGGACCTGAGCGGCTGGTTCGCCGAAGCCCTCGTGCCCGTGGCCCAACTGGCTGCCGATGTGAACTGGAAACATGACGGTGCGCGCTTGAGCGCGACGGTGTCTAAGCTGCGCTTTGCCAATGCGGATGTCCAAGGCGAAGCATCGCTCCTTAAGTGGGCTAACTTTGACGCCAGCGGCGCGCTTCTCCACGGCCCAGGGCTGGTGGACGTGCAGGCCAGCTTGGCACGCGCCGACCTCGCCCGTGTGCACCGCTATATCCCCTTGGGCCTGGGCCCGGAGCTACAGGACTACCTGCGTGACGCCTTGCGCGGTGGCATGGCCAGCGCCGTCAAGCTGGCGCTCAAAGGCGACCTGGCGCAGTTCCCTTTTGCCCAGGCCAAGCAGGGTGAATTTCGCGTGTCTGCCAATGTGGCCAATGCCAGCTATGCCTATGTGCCGCCCAGCCTGATGCCCAAGGACCGGCAGCCCTGGCCGGTGCTGACCCAGCTCAACGGCGAATTTCTGCTGGACCGGGCCACGCTGTCGCTCAAGGGCGTGCGCGCGCTGTGGGGTGCCACGGCCACGCACAGCGGCGTTCCGGTGGAGCGGGCCGACGCGCAAATCAACAATCTGTATGGTGCCTCCACCGTCACTGTCAGCGCCCAAGGCAAGGGGCCGCTGGCCGATGCATTGGCCGTGGTCAATGCATCGGCGCTGGACGAGGCGCTGGGCCACAGTCTGGCGCGGGCCAGCGTCACCGGGCTGGCGGACTACCGCATCAAACTGGACTTTCCGCTGGCTGACACCAGTCGCTTGGTGCTGGCGGGCAGCCTTAATTTGCCAGGCAACGATGTGCAACTGCTGCCGGGCACGCCGCGCTTGGTGCGCGCCCGTGGCGCAGTCGCGTTTACCGAAAGCGGCTTGAGCGTCAACGGCGTGCAGGCCCGCGCCTTGGGTGGCGATGTGCGCTTGGACGGCAGCCTCAGCGGTTTGGCCGGCGCCGCCGCAGCCAAGTCGCCCGGCGTGCTGCAATTGCAGGGCAGCGCCAGCGCCGAGGGCTTGCGCCAAGCCAGTGAACTAGGCACGCTGGCCACTGCGCTGGCGCAACACGCCACCGGTGCGGCCAACTACCAGGCCACGCTGGCGCTGCGCGATGGGGCGCTGGAAATGGTGGTCAGCTCCAACCTCAGCGGCATGGGCCTGACGCTGCCTGCGCCGTTTGCCAAAACCGCCGACGCGGTGGTTCCGGTGCGCTTTGCGCTGGGCGCCGCGCACAGCGGTACCGGTGCTGCCAGCGTGGCGCTGCCCGGCCAAAGCCAGCTGCGCCTGGACTGGGGCCGCCTGGCCAGCCTCGCGGTGGTGAGCGGTGGCACGGGCGACGCAACGCGCGTGCTGCGCGGCGCCCTGGCGGTGGGCGAGGGCGTGGGCGTGGGCGACGCGCTGGTGTTGCCCGAGCGCGGTATCGCGGCCAGCGTGGTGACCGAGGTGCTGGACGTGGACGCCTGGACCGATTGGATTGAAACGCTCACGCCGCCTGGCACTGGCGGTAAACCCGCGGCCACCACCGACCTTGCGCTGGGGGCAGAGTACCTGCCCGGCGCGGTCAATCTGCGGGTGCGCGAATTGCGCTGGGGCGGGCACGCGCTGCACCAGCTAGTGGTCAAGGGCGACCGCGTGGGGCGCGTATGGCGCGCCCAGGTGGACGCCACCGAGTTCAATGGCCTGGTGGAGTACCGCCAACCCAGCTCGCCTGATCTGGCTGCAGACAGCGCGAACACCGGGCGCCTTTACGCCCGGCTGTCGCGCCTGACCTTGGGTTCGAGCGAAGCCCAAGACGTCGAAAACCTATTGGACGAACAACCGGCAGGCATTCCGGCGCTGGATGTGGTGGTGGAAGACTTTGAGCTCATGGGCAAGAAGCTGGGCCGCCTGGAAGTAGAGGCGGTCAACCATACCTCTATGGTGCAGCGCGACCCCCAGCGCGAGTGGCGCCTGAACCGGCTGAGCCTGAGCATGCCTGCGGCCCAGCTGAGTGCCACCGGCGCCTGGCGCTTGCGGCCCGCAGCGCCCGTGGGCGGCGCCGCGCTGAGCGCACCGGGCCTGAAGCCCCCAGCGGCCAGGGCGGACCAGCGCCACACGTCGCTGGACTTCAAGCTCGACATCAGCGACTCCGGCGACCTGCTCGCGCGCTTTGGCATGAAAGACGTGATCCGCGACGGGCGCGGCAAGATCGAGGGCCAGATCGACTGGCGGGGCTCACCCATTACCCTGGACTACCCCAGCCTGAGTGGCAACTTCAATATCAACCTGGAGAACGGCGCCTTCCTCAAAGCCGACCCCGGCATCGCCAAGCTGCTGGGCGTGCTGAGTTTGCAGTCCCTGCCACGGCGCCTGATGCTGGATTTTCGGGATGTGTTTGCCGAAGGTTTTCCGTTTGACTTTGTGCGTGGTGATGTCAGCATCAACCAAGGCATTGCGCGCACCGACAACCTGCAAATGAAGGGCGTGACCGCCGCCGTGCTGATGGACGGCAGCACCGACATTGCCAAAGAAACCCAGGGCATCAAAGTGCTGGTGGTGCCCGAGATCAACGCTGGCAGCGCCTCGCTGATCACCGCAGCGACTATCAACCCCCTGATAGGCCTGTATTCCTTTCTTGCCCAACTGGTGTTGCGCCAGCCCCTGATCGCCGCCAGCACCCAAGAGCTGTACATTGACGGCACCTGGCTGGAGCCGCGCGTAACCAAGCTTGACCGCAAGGCGCCCGCCAAATGAGGGCGCTGCGCAGTGTGCGCTACAAGCACTTTTGGGAGATGCACAGATGATGGTGGCGGCCTTGCAAATGGTGTCTTCGGGCGTGGTGGCCGATAACCTGGCCCAGGCCAGCGCCTTGCTGGAGCAAGCAGCCGCCCAAGGTGCCGAGCTGGCGGTACTGCCCGAGTACTTTTGCCTGGTAGGCGTACGCGACAGCGACAAACTGGCCATCCAAGAGCCGCTGGGTGCAGGCCCGATCCAAGACTTTATTGCCAGCCAAGCGCGCAAGCTGGGTTTGTGGATTGTGGCCGGTACGCTGCCTCTCACACCATCCACGATGCCAACGACTGCGGCGACAGCGGGCGGCGTGCCGCGCGTCTTCAACACCAGCTTGGCCTTTGACCCGCAGGGCGTGTGCGTGGCGCGCTACGACAAGATGCATTTGTTTCGGTACGACAGTGGCCGTGAGGCCTATGACGAGTCGCGCGTGCTGAAAGCCGGCGCCTCACCCAGCCTGTTTGCCCTGGCCTCGCGCGACGGCCACACCTGGCAGGTGGGCATGAGCGTGTGCTACGACCTGCGCTTCCCCGAGCTGTACCGCAGCTACGCCGCGCGCGGTGCCGACCTGCTGCTGGTGCCCAGCGCCTTTACCCACACCACCGGCCAGGCGCACTGGGAAGTGCTGCTGCGCGCCCGCGCGATAGAAAACCTCAGCTTCGTGGCCGCCGCCGCGCAGGGCGGCACGCACCCCAGCGGGCGACGCACCTGGGGCCAGACCATGCTGGTGGACCCCTGGGGCACGGTGCTGGCCCAGCAGGCAAACGAGCCGGGCGTGGTGATTGCCGAACTGGACGCGGCGCAGCTAGCGCAGTGCCGCAGCCAGCTGCCCGCTTTGCAGCACCGTTTGCTGTGATGGCGCTTCAGTCCTTGGGCGCTGCCTCGTCATCCTTGGCATCGGACGATGGCAGTTCGCCGTTCTTTCGGCCAGAAAACATGGTCCACCACACAATGGCTACAAAAATCAATCCGGCGCCCAGGGCTTCGAGCAGTATCAGGGTCATAGGGCGCTTGGGGTGGGTGGGCTGTGGAGCGCTCATTCTAGGAATACTGGCGGCATGCTCCAGCACGCCCATGGCGCCCGGTGAAGCGTCCCCGCCCGCAGCGTCGGCGCCCGTGCCAGCCGAACCGCCCGCGCCAGCCCCGACGCCAGCCAATGCCAGTGCGCCCCTTACCAGCGCACCGGTTACCGGCACAGTAATCACCCGCGCCCGCAGCCGCTGGGTGCCCGTGGCCTGGAGCGAACTGGCAGGCCTGGAGCAAGACAACCTGGCCCAGGCCTGGAGCGCCTGGCTCAAAAGCTGCGAGCGCAGCGCCACCATGGCCGCGCCCCTGGCCGCGCTGTGCCCGCAGGTGCGCGCGCTGAGCATTGCCAGCACCCCAGAGCAGCGCGAGTGGATGCAAACCCGCCTGCAACCCTACCGGGTCGAGTCCTTGCAAGGCGAGTCGCGCGGGCTGCTGACTGCCTACTTTGAGCCGCTCTTGGACGCCAGCCGCACGCCGAGCGCCACCTATTCCGTCCCGCTGTACGCGCCCCCGGCGGGCTTGGCCAGCCGCAAACCCTGGTACACGCGCCAAGACATGGACACCCTGCCTGAGGCCCAGGCCGCACTCAAAGGCCGCGCCGTGGCCTATGTGGCCGACCCGGTGGACGCGCTCATCTTGCAGATTCAGGGCTCCGGCCGCATCCGCGTGGTGCAGCCAGACGGTAGCAGCCGCAACTCGCGCCTGGCTTTTGCCGGTACCAACGAGCAGCCCTACAAAAGCGTGGGCAAATGGCTGCTGGACCAAGGCTTAGTGAAAGACGCCTCCTGGCCCGGCATCAAGGCTTGGCTTGCGCAAAACCCCCAGCGCCAGCAAGAGCTGCTGTGGAGCAACCCGCGCATGGTGTTTTTCCGCGAAGAGCCGCTCAGCGAATTCGACGCCGACTTTGGCCCACGCGGCGCCCAGGGCGTGGCGCTGACCGCCGGGCGCTCGATTGCCGTGGACCCGGCCAGCATGCCCTATGGCACGCCGGTGTGGCTGGCCTCTAGCGGCCCACAAACCCAGTTGCAAAAACTGGTCATCGCCCAAGACACCGGCAGCGCCATCATCGGCGCGGTGCGCGCCGACTACTTTGTCGGCTGGGGCGCGCAGGCCGGCGACTTGGCCGGACGGCTCAAGCAGCCTCTGCAGATGTGGGTGCTATGGCCCAAATAGACCCCCACCCCAAAAGCTTCCCCCTGTCCGCCGCCCCCGGCGACTTGGCCGACATCGCCCAGCGCGGCTGGCACCTGCTGAACGACGACCTGGCCTATCCAATCGCCGTGCTACGCCGCAGCGCGCTCATGCACAACCTGCGCTGGATGCAAGACTTTGTGCATCGCAAGGGCGTGCAGTTTGCGCCGCACGGCAAAACCACCATGTCGCCCGAGCTGTTTGCGCTGCAGCTCGCCGCTGGTGCCTGGGGGCTGACGTTTGCCACGGTGTTTCAGCTCAGCGTGGGCATAGCGGCGGGCGTGCGGCGCGCCCTCATTGCCAACCAGGTTCTGGGCGCGGCGGATTTGGCCGGGCTGCAGCACCTGCTTCGCCAAACGCCGGATTTGCGCGTTTGGTTTTTGGTCGATTCGCTGGCGCAGTTGCGCCTGATTGAGCACTGGGCGGCGGCACAAGACCAGTGCGAGCCCTTTGACGTGTTGCTGGAAATGGGCATCGCCGGCCAGCGCACCGGCTGCCGCAGCCTAGAAGAGGCGCTAGAGCTTGCCCAGGCGCTGGCCGCTTCGCCCGTTGTGCGCCTGGGTGGCGTGGAGTGTTATGAGGGCCCCGCCGCCGTGTGCGACCCCGCGCTGGACCCGGTGCAGGTCAGCGACCTGGTGCGCCGCGTGCTCGAGGTGGCGCGCGCTTGCGATGCGAACGGCTGGTTTGCGCCGGGCGACATATTGCTGTCGGCGGGTGGCTCTGCGGTGTTTGACCTGGTGCTGCCGCTATTGCAGGCCCAATGCCTGTCCCAGCCGGTGTGTGGCGTGTTGCGCTCGGGCTGCTACCTGGCGCACGACCACACGCACTACCGCAATTACCTGCGCCTGGTGGAGCAGCGCGAGGGCCTGGCGGATTCGCTGCTGCCTGCGCTGGAAGTGTGGGCGCTGGTGCAATCGGTGCCCGAGCCGGGCTTGGCGCTGCTGAGCTGCGGCAAGCGCGACATCTCTTATGACCTGGCGCTGCCCACCGTGCAGTGGCACGCCCCGCCGCAAGTGCGCCGCCTGCAAGACGCGCAAAGCCCGCCACCCGACTGGCACATCACCGCCCTGAACGACCAGCACGCCTATTTGCACTTTGACCCCGCCGGCCGCGTCCCCGCCGTAGGCGACCGCGTGGCCCTGGGCCTGTCCCACCCCTGCACCACTTTTGACAAATGGCGCTGGATGCCGCTGATAGAAGACGATGGCGCGGTCTCCGGCGCGATACACACCTTTTTTTGATTGCTTGCGGTGGCGGCGCGAAGCGCAAAATTAGCGGAAAAATATCGGCAAAAAGTTTCTTTTTGTCACAGAGATTAGAACTATAAGTCATTGACTTTAAACGTATTTAACCTAAGATAAAGCGGAATAAATACCGGCAACTCCATGTCCATTCCACCCGCCACTGTTCAGGCCTACGACCAGCCGCACCAGTTTGAACCCCTGCTGCCTGGCCTGGGCCTGGACGCGCTGGCGCTGCGGGCGCGCCCTGTTATGGAGGCTGCGCTGCGGCTGCAAGGGGCGACCAACGCGGCCACACGCGGCGAGATTCGGGCGCTGGTGCGGTCCATGAACTCGTATTACTCCAATCGCATAGAGGGCCAAAGCACCCACCCCCTGAACATTGAACGCGCCTTGAAGGCGAATTTTTCTGACCAGCCTGCGGTGGCAAAACGCCAGCGCTTGGCCTTGGCGCACATCCAGGCAGAGCTGGCGCTGGAGGCGACGGCCCCCACCGAGGCGCAGGCGCTGCACAGCCGCACGCTGGTGCTGGCGCACCAAAGCTTGTACGCCCAACTGTCCGAGGCGGACTGCCTGAGCGACGAAGGCCGTGGCGTGGAGCCCGGCGTGCTGCGCAGCGAAGACGTCACCGTGGCCCGGCACCAAGCGCCCACGTGGGCCTCGGTGCCACAGTTTTTGGCGCGTGCCGACGCGGTGTACGCGCAAGACTGGGGCCTGGACCGCTTGTTGGTGGTGGCTGCGTGCGCCCACCACCGCCTGGTGTGGGTGCATCCGTTTTTGGACGGCAATGGCCGCGCCGCCCGCCTGCAGTTGCACGCCGTGCTGCACCGTTTAAGCGGCGGGCTGTGGTCGGTCAACCGGGGCCTGGCCCGCCAGCGGGATGCTTACTACGCCCGCCTGTCAGAAGCCGATATGCCGCGCCACGGCGACTTGGATGGCCGTGGCAACCTGAGCGAAAAAATGCTGCGCGCCTGGTGCGAGTTTTTCATCGATGTTTGCCACGACCAGGTCCGCTTCATGGCGCAGGCGCTGGACCTGGATTCGCTCAAAGACCGGCTGGCGGGTTTGGTGCTGGTGCGCAGCCAGATGGGTGATGCGGCGCTTTACCGCCCCGAGGCTATTGTGGCGCTGCACCATGTGCTGGCCGTGGGCCCGGTGGCGCGTGGCGAGTTTGTGCAAATGACGGGTCTGGCAGAACGCACGGGTCGCAAAGTTTTGTCCAAACTCCTGGAGGACGGATTGCTGCAAAGCGACACCCCCAAGGGCGCGGTGCGCATTGGATTTCCGCTGGACAGCTTGCACCTCTTGTTTCCCAATCTGTACCCCGAAGCCGCAGCGGCTGTGCGGGACGCGGCTTGACTACACTGCGCCGCAGGTGCACCCCCGCAGCCCGCAAGCGGCCACGTTGGGCCACGCTGACCGGTGCCCACAAGGCGGCTCACCCCCATTCAGGAGACTTCTCACCATGAACGCCCCCGTCACCCCCGCCCAGCTGCGCCCCGCGCCCCGCGCCCCACGCCCTCAGCCTGGACGACAAATACACGCAAACCACCGGCACCGCCTTCATGAGCGGCGTGCAAGCCCTGGTGCGCCTGCCCATGTTGCAGCGCGTGCGCGACTTGGCGGCGGGCAAAAACACGGCCGGCTTTATCAGCGGCTACCGGGGTTCGCCCCTGGGCAATTACGACCAGGCGCTGCAAAAGGCGAAGGCGCATTTGCAAGAACACCACGTGGTGTTCCAGCCCGGCGTGAACGAAGAGCTGGCCGCCACCGCCTTGTGGGGCACGCAGCAGCTGGGCTTTGCGCCGCCGGGGGTGAACAAATACGACGGCGTGTTTGGCATCTGGTACGGCAAGGGCCCGGGCGTGGACCGCTGCTCGGACGTTTTCAAGCACGCCAATATGGCGGGCACCACGCCCTGGGGCGGCGTGCTGGCCGTGGCCGGGGACGACCATGTGGCCAAAAGCTCCACCGCTGCGCACCAGAGCGACCACATCTTCAAGGCCTGCGGCACGCCGCTGTTCTTTCCGGCCAGCGTGCAAGATGTGCTGGACCTGGGCCTGCACGGCATCGCCATGAGCCGTTACGCCGGAGTCTGGGCGGGCATGAAAACCATCCAGGAAATTGTCGAGTCCAGCGCGGCGGTGGACGTGGACCCGCAGCGCGTGCGCATCGTCTTGCCCACCGACTTTGCCATGCCGCCAGGCGGCGTGCACATCCGCTGGCCCGACGCCGCGCTGGACCAAGAAGCCCGCTTGTTTGACACCAAGTGGTACGCCGCGCTGGCCTACATCCGCGCCAACCGGCTCAACTACAACGTGATCCAAGGCCCGCAGGACCGTTTTGGCCTGATGGCCAGCGGCAAGGCCTTTAACGACACGCGCCAGGCGCTGATCGACCTGGGCCTGGACGACGCCACCTGCCAGCGCGTGGGCATTCGCCTGCACAAGGTGGCGGTGGTGTGGCCTCTGGAAGCCCAGCTCACGCGCGAATTTGCCACCGGGCTGCAAGAGATTTTGGTGGTGGAAGAGAAACGCCAGGTTATTGAATACCAGCTCAAAGAAGAGCTGTACCACTGGCGCGCCGATGTGCGCCCGCGCGTGCTGGGCAAGTTCAACGAGGTGGACAGCGACAGCCCCTACGGAGGAGGAGGTGAGTGGTCCATGCCCAACCCCGGCGCCAACACCTTGCTGCGCGCCAATGCCGATTTGTCGCCCGCGCTGATTGCCCGCGCCATCGCCCAGCGCCTGAAAAAGCTCGGTGTGGACGCCGATGTGGCCGCGCGTATGGACGCGCACATTGCCATTCTGGACGCCAAAGAGCGCGCCATGCACACCCTGCAACTTGGCGCGCCAGAGGCCCAGCGCCAGCCCTGGTTTTGCTCGGGCTGCCCGCACAACACCAGCACCAAAGTGCCCGAGGGTTCGCGCGCCATGGCCGGCATTGGCTGCCATTTCATGACCATCTGGATGGACCGCGCCACCACCGGCTTTACCCAAATGGGCGGCGAGGGCGTGCCCTGGGTGGGCCAGCAGCCCTTTGCCCACGACCAGCACATCTTTGCGAACTTGGGCGACGGCACTTATTTTCATAGCGGCCTGCTGGCGGTGCGCCAGTCGATTGCGGCGGGCGTGAACATTACCTACAAAATTTTGTACAACGACGCCGTGGCCATGACCGGCGGCCAGCAGATCGGCGAGCGGCCGGAGGGCCACAGCGTGGTGCAAATTGCGCAAAGCATGCGGGCCGAAGGCGCGCAGCGCATCGTAGTCGTCACCGACGAGCCCGAGAAATACGCCAGCGCCAGAGGGTTGCCTGACGGCGTGCATGTGGAGCACCGCGACGAGCTGGACCGCATCCAGCGCGAGTTTCGGGAAATCAAAGGCACGACCGTCATCATCTACGACCAAACCTGCGCCACCGAAAAACGCCGCCGCCGCAAGCGCGGCACGCTGGTGGACCCGGCCGTGCGCGTAGTGATTAACGAGCTGGTGTGCGAAGGCTGTGGCGACTGCGGCGTGCAAAGCAACTGCATCAGCGTAGAGCCGCTGGAAACCGACTTTGGCCGCAAGCGCCAGATCAACCAAAGCACTTGCAACAAGGACGTCTCGTGCGTCAAAGGCTTTTGCCCCAGCTTTGTGACGGTCGAAGGCGGCAGCCTGCGCAAGAAAAAGGCGCCCGCGCTGGCAGTTCCGGGCCAACACGACGATATTCCCGAGCCGCAGATCCCCGACCTGGCCAGCGCGCATGACGGCGTGTGGGGCCTGGTGGTGGCTGGCGTGGGCGGCACCGGCGTCATCACCATCGGCCAGCTTTTGGGTGTGGCCGCGCACATGGAAGGCAAGGGCATCGTCACCCAAGACGCCGGGGGACTGGCGCAAAAAGGCGGCGCCACCTGGAGCCACGTGCTGATTGGCCAGACGCAAGACGCCATCCGCACCACGCGCGTGGGCATGGCCTGCGCTGACCTGGTGATTGGCTGCGACCCCATCGTCACCGCAGGCAAAGAAACCTCGCTGCGCCTGCGCGCCGGGCGCAGCCACGTGGTCATGAACAGCCACAGCGCACCCACCGCCGCCTTTGTGAAAAACGCCAACTGGGCCAACCCCGGCGAGGCCTGCATTGCGCAAATCGCCGACACCTTGCAAGACCCCGGCGCCCTGGGCTGCGTGGACGCTGAGGGCATCGCCAGCCAGTTGCTGGGCGACAGCATCTTCACCAACCCGGTGATGCTGGGCTTTGCCTGGCAAAAGGGCTGGATTCCGCTGGCCCAAGCTTCCCTTTTGCGCGCCATGGAACTCAACGCCGTAGCCGTGGAGAAAAACCACGCCGCCTTCCAATGGGGCCGCCGCGCCGCGCACGACCCCAGCGCCGTGGCGCGTGCCTTGCAACCTGGCCAAACCGTGCAGTTTGTGCGCGCAGCGCAAGAGCGCGCCGCATCGCTGGACGCCTTTGTGCAGCAGCGCGCCACGTTTTTGACCGCTTACCAAAACGCCGCCTACGCCCGCCGCTACACCGACTTTGTAGCGCGTGTGCGCCAAGCCGAACAAAGCTCCCAAGCTGCGGCTTCAGGCCACGCGCCGCAGGGCGCCGAAGCGCAAGCCCTGCCCCTGAGTTTTGCCGTGGCGCGCTACCTGTTCAAGCTCATGGCCTACAAAGACGAATACGAAGTCGCCCGCCTGCACAGCGACCCGGCCTTTGGCAAAAAAATAGGCGCCATGTTTGAAGGCGACTTCCAAGTGCACTACCACCTGGCACCGCCCCTGCTGGCCAAAAAGAACGACAAAGGCGAACTGCAAAAGCAAAAGTTTGGCCCGCTGATGGCCTGGGGCTTCAAGCTGCTGGCGCCGCTCAAAGTGCTGCGCGGCACGGCGCTAGACCCCTTCGGTCGCACCGAAGAACGCCGCCAAGAGCGCGCGCTGATTGCCAGCTACCAAAGCACACTAACGTCCTATTTGGACAAGCTCGGCCCCACCAACACCGCCGACGTCCTGGCCTTTGCCAAACTGCCCGAGCAGATTCGCGGCTTTGGTCATGTCAAGGCCCGCCATGTTGCGGCGGTGCGGGCGCAGTGGGAGGGCTTGGGGGGGAGTTTGTAGGGGCGCTTGTGCAGAATGCACGAGCACGCTATACCGACGCTTTGCACGACTGAAGGAGCAAGTCACTTGGTCAATCAACAATCATCCAGCGTGTGGGATGCCATAGAGGACTCGCCTGCGGACGCACAGAACATGAAGCTGCGCTCGGGCTTGATGATGGCGCTTAAGGCCCACCTTGTCCGCGCAGAGCTAAGCCAGGCTGAAGCGGCCCAGTTGTTCGGTGTAAGCCAGCCTCGTGTCTCGGACCTGGTGCGCGGCAAGATCAACCTGTTTGGCCTGGACGCCTTGGTCAACATGGCCGCCGCTGCCGGCTTGCACATCGAACTGCGGGTATCGGACGCGGCTTGAGCGGTGTTGACTACCTACCGGTTGGCCACCTTCAACACCGCGCGGTCGCTTGCAGATGCAACGGTTTCAAAGGCAGTCGACCATGGTTAAAAGGCTAGCGCTGTTACTTCTAAACCTGCTTCTGGTTTTTCCGGTGTGGGCCGACGCGGTAGGCGATGTAGACGCCCCGCGCGCGCGTGGCGACCTTGCGACCGAAATGGCCGTCAGCCCGCCAGCGCTAAACGGCGAACTGTGGGTGCTGGAGCCATTGCGTGTTCGACACCCTCGTGACTCGTGGGGAGTTCGGGGTATGCTGATTCCACCTGTGGTTCATGCGGAGCGCGCTCATACTCGGAGCGACTACGCGGCTGAGTTGGAAATCACCCGCCCCCTGGCCTTTGCTGGAGAGGCTTGGGCGCAAACGTTTCTTGGGACAAGCTACTTTCTGGGCACCGGTGTCACTCAAAGTTATGCCGAAGCACTCAAGTGGTACCGACTTGCTGCTGCGCAAGGATCTGGACAGGCGAAGTTCAACTTAGGCTTCATGTACCAGACCGGCGAAGGCGTAATGCAGGACGACGCCGAGGCTGTGAAGTGGTACCGCCTGGCGTTAGAGCTTGCAGTGGCGCGGTCCAATTTAGGTGTCATGTACGCCATGGGCCGTGGCGTAATCCAGGACTATGCCAAGGCGTATGCGCTGTTTTCAATCTATGGCACTGACAACGCCGCGAAGAATCGTGACCTGGCCGCGCGCAGCATGACCCCACAACAAATCGCTGACGCGCAAAAGATGGCGCAGGAGTGTGGGGAGCGGAACTACAAGGAATGTTTTTGAGTGGGCGCCTGAGGCTTAGCAGGCTGCTGAAATACCCCACGCAAAAGTGTGGCGCCTTGCTCGGGACATTTGATTTCCACGCAACCCTTTCATATCGTGAACTCCCGACGCTTTTCGAGGCTGATTTCATCGGTTTGAGC
>CANEVH010000002.1 GCA_947442105.1 Comamonadaceae bacterium | reverse complement strand
TGCGCAGCCGCTCCATGGCAAACGGCGGTCGGGCGCAGTAGCGCAACAAACGCTCCAGCCCGGCGCGGTCGTGCGCTGCAATGCATACGCTGGTGTCCACCGAGAAGCCGCTGTGCTTGTAGCCCAGCATCTCTTGGGCCTCGAAACTCCCCAGCAGACCGCGCCCCACAAAGGCACGCAGGATGCGCCGACGCAAGCTGGCCTGCGCTTGGGTTACGGCCTCCGCAGTCACGCCGGTGGCGGGGTGGAAGATGACGCCCGGCGAGCGGGCTTGCACACGGGCTTGCGCGTGCGCATCGCCCTCGCCCGCCACTTCATCAAACACCCCATCGACTGCGCAAACGTGGAAATGAACATGCTCGTTCAGGCTGGAGCCGAACCTGTGGATGAAGGCGACTGCGCCGATGTGCAAGGCTGCCTTGTCCACATTGGCCGCACCAGGGCTGTTGGCTGGGAAGTGCACGACAGCGACCACTCCGACCACGCCGTTCACCTTGTGCGGCGAACAGCACTGGCCGAGGGTATTGCTGCCCTGGCTGCCAAACCGGTACAGCATGGCGACAACGGCTCCACGCTCAAAGCCACCACGGTGCTGGCGATGCTGAACTGGTTGGGCGTGAAGCCCTCGTACTCGCGCCCTCGGTTCAGTGATGACAACGCCTACGCAGAATCTCTGTTTCGCACCGCCAAGTACCGCCCAGAGTTCCCGGCAAAAGGCTTCATTGATCTGGAGGCGGCGCGCACCTGGGCTGCAGGATTCGTGCACTGGTACAACGTCGAGCATCGCCACAGTGGCATCAAGTATGTGAGCCCGGCGCAGCGCCATGAGGGCCAAGACCAGAACATTCTGGCAGCACGCCACACGCTGTACACCCAAGCCCGCGCGCTCAATCCGGCTCGCTGGTCAGGCAAAACACGCAACTGGTCGCCCATTGGCCCAGTCACCCTCAACCCCGAGCGTGAAAGTGTCGTCCGATCAAATTCGGACCACAAACCTATTCAGCAGTTGCATGCATGAATGAGGCGACAACTACCTTGACGCGGCGCACTACTCCACCACCACCGGCACCCGTTGGGCCAGCGCACACATCAACTCGTAGCCCAGGGTGTGGGCGCAGGCGGCCACCTCGTCAATGGGCAGCAGCTGGCCAGTGGAGGCCGCGCCCCACAAGGTCACTTCGCTGCCCAGGTCGGCGCCGGGCAGTTCGGTCAGGTCCACCGCCAGCATGTCCATGCTGACCCGGCCCACCGTATGGCTGCGCAAGCCGTTCACCAGCACTGGCGTGGCGCTGGGGCATGTGCGCGGGTAGCCATCGGCATACCCACAGGCCACCACGCCAATGCGCATGGCGTGCTGCGCCACAAAGCCCGATCCGTAGCCCACGCTGTCGCCTGGGGCCAGGTCTTGGGTGGCGATGATGTGGGCGCGCAGGCTCATGGTGGGCAACAGGCCCCAATGGCTGGCGGCGTGCTCCGGGTAGTCCGGGGCGCTGCCGTACAGGGCGATGCCGATGCGCACCCAGTCGTTGGCGCAGTGGGCGTAGCGCAAGGTGGCCGCGCTGTTGCTGATGCAGCGCTCGCCCGGCAAATCCGCGCTGGCCGCTTCAAACACCGCCAACTGCGCGGCCACGCCACCTGCGCCATCGGCGTCGCTGAAATGGGTCATGAGCGAGATTTCGTCCACCTGTGGCAAGGCGTTGAGGCGCGTCCAAGCGGCGCTGTAATGTTCGGGGCGAAAGCCCAGGCGGTTCATGCCGCTGTTCATCTTCAAAAAAACGCGCTGCGGCACATTGGTTTTGTGCGCGGCCAGCAGGTCAATTTGCGCCTCGTTGTGCACCGTGTGCCACAGGTCCAGGCGCGAGCACCATTCCAGGTCGCGCAGTTCAAAGGCGCCTTCGAGCAGCAGAATCGGCCCGCGCCAGCCCAAAGCACGCAGGCGCTGGGCCTCATCTATGTCTAGCAGCGCAAAACCGTCTGCGCCGCGCAAGCCCTCGAACACGCGTTCAATGCCGTGGCCATAGGCGTTGGCCTTGACTACCGCCCAGGCGCGGGCGTCTGGTGCGCGCGCACGCACGGTTTGCAGGTTGTGGCGCAAGGCCTGGGTATGGATGGTGGCTTGGATGGGGCGGGGCATAGTGTGACTGTAGCGCCGCGCACAGAGCGTGGGGTGATCGTGCAGCAGCTAAGCGCGTGCTATAACCCATGCACTTTGCCGACTGATAGCCCTCACCCCACCGCCATCTGCACATAGCGACTCGTACCTCTACTGATGAAACGCGGTTTTTTCACCATCATGGCGGCGCAGTTTTTCAGCTCGCTGGCCGACAACGCTTTGTTTGTGGGGGCTGTGCAATTGCTGCGCAGCGCCAACGCCCCCGAGTGGCAGCAAGCGGCGCTGGTGCCCATGTTTGCCTTGTTTTACGTTGTGCTGGCGCCCTTTGTGGGTGCGTATGCAGACGCCTACCCCAAGGGCCGGGTGATGCTGGTGAGCAATACCATCAAGATTGTGGGCTGCCTGCTGATGCTGTTTGGCAGCCACCCGCTCATGGCCTACGCCGTGGTGGGGCTGGGCGCCGCCGCCTACTCGCCTGCCAAGTACGGCATCCTGACCGAGCTGCTGCCGGCTTCGCAGTTGGTCAAAGCCAATGGCTGGATTGAGGGCTTGACGATCGCCTCGATTATTTTGGGTGTGCTGCTGGGCGGCCAGTTGGTGGGCTCGCACATTGCGCCGTTTTTGCTTTCTTTCGACGTGCCATTCATAGACACGGGCATTGACACCGCACCAGAGGCCGCTATCAGTGCGCTCATACTGCTTTACTTGGCAGCTGCCTGGTTCAACATCCGCATTCCGCTCACTGGCGTGGAGATGCGGCCCCTGCCCCGGCGCCTCATTACCCTCTTGCCCGACTTTTGGTGGTGCAACACCCGGCTGTGGGGCGACCGGCTGGGGCAAATTTCCTTGGCGACCACCACCTTGTTTTGGGGCGTGAGCGGTAACTTGCGCTACATCGTGCTGGCCTGGGCGGCTGCGGCGCTAGGCTATAGCGTGA
This sequence comes from Comamonadaceae bacterium, assembly GCA_947442105.1. GTDB lineage: Bacteria > Pseudomonadota > Gammaproteobacteria > Burkholderiales > Burkholderiaceae_C > Allorhodoferax. The sequence goes on along the minus strand of CANEVH010000002.1, from coordinate 95,928 downwards.
CGCAGGCCTCGTCTTTGGTGGGCGTGGTGGCGGTGGGTACCGCAGTGGGTGCCGTGGTGGCATCGATGCGCATGCGCTTGGAACATGCCACGCGGGTGATGCCGCTGGGCATTGCCATGGGTGTGCTGGTGATACTGCTTAACTTTATATCCAACGTCTGGGTTGCGGCGCCGTTTTTGGTGCTGCTGGGTGCCTTGGGTGGCTTTTTGGTGGTGCCCATGAACGCTTTGCTGCAACACCGCGGCCACAACCTGATGGGCGCCGGACGCTCGATTGCAGTACAAAACTTCAACGAACAAACCTGCATTTTGGTGCTCGGCGGCCTGTACAGCCTGTCGACTGGGATGGGCGTGTCGGCCTTTGCGGCGATCAGCGCCTTTGGTGTGTTGGTGGCGGGCTGCATGTGGCTGATCAAGCGCTGGCACGAGCGCAACTGCAGCGAGCACGGCGAGGAAGTGGGCCACCTGCTCGAGATTGCACGCAACGACAACTTGCACGGATAGTTTTCACCTGACTGCCACCATCCAAGGAACACCGCATGACCACTGCCTTTGACTTTGACGCCGTCGCGATTGACGGCCAGCCCCTGCATTTAAAAGACCTCGCGGGCAAAGTCCTGCTAGTGGTCAACACCGCCAGTGCTTGCGGCTTCACGCCCCAATTTGCCGGGCTGGAAGCGCTGCACCAAAAGTACGGCAGCCAAGGCCTGGTGGTGCTGGGTTTTCCTTGCAACCAGTTTGGCGCGCAGGACAAAGGCAGCGACGGCGAAATAGCCAACTTTTGCCAAAAGAACTACGGCGTGAGCTTCACCATGATGTCCAAGGTGAACGTCAATGGCGCAGACGCCCACCCCCTGTTTCAATGGCTGACCAAAGAGGCGCCTGGCATTTTGGGCACCCAGGCCATCAAGTGGAACTTCACCAAGTTTTTGGTCGGCCCCGACGGCCTGGTGCGCAAGCGCTATGCGCCCACCGACACGCCGGCCAGCCTAGAAGGTGATATTGAGGCGGTGCTACCCGCCGCCTAAGCCACGCGCGCCATGCAGCCACCCAAGCAGTCGCTGGTGTTTGGCTTTGTGGTAGTGCCGAATTTTTCCTTGATTGCGCTGAGCGCCTGCGCAGACCCCTTGCGCATCGCCAACAGTGTGCTGGGCAAATCCGTTTACCGCTCGGTGCTCTTGTCGGTGGACGGGGGCCTGGTGGCGTCCAGCGATGGCATCCAGGTGATGACGCAGCACAGCCTGGCGCATCCACATCCACATCACCATTTACCTGCGCACCTTGGGCGTGGCACTCACGGTGACGCTGATGTGCATTGTGTTGGGCTTTCCCCTGGCCTACCTGCTGGCGCACCTGCGCGACAAGACGGCCAATGTGCTGCTAATTTTTGTGCTGCTGCCGTTTTGGACCTCGCTCTTGGTGCGCACCACCGCCTGGATGGTGGTGCTGCAAAAAGAGGGCGTGGTCAACTCCCTGTTGCAGGCCGTGGGGCTGATCTCCGAGCCGCTGCCGCTGGTGTTTAACCGCTTTGGCGTGGTCATTGCCATGACGCACATTCTGCTGCCCTTCATGATTTTGCCGATGTACTCGGTGATGCGGCAAATTCCGCCGTCCTTTGTGCGCGCGGCGCGTTCGCTGGGTGCGAGTCCAAGCACCGCCTTTGTGCGCGTTTATTTGCCGCAGTGCGTGCCCGATTTGGGCGCGGGTGCGTTGCTGGTGTTTATCTTGGCGCTGGGCTACTACAAGCGCTTCATCATGGCGGTGCTGGTCTCGCCCATGATCGTGCCAGTGGTGTTACTGGCGGTGGGCGCCTACTTCTTCTTCTCCAAACTGGGCATTGCCAACAACCTGCTGGGCATCGTGCTAGTGCACGCGGTCTTGGGCATGCCTTTTGTGGTCATCACCGTCACGGCCACGCTGGGCGGCTTTGACATGGGCCTGGTGCGCGCCGCGCGCAGCCTGGGCGCGTCGCAGTGGCTGGCGTTTCGCCGCGTCATGCTGCCCATCGTTTGGCCGGGCGTGCTGTCGGGCGCCTTGTTTGCGTTTGCCACCTCGTTTGACGAGGTGGTGGTGGTGCTCTTCCTGGGCGGCCCCGAACAAACCACTTTGCCACGCCAGATGTGGACCGGCCTGCGCGAGCAGCTCTCGCCAACCATTCTGTCGGCCGCCTTCATGCTGATTGTGTTTGCCATCAGCATGCTGCTGCTGCTGGAGTGGCTGCGAAGGCGCAGCGTGGCCTTGCGCGGCGTGGTGGAATAAATTTCCGCGCCGTCGCGGCGTCAAACCGGCTTTTCAGCCAGCGGCCAGCGCCGCATCCAATACCTCTACCCAGTGGCGCACCGGCGTGTCCGTGCCGCTCTGCAAGTGGGTGATGCAGCCGATGTTGGCGCTGCAAATGCCCTGGGGCTGCAAGGCCTGCAAGTTGCCGAGTTTGCGGTCGCGCAGCTCGTAGGCGATTTTTGGGTTGAGCACCGAGTAAGTGCCGGCCGAGCCACAGCACAAATGCGCTTCGGTGGTGGCTACTTGCACTGCAAAACCCAGCGCCGCCATGTGCTGCTCCACGCCACCGCGCAACTTTTGGCCGTGCTGCAAGGTGCAGGGCGGGTGAAAGGCTTGCACACCCGCCGCTTGCGCCGCCGTGGCGCTGATGCGGGGCTTGAGCGCCTGCACCAGCTCGGGTAGCAGCTCGCTCAGATCGCGGGTGAGTGCGCTCACCCGCTGTGCTTTGGCCGCATACAGCGGGTCCTCGCGCAGCACGTGGCCGTAGTCTTTGACCATGACGCCGCAGCCCGAGGCGTTCATCACAATCGCCTCCACGCCTGCCCCCGCAGCGGGCGCAATATGCGGCCACCATGCGTCGATATTGGCGCGCATGGCGTCCTTGGCGCCGTCTTGGTCGTTCAGGTGGAACTTGACCGCGCCGCAGCAACCCGCCTTGGGCGCGACCACGGTTTGAATGCCTGCGGCGTCCAGCACGCGCGCCGTCGCACTGTTGATATTGGGCGCCATGGACGGCTGCACGCAACCGGCCAGCATCAGCACCTTGCGCGCATGCAACGCCACCGGCATGCGGCCCGCGTCCTGCGCGGCCGGTACTTTGGAGCGAATCGCTTCGGGCAGCACGCCGCGCACCGCCTGGCCTAACTTCATGGCCACGCCAAACAAGGGCGAGGGCAGGCCTTCTTTCAAGGCCCAGCGCACCGCGCGCTCGGGCAAGGGGCGCGGCACTTTGGCGTCCACCAGCTTGCGCCCCAGGTCGATTAGGTGGCCGTATTCCACGCCGCTGGGGCAGGTGGATTCGCAGTTGCGGCAGGTCAGGCAGCGGTCCAGGTGCTGCTGGGTTTTGCGCGTGGGCTCGGCGCCTTCGAGCACTTGCTTGATCAGGTAAATGCGCCCGCGCGGGCCGTCCAGCTCATCGCCCAGCAGCTGGTAGGTGGGGCAGGTGGCGGTGCAAAAACCGCAGTGCACGCAGTTGCGCACAATGGCCTCGGCGGCCTGCCCATCGGCGCTGTGTTGGTATTCGGGGGAGAGCGTGGTTTGCATGGCGGGTGAGGGGGCTTAAGCCACGGAGTGCGGGCGGTGGGTGTTGAACACGCCGTCGGGGTCAAATTGCAGTTGCAAAGCGCTCTGGATGCGGGCTTGCGTGGCGTCTTGCGGGGCAAACACCGGCGCACCAGCGTCCACGTTGGCCAAGGCGCCGGCCGGGCGGCGAAACAAGGTGGCGTGGCCGCCAGCACCCTGCGCCAGCGCGTGCAGCTTGTGCGCTACGGAGGCCGGCGCCCACAGCCAGCGCTGGCCACCGTGCCATTCAATGCACTGCGCGTAGGGCAGGGCCAGCACCGGCGCGGTCTGCGCCACCGACAGGCGCCACAAACACAAATCAGGCGCAGGCGGCGCGTTGAAAAACGGCAGGCGCTGGTCGCGCGCTGCGGCCCAATCGGCGCTGGCCTGGGTGTTGTCCATGACTTCGGCCTCGCCGCCTTGGGCCAGCACCTCGGCACGCATGCGCGGCAGCGCCGCCTGCACCGCAGCGAGTGCGCCGCGCAGTCGCACAAACAGTGTGTCGCCGCCTTCGCCGCCCTCAAGCGGGTCGTGCACCCAGCAACTCGCGTTCAGGGGCAAAGGCTGGCCACCCCACCGGTGCAGCAGGGCCAAGGCCGCGTCCTGCGGCAACGCGCAGGCCAGCGTGGCCTCACTGGGCGCAAACGCCAGCACCTTGAGCGAGACCTCGGTGATCACCCCCAGCGTGCCCCAGCTACCAGCCAGCAGGCGGCTCACGTCATAACCAGCCACGTTCTTCATCACCTGGCCCCCGAAGGTCAGGTGCTCACCTTTGCCGTTGATAAACCGCGCGCCCAGTACATAGTCTTTGACCGCCCCCACACTGGCCCGTGACGGGCCACTTAAAGCCGCCGCCGCCATGCCGCCCACGGTGCTTGCACCCGCCGGACCAAAGTGCGGCGGCTCAAAGGGCAGGCATTGGTTTTTTTCCAGCAAGGCGGCTTCTAGCTCGGCCAGCGGCGTACCGGCTTGCACCGTTACCACCAGCTCGGTGGGCTCATAGCTCACGATGCCTTGCAGGCCTTGGGTTGAAAGCGGCTGGCCGCGCAAAGCGGTGCCATAAAAGTCTTTGCTACCGCCACCGCGCACTCGCAGCAGCCGGTCTTCGGGGATGGGCGCACTGCGCGCCTGGCGGATACGGTCGGTGAGTTCGGCGAGCGCGAGTGAATGAATGGGCATACGTGGATGCTAAATGCCCGCAGCGGGCTTGACAGTGAATTTTTTGAACGCCGCACAGTCAAAAAAATGGTGGCGGTGGCGGTGGCAAGGGCAAGGGCAAGGGCAAGGGCGAAGGCGAGGGCGAGGGCGAAGGCAGTGGCAATGGCAATGACAGTGCGCATCACCTATGCAGCATCGAATAGCGCACGGCAACTGGGTCGACAATCAAGCCACTTAGTGAGCCAAGCGCATTCCATGTCTGCATCCCCACCCACTGTTCTCCTTCTAGCTGCGGGCCGCAGCGCGCGCTTTCGCGCGGCCAGCGGCGGCCAGGACAAGCTAGACGCCTTGTTGCACGGGCGCCGGGTGCGCGACTGGACGCTGGCGGCCGCGCAGGCCAGTGGCCTGCCATGGCACGTGGTGGAGCGCAGCCACACGGCCCACCTGGCACTGCCCGGCATGGGCGACAGCATTGCCTGCGGTGTGGCCGCTACGCGCCACGCCACGGCTTGGCTGGTGCTGCCGGCCGATCTGCCGCTGGTCCAGCCGGACACGCTGCTGCAAGTGGCAAAGGCGCTGCAAGCGCACACGGTCGTGGTGCCCATCTGGCAGGGCGAGCGAGGCCATCCGGTGGGCTTTGCAGCCAGTTGCCGCCCAGAGCTGCTGGCATTAACCGGTGACAGCGGCGCGCGTGCGGTGGTACAGCACTACGGCGCCCACTTGCTGGCGGTGCAAGACGCCGGTTGCGTGCATGACGTGGACACCCCACAGGCACTGGAAGAAGCACGCCAGCGCCTTGGCTAACGCGGGGGTGGCCACGGCGGCGAAGCGCGCCCCGGCAATGCAGCGGCGCGGTGTTGAACCCTGGGGGCGGCTTGGCGCAGGGCGGGTTTGCACCGGCGCCCGTTCAGGCGGCTGCGTAAAAGTTCACCGCCAAACCGGGCACTGACACGCGCGTGGAAAACACGCAACCTGATTCAGGGAAATGCGCCAACTCGCCCGCGCTGCGTCCATGGCGGGCGGTGGTAACGAACAGGGTTTGCATGTCCGGGCCACCGAAACACGGCATGGTGGGGCATTGCGCCGGTGTGGCGTACTGCGCCAGCAGTGCACCGTCCGGGGCAAATTGGCAAATGCGCCCGCCCTCAAACATGGCCACCCAATAGTTGCCCATAACATCGACCGCCGCGCCGTCGGGGCGGCCTTGGTAACTGGCGTCTTCAAAGGTCCAGCCTACAGGTTTGGGGGCAAATTGCAAAAACGTGCGATGGGCGCTCAGTGCGTTAGAAGCCAGCGCGTAGTCCCAGGCATGGACGATGTGGTGGGGCGTATCAGCCCAATACACAGTACGGTCGTCGGGCGCCCAGGCCAAGCCGTTGCCGGTGAGCGCATCGCCCGCTTGGCGCTGCACCACGGCCTGGCCGCTCTGGCGTGCGTCTATGCTGAACAAGGCAGCGGCGCGGCTGGCCTTGGGCTCGTCAATCGTGCCCACCCAAAAACGCCCCAGCGCGTCGCATTTGCCGTCGTTGGCGCGTACCGTAGCCGGGTCGTAGGGCAACACGGCAACGGGTTCCAGCGCCCCGCCCCAAGTGCGCGCACTGAACACACCGTGGCGCAGCGCAATCACCAGGCCGCCGCTGGCTGCGGGCGCAATACAACCCGGCTCGCTGGGCATGTTCCACACTTGGAGCGCGCCGCCGTCCGCTTGCGCGCGCAGGATTTTTTTGCCCGGAATATCCACCCAATAGAGCAGTTGCTCCTGCGGATGCCAAAAGGGGGACTCGCCAAGCTCGTAGGGCGTGGGATGCAGCGTTTGCCAAGCGGGGTGTTGGATCATGGTCTATGCCTTCGGATCAGCGGGTGGAAATCGATGCCGCATTGTGGCGCGCAAGCGGGTGTCCCAAAAACGAAAACGCCCGGCAAAACCGAAGTCTTGCCGGGCGGCAGGTCGGGGTTGCCCCCGAGCCCCGTGACGCTTTTAGCGGTTGTAAGCCGTCTCGCCGTGCGAACTGATGTCCAGTCCTTCACGCTCGTCTTCTTCGCTCACGCGCAGTCCGATCACCATGTCAACCAGCTTGAAGGCCACGATAGACACCACGCCGGACCAGACCACGGTGGTCAACACCGCTTTTGTTTGGATCCAAACTTGTGCGGCGATGGAGTAGTCCGCAGCCGTTACCATCGTGGCGGTCGTCCAGTCGGCCACATAGCCAGGTCCACCCAGGGCGGGCGAGTTGAACACGCCGGTCAAGATGGCACCCAAGATGCCGCACACACCGTGCACGCCAAACACGTCCAGCGTGTCGTCCGCGCCCAGCAGCTTCTTCAAACCGTTCACGCCCCACAGGCCGGCAAAGCCCGACAAGAAGCCAATCACCAGCGCGCCGCCTATGCCTACGTTGCCGCAAGCCGGGGTAATGGCCACCAAGCCCGCTACCGCGCCCGATGCTGCGCCCAACATGGAAGCCTTGCCACGCATCAGCGTCTCACCCACGCACCACGCCAGCACGGCAGCCGCCGTCGCACCAAAGGTGTTGATAAATGCCAGGGCAGCAAAACCATTGGCCTCCAAGGCGGAACCGGCGTTGAAGCCAAACCAGCCCACCCACAGCAGGGATGCGCCCACCATGGTCAGGGTCAGGCTGTGCGGGGCCATGGATTCCTTGCCGTAGCCAATGCGCTTGCCCACCATGTAGGCGCCCACCAGGCCAGCCACCGCTGCGTTGATGTGCACCACGGTGCCGCCGGCAAAGTCCAGCGCGCCCGACTGCCACAGGTAACCGGCTTTCGCGTTCATGGCTTCCACCACCTCTTTGCCGGTGTAGGCGTCAGGCCCCATCCAGAACCACACCATGTGAGCGATGGGCGCGTAGCTAAAGGTAAACCACAGCACCATAAACGCGAGCACTGCGGAGAACTTCATGCGCTCAGCAAAGGCGCCGACGATCAGGGCGCAGGTAATGCCGGCAAAAGTCGCCTGGAACGCGGCAAACACGATCTCAGGAATGACCACGCCCTTGCTGAAGGTGGCCGCATTGGCAAAGGTGCCCGCCGCGTTGTCCCACACTCCCTTCATGAACAAGCGGTCCCAGCCGCCAAAGAAGGGCCCACCCTCGGTGAACGCCAGGCTGTAGCCATAGATAAACCACAGCACCACGATCATCGAGAAGGTGACCATAACCTGCATGAGCACCGACAGCATGTTCTTGCTGCGCACCAAGCCGCCGTAGAACAAGGCCAGGCCGGGCACTGTCATCAAGACCACCAAAAGCGTCGCGACCATCATCCAGGCGGTGTCGCCCTTGTTGGGCACAGCCACCGGAGCGGGCGCGTCAGCTGCCGGTGCAGCGGCCACAGCAGCGGCGGGCGCGGCGGCGGCGGGCGGCGCCTCCGCTTTGGCTTCTGAAGCAACAGCGGTAGGCGCGGCAGTCTGTGCCAACGCAAAAGAGCCAGCGCCTAGTAGTCCCAGACCCAGCGCGAGGGAAAGAAGTAGTTTTTTCATCATGAGTTCCTTTCTGTGCCGGCTTTACAGCGCTTCTTTGCCGGTTTCACCGGTACGGATACGCACGACCTGCTCCAAGTCGTACACGAAAATTTTGCCGTCGCCGATCTTGCCGGTGCGCGCAGCGCCCTCGATGGCTTCAATCACCCGTTCCAGCAGGGCCGAGTCGATGGCGGCTTCGATCTTGACCTTGGGCAAAAAATCGACCACGTATTCCGCGCCGCGGTACAGCTCGGTATGGCCTTTTTGCCGACCAAAGCCCTTGACTTCGGTCACCGTAATGCCCTGAACGCCAATGCCAGAGAGGGCTTCACGCACCTCGTCGAGCTTGAACGGTTTAATGATGGCCGTAACTAACTTCATAGGTTCACCTCAGCTTCAAAAGAGTGGTTTGCAGGCACGCCGGATGACTGCGCTGCCTCTCCGCAGGAACGGGAGATAAGCTGTTGAAGCAGAAGCCGTGCCAAGTACTTGCAAAAAATTCCTGCATCACCCGCGGCAAGGCCTTTTCAACACGCGCAAATTCAGTTATCGTTGCTGTATATAAATACAGTTTGCACTTAAATAGTGCGTTTACGGCCGTTGGAATATCTGCATACGCACCGTTTCAGGGAGTTCATCATGGGTCTGTCTTTGGTTCAAAGCCGCGTCTTGCTCGGGCTAGATGCCTTGCAAGTCACTGTCGAAGTCCACATGGCCAACGGCTTGCCCAGCTTTACGCTGGTGGGCCTGGCCGACGTGGAGGTGAAAGAGGCGCGCGAGCGGGTGCGCTGCGCCATTCAAAACGCGGGGCTGGAGTTTCCGCACAACAAACGCATCACAGTGAATCTGGCGCCCGCCGACCTGCCCAAAGACTCGGGGCGCCTGGACCTGCCCATTGCTCTGGGTATTCTGGCGGCCAGCGGGCAAATCGACGGCGCGCGCCTGGCCGACTATGAATTTGCCGGGGAGCTGTCGCTCTCAGGCGCTTTGCGTCCGGTGCGCGGCGCCTTGGCCATGGCGCTGGCGCTGCACACCGCCCAGGTCAACACCCGCTTGGTGCTTCCCCCCGGCAGCGCCGAAGAAGCAGCGCTGGTGCCCGGCGCCCAGGTCTATCGCGCGGCACACCTGCTTGACGTGGTGCGCCAGTTTGTGCCGGACGGCGCACTGGTGCCTGAGCCGGATGGAATGGATGGCGAGGGCTGGGCGCGCGTCTGCCCTGCCCCGGCGCAAGAAGGCAGCGCACTGGCCGACCTGGCAGATGTCAAGGGCCAGATTGGCGCCAAGCGCGCGCTGGAAATCGCCGCCGCCGGGGGCCACAGTGTGTTGTTGGTGGGACCGCCGGGCGCGGGCAAGTCCATGCTGGCCCAGCGATTTGCCGGGCTGCTGCCACCCATGGCGACCGATGAGGCGCTGCAAAGTGCGGCCATTGGCAGCCTGAGCGGGCGCTTTGACATCCGGCGCTGGGGCCAGCGTCCCACTTGCAGCCCGCACCATTCGGCCAGCGCGGTAGCGCTGGTGGGCGGCGGCTCGCCACCGCGCCCTGGCGAAATCTCACTGGCCCACCACGGCGTGCTGTTTTTGGACGAGTTGCCCGAGTTTCCCCGCCACGCCTTAGAGGCGCTGCGTGAACCCTTGGAGACCGGCACCATCACCATTTCCCGCGCGGCGCGCCGGGCGGAGTTTCCGGCGCGCTTTCAGCTCATTGCCGCCATGAACCCCTGCCCCTGCGGCTACTTGGGCGCCACCACCCGCGCCTGCCGCTGCACGCCCGACCAGGTCAGCCGCTACCAGGGCAAGCTCAGCGGACCCTTGATGGACCGCATCGACCTGCATGTGGAGGTGCCGGCCCTGCCCGCGCAGGAACTGCTGGGCGCTGCGGCAGGCGAGTCCACCCAAAGCATTCGGGCGCGCTGCACCCAGGCCCATGCACGCGCCAATGCACGCCAGGGCAAGGCCAACCAGGCGCTCACCGGCGGCGACATTGACCTGCACGCGCGCCTGGAGCCCACTGCCGCCAAGTTTTTGCAAAGCGCAGCGGCGCAGCTCGGTTGGTCCGCACGCGGCACCCACCGCACGCTGAAAATTGCCCGCACGATTGCCGACCTGGCCGACTCCCCGTCCACCGCCCTGGCCCACGTGGCCGAAGCGATGCAATACCGGCGGGCCTTGAAAAACGCCTAAGCACCGGCGAGAGACTCCGCGTTTAGGCGGGACAATAGGCGTCTGGCGCATTCTTTGCGGCCACACCCGAACCCCCGCCCTGTGTCCTACGCCCCCATCCTGCAAGAAATCTTTGGCTACGAGCGCTTTCGCGGCCCCCAGCAAGCCATCATTGAGCATGTAGGCGGCGGCGGTGACGCCCTGGTGCTCATGCCCACGGGCGGCGGCAAGTCGCTGTGCTACCAGATTCCGGCAATCGCCCGCCAGCGCGCGGGCCATGGGGTCACCATCGTCATCTCGCCGCTGATTGCGCTCATGCACGACCAGGTGGGCGCGCTGCACGAGGCCGGCGTCAGTGCCGCGTTTTTGAACTCCACGCTCTCGATGGACGAGGCCTACCAGGTGGAGCAGCGCCTGCTGCGCGGTGACATCACCCTTTTGTACGCCGCGCCCGAGCGGGTGACCACCGCGCGTTTTTTGGCGCAACTAGACGCGCTGTTTGCGCGCGGCGGGCTCAGCCTGTTTGCCATTGACGAGGCACACTGCGTGAGCCAATGGGGCCACGACTTCCGCCCCGAGTACCGGGCGCTGACGGTACTGCACGAGCGCTATGCCGGCGTGCCGCGCATGGCGCTGACCGCCACAGCCGACGACCTGACGCGCGCCGACATTTTGGAGCGCCTGCAACTGCAAGATGCGCGCGCTTTTGTCAGCAGTTTTGACCGCCCCAATATCCGCTACACCATCGTGGAAAAGCGCGAGGCCACGGCGCAGCTGCTGCGCTTTATCGAGCGCGAGCACCCGGACGACGCAGGCATCGTCTACTGCCAGTCGCGCAAAAAAGTCGAGGACATTGCCCAAACCCTGTGCGAAGCCGGCATCGACGCGCTGCCCTACCACGCGGGGCTGGACAGCAAACTGCGCCAAACCCACCAGGACCGCTTTTTGCGCGAAGAAGGCGTGGTGATGGTGGCCACAATTGCCTTTGGCATGGGCATCGACAAGCCCGATGTGCGCTTTGTCGCCCACTTGGACATGCCCAAAAACATCGAGGGCTACTACCAGGAAACCGGCCGCGCCGGCCGCGACGGCTTAAGCGCCGACGCCTGGATGTGCTACGGGCTCAACGACGTGGTCAACCAGCGCCGCATGATCGACGAGGGACCGGCCGACGAAGAGTTCAAGCAGCTCATGCGCGGCAAGCTCGAAGCCTTGCTGGGCTTGGCCGAGGCCATCGACTGCCGGCGCACCCGTCTGCTGGCCTACTTTGGCGAAGCCAGCCAGCCCTGCGGCAACTGCGACAACTGCCTGCACCCACCCGCCGTGTGGGACGGCACGCAGGCGGCGCAAATGCTGTTGTCCACCATTTACCGCATCCACAAGCTCAGCGGCATCAGCTTTGGCGCGGGCCAGTTGATGGACATTGTGCGCGGCAAAAGGACCGACAAAGTGGCCCAGCACGGCCACGAGCGCCTGAGCACCTTTGGCGTGGGCGCGGCCTTGAGCGAGCTGCAACTGCGCGGCGTGCTGCGCCAACTGCTGGCCATGGGCGCGGTCATGGTGGATGTGCAAGCCTTCAACACCCTGGTGCTGACCGAGCAGTCGCGTGCCGTGTTGAAGGGTGAGATGCGGGTGCGCTTGCGTGAATCGGTATCGCTGCCCAAGGCGCCGAAAGGGAAAACTTTAGGCACACGCAGCAGCGTGAAGGCGCCCATTGCGCTCGACGGCCTGGCTTTGCAGCGCTACGTAGAACTCAAAGCCTGGCGCGCCGAGGTGGCGCGCGAACACAATTTACCGGCGTATGTGATTTTTCACGACGCCACGCTGGCGGCCATTGCCCAGCGCGCGCCGCAGTCCCTGGACGATTTGCAAGGCATCAGCGGCATGGGCGCCAAGAAGCTGGAAGCCTATGCCAACGAGGTGCTGCGGGTGGTGGCGCTCAAGCCCTAACGGCCACTGTGCGGGTGCGCCGGTGGCATGGAACCGGTGCGCGCTGGGTTAAGGTGAGAGAACTTTCATGGTAGGCGGTGCTGCGCGCCTTCATGAAAGTTGACGATGTGCGGCGCCCTGCGGCTTGTTAACGTGAAAGTTAATGGTGCTGGAAGCTGCGCTCGTAAGCCACGGCCGCGCCGCTCAAGGTGTTTTGCAAGCGCGCAATCGCGTGGCGATGGCGCTCGCCACTGCCTGCGTCCGCCTCGTGCTGGCGATGGTGTTGCACCAGCGCTTGCAGTTTGGTGCGGCATACATCCAGTGCGCCGGCGAAATTCAGCGCGATATAGGCCGAGTGGTCGGCGCGCGTTTGGCGGTATTCATCCGACCAGTAGTTAAAGAGCTGCCACTTGTACGTGCCTTTTTCCGGCATTTCAATCGGTGTTTTTTGCATAGGTTCCAACGTAGGTCTGTCAATTGCGCGTTTGCGTGATCGTGCGCATGTGCACCTATCACGCACCAGCCCTTGTGGCGGTTGACAAGCCGTGCGAATTTTTTGAAGAAAAGAAAGAAAGTGGTGCGCTCAACCGTGCGCTTGAAGCGCACTTCGGCACGCTTTGGCGTGTTTTGGGGCGATGGGGATAAACTCGCGGCTCTTGTGGCTGCCGTGTGGCGCCCTCTATTTTTTGAAAGACCGCCCATGTCCGCTCCCCACGCAGCCCCCCACGATGGCACACAAACCGCCGCCCAAGACGTAGTAGAAGAAATTGTGCCCATGATGCCCATCGTCTTGCCCATCGTGGGTGCGGTGCTGATGTTTTTGCTCGCATTTATTGCGGTCACAGTGGCCTAGCGCCCTGCGGTTTTGGCAATCCCCACCGCCATTTTTACGCAAGACCTTTGCATGCGCCGCCTCCTGAAGTGCCTCCCTGCCGTTTTTGCAGCTTGCTTGGCGTGTGCATTGCCTTTAGCAGCCTATGCGGCGGATGCAGCGCCTGCGGCCTGCCCCGCTTTGCTGCAAAAAACCTTCAAGCGCCTGCAAGACGACGCCCCCCAAAACCTCTGCCAGTACGCAGGCAAGGTGCTGCTAGTGGTCAACACAGCGAGTTACTGCGGCTTCACGCCCCAGTATGAAGGGCTGGAAAAGCTGTATGCCAGCTACAGCGCCCAGGGTTTGGTGGTGCTGGGCTTTCCTTCGAACGACTTTGGCCAGCAAGAACCAGGCAAGGGCAAAGACATTGCAGACTTTTGCTACAACACCTACGGAGTGAAGTTCCCGATGTTCGAGAAGTCGGTGCTCAGTGGCAAAAATGCCAATCCGCTGTTCTTGGAATTGGCCAAAGCCGGTGGCGGCGCACCGCGCTGGAATTTTTACAAGTACCTGGTCGGGCGGGACGGAAAGTTGATTGACAGCTATTCCAGCATGACGGCACCTGACAGCGGTGCGCTGGTGCGTGACGTGAAAAGAGCGCTCGCCCAGCGCTGATCATTCCGTCGCTCGGTGCTGCCTCCCGCCGCCGCATCCCGCCAGTTTTGGCAGCGCGTCACCTTATCGGGCCTGGCCCTCAGACCCAGCCCTGGCGCCAGAGCTTCTCATCGCGCAGTTCGCGCCAATCAAGCCGAACTACGGACTTGGAATACACCGCTTCAAGCTCCACTGCGGCTATCGCCTGCGAGGGCGGCTCGCAAGGTAGGACTTTGGACACCAAAAAATGCTTGTTTTTGCCTACGGGCGTGACCGCCGTCCATTTGCTCAAGAGTAGTTTTTTAGGCTGCAGCGGGTTCATGGCAGCATTGGACGTGGCGCGAGCGCGTGGGCCTTGAGTTGCTCCAGAGTGACGATCTCCAGCGCCTTGGCGTGGGTGGCTTCCAAATCCACCGGGGGGGCGACGCCGGCTTGCAGGGCTTCTTCCCAGCGAATGGCGCACAGGCACCAGCGGTCACCCGCTTGCAAGCCGACAAAGCGGTATTCGGGCCGTGGCGTCACCAAATCGTTGCCGCGCTGCAGCGAATAGGCCAGAAAGTCGGTCGTGACCCGTGCGCACACCACATGGGTGCCGTGGTCCTCGCGGTCGGTATTGCAGCAGCCGTCGCGGAAAAATCCGGTCAGCGGGTCAAAGGAGCAGGCCACCAGCGCGGTGCCCAGTACGTTCAGTGCGGTCATATGATTTTTGCGTTTCTGTGTATATCGCTGCGCCCCGGTGCGCCGCCACAGGGCGGGCGGCACAATGCGCACCAGAGAAAATTGCGGGTGGCCCATACTGCCACAGGCGGCGCACCCGGCTGCCTAGGGTGGGTATCCCCGTGGAAAAACGTTCATGAATGGGGGTGCGGCGCACCCTCATGAAAGTTGGCGGCGCCCCGCCTACCCCCACCATAACGCTGGAACTTGACTATGCACGACACGCCGCCCCCAAGCGCGCCCCGCACGCCCCCCACCCTGGTCACAGTGCTGGGCTATGCCGGTCTGCTGCCCTTTGCTGCGCTGGCAATGGCCGTGTGGTGGCCGGGCAGCGCCCATCGGGCGCCCTTGGCATTTGCGCTGCTGGCCTATGGCGCCACCATCGCGAGTTTTTTGGGCGCCATCCATTGGGGGTTGGCCCTGCGCGACAAGGTGGGCGCTGCGCCGCTTTACCTGTGGGGCGTGAGCCCCAGCCTTTTGGCCTGGCTTGCCCTGCTGGCGCCGGTGGCTTGGGGGCTGTTGCTCTTGGCTTTGCTGCTGCTGGCGTGTTACGCGGTGGACCGGCGCGTCTACCCGCACCACCAACTGCAGGGCTGGTTGCCCATGCGCCTGCGCCTGACTGGGGTGGCCGCTGCGAGCTGCCTGGCAGGGGCGCTGGGCCTGCTGCAATGAACGCGGCGCACATTCACGCCGACGAGAGCCTGCGCTGCGTGGTTGACAGCAACCAACTGGCCTGGCAGGCGTCGCCCTCGCCCCTGGTGCAGCGCCGCCTGCTGGCACGCGATGGCGGAGAAGTGGCGCGTGCCACCAGCATCGTGCGCTACGCGCCAGGGGCGCAGTTTGCACTGCACACGCATGAACGCGGCGAAGAAATATGGGTGCTTGAAGGCAGCTTTGGCGACGCCTTGGGCGAGTACGGCACCGGTTGCTACCTCTTGAACCCGCCAGGTTCGAGCCACGCGCCGTTTTCTATTGAGGGTTGCACCCTGTTCGTCAAGCTGCGCCACCTGCAGGCGCAAGACAGCGTGCGGGTGGTAGTGGACACCGCGCATGCGCGCTGGCACCAGGGCATGGTGGCCGGCCTGAGCGTGCTGCCCTTGTCCGAATACGGCAGCACCCACACGGCACTGGTGCGCTGGGCGCCAGGCACCGTGTTCCAGCCGCACCGGCACTTCGGCGGTGAAGAGATTTATGTTGCCGAAGGCGTGTTCTCGGACGAACACGGCGACTACCCCGCTGGCACCTGGATTCGCAGCCCGCACCTGAGCCAGCACCAGCCCTGGAGCCGCGAGGGCTGCCTCATCTGGGTGAAAACCGGGCATTTGCTGCCGGACTGAGTCAGGTGCGCGCAAAGCGCATGCGCATAGGCACTCCAGGGCATAACGCGCGGCAGCAGTGACGCCCACAAGGCAATGATGGCCGGGCGCTACAGCGCAAAGCGCGGGCTGCTGCGCTTGATGCCGCCGCCGCCATTGCGCTCGGGCGCGCCGACTGCGGTTTGAGGGCAGGCAGTGCTGGTTTAGGGCAATGGCAGCGCGGGCGATACGCCACCAGCGCTGGCCGCTGCCACGGACACATTCGGTGCGGCGCGGCCACCAAAAATGGCCGAACCGACCCGCACCATCGTGCTGCCCGCCTGGATAGCTGCCTCCAGGTCCGCGCTCATGCCCATGGACAGGGTGTCCAGCGGCAGGCCGCTGGCGCGCAACTCGTCAAACACTGCCTTGGCGCGCTGGTGTACGGCCAAAGTGGCCGCAAAGTCCGGCGTGGGCTCTGGGATGGTCATGATGCCACGCAGGCGCAGGCGCGGCATCACTGCCACCGCTTGGGCAAGCGCCAGCGCGTCCTCGGGCGCCACCCCGGCTTTGGTGGGTCCGCCGTCGATGTTCACCTGAATGCAAACATTGAGCGGCGCCAGCGTGGTGGGGCGTTGCTCGCTCAGGCGCTGGGCAATCTTCAGGCGGTCTACGGAATGCACCCAGTCAAAGTGCTCGGCCACCGGGCGGGTTTTGTTGCTTTGCAGCGGGCCTATGCAGTGCCAGACCAGGCCCAGGTGCGCCAGGGTGGCGATTTTCTCCACGCCTTCTTGGATGTAGTTCTCACCAAAGTCGCGTTGCCCGCAGGCAGCGGCCTGCGCCACGGCCTCAGGGGGAAAAGTTTTGGAGACGGCAAGCAATTGCACCGCGCCAGGCGGGCGCCCTGCCAGCGCACAGGCCTGTGCAATACGCTGGCGCAGTGTCTGCAAATGGGCTTCGATGGTCATGGTGATTCGTAGTGATAATTGCCTGCTAGGGTAACAAAGCGCCGGGCCTTGCGCGTGGCCCCTGCCCTCAACCAAAAGGAGCTCCCCGCTGTGGATATTGCACAACTGCTGGCGTTTTGCGTCAAAAACAAGGCCTCGGACCTGCATCTGTCAGCTGAATTGCCACCCATGCTGCGGGTGCATGGGGATGTGCGGCGGCTGAATTTGCCGCCCCTGTCGCACAAAGAAGTGCACTCCATGGTCTACGACGTCATGAACGACGGGCAGCGCAAACGCTATGAAGAAGACCTGGAGATCGACTTTTCGTTTGAACTCGAAGGCCTGTCGCGCTTTCGCGTCAATGCCTTTAACCACCTGCGCGGTGCAGGGGCGGTGTTTCGCACCATTCCCAGCAAAATTTTGACGCTGGCCGAGTTGGGCGCGCCAGCCATTTTTGCCGAGCTCTCGCTCAAGCCGCGCGGCTTGGTGCTGGTGACCGGCCCCACCGGTTCGGGCAAATCCACCACGCTGGCAGCCATGGTCAACCACCTGAACGAGCACGTCAGCGGCCATGTGTTGACGATTGAAGACCCGGTGGAGTTTGTGCACCAAAGCAAAAAATGCCTGATCAACCAGCGCGAGGTGGGGCCGCACACCCACAGCTTCTCGGACGCGTTGCGCTCGGCGCTGCGTGAAGACCCGGACGTGATTTTGGTGGGCGAGCTGCGCGATCTTGAGACCATCCGCCTGGCCATGACGGCGGCAGAAACCGGGCACCTGGTGTTTGGCACCTTGCACACCTCCAGCGCGGCCAAAACCATAGACCGGATCATTGACGTGTTTCCGGGGGATGAGAAGGAGATGCTGCGCGCCATGCTCTCAGAGTCGCTGCAAGCGGTGATCTCGCAGACCCTATGCAAGACCCTGGCCGGCGACAGCCGCATCGCCGCACACGAAATCTTGCTCGGGACCAACGCGGTGCGCAACCTGATCCGCGAGTCCAAGATTGCGCAAATCTATTCCGCCATTCAAACCGGCAACAACGTGGGCATGCAAACCCTGGACCAAAACCTGCTCGATATGGTGCGCGCCCGCTCCATCAGCCCAGCCGAGGCGCGCAGCAAAGCCAAGGTGCCAGAAAACTTCCCTGGGTGATGCGCAATGCCGCTTGACCCCGCCCCACTCGCTTGCATTTAGGAGATGCCATGACCCGTGACCAAGCCTCACAACTGATTTCTGACCTGCTCAAGCTGATGATTAGCAAAAACGGCAGCGACCTGTTCATCAGCGCCGACTTCCCCCCGGCGATCAAGATTGATGGCGTGATGACGCGCGCCTCGGCGCAGTCCCTGCAAGCAGAGCACACCGCGCTCATGGTGCGCGCGCTGATGAACGACCGGCAAACCGCCGACTTTGAACGCACCAAGGAAAGCAATTTCGCCATATCCCCTAGCGGCCTGGGGCGCTTTCGGGTCAATGCATTTGTGCAACTGGGCAAGGTGGGCATGGTGCTGCGCGTCATACCCACTGTTCCGCCCACGATTGACGGCATGGGCCTGCCGCAGGTTCTCAAGGACGTCGCCATGTACAGCCGTGGCCTGTGCGTGATGGTGGGCGCCAGCGGCTCGGGCAAATCCACGGCGCTGGCGGCCATGGTGGACTGGCGCAATGAAAAGTCCTACGGCCACATCATCACGGTGGAAGACCCGGTGGAGTTTGTCCATCCCCACAAAAACTGCCTGGTCACGCAACGCGAAGTGGGTTTGGACACCGACAGCTGGGAAGCCGCCCTGAAAAACACCTTGCGCCAGGCCCCCGACGTGATCGTCATGGGCGAGCTGCGCGACCGCGAGACCATGGAGCTGGCCATTGCGTTTTCGGAAACCGGCCACCTGTGCATCGCCACCCTGCACGCCAACAGCGCCAACCAGGCCATGGACCGCATGATCAACTTCCTGCCCGACGAACGCCGGGCACAGTTGCTGATGGACCTGTCGCTCAATCTGCGCGGCGTCGTCTCCCAGCGCCTGGTGCCGCGTGTGGGTGGCAAAGGCCGTGTCTCGGCGGTAGAGGTGCTTTTGAACTCGTCGACCGTTGCCAGCCTGATCCAAAAGGGCGAGGTAGTGGACGTCAAGGAAGTCATGAAAAAGAGCCGGGAAATGGGCATGCAAACCTTTGACCAGGCGCTGTTTGACCTCTACGAGGCCGGAGAGATAAGCTACCAAGACGCACTGCGCAACGCAGACTCGATCAACGACCTGCGGCTGCAAATTAAACTCAAGAGCAAAGACACCCGCGACGCTGACCTCAGCGCGGGCACCGAGCACCTTTCCATCGTCTGATTTCCGCGCCGCCCGCGTGGCGGCGCTGGCGCATTTATCTTCCCTACCCTTAGTACCACCATGAACCAAGCCCCTTCTGTGAACGCCAAGTCCTACGAGCCCGCAGCCCCCCACTCTGTGGCCTTTTTGGGGCTGGGCGTGATGGGCTACCCCATGGCGGGTCACCTGGCGCGCGCCGGACACCGCGTCACGGTCTACAACCGCACCAGCGCCAAAGCGCAAAGCTGGGTGGCCGAATTCGGCAGCGCCGCCAGCACTTTGGGCGAGCACGGCCACGCAGCCACGCCACGCGAAGCGGCATTGCAAGCGGATATCGTGTTTTGCTGCGTTGGCAATGACGATGACTTGCGCAGCGTCACCCTGGGCGCCGATGGCGCGTTTGCCGGCATGCGCGAAGGTGCGGTGTTTGTGGACCACACCACCGCCTCAGCGAACATTGCGCGCGAACTCAGCCTGGCCGCGCGCACCATCGGCTTGCAATGCATTGACGCGCCCGTATCCGGCGGCCAGGCCGGCGCGCAAAACGGCTTGCTCACCGTCATGTGCGGTGGCGACGGCGCCGCGTTTGCGGCGGTGCAAGCGACAGGCATGGCGTTTTCGCGCGCCTTCACGCTGCTGGGCGAAAGTGGCGCCGGTCAGTTGGCCAAAATGGTGAACCAAATTGCCATCGCCGGCCTGGTGCAGGGCCTGAGCGAGGCCGTGGCCTTTGGCCAGCGCGCGGGCTTGGACATGAACCAGGTGCTTGATGTGATCGGCAAGGGCGCAGCGCAAAGCTGGCAGATGGACAACCGCGGCAAGACCATGGTGGCCGAAAAGTTTGACTTTGGCTTTGCGGTGGACTGGATGCGCAAGGACCTGGGCCTGGTTTTGGATGAAGCCAAACGCAACGGTGCGCGCCTGCCGGTCACTGCTTTGGTGGACCAGTTTTATGCCGACGTGCAGCAAATGGGCGGGCGCCGCTGGGACACATCGAGCCTGATAAAGCGCCTGAAATAAGTCCGCGCCTGAACCCAGGTCACGGTTCGGGCGGCCTGCCCTGCGCCGCTCCTTAAGGCTTGGTCTTCTTTGGCTCGGCGGGCGGCGCAATACGCGCCAGCTCTTCCTCGGTAATCACCTCCAAGGCCCGCACCACTTTTCTCACGCCGGGCACGGCTGTGATGACTTCGGTCACGCGCTTGGCCTCGCGCGGCGTTACCCGCCCCAACAGATAGACCACGCCCCGCTCAATCGTGATTTTGAAGGCGCTGCTGGTGAGGTCTTGGGCGTCAAAAATGGCCGCTTTGATGCGGCCCGCAGTAATCACATCGTTGGAGCGCTCGGTTAGCGTCGTATTGCCCATTACCGCCAGTTCGTTCAGCACGGTGGCCACGTTGTCCACGCTTTTGACCAGTTGCGCGGCGAGCGCCTGGTCCTGGGCAGAGGGCACCTCGCCGGTGATTAGCACCTGGCGGTTGTAGCTGGTGATGTTGATGTGCGCCCGCTCACCCATATTCAGGCGCAGCTGGTTGTTGGCCTTGATTTCAATGTTCTGGTCTTCGAGTTGCGCTCCAGCACTGCGCCGGTCGGCAGACACCAGTCCGGTCATCAAGGCGCCGCCAGCGGCCAGCGGAAAGCAGCCGCTCAAGGGCAGCAAGCTGCCCGCGAGTACAGCAGCCAACAGCAAAGGGCGCAAGGTAAAACTGGTGGGGGTTTTTATCATGGAGCTTCCTGGTCGCCCATGAGTTGGGCATCGACGCCATCGCAAAGGCAATGGATGGTTAAAAGGTGGACTTCTTGCACGCGCGCGGTGCGGTCATGCGGCACGCACACATGGACATCGGTGTCGCGCAGTGCTTGGTTCATCTTGCCGCCGCCGCGCCCGGTGAGCGCTACCACCACCATATCCCGCTGGTGGGCCGCTTCAACCGCGGCCAGCACGTTGGCCGAATTCCCGCTAGTGGTAATTGCCAGCAGCACGTCGCCGCTTTGGCCCAGGGCGCGCACTTGGCGGGAAAAGATAGAGGTGAAGTCGTAGTCGTTGGCTACGGCCGTGATGATGGAGGTGTCGGTGGTTAGCGCGATGGCGCCTAGCTCGGGGCGTTCGCGCTCAAAGCGGCCGACAAATTCAGCGGAGAAATGCTGCGCATCGGCCGCTGAGCCGCCGTTGCCACAGGCCAGCACCTTGCCCCCGCTGGTAACGCAGGCCAGGATGGCCTGAATGGCCTGCGCAATCGGCTTGCTCAAAACCTGCGCTGACTGGTATTTCAGGTCGGCACTGTCAATGAAATGCTGCTCAATTCTTTGTTCCATCATGGGGGCATGATACCGTGCGACCGCTTCTTTTTCAGGCGCGCCGCAGCGCTCAGGCGGCATCAAACGCCGCGCGCAACCAGTGGCAGCCTTCGGGCGTGACCTCGATCACATCGAAGCGGCAGGGCGGCACGCTGCGCAAGTTGAGCAGGTAATACTGCGCCGCCAAAATCACCCGGCGCTGTTTAACGCGTCCCACGCTTGCCGCAGCGCTGCCGTGCGCACTGGATTTGCGTCTGCGCACCTCGACAAACACCAGGGTGCTGTCGGGGGCGCGCATGATGAGATCGATTTCCCCGCCACCGCGCCCTGGGGTTCGATAATTGCGCGTGATCAAGCGCAAGCCTTGCTGCTGCAAATAAAGCAAGGCTTCGTCTTCGGCGGCGTCGCCCACTTTTTTGGTGCTGGCGCGGTCTGTGTTGTTTGGAAGGATTCCCATACGTGAGCGCCTCTTTTTCCTCTGCCCTGGGGGCCGCCCTGGAGGCGGCCGGTGCGCAGCATTATCCGCAAGGCACGCTGTATGTGGTGGCCACGCCGATCGGCAATTTGGCCGACATCAGCCTGCGCGCCCTGCATGTGCTGGCGCTGGCCGACCGGGTGGCCTGCGAGGACACGCGCCACACCCAGGCGCTCTTGCGCGCCTATGGCATAGACAAACCAGGCGCGCACCTGCTGGCTGTGCACCAGCACAACGAGGCCCAGGCCGCGCACGCGGTGGTGGACCTGCTGCGTGCCGGTTTGCGCGTGGCCTATGTGAGTGACGCGGGCACGCCCGGCGTGAGCGACCCCGGCGCGCGCTTGGTGGCGCAGGTGCGCGCCCAGGGTTTGCGTGTGGTGCCGCTGCCGGGCGCCAGCAGCGTGACCACGCTGCTCAGCGCCGCAGGAGTGGCGCAAGATGATGCGGGTGGCAGTGGCTTTGTGTTTGCCGGCTTTTTGCCGTCCAGAGCCACCGAACGCACGCACGCCGTGCAGGCGCTGGCCACCCAGACACAAGCCACCGTGCTGCTGGAGGCGCCGCACCGCATCGAAGCGCTGGCACTGGCACTGGCCGTACTGGGCGAGCGTTGGGTGACGGTGGGGCGCGAGTTGACCAAACAGTTTGAAGAAATCGCCACCGTGCACGCTGACGCCTTGCCCGCCTGGCTGGCGGCGGACGCCAACCGGCTGCGCGGTGAATTTGTGCTGGTGCTGCACCCGCTGGTGCTAACGGGCGAAGTGGCGCAAGACGACCGGGTGTTGAAACTGCTGCTAGCGCACTTGCCACTGAAAACCGCCGTCAAGTTGGCCGCCGACATCAGTGGCGAGCCGCGCAACGCTTTGTACCAGCGCGCGCTGGCGCTCAAAACCCCGGCGAGCGACGAGGCTACGGACTAAACCCGGCGCGCCAGTTCGGAAGCTTTGCCGGTGTAGCTGGCTGGGGTCATGGCCAGCAGGCGCTGCTTTTCGCTCTCAGGAATGTCCAGCGCAGCAATAAAGCCCTGCATCAGCTCGCGCGTCATGGCCTCGCCACGGGTGAACTTTTTGAGTTGCTCGTAGGGCTGGGGCAGGCCAAAGCGGCGCATCACGGTCTGGATCGGTTCGGCCAGCACTTCCCACGACGCGTCTAGGTCGCGCGCTATGGTCGCTTGGTTGATTTCTAGCTTGCCCAAGCCAGTTTGCAGCGATTGGTAGGCCAGCACCGCGTAACCCAGGGCCACGCCCATATTGCGCAGCACGGTGGAATCGGTCAAGTCGCGCTGCCAGCGGCTGATCGGCAGCTTTTCGCTAAGGTGGCGCAAGAGCGCGTTGGCCAGGCCCAGATTGCCTTCGGCGTTCTCAAAATCAATCGGGTTGACCTTGTGCGGCATGGTGCTCGAACCCACCTCGCCGTCGCGCAGCTTTTGCTTGAAATAGCCCAGCGACACATAGCCCCAAACGTCGCGCGACCAGTCGATCAAGATGGTGTTGGCGCGCGCCACGGCGTCAAACAGCTCGGCCATGTAGTCGTGCGGCTCGATCTGGATGCTGTAGGGCTGAAAGCTCAGGCCCAGGCCCAGGGGTTCGGGTGTTTCGATCACACGCTTGGAAAAGGCTTCCCAGTCAAAGTCGGGCCAGGCCGACAAGTGGGCGTTGTAATTGCCCACAGCGCCGTTCATCTTGCCCAGGATCTTGACGTTGGCAATCTTGTCGCAGGCCGCTTGCAGGCGCACCACCACGTTGGCAATTTCCTTGCCCACGGTGGTGGGGCTGGCGGTTTGGCCGTGGGTGCGGCTGAGCATGGGAACGTCAGCAAAAGCATGCGCCATGTCGCGCAGCTTGAGCACCAGGCGCTCGAGCTGGGGCAGCAGCACCATGTCGCGGGCCACGCGCAGTTGCAGGGCGTGGCTGGTGTTGTTGATGTCTTCGCTGGTGCAGGCAAAGTGCACAAACTCACTGGCGGCCAGCAATTCGGGGCGCGCCTCGAACTTGGACTTGAGCCAGTATTCCACCGCCTTAACGTCGTGGTTGGTGGTTTTTTCGATCTCCTTGATGGCCTCACCATCGGCCACCGAGAAGTGTTTGACAAAGCCCAGCAAGTAGGTACGCGCGCCTGGGCTTAAGGGCTTGAATTCGGCAAACCCGGCGTCGCTCAAAGCGATGAACCAAGCCACCTCCACCTGTACCCGCCGGTGCATATAGCCCAGCTCGCTCATCAGCGGGCTCAGGGTGGCGAGCTTGCTGGCGTAGCGGCCGTCGAGTGGGGAAAGGGCAGAAATGGGGGAGAAAGTCATGCAGGGATTGTAGGTGGGCCACCTGTATAGAATGCAGCGATGACCCTGGGAAACACCAAAGCATGAAACTGATCGGCTCCATATCCAGCCCTTACGTGCGCAAAGTGCGCGTCGTGATGGCAGAAAAAAAACTCGACTACGAGTTCATCACCGAAGACGTATGGGCGGCAAGCACCACGATTTCCCAGTCCAACCCCTTGGGCAAAGTGCCTTGCCTGATCATGGAAGCAGGCGAAGCCTTGTTTGACTCCCGTGTGATTGTGGAATACCTCGACACCTTGTCCCCCGTGGGCAAGCTCATCCCCAGCACAGGCCGCGAGCGCGCCGAAGTGAAAACCTGGGAGGCACTGGCTGACGGCGTGATGGACGCATCCATCCTGGCGCGCCTGGAGACTATCTGGCCCGGACGCAGTGCCGAGCAGCGCAGCACGGCCTGGATAGACCGCCAAATGGGCAAGGTCAACGACGTGCTTATCGCCATGGCGGCGGCGCTGGGTGACAAGGCCTATTGCTCGGGCATTCACTTGTCCTTGTCGGACATTTCGGTGGGTTGCGCCTTGGGCTATTTGGATTTTCGCTTTCCTGAAATCGCCTGGCGCAGCGCGCATCCGGCGCTGGCCAAATTGCAGGACAAGCTGGCGCTGCGCCAAAGCTTCATCGACACCTTCCCGGCCTGACCGGCCACGCGCGGCGCCCCCTGGCGGCGCCCTGGGGCTTAACTGTTGGCGCGGCGTTTAAGCCAGCGCATAAGGCTGCCCACCAGGGGCAGCTTTTCATACAGCTCTTCGGCGGCGTCCCAGTAGTCGCGGTGCAAGACCACCAGGCCCTGCGCGTCAAGCACCAGATGCGATGCGCCCAAAATCACCTGCTCGGTGCCAACGCGGTAGTTGCGAAACTGAAAGCGAAACTCCCAGGTTAGGAAACACTGTTCTCCCTGGCAAATTTGCTGCGTTACTACAAAACGTGGGTCGATCAAGGCCACAAACATGTGCTCAAAAATGCGCGTGATGTTCGGGATACCCGTCACATCATTGAACGGATCTTTGAATCGCGCGTGCGCTGCGTAGTAGCGACTGAGTTCTGAAACATTGGCGGGCGACAAACTCTCGAAATAGGCCGCCAGTCCCGCCAGACGCTGGTTCAGGGTATCGGGCGCTTGGCTCATAAAGTCATCTTTCGCACGAGGTAAAAATACCAGCGGTTGGGCATGACGCGCAGCGCTTTCATCCACAGGGTAAAGCGTTTGGGGAAGTGAATCTCAAAGCTGCCCTGCGCCCAACCCTGCACTATGGCCTGCGCCGCCTGCGCCGGTGTAATCAGGCCCGGCATGGTGAAGGTATTGCCGGCGGTCAGCGGGGTTTCCACAAAGCCAGGGTTGATGACCGAGACGCCAATACCGTCGGCCTGCAAGTCCAGGTACAGGGTTTCGGCCAAGTTGGTCAGGGCCGCCTTGGTCGGGCCATAGGCCAGGCTGTTGGGCAAGCCCCGGTAGCCCGCCACACTAGACACAAAACTCAGGTGGCCACTGCCACGCTGGCGCAGGGCAGGCAGCAGGGCCTCAAGTAGGTACAAGGCACCTTGGTAATTCACCTGCAGGTGGCGCAGCATGTCCGGCACATCCATAGCGCTGGCGCGCATGGCTTGGTAATGGCCGGCGCAGTACATCACACAGTCTGGAGCGCGCTCAGCGAGCAGGCTGCGCACGCAGGCGTGTACGGCATGCGAATCGGTGCTGTCTAGGGGAAGGGCGGTGCTCCCCGGGTGTTCGCCGACGAAGTCTTCTAGCGCCTGCGCATTGCGGGCGGACACTATAACGTGGGCGCCTTGGGCGTGCAGGGCTGCGGCGGTGGCACGGCCAATGCCGCTGCTGGCGCCAATGATCCACGCCGACTTTCCGCGCCAGTCTTGGAGCGGCGGATTCAGGGGCTTGAGCCAGGCCATGCTCAGCGCTTGCTAAAACTCAAAGTGACTTCGCCCAGGTAGATGCCGAACTTGCGCATGCTCGCCTTGTTGAGCATCACCCGGTCGTTGACCAGGTACATCCAGTCGTCAAACTGCACCTCGTACACCGTGCCGTCCACCGGCAGCGCCAGCGTGTAGTTCCAGTGAAACGCATTGCCCATGGATTCGCCCTGGGCCTGGCCCACCACATCGTCGGCGCGGCCGGTGTAGCGGCCGTTGCCCAAGGCTGTGAGGCGCCAGATGCGTTTTTGCACGCTGCCGTCCGAGTAGCTAAAGCTCTCGTCAAGCACGCCTTGCCCGTCTTTCCAGCTGCACTCCATAAGCACGGTAAAGCGCTTGACGACCGTGCCCGAGCGGTCGGTGAAGACGCCATAGGCGTCTAGCGTGCCGTTGAAGTACTGCTGCAAGTCGAGCACCGGCTTTTCGTTGCGGTAGCTGTCCATGTTTTGCGAGGCGCAGCCGCCCAGGCCGGTGAGCGCCACGGCGCCCAGCGCACTGGCGGCGCCGCCGAGAATCAAACGTCGTTTCATCATGAAGATCTCCTTCGTAGCAAGAGGAAATAAAGCAGACCGGCGGCCAGCAGTTTGAGTGCGCAAGGCAGCAGGCAATAGGCCCAGGTAAGCGCCTGCAGGCCGTCGGGGTCGCGGCTGCCCGGCGTGTAGCCCCAAGCCGCCAAAAGGGGCAAGGCCAAGCCTGCGGCCAGCGCCAGGTTGAGCTTGGCCGCGAGGTTCCACCAGCCAAAAAACAGGCCGCTGGAGGCGGCCGGGTCCGCCTGGCGCGCGATGACGCCGGCCAAGAGCGCGCTCGGCAGGGCCAGATCAGCCGCCATGGCAGCACCCGACAAGGCGCAAACCCATAGAAAGGCAGTGCTGTCCCCCGCGCCCAATTGGGCAGCAAAGGCAAACACCGCCACCGCCAGCAGCATGCCCGCCAGCCAGGCGCGCTCCAGACCCCAGCGTTTGACCACCCGCAGCCAAGGCGCCAGCGCCAGCGCCGCCGTAATGAAGTAGCTGCCCAAAAACCAGGCCTCCATCTGCGCGGGGGCTTGCAAGCGGTCTTGAACAAAAAACAAAATCAGCGTGGCGGGCAAGGCAGTGGCAATGCCGTTGGCAACAAACACCACGAGCAGCGCACGAAAGTCTGCACGCCCCCACGGCGCCAACAGGCCCGCAGTGGACGCTGCTGCACGCGTGGCAGGCGCTGTTGCATGTGTGTTGGGGACTGTTGCGTCCGTGGCGGGCGCGGCGGCGGGGTTGAATGCAGCCCTTGCGGGCCGGGGCGCCCGGCGCCAGGCCCAGCACCCCAGCAACAAGGCCAGCCACAGCAGCGCCACCGTCGTTGGCATGCCCCACAGCACCGGGCTGAGCGAGGCCAGCACCACGCCCGCCAGGCCCAGCCCCTCGCGAAAGGCAACCACCCGGCTGCGCCCCAGCGCGTCACCGCCCAGCAAGGCGCCCCACGACTGGTGCAGTATGGTCAGCGCGCTAAAGGCCAGGTAGCACAGCACCAAACAAGCAGCAGCCCAAAACCACAAAAATGGCAGTGCCGTGGAAGGCGGAAAAAAGAGCGCGCCAAAACTGAGCCCCAGCAACACAGCCGCCGCAGCCCCACGCGCAAGCACGGTGGCGTTGGAGCGGGCAAACAAAGCGTCTGCCCAGCGCCCCAGCAGCGGGTCAACCACGGCATCCAGCGCGCGTGCCCCGAGCAACAAGATGCCCAGGCCCGCCAGCGGAACGCCAAAATTGCGCGCGTAGTAATTGGGCAGCAGCACGTACAAGGGCAAGGCCACAAAGGCGAGCGCCAGCCCCAGCAGCCCATAGCGCAGGCCTTGCGGCCAGGTCAGGCCGACGGGCTCAGTGGGGGCGGTGGGGCCAGGCGATGCGCTCATGGGCGGGGAACGGCGCTCAGTTGGTACTGCCCGCCAGCAAGGCGCTGCGCAAACGCGGCTCGCTGGTGCCCGCGCCCAGCCAAATACCAAAGAAGGCGCGGGCAAAGGCGGCGTCGTCTACCACGCCCCGCAGGCGGCCGTTGAAAAAGAAACGCGTGCCTGCGCCCGGGCGATGCACTCCGGTAATGCGGTCACCCGCCTGCACATCGGCAAAAGCGGTTTGCATGGCTTGCGTCCAGGCCGTTTCTTTGGCCGCGTCGATGCTGCTAGTGCGGCGCATCTCCTTGAGCGAACTCTCGACCAGCGAGGCGGCGCTTATCGGGCGCAGGTAGCGAAGTTCCAGCGCAAATGCGTGTTCAGCGTATTGCGCGCCACGAAAGTCGGGTGGCGTCCACAGCGTGGCGTCAAACACGTCCCACAACAGGTAGCGCATACGACCGGCGCCCAGCACTTGCGCCTGTGGCAAGGCTTGCGCCACTTCGGGCGGTGCGCCAGGCCCCTCAGCGGCAGCAGCGTCTAGATGCGTCAACATGGGCGTAGCGAGGCTCGCCAGCGCCAGCCAGCGCAGCAGCGTGCGGCGGGTCGGTGCAGCCACGGGCGTCATGCCGATGACCCCGGTTTGCGCAGGGTGTACTGCACTACGTCGATGTTTTTTTCCATGAATGCGGCCTCGCAATACGCCAAATAGAACTCCCAGATGTGCATAAACCGCGCGTCGAACCCCAGCGCCAGTACGTCGGTGCGCTGAACCAAAAAGGCCTCGCGCCAGCGCTTCAGGGTTTCGGCGTAGTCCAGCCCGAAAGCGTGCTCTTCCACCACCTGCAAGCCCGCCGCCTGGGCTTGCGCGCGGAACGCCGCAGGGCTGGGCAAGCAACCACCGGGGAAAATGTACTGCTGAATAAAGTCCGTCGAGTTGATGTAGCGCTCAAACAATGCGTCGTCAATCACAATGCTTTGAATGCAGGCGTGGCCGCCGGGCTTGAGCAGCTTGGACACGCTGGCGAAATAGGTGGGCCAGTAGTCTTTGCCCACGGCTTCTATCATCTCCACCGAGCAAATTGCGTCAAACGGCGCGTCGGGAATGTCGCGGTAGTCTTGCAGGCGCAAGTCGGCTTTTGCCGCCACGCCCAGGCGCTGCATGCGCGCTTGGGCAAAAGCGAGTTGCTCGGTGCTCAAGGTCACGCCGGTTACTTGGGCGCCAAAGCCCACGGTGCCCATCTCCGCCAAGGCGCCCCAGCCGCAGCCAATCTCCAGCACCCGGTCGCCCGGTCGCACCTGGGCCTGCTCCAGCACGCGGCGCACTTTGGCGCCCTGGGCCTGCTCCAGGCTTTGCTGCATGTTCCCCTGGAACAGGGCCGACGAGTAGTTCATGCTCGGGTCCAGCCAGCGCGTGTAGAAGGCGTTGCCCAGGTCGTAGTGGGCGTGGATGTTTTTTTGGCTGTTGGCGCGGGTATTGCGGTTGAGCCAGTGCTTGACGCGGTAGGCCAGCTGGCCCCACCAGCTGCCAAAAATGATGCGTTCCACTTCAGCGCGGTTTTGCACCAGCACGCGCAGCAAGGTGGTGAGGTCTGGGGTAGTCCATTCCCCGGCAATAAAACTTTCCGCAAAACCGATGTCGCCCGATTTGAGCGCTGCCGTGAACGCGCCCCAGTTGTGCAAATGCAGCGTAGCGTGCGGCAGGGCTTCGCCCCCAAAGCGCTGCATGCCGCCGTCGGGAAAGTGCAGGGTCAGGCTGCCGTGGCGCATGCCTGCAAGGAGTTTGAGCACGGTGCGGGCCGCTGCGGGCA
Organism: Comamonadaceae bacterium; assembly: GCA_947442105.1. Taxonomy (GTDB): domain Bacteria; phylum Pseudomonadota; class Gammaproteobacteria; order Burkholderiales; family Burkholderiaceae_C; genus Allorhodoferax. Next base: position 66,195 of record CANEVH010000002.1, on the reverse strand, counting down.
CCTTGGCAGCCGATGGGTTGGCGCTGGACGCGTATTTGGTGGGCGTGGTGGAGCGGTTCATAAGCACGTTCAACAAGAAAAGGTAAAGAAACTAAGCGGCAAACTCGAAGACCCATCAGCGGCTGACAAACACCTCAGGGGGCGTAGGCAGGCGGAAAAAACGGACCCGTTTTACCAAAAGACGCAGCGCCTGCCAGTGGATGCGACCGACCACGGCCAGGGTCATCAGCGGGTAGCGCCACAGCGCGCGGCGCAGCACAGCGGAGGTAATGGGTTCGAGCGCGCCGCTCACGCTGGTTTGGAGCACCGGGCCCAGCGCATCGTCATAGTCGATGCGTGCCACGGTGCGACGGCGATCAGCATCCACCATAAACCGGAAACGGTATGCGCCCTCGACCGGACAAAACGGTGACACGTGGAACACCTTGTCGGCGCGCAACTCGGCGCCAAAGCGCGGTGTGTCGAGCAAATAACAGTGGCGTTGGCCAAAAGTATTGTTCACCTCGACCACGATGGCGCGCAGGCTGGAGTCTGCGCGGTGGCAGTACCAAAAGCTCACGGGCTTGAAGGTAAAGCCCAGCACCCGCGGGTAGCAGTGCAGCCAGACCTCTCCGTCGGCGTCCAACACGCCTTCACGCGCTAGCAGTTCATCCAACCAGGCCAGCGCGCCGCCAGCCTCGGGGCCACGACCGTCGCCGTGGTCGCGGTCGTAAAAGCTGATGGGGGCCAAGCGGTTGCGCGGCAGCGGCGAGGGGCCGGCACCCGCCAATTGCAGGCTGCGCATGGGCAGCATGAGGAAGTACGTGCGGTAGGCAAACGCATTGCGCGCGGGCTTGAGCCGCAGATGGCGCACCTGGCCAAAGCCCATAAGGGCCTGGCCAGTCGAGGCGGCGGGCGTAAGCGGCGCAGTCATCCGCCCATCGCCGTGCGCAAGCGAGACGCCACGTCCAAGCCGGATTTCAGGCCGTCTTCATGAAAGCCATAGCCCGTCCAGGCGCCGCAAAAGTAGGTGTGGCGCTGGCCTTGCAGGGCGGGCACATCGGCTTGGGCGCGGATGGCAGCCAGGTCAAACACCGGGTGCGCGTAGTCAAAACGGGCCAGCACCTGCTGCGGGCCAATGTCTTGCAGCGGGTTGAGCGACACCACCACCGGCTGCGCAAAGGGGATGGGTTGCAGCATATTGATCAAATAGTGCAGGCACACGCGCTGGCTGGCCTCCACACCCTGGGACGCCTGTGGCGCGAGGCTTGGAGAGCGCTCGTAGTTCCAGGCCGCCCAGGCGCGCTTGCGCTGGGGCAGCACGGACGCGTCGGTGTGCAGCACGGCCACATTGGCTTGGTAGCCGATGGCGCCCAAGGTGCTGCGCTCCGAATCGCTCGGGTCGTCCAGCAGCGCCAGCGCCTGGTCGCTGTGGGTGGCAATGACCACTTTGTCAAAGTGCTCGGTTTGCCCTTGGCTGGTGACAAATACGCCCTGGTCGTCGCGGCGGATATGTTGCACCGGGCAGTTCAGCCGCTTGTCGGCAATTTCAGAGATTATTTTGTCCACATAGTGGCGCGCGCCGCCGGCCACCGTGTGCCACTGGGGCCGGTTGCTGATTTGGATCAGGCCGTGGTTGTGGCAAAAGCGGACCATGGTGGCTACAGGGAACTGCAGCATTTGTGATGTGGGACAACTCCAGATGCAGCCCAGCATGGGCAGGAAGTACCAGTCGGTGAATTCTTTGGAAAACTGATGCGCTTGCAAAAAGTCTTGCAGCGGCTGCATCAGCTCACCCTCGGCGTTGCGCAGCGCAATGTCGGTGGCCAAGCGGTTAAAGCGCAGCACATCGCGCAGCATGCCCAGAAAGCGCGGGTTGATGAGGTTGCGCCGCTGGGCAAACACGGCGCTCAGCGACGCCCCGCTCCACTCCAGCCGCGCTTGCCCAGCGCTTGCGGGCACTTGCACCGAAAAGGACATGTCGGAGGGCGCAGTTTGCACCCCCAACTCGGCAAACAAGGCGATTAAATGCGGGTAGGTGCGCTCGTTGAACACCAAAAAGCCAGTGTCTACGCCGTGGGTGACTGGGCCTTGGGGCGTGTCCAGCGTCACATCCACGGTATGCGTGTGGCCCCCAAAGTAGCTGCCGGCCTCTAGCAAGCTGACTTGCACGTGGGCCTGCAAGCGGTGCGCCACGGCCAAACCGGCAATGCCGGAGCCAATGATTGCGACTTTCATAGAACAATAGCCATAGTCCGCACACTATACGGTAATGGCGCGACTGGCCGGTATTTTTGTGGCTTTGACGGTTTTGCAATTTCGCAAGGCCAGGCTCCAGACCCAGTGTGCTGCCAATGTGCTGCCAATGTGCTGCCCAGGCGCGGCCATGCGATCAGCCTAGAATTGTGGCAACTTAAAGGATTGACATGCTCTACCCTGAACTCTTTCGACAGTTAGAAGCCGTGCGCTGGGACATGGAGCGCGACATTCCATGGGACAGCTTTAACGCCAGCACCCTGACCGATGAGCAGGCCATGACCGTCAAGATGAACGCGATTACCGAATGGTCAGCGCTGCCCGCCACCGAAATGTTTTTGCGCGACAACCAGGGCGACAGCGATTTTTCTGCCTTTATGTCGATCTGGTTTTTTGAAGAACAAAAGCATTCGTTGGTGCTCATGGAGTACCTGCGGCGCTTTCGGCCCGAACTGGTTCCGACCGAGGATGAGCTGCACAACGTGCGTTTTGAGTTCGACCCAGCGCCGCCGCTGGAGACGCTGATGCTGCACTTTTGCGGCGAAATTCGCCTCAACCACTGGTACCGCCGCGCCAGCGAGTGGCACACCGAGCCGGTGATCAAAGCGATTTACACCAAACTCAGCCAAGACGAAGCCCGCCACGGCGGCGCCTATTTGAAGTACATGAAGCGCGCCATACAAAACCTTGGCCTGGAGGCCAAAGGCGCGTTTGCCAAGGTCGGCGTGCTCATGGCCAGCGCACGGCGCACCGCGCAGGCCCTGCACCCCACCAATTTACACGTCAACAAAACCCTGTTCCCCAACGACACGGTGCAAAGCCGCCTGCCAAACCCGCAGTGGCTGGAGCACTGGCTGGACCAGCAAATTAAGTTTGACGACGTGTGGGAGACCAAGGTTATTGATCGCATCTTGCACAACATGGGCTTGCTGCTGGAGCGCAGTTTTGGCAGCGTGCAAGAGCTCAACAAATACCGCAAAGAAATCGCGCGCGATTTGGCCGCCAGCCTGTCGGCGACCACCAGCCCGTCTGCTGCGTGAGCGCCAGCTACCCCGCACCGGCGCTGCTGCGCAAAATTTGCCAGCGCGCCGACTTGGCCGCGTCGTTGGCCCAACTTCCCCGGCCCTGGGTGTTTACCAACGGTGTATTTGACGTGCTGCACCGCGGCCACGTGCTCTACCTGGCGCATGCGCGCGCCTTGGGCGCCAGCCTGATCGTTGCGCTGAACACCGACGCCTCGGTGCGCCGCCTGGGCAAGGGCGAGGACCGCCCGCTCAACGCACAAGACGACCGCGCCGTCGTCATGGCCGCGCAAGAGGCGGTGAGCCTGGTGACCTGGTTTGACGAAGACACGCCCGAGGTGCTGATTGGCGAAATTCGGCCTGATATTCTGGTCAAAGGCGGCGACTACGACATGGCGCGCCTGCCTGAGACGGCCTTGGTGGAGTCTTGGGGTGGCCACGCGCTGGCGCTGCCTTTTGTGTCGGGCTACTCCACCACTGCCTTGCTGAAAAAAATACGTGCCCAGCCACGTTAACTTTCATGAAGGTGCAAAGCACCCTCATGAAAGTTCTTCCACCTTAAACACCCCAAGCGCTGCGGCCCCCCAGCCGCTTTAGGGCAGCGAAAAACTCTGCGCCCGGCTGTGCGCCCAATGGCGCTGGTACAGCTCGGGTAGCGGCCTTAAGTCGTCTGCGAGCAAGCTCCCCACCGGCACCTCCTGCAACAGCGCTTGCGCCAAGCTGGCCACGGCGTGGTCGTCGGTGCGGCGCACGATGTGGTGGGCGGTGATCTCGCACGGGTGCCGCACCCCGGCGGCTTGCACCAGCTCTTTAAGCGCGTGCAGCGTCTGCTGGTGAAAGTGGTACACGCGCTCGGACTTGTCGCTCACCACCAGCGCTTGCTGTCGCACCTTGTCTTGCGTAGCCACGCCGGTAGGGCAGTTGCCGGTGTGGCAGGTTTGCGCTTGCAGGCAGCCCAGCGCAAACATAAAGCCGCGCGCGCTATTGCACCAGTCGGCGCCCAGCGCCATCAGGCGCGCAATGTCAAAGGCGTTGATGACCTTGCCCGCGCAGCCGATCTTGACGCGCTCGCGCAGGCCCGCGCCACGCAAAGTGTTGTGCACCAAGATCAACCCTTCCTGCAAAGGCGTGCCCATGTGGTCGATGAACTCCAAGGGCGCCGCACCGGTGCCGCCCTCGGTGCCGTCCACCACAATAAAGTCGGGCGTAATGCCAGTCTCCAGCATGGCCTTGACCATGGCAAACCACTCCCAGGGGTGGCCGACGCACAGCTTAAAACCGGTGGGTTTGCCGCCCGAGAGCTCGCGCAGCCGGGCGATGAAATGCATGAGTTCGAGCGGCGTGCCAAAGGCACTGTGGGACGCCGGGGACACGCAGTCCACACCCACGGGCACGCCGCGCGCATGGGCGATTTCGGCCGTGACCTTGGGGCCGGGCAGCACACCGCCGTGGCCGGGTTTGGCACCCTGGCTGAGCTTGATTTCAATGAGCTTGACCTGCGGGTCGCAGGCGTTGGCCTGGAACTTGTCGGCGTTAAAGCTGCCGTCGTCGTTGCGGCAACCAAAGTAGCCCGAACCCAGCTCCCAAATCAAATCTCCACCGTGCTTGCGGTGGTGCACCGAAATCGAGCCCTCGCCTGTGTCATGCGCAAAGCCGCCGCGCTGGGCGCCCGCGTTAAGCGCCTGGATGGCGTTGGCGCTTAACGCACCAAAGCTCATGGCCGAGATGTTGAACACGCTGGCGCTGTAGGGCTGCGCGGCGTCCGGGCCGATGGTGATGCGAAAGTCGTGGCCAGCCACGGTGCTGGGGGCAACCGAATGCGTCATCCATTCATGGCCCTTGGCGTAGGCGTTCATCTGCGAGCCAAACGGATGCTTGTCCGAGTCGCCTTTGGCGCGCTGGTAGACCAGTGAGCGCTGCGCGCGCGAAAAGGGCGCAGCCTCGGTATCGCTCTCAATAAAGTACTGCCGAATCTCGGGCCGGATGAATTCCAGCATAAAGCGCAGGTGGCCAATGACGGGGTAGTTGCGCAGAATCGAGCGCTTGGTTTGCAGCAGGTCGTGCACGCCGGTGCCCGCCAAATAGCCCAGCACCAGCACCGGCGCCACGTGACCGCCATCGCCCCACGCCCAGAGCGAAACGACAAACCCCAGCACGCACAGCGTGAAAGCGAGGTAGCGCATGGGGTAAACGAAATTCAGTAGCTTCAACAGCATGGTGGGGTCCTCTTTGTGATGGGGCAGCCAGGGAGCCGCTCGCAGTCACCATACCATCGCACTGATGACAAGTTTGTTATTCGCCTTGGAGGCGCCAGCCAGGCCATGACCCGAACGGGAGTGGCGTGCCGCTGGCCCAAAAGCACGACCCTAGAATCCAACGCGGTTCTCTGCTGGTACTAAAGTAAAGATGCCCTGTCTTTATGCACCAGCTTTGACAGCAGTGCTAGCAATACCTACACTTTTCTCATGAGCACCACCCTCACCATTCGAAATCTAGAAGAGCCCGTCAAACACCTGTTGCGGATGCAGGCTGCAAGCCACAAGCGCTCTATGGAGGCGGAGGCGCGCGACATACTGACGCGAGCCGTCAGGCAAGCGGACACTTCGGGCCAAAGCCCCACGCACGGTACCGCCAACGCGGCGGCCATGCAGGCAGTAAACGCGATTCGCGGCAAGTGGCAAGGACGCGGAACGACGGATGCGCTGATGCGCGAACTTCGGGGAGAGGACTAAACCCATGGCGGTCTTGGTAGACACCAAGGTCATTTGCGACGTGCTCTACAACGACCCGGTTTGGAGCGACTGGTCGTCTGCCCAGATCGCAAACCATTGGGGCCAGTTGTGCATCAACCCCATCATTTATGCAGAACTAAGCTACCAAGCCACTTCCCCAGCCGACGTGAACGACACCATGGACAGATTGGGTTTGGTGTATGCCGATTTGCCCATGGCCTGCTTGTTTACCGCAGGCCAGGCCTATCGCCGCTATCGGCAGCGGGGTGGGGTGAAAACAGCGCCCTTGCCCGACTTTTTGATAGGCGCCCACGCCCAGCAAGCAGGCTTGGTGCTTCTGACGCGAGACAAGGCGCGCTATGCAACCTACTTTCCCGGCGCTCGGCTGATTTGCCCATGAAAGCCACACCGAAGCCCGCCTGGAGAGCGCCATTGTGGCCAGCCTGACGCCGCAGGGCAGTTATGCGGCGGCGGGCGACCGCCAGGGCCTGGTGCGCCACGCCACAATGCCCGCATTGGATTAACGGAACCTGAGCCATGCGCCTTTTGCACTATTTGGAAATAGAAAACTTCAAACGCTTTGGCGATAAGCAGCGCATTGAGCTGGACCATCCGGCGGTGTTGATTGGTCCGAACAATTGCGGCAAGACCAGTGCTATTCAGGCGCTGGCGCTGTGGTCGCAGGCGATCAAGACCTGGTACGACGTGCGCAAGGACTCGACTGCCAAAGAGCGCACGGCCACGGCACTGAACCGGCTGAACATTGTGGCGGTGCCGGTGCGTCGTACGCGGTTCTTCTGGCACAACGCGAATGTGCGCGCAGGCACCAAAGACATACCGCTCACTATTACAGTGGGTATTGAATTCAGGGGGCAAGTCATCGCCTTGCCGATGCGCTTTACCAACAAAGGTGATGAACTGGTGTATTGCAAGCCCGATGACGCAGTAGTAGCCCATCTCGACTTTATGAAATATGCCGCTTCGATCAATGTGGAGTTGCTCTACCCCATGTCAGGGCTGGAAACGGAAGAGCCCATATTGCAACCCGGTCGCATTGATGTGCTTTTGGGCCAGGGCCAGACGGCCCAAGTGCTGCGCAACCTGTGCTTGATGGTGGCAAAAGACACGCCCGACGACTGGAAGCGCATCGTGAAGCTGATGCGCCGCTTGTTCAACGTTGAGTTGGAAACCCCACAGGAAACGACGCGCGGCGCTATCGAGATGCGCTACAAGCAGTCGGGCGTGCGTGAGGCCCTGGACGTGTCGTCAAGCGGGCGCGGTTTCCAGCAAATGCTGCTGATCTTTGCGTATTTGTATTCCCATAAACGCAGCGTCTTGCTGGTGGATGAGCCCGATGCGCACTTGGAGATATTGCGACAAAAGCAGGTGTATGTGTTGCTGCGCGACATTGCGGCAGAAAACCAATCGCAAGTAGTAATGGCGTCGCATTCAGAGGTGATTCTGGACGAGGCGCTAGACAACAACTTGACGCTTCTGATGGACGGTCGGGCCGATGACCTAGCCCGCAAGCCAGACATCCGCAACAGCCTGAAACACTTTGGCGCAGAGCACTACATCAAGGCGCGCGAGCGTGGCTATGTGCTGTATGTGGAGGGCGGCACCGACGTGGACATGCTGCGTGCCTTGGCCCAGCGGCTGGAACACCCAGTAGCCGCTGCTTGGGACGAACGTATCAATTCCTTTTATGTGCAGAACAACTACCCAGACAAGTCGCTAGACAGCGAGTTGGAGCGGGTAGAGGGTGGCTTTGGCATTACCCCCCACGACCATTTCAAAGGCCTGTGCAATTTGCTGCCGCAGCTCCAAGGTTTGGCGGTGCTCGATAACGACGGCCGCAACCGGCAGGGCAGCGTGGAAGGCAATTTGCAATTGACTTATTGGCGCAGGTACGAAGCAGAGAACTACTTTGTAACGCCCGATGTGCTGCGGCGCTATGCGCTGGAGCATTTTGCAGAGCTGGAGCTTTTTGGCGGCTACCAAGTGGAAATTGAAGACGTCATGGATGCCTTGCTGCTGGAGCAGGTGTTCGACGGCACCCAGGCAGACTTTGAGGCCTGTAAGCAAGCCCCGACGCAGGCCGCGCGCATTGTGTGGGAGGCTAAAACGCAGCGCATCAAACTCAGCAGTCTGGCTGAAGAATTTTTCAGGCGCTTGTCTGCGCGCGTGGGCGGCAGCTTGCTGCTCAAGAAAGGCGAGCTGCACCGGCTGGTATCCGTGGTGGACGCAAAATCTATTCCCGCAGAGGTCACTGAGAAACTGGATTTACTGCATCAACTTTTTAAATCTGCGGCGCAATTTTCGGAAGCTTCTGAGCCGACATAGAGCCCACGAAAAACCACACCGAAGCCCGCCTGGAAGACGCCATTGTGGACAGCCTCTGACCCAGTGATTTGGTGCTGTGTGCGTGAACTATCACTGAGGCGCAGCAGCGGGCCGCAATCTTGAGCCACTACCGAGTGCCGACAACTAAATCGGAGCAGCTCTGTTGCAATAGGCTTAAACCGCTTATTGGGGCAAGCAAGTTCTACGGGCCACCCAGCTTCACCACACCATCACCGCCAGCGCAAACATCGTCAGGGCAATCAAGCCATCCAGCACACGCCAGGCCAGGGGACGTGCAAATACCGGCTGCAGCCAGCGCGCGCCAAAACCCAGGGCGGCAAACCACACGGCGCTGGCCAGGGCCGCGCCCGTGGCAAACCACCAGCGGCCCGCGTCGCCGCGTTGGTTGGCCACCGAGCCGAGCAAGACCACGGTGTCCAGGTAAACATGCGGGTTGAGAAAGGTGAAGGCAGAGCAGCTGGCCAAGGCCGCACCCAGGCTTAGGCCCGGTGTGTCTGCCGCCTGCAACACGCCACCTTGCAGCGCCCGGCGCGCGGCCAGCAGGCCGTAGGTGGTCAAAAACAGCACGCCGCCGATGCGGGTGATTTCCATGAACAGCGGGCTTCCACGCACCAAGGCCCCCGCCCCTGCAATGCCCGCCACGATGAGCAGCGCGTCCGACGCCGCGCAAAACAGCACCAATGCCGCCACATGCTGGCGCAAGATGCCTTGGCGCAGCACAAAGGCGTTTTGCGAGCCAATGGCCACGATCAGCGCCAAGCTGGTGGCAAACCCAGCGGCAAAGTCGGCGCTCAGAAACATATCCACGCGGTGCTTTTCTTAATTTGAGGCTCTCTAGGGCGCCTTAGCGCCTGACAGCAGCGGGGGCACGGGTGGCAAAGGTGGCATCAGGGGAAGCAGTGCCAGCAAGCGGCGCAGGCTGTGGCGCACCGTGGCCTGGCGCACGGCCGCGCGGTCGCCTGCAAAGTGCTGCACTTCGCTGTGCAGGTGCGGGTGCAGGTGCAGGCCCTGCACCGGCTGGGGCGCTAGGGCGTCCGTGCGCGCGCCCGTCGCCGCAGCGTCCGGCACCGCCCAGGCAAACCACACGGTGCCTACCGGCTTATCGGCGCTGCCGCCGCCTGGGCCAGCCACGCCGGTCACCGCCAAGCTCACTGCAACGCTGGCGTGTTGCACCGCGCCCTGCGCCATGGCGCGGGCTACCGGCTCGCTGACTGCGCCATGTGCGGCAATCAGCGCCGCGTCCACACCCAACATTTGCGCCTTGGCGGCGTTGGAATAGGTGACAAAACCGCGCTCGAACCAGTGGCTCGACCCCGCCAGCTCGGTGCAGGCGGCGGCAATCAGGCCGCCGGTGCAACTCTCGGCCGTGACCAGCATCCAGCCCTGGGCCAGCAGGCGCTGCGCCAGCGCTTCGACCAAGGCCGCGACTTCGGCATCGTGCGACAAGGGGGCAGCCATGGCGGGCGCGCTCACCAGGCCCGCCACAGCGCAATCACCAGCAAGGTGCAACCGGCGGCCACCAGGTCGTCGAGCATGATGCCCCAGCCGGCCTTGGCCCAGGCCCAGCGGTCAGTTGACGGGTCCACGCCATGGAACAGGCGGTCCGCCCACCCCACCGGGCCGGGTTTGACCGCGTCAAAAAACCGAAACAGCGCAAACGCTGCGAGCTGCCCCAAAAAGCCGGTAGGCATGACCAGCCACAAGATCAGCCAAAAGGCCACCACCTCGTCCCACACCACGCTGCTGGGGTCTAGCACGCCCATATGGCGCGCGGTGACGGTGCTGGCCCACCAGCCAATAGGCACCGAGGCGGCAATCAACAGCGCCCAGCGCGCATCGTTCATCCACGGTGCCAGCGCCAAAAACGCCACCCAGGCCCACAGCGTGCCCACGGTGCCCGGCGCAAAACGGCTCAGGCCCGAGCCAAAGCCCAACGCCAGCAGGTGCGCCGGGTGCGCCAGCAAAAAGCGCAGCGTGGGCCGCGCGGCAAAGTGGGTGGCTCCCGCGTTGGTGGGGTGAACGGTTTGGGCTTCGGTCATGCGGGCTGGCCTTTGGGGGCAGAAAAATGGTCAAACGATGCAAACTGCGGCGCCACGCTGCGGCCCTGGCCGTCCACCAGGCGCAGGCCCGGCGCGGCTTGCATCTGGCCGATGCGCGTGACCGGCGTGGCGCTGTGCGCGCTGGCCTGCGCCACGGCGGCGCGTTGGGCGGGGGCGGCGCAAAACACCAGCTCGTAATCGTCGCCCCCGGCCAGCACGCATTGCTGCGCGGTAGCTATGCCATAGCGCTGGTCAAACTGCGCCACGCCCTCTGCGAAATGGGCACGCGCCGCCAGCAGGGGCAGCACGCGGTCCAGGTCCACCTCGGCGCCCAGGCCCGAGCGCTCCAGAATGTGGCCCAGGTCACCTAACAGGCCGTCGCTCACATCGGCGCAGGCGCTGGCCACGCCACGCAAGGCCAAGCCCAGCGCCACGCGCGGCTCGGGGCGCTCCAGCCGCGCGCGCGCGGCCGCCAAGGCCTCGGGCGGCAGCAGCAGCGTGCCTTGCAAAGCGCGCAGCGCCAGTGCCGCGTCGCCCAGCGTGCCGCTGACATAGATATCGTCACCCGCCTGCGCGCCGCTGCGCAGCAAAGCGCTGCTTGTCGCCAGCGCTGTGCGGCCCTGCGCGGGCACTTCGCCCAACACGGTGATGCAAATAGTGAGCGGCCCGCGCGTGGTGTCGCCGCCTATGAGTTCGCAGCCCTGGGCGTCGGCCAGCGCTAGCAGGCCTTGGGCAAAGGGCGCGAGCCAGGCCTCATTCGCCTCGGGCAAGGCCAGGGCCAGCGTAAAGGCCAGGGGCCGCGCGCCGCAAGCGGCCAGGTCGCTCAGGTTGACGGCCAAGGCTTTGTGGCCCAGCGCCTGCGGGTCGGTGTCAGCGAAGAAGTGGCGACCGGCCACCAGCATGTCGGTGGAAATGGCTGTTTGCATGCCGGGCGCGCTTTGCAAGAGGGCGCAGTCGTCGCCCACGCCCAGCACTGCGCGCGGCGTGGGGCGGGTAAAGAAGCGGCGTATCAGGTCAAACTCGCCCATGGCGCAAGGCGGTGCTAGTGCAGGGTGCGTTGGTCGGCGCTGCCGCTGCTGCTCAGGGCGTCGAGCACGAACATGGGAATGTCCACGTCAAACTTTTCGCCGTCTTCGGCCACACAAAAAAAGCTGCCGTGCATGGTGCCGGTGGGGGTGCGCAAGCGGGTGCCGCTGGTGTATTCGAAACTCTGGCCGGGTTTGAGCAAGGGCTGTTGGCCCACCACGCCCAAGCCTTTCACCTTTTCGGTGTGGCCGTTGGCGTCGTTGACGTTCCAGGTGCGCGAGATCAGCTGCGCGGCCACGCTGCCGGTATTGGCAATGGTGATGGTGTAGGCAAACAGGTACAGGCCTTGCTCGGGGGCCGATTGCTCGGGCAGGTACTGCGGCAATACCTCGATCTGGAACTGGTAGGGGCGGTGTGGCTTGGTCATCGTGCGATGCTAACGCTGAAAATCGAGTATGTTCAGACGCCTGTTTCTATTGCCCCAGACCCGCCCCCCGAACCGCCCTTGCCGTCGAAAGCACGACCATGACCTTCCGCATCGCCCCCTCCCTGCTGTCCGCTGACTTTGCCCGCCTGGGCGAGGAGCTGAAAAACGTCATCGCCGCTGGCGCCGACTGGATTCACTTTGACGTGATGGACAACCACTACGTGCCCAACCTGACCTTCGGCCCCATGATTTGCAGCGCCCTCAAACCCCACTCCAAAACCGCAGCGGGCGTGGTCGTGCCGATTGACGTGCACTTGATGATTTCGCCGGTAGATGCGCTGGCCGCGTCCTTTGCCGAGGCGGGGGCAGACCTTATCAGCTTTCACCCCGACGCCTCGGGCCATGTGCACCGCAGCATCCAGGCCATTAAAAGCAAGGGCGTGAAGGCCGGGCTGGTGTTCAACCCAGCAGAGCCACTGGATGTGCTGGACTGGGTGATTGAGGACATTGACCTGGTGCTCATCATGAGCGTGAACCCCGGCTTTGGCGGCCAGAGTTTTATTGACTCGGCGCTGCGAAAGATTGAGGACGTTCGCCGGCGCATTGACGCCAGCGGCAAAGACATTCGCCTGGAGGTGGACGGCGGCATCAAGACCGACAACATCCGCCGCGTGGCAGACGCCGGGGCCGATACCTTTGTGGCCGGGCGCGCGATTTTTGGCAAGCCCAACTACAAGTCCGTCATCGCCCAGATGCGCCAGGCGCTGGCATAGGCGGGCGCTTGGCGGCAAGGCGCACGCCATGGCTCCCGACGTCTCCCTCATCTCCACCGTAGCCGCCGCCTTTGGCGTGGCCTTGGTGCTGGGCTTTGTGGCCGAGCGCTTCAAAGTTCCGTCGTTGGTGGGCTATTTGCTGGCCGGCGTGTTGATTGGCCCGGCTACACCGGGCTTTGTGGCGGACGCGCACATTGCCTCGCAGTTGTCCGAGATCGGCATCATGCTGCTCATGTTTGGCGTGGGCCTGCACTTTTCTCCGCAAGACCTGTGGTCGGTCAAAAAAATTGCCATTCCCGGCGCGCTGATTCAGATGGGCGCGACCACTGCCACTGGGCTGTGGTTGGGCTGGCTGTGGGGCTGGTCGCTGGGCGGTGCCTTGATTTTGGGTCTGTCGCTGGCCTGCGCCAGCACCGTGGTGCTGCTCAAGGCGCTGGAAACGCGCGGCCAGCTGGACACCATGAATGGCCGCATCGCAGTGGGCTGGCTGGTGGTGCAAGACCTGGTGACGGTGCTGGCCCTGGTGTTGTTGCCGCCCTTGGCCGGCGTGCTGGGCGATGCCAACGGGCCCGCAGCAGACAAGCCGCTGTGGCTGACGCTGGGCAAAACCCTGCTGGAGGTGGGCGCCTTCATGGCGCTGATGTTCATCGTGGGCAAGCGCGCCCTGCCCTGGTTTTTGTGGCAAGTGGCTAAGACCGGCTCGCGCGAGCTGTTTACCCTGGCGGTCGTCGCCACCGCCATTGGCATTGCTTTTGGCGCAACCAAGTTCTTTGGCGTGTCGTTTGCGTTGGGCGCGTTTGTGGCCGGTGTGGTGATGCGCGAGTCGGAGTACAGCCACCGCGCCGCCGAAGAAAGCCTGCCGCTGCGCGACGCGTTTTCGGTGCTGTTTTTTGTGTCGATTGGCATGGCGGTCAACCCCAACATTTTGCTAGGCCATCCCTTCCAGGTGATGCTGGTGGTTTTGATCGCTATCTTTGGCAATTTGATTGCGGCGCTTGTGGTCGTGCTGGCGCTCAAGTACCCGCTGAACACCGCGCTCTCGATTGCGGTGAGCCTGGGGCAGATTGGCGAGTTTTCCATCATCCTGGCCGGGCTGGGGCTGGGCTTGGGTTTGCTGCACAGCGATGGCGTGAGCTTGATCTTGGCGGCGGTGCTGATGTCCATCTCGCTCAATTCGTTTTTGTTTGCCGCCATTGAGCCGCTGCGCCGCTGGGTGCTGCGCAAGTCCGCCATGGCGCGCCGCCTGGAGATGCGCCAAGACCCGTTTGCCGAGCTGCCCCTGTCCACCGACCGCAAGTTTTTAGAAGGCCAGGTGGTACTGGTGGGCTATGGCCGCGTGGGCCGGCGCATTGCCCAGGCTATGGACGCGCGCAATATTCCCTACGTGGTGGTGGAACAAAACCGCGAGGTGGTGGAAGGCCTGCGCAAAGCCGGGCGCGCCGCCGTATCGGGCAGCGCGGCTGAACCCGAGGTGCTGATCCAGGCGCACATTGCCAAGGCCGCGATGCTGGTGGTGGCCACGCCCGACAGCCTGCACTTTCGGGCCATGGCGGACACCGCGCGCACGCTCAACCCCGGCATTGAAATCATCCTGCGCTCGCACAGCGAAGACGACACCGTGCTCTTGACCAATGAGGGCATTGGCACCGTGTTCTTTGGTGAAGAGGAGCTGGCCAAGGGCATGGCGGCGCATGTGGAGGGGCGGTTTGGCGGGTGATGGAGCTTTGGTGGTGGCGCTCTGGTGCTGGAGATCGCCAACGCGGTTAAGCTGCGGCCAGCTATGAGCACCGACAACGACCCTTTGGCCCTGGCCCGCGCGCAATGGCGCTGGCGCGGCAAAGACCGCCCACCGTTTGCGGCTGTGCCTGCACCAGGCCAAGTGTCGGTGTGGGACTTTCCGCGCCCGCCCGCGCTGCTGCGCGACACGCGCGAAATCGTGGTGTGCTGGGGCGGGCAAGAGATTGCGCGCACACGCGGCGCTTGGGCCGTACGCGAGACGGCCCACCCGCCCACTTATTACTTGCCCTTGGCCGACGTGCGCACCGGGCTGCTAGTAGCCGCAGGCGGGGGCTCTGTATGTGAATGGAAAGGGCCTGCGCGCTATTGGGACTTGGTCCAAGGTGCCGACCGCTTGCGCCAGGTGGGGTGGAGTTATCCGCACCCCTTGCCCGGCGCCGAGCCACTGGCCGACTGCGTAGCCTTTTACGCCCACGACCTTGACTGCACCGTGGACGGCGCCAGGGTAACGCCGCAAGCCGGCAGCTTTTATGGCGGCTGGATCACCGCCGATGTGGCCGGTCCGTTCAAGGGCGAGCCAGGCAGCGGGGGCTGGTGACGGGGGTGAGCTACTGACTTTGTGCAGCAAAGGCGCTGCGCAAACCCATGAAAAGTGGTTTTATTGTTTTTTCGGGAAAACCACAACACGATAGCATTTGCATTATGGCCATTTACGGCTATTTATGGCTATTTATGGCTATATTTGCGGCCATGCTCCACACTGACAACATCACCATCACGCCCGATGTCTTGGCGCTCGTTGCGCAAATAGACGAGTTCAAAGGGGCATGGCGGGCGCTGGGTTCATTGGCTCCAGAAAGACTATTGGCGCTGCGGCGCGTGGCCACCATTGAAAGCGTGGCTTCATCAACGCGCATCGAGGGCAGCAAGCTGACCAATGCCGAAGTCGATGCTCTGCTCTCGAACATCAAGGTCAAAAAGTTCACTACCCGCGACGAACAGGAAGTAGCGGGCTATGCCGAAGTGATGGAGCTGCTTTTCGCGTCTTGGGAGCACATCGCCTTCAACGAAAACCATATTCAGCAACTGCACCGCGATTTGCTCCACCACAGTAGCAAAGATGACCACCATCGTGGCAGGTACAAAAAGGTCTCGAATAATGTGGCCGCTTTCAATGAGAAGGGCGAACAGGTGGCGGTGGTCTTCCAGACAGCCACCCCGTTTGATACGCCTGGCCTCATGCAAGAACTGGTCGAGTGGGTACGCCATGCCCGAGACAACAAAACCTTGCATCCCTTGCTCATCGTGGCCATTTTTGTGGTGGTCTTCCTGGAGATTCACCCGTTTGAGGACGGCAATGGACGCTTATCACGCATCTTGACCACCCTGCTCATGCTCCAGTTCGGCTATAGCTACGTGCCGTACAGCTCTCTGGAAAGCATCATCGAACAAAACAAAAGCGGGTACTACATCGCTCTGCGCCAGACCCAAGGCACGATTCGCACCCATAGCCCCAACTGGCAACCGTGGATGGTGTTTTTTCTCTCATCGCTGGCGTCCCAAGTCAAACGCCTTGGTGAGAAGGTCGAGCGAGAAAAAATGCTCTCCCAGCGCTTGCCCAAACTCTCCGCTGACCTGCTTGCCCTGGCGCGAGAACACGGCAGACTCACCACCCTGCAAGCCGAGCAACAAACAGGCGCAAAGCGAGCCACCATCAAAGCACACTTGGCCAAACTTGCCAGCGATGGCCACTTGGTCAAACATGGTGTCGGTCGTGGCACCTGGTATGTGGCATCTGGCCAGTGAAACGGACACTGACAGGAATTTACGGCCATTTACGGCCATCCACGCCCAAATTTATGGCGAAAAGACCCACTAAGCGCGGGACTTTGGGGGCGCTTCAAAAGCCAAAGGCGAATTGCGCTTGAGTGGGGTGGCCCCGTGGCTTGGAGCGTGGCGCATGCCCCGCTAGCGGTAGCGCTGCCAAAGGTAGTTTCCCCCGCTCGGTGGATTTCTCGCCCTTTGGGGGCATGGCGTAAATCACCGGCCCGCGTCCACCCAGCCCCTGCCATCGACCATACGGGCGCGGCCCAATGCCACCAGGGCGTCCAGGATGGTGGGCAGGCGCTCGCGCCAGCGGCCACGGCCGCTGAAGCGTGCGGCTATGGCGTCCAGGCTCTGGCTGGTGCCGGCGGTGGCCAGGGCGTCGGCTACAGCCTTGATCTGGTCTGCCAGTCCGCTGGGCCAGGCTTTCGCTGGGACTAGCGCCGCGCTTGCTGCGCGCTGGCCGCCGCCCTGCGCATCGACACCAGCGGCGGCGTGGGCGGAATCGCCATTGGCGTCGGCATCAGCGGGGGTGTCGGGGCCTTCGTCGATGGTGGTTTGTTCACCCTGGCCAGTGCCTAGCTGAAAGTCGGGGCGCAGGT
Organism: Comamonadaceae bacterium; assembly: GCA_947442105.1. GTDB lineage: Bacteria > Pseudomonadota > Gammaproteobacteria > Burkholderiales > Burkholderiaceae_C > Allorhodoferax. The sequence continues at coordinate 49,414 of CANEVH010000002.1, read as the reverse complement.
AGCGCACGGTGCCGGTCGCTTCGTCGCGGGCGCGCCGGGTGTTGAGGTCCACCAGGCGCAGCAGCAAGGCGTCCAGGTCAGCGGGTAATGCCAGGTCGGACCAGCCGTAGGCGGCCAAAACGGCGGCGTCCAGTTCGTCGTGCAGGCTTTGCAGCACGCCCACCAGAGCGGCGGCGTTCATGGTGCGGTCGGCAGCGCTCAGGGCAGCGCCGCTGCGCAGTTTGTCCAGCACGTTGTACATGCCGGTGATGGTGACGGTGCTGTGCGCCGCCTGGCGGGCCTTGCGGTGGGCGTCGAGCTGCTCTGCCAGGCTGCGAATGCGCTCGGCCAATGCGGGGCTAAGGCCGGTGTCGTCGTCGGGGAAGGGGAAGGCTTCAAAGCAGCGTGATTTGACGTAGACCGGATCATTGCCAACGCCCAACCAGCTGCCCGCCGCCAAAGCCCAGGCGCCATGCACCCTGCTGGACAAAACCCCGAGATGGAGCGCGTCGCTCAGCGCAATAGCTACCAGTTTGTTGTCCGGCAGCACATTTATGTCCAAAAACTGGAACACGCGGTGCTTGGCGGTTTCTACCGTGGCGATGTAGCGCGGTAGCGCTTTGAGTTGTTTGCGCATTTCCTGGCGCGGTTTGCCGTGCAGCCACCAGAGCTTGGCGTATCCCGCACCGTCCTTGGACTGGCCTTTTGCGTCTCGCTCGGGTTTGACACGCTCGGCCAGCCATTGGTACACCGCTGGGAACCGGCTGCGCACCGCGTCGGCATCTAGGCCAAACAGATCAATCACCATCACACCACGCGGGGTGCTGGTCAGGTCGCGTCCATTGCGATAGACGCGGATGTGCTTTTCAAGGCCTGCGATGGTGCCTAGGCCCATTCGTTCAGCTTCTTCCGGGGTCACGATAAAACCAGCGCCGAAGAGCTGCACCCCTCGGTTGCTCATGCCCAGGTTCGCACGCATGGGTTTTGCAGCCGCCACATTCGCCCCAATGCGCAGGTCGGCATAAATCAGGCCTTGGCTTTGCGCCATGTCCACCTGCACTTCGCCGTAGTCGCGGGATTGTTCTTGGGTGACGGTGAACAAGCTGCCCTCGGCCTGGGTGGCGCTGGCCACGGTCATGGCGATGCGCACCGCAGCGCCGTTGGCGCCGTCCACCCAGGGGTGGTCGGGCACGGCAAAGCGCAGGCTCAGGCCCTGGTCCAGGGCCAGTTGCACCACGCGTCGGTTAAAGGTTTGGCGCAGGCTGTTGGTGGTGATCAGGCCAAAGCGCTCTGCCTGGCCCGCGCCCACCAGTTCGGCGGCGCGGTGCCACCAATACATGACAAAGTCCGCGCTCTCGGGCACCTTGGGCCAGACGCCGCGCAGCGCGTCCACATAGCCCTCGCCCAGGGCGCCGCGCATGGCACCGGCGCCAATAAAGGGCGGGTTGCCCACAATAAAGTCGGCCGTCGGCCACTGCGCCGGGCGGGGGTTGACGTAGCGCCACTGCGCTACTTGCGCTGTTTCGTCGGGCACTTGCTGGCCGGTGGCGGGGTGGGTTTTGGTGGTGACGCCGTCCCAGCGCAGCACCGGGTGGCCGGCGGCGTCGGTCAGCGGCTCCAGGCGGTCGTAGGCCAGCACGGCGTCGCGGTGCTCGATGTTGCCGTAGTCGTGCACCACGGGTTCGGCCACGCTGCTATTGCCAAAGGCGCGGATGTGCCACTGCAAAAAGCCAATCCACAGCACCAGTTCGGCCAGGGCGGCGGCGCGTTCGTTGAGTTCAATGCCGCGCAGCTGCCGCAGGGTGACGGTCTCAATGCCCAGGTCCAGGGCCTCTTGGGTGTCGCCCAGAGCGCTGAGCTGGTTGAGCACCTCGCCCTCCAGACGCTTGAGGTGTTCCAGCGTGACGTACAAGAAGTTGGCGCTGCCGCAGGCGGGGTCGAGCACGCGCAGGCTGCACAGGCGGTGGTGAAAGTCTTTGACCTGCTGGCGGGCCTCTTGCCACTTGGCCCGCACGGCGGCGGCGTGGCGGTCCAGGGCGGGGAAGTCTTTTTTGCTGGCGACGGTGGGCGGGTGGGCTTCCAGCGCAGCGGCCTCGTGGGCCAGCAGCAGGGCTGCGGCCTGCACATTGCCCCACTGCGCGCGCAGTGGCTCCATGACGGTGGGCAAGACCAGGCGCTCCACATAGGCGCGCGGCGTGTAGTGGGCGCCCAGGGCGTGGCGCTCGGTGGGGTCGAGCGCGCGCTCCAGCAGCGTGCCAAAGATGGCGGGCTCCACCTCGCGCCAGTTGGCTTGCGCGGCCAAGATCAGCAGATCAATCTGCGCGGTGGTGAGCAGCAGGCTGTAGCCCTTGGCGCCCGCGCCCTTGAACAGCGTGCCGTTGAACTTAAGCACCGGCTTGGCCAGGGCGGCAGAAAAGCCGCCCACGTCCATATCGGCCCACAAGATGCGCAGCATGTGCTGTAGCGCCACCGGGTCTTGGCGGTGGGTTTGCAGCAGGCCCAAGAACGCACCGGGGGGCAAGAGCGCCACGTCTTCGGCAAACATGCAAAACAGGCAGCGCGTGAGGTAGGCGGCCACTTGCTGGGGGGCGTGGCCACCTTGCTCCAAGGAGCGGGCGAGGAGCGCCAGGCGCTCTGACACCTCGCGCGTGACCTGGGCGCTGATGCGCGCGGGGTTGAGGCTGTCGGGGTCGGTCCAGATCTGGCGCAGGCGCTGCGTTATGTCGGGCCGCACCAGGTCGGCCAGGGCGATGCGGTGGCTGCGGGGGTCGGGAAAAGGAATGTAGGTGCCGCCGCTGCGGCTGAATTCGGCATAGACCTCGATAACCGTGCCCACGTCCACCACCAGCACAAAGGGCGGCCGGCCTTCTGCCACCGGCAGGGCGCGGGCATAGGCCTCGCCCTGGCTGCGCGCGCGCAACAGGCCGTCGTCAAAGCCCTTGGTATGGGCGCCCGCTTTGAGCTTTTTGGCCTCTAGGACAAAGTGGCCCCGGCGGTAGCAGTCAATGCGCCCGGCACTGGTGGCGCCGTCGCCGTGCACAAAGGTGACGGGGCGCTCAAACATATAGTCTTGCGCCGGGGTGGGGTGCGGCTTGGGCACGCCAAGCGCGTCGCAAAAGTCCAGCACAAAGCTTTGTGCCGTGGCCAGCTCGCTGGCGGTGACGCCCTGCCAGCGCGCTATGAAGGATTGGACCAGGGTGTTAGGTTTCACTGGCGTGCGTCGCGAGGAGTAGATTGTCGATGTGCCGCGGAAGTGGAATAAGGTCGAATTCGCGCCTGCAGAATGCGGTGAGATGCGCGCACTTCTCTGCGAACTTCCGGTACTCATTGTCCCCGGCACCTTCCGAGCGTGATGCCCTGGGAAGCAAGCTGGAGAAATGTTGCATTGCTTTGACTGCGCGTGAGTCAAAGATGTAGAAGAGTCTCGGCACATGAAAATGGAGATACTTCGATGCCAAAGAGCGCTTTTCTAGTCCGCTGATCTTTCTGAACAGGTTAGTCACGTTGCTGTGGATTGCAACCAGAGTTGCAAAGCCTCCTGGAGTGCCTGGGACGGCGATTCTGGCTTCTTGGAGCCACTCGTCCATGGGGGATTTTTGGATCGCTGGCGCTACATTGCTGATGTAGTAGTCGTCGTTCTGATCCTCATCGGTCGTCGTTCTGCGCCGTTCGATTGCAGCGGCGTATACGCGGCCGATCAGAAGAATCTTGGCCAGGACCTCGCCGGTATTTGAATGCGCTGGATGGTTTGCGCATAGCTCATAGAGGAGTCGGTTGCTAAAGTCCCACGGACTCGGGCTCATTGCATTCAGGACGGCCGCGTGTGTAAGGAGTTGCATGTGTGAAGCCTCTTTTATGTAGCCCGCAAACCACCAGATATCTCCGGCACGCTGTAAGGTCACACGTTAGCGAAAATTTTAAAACTCATTTGACATCAAGAACTTACGTGATTTTGCATTAGGCCAAAAAAAGAAAAACAAAAAGACAAAGTCGCCACCGAAGTAATTGCAATTCCAGTGCCCATTACTTCAACTGGGAGCTGACCTAAAACGCCTAGTAATGCCGCAATGCGGCTGAAATAGGCAGCGCTGCCGCCGTTCTCAGTCAGTCGCCTACCAATTTTCGTTCCAAACGCATATTGCAATCTCACGCCGACACCACTTTGACTATCGCGCGCACAGGCACTGACGGGTATCGTGGTAATTCAGTGGGAAGCAGACATTGGCAATGGTTTTAGGTCGTCAATGGCAAGCGGAGACATGCGGACCGTGCTCGGGTGTCGGCGCACTTTGCCCGCTTGGGCATCACGCCCGGTGCTGGCGGTGTTCGGGTCGCGCTTGGCTGCGTTTCGCCACTGCCCGCCGATTTCAACCGATTTGCCGCCCACCGTGCACAGCGGCGAGTGCGCTGCATCTTCTTACTTTCGAGAAAATTATTACAGTTTGCCACCTCGATTCAAAAACCATCAGTAATAGCGGTATAAATCATGCACTTGTAATCTCACTGGCGCAGCAGGGCGTGAGGCAGCACAAGGACCTTGAAATCCTATTTATTAATTGATTTACTATGAAAAAATCGTTTTATTTGTCTTACCTGGCAATACCAGTTGTTTTGTTGGGCGCTTGCGCCCACCAAGAAGAATCGCGCACCTTGGCAGTGCAAAAAGTCGAGTCTGCCGGTCAGTCTTACAGCGGACCGCGCACGCCCATTTCGGTGGGCAAGTTTGACAACCGCTCGTCCTTTTTGCGCGGCATATTTTCTGATGGCGTGGATCGCCTAGGCGGACAGGCTCAAACCATATTGGTAACCCATTTGCAGCAAAGCCGCCGCTTTACGGTGCTGGACCGAGGCAATATTACCGAGATTAAAGAAGAGGCCGGCCTGTCGAAAAAGGCGCAAAACCTCAAGGGTGCGGATTTTGTCGTGACCGGCGACGTTACGGAGTTTGGCCGCAAGGACGTGGGCGACAGACAATTGTTTGGCATTTTGGGCCGTGGCAAAACGCAAATTGCGTACGCCAAGGTCAACCTCAATATCGTGAACACGCTGACATCGGAGGTGGTTTTCTCTGCGCAGGGCGCGGGGGAATACAGTTTGTCAGAGCGTGAGGTTATCGGTTTTGGGGGAACGGCGAGTTACGACTCCACGTTGAATGGCAAGGTGCTTGATTTGGCGATTCGCGAGGCGGTAAATAACTTGGTCAACGGCGTTGACAGTGGCGCATGGAAGCCGGGTCTCTGACCGGTGCCCCCAATTTTAAAAAAAGGAATATTCATGTTAAATAAATTCTTCCGTTTTGCCGCTGCCCTGGGATTATTTTTAGCCCTGACGGCATGTGCCAACAAACCACCACCGCTGTATAGCTGGCAGGGATACCAGGCCAACCTGGATGCCTATTTTCGGGCCAATAGTTTGAGCCCTGACGCGCAGAAGCAGAAAATGGAGGAAGACTTGCAAAAGATTCAAACCTCCGGTCTTGCGGTGCCACCGGGATACCACGCGCACCTGGGGCTTTTGTATGGCGAGCAGGGGGACTTGGACAAGTTTGCCCAGCAAGTGAGCTTAGAAAAAAGCAAGTTCCCTGAATCTCAGACCTTCATGGACTTTCTTTTGCGCAACTTTAAAAAGTGAGTTTTGTATGAAAAATATTGCCATTCTCAAACTGGCGACTGCCGCAGTCGCACTTCTTTTGTTGGGTGCTTGTGCGACCAAAACCCAGCCTTTTGACTACTCGGCCTACAAAGCCAGCCGCCCGCAATCCATTTTGGTCTTGCCACCGCTGAACAATTCGCCGGACGTCACCGCCAGCAACAGCGTGTTGTCTGCGGCGACCAAACCCTTGGCGGAAGCCGGCTACTACGTGATGCCGGTCAGTCTGGTGTCCAAGGCGTTCAAAGAAAACGGCATGACCCAGCCGTCAGACATGCACCAAACGTCTGCTGGAAAATTGCGCGAGATTTTTGGGGCGGATGCGGCCTTCTACATCACCGTCAACAAGTTCGGCACCAGCTATACCGTGATCAACAGCGAAACGCTGGTACAGGTAGAAGGCAAGCTGCTGGACCTGAAAACCGGAGCCACCCTGTGGCAGGGCGCGGCACAGGCATCGAGCAAAGAAGGCGAGCAACAACAGCAAGGCGGCTTGGCGGGTGTCTTGATTTCAGCCATCGTCAAGCAGGTGTTGGCCAGCACTTTTGACGACAGCCATCGCTATGCAGGCACGGCCACCGAGCGCCTGCTGGCAACCGGCGTGCCCAACAACGGCTTGCTCTACGGCCCCCGCTCGCCGAACTACGGCAAGGACTAGGGCGTGACCCAGGGGCTGGCCTGCCAAGCGATATGCGCAACGCCGGCCCCTCACTTTCGCGCTAGCGCGTGACCACCGGAAACACTCCAGAGGCCTTGTCTAGCAAGCCAAAGAAGCGCACCAGGTCAATGGTGCTGCCTTTAACCTGCAGCGCGTCGCTCAGCAGCGTGTCTTTCACGCCCGCAGTGCCCGCAATCATCTTCACAAAAATGGGCTTGGTGAGCGTGAGCGTGGCGTTGGCGTCTGGGGCCGTGCCGCGCTTGAAGTGCAGCACCGCGTTTTCTAGCCACAGTACATAGCTTTCTTTTTGGTCGGTAAGCACCAGGTTGATCCTGAGGTCTTTGCCTGCAGCGGCTGGGCCGTCCAGGCTGGCGGCCATGGCTTCCAAAAAGCGCTCGGTGGGCGTTTGCAGCAGCAGGTCGATCACGGCGGCCTTTGACACGCCCGTGGCTGGCGGGCCCTGGCGCAGCTCTTGGGCACCGGTGAGGTAGGCGTTGCGCCAGGTGGCAGCCTCTGCGGCGTAGCCCATTTGCTCGTAGGTCTGCGCCAGCAGCGTTTTGGCCGCTGGGCTGGACGGGTCGCCCAGCACCGCGTGGTTGAGCAGCTCGGCGGCCCAGCGGTAGTCGCCTTTGTCATAGGCCGCCTGCGCAGCAGCCACGGCCTTGTCCGCGCCGCCCACAAGGGCTAGGTAGCGCTTGGCCGATTCGGTGGGGGGCAGGGGGTTGAGGTTGGCCGGGTTGCCGTCGTAAAAGCCCATGTAGAACTGGTAAACCGCCTTCACGTTGTGGCGCAGGTCGCCGTAGTAGCCGCGCGCGCCAAAATAGTCGGCCAGCGACGCGGGCAGTTTCACCATCTCGGCAATCTCGCGCGGGGTGTAGCCCGCGTTGATCAGACGCACCGTCTGGTCGTGGGTGTATTTGTAAACGTCCCGGTGCTTGGTGATCAGCTCCTGCCCGCGGGCATTGCCCCAAATGGGCCAGTGGTGGGAGGCGATAAACACTTCGGTGTCTTGGGTTTGCTCCAGCGCCTGGTCCATGTAGTTGGCCCAGCGCAGCGCGTCGCGCACCTTGGCACCGCGAATGGGCAGCAGGTTGTGCATGGTGTGCGACAGGTTCTCGGCGCCGTCATAGAGCTTTTTGCTGGGGATGCTAAAGGTCAGCTCCGCCGGGCATTCGGCGTCGGGCACGTTGTGGAACACAAAGTCCACGCCGTCGAGTTGCATGGGCTGGCTGGCCTGGTAAATCAGCCAGTTGGGCGCGATCACACCCACAGCGCCGTAGACCACATCTTTGCCCAGGCCGGTGTCCAGGTTGCCCCGCGCTGAGCGTGGCAAGTCGCGGCCAAACTGGTAGACCGAGCGCCGGCCCATGCCGGTGCCCACGAGCACGTTTTCACTGGTGGCCTCTTCCATAAAGCCCGCGGGTGCCACCACCGGCACCTTGCGCTGGGCCACTTCTTGCGCCGAGATGACGCCCAGCGCGCCGCCAAAGTGGTCGACGTGGGCATGCGTGAAGATCAGCGCCGACACCGGTTTTTTGCCCAGGTGCTTTTCGGCAAAAGCCATGGCTGCGGCGGCGGACTCGCGCGAGGTGAGCGTGTCCACCACGATCCAGCCGGTCTTGCCTTCAATCAGCGTGAGGTTGGCGATGTCAAAGCCGCGCAATTGGTAGACGCCGTCCATCACCTTGTACAGACCGATATTTGCGTTGAGCTGCGCATGGCGCCACAGGCTGGGGTTGGCAGTGGCGGGTGCCGCGCCGGCCAAAAAGCCGTAGGCGTCAAAGTCGTTAAGCACAGTGCCGTCAGCCGCCAGCAGCTTGCCCGTGGGTTTGGCGATAAAGCCGCGTTGGGCGTCCTCAAAATCTTGGCGCTGGCTGAGCGGAAGGCTTTGTGCAACCTGGGCGTTGAGAGCCAGGGTGCTGGGGCGGGCGTCACCCTCGGCTACCGCGAGATCGGCTGGCTTGCCGCAGGCCAGTAGCATGGTCAAAAGCGCAAGGCCAGTGGCAGCCCGCGCGCTGCGCTGGGCCCACAGGCCCCGTGGTGGAGTGTGTTGTTTCATGGGTTTGGCGCAGAAATGTTTTTGAACGCGGCTGGGGCCGCCCCAGGCGCGCGGGCCAGAGTGGCGCTGGATACGGGTGGCGCGCTAGCGCAGGAACCAGACGGCCAAGGCCAGCACCACGGCGCCGGCCACCCAGCCCCAGGCCGGTAGCTTGAAGCCGCCCTCCGACGCGCTGGCTTGCACCACTGGTGTGGCGGGCACCTCAGCCGGTGGGTATTGCCTTTGCATTTCTTGGTCAAAGCGCTTGAAAAAGTCTTCGGCCATGGACTTGGCCACGCCGTCGATCAGGCGCTGGCCCAACTGCGCAATCTTGCCGCCCACCGAGGCCTGCACGCTGTAGCTCAGCTCGGTGCCGCCGGTGGCGGGCGTGAGTTGCACCTTAGCGCTGCCCTTGCCAAAGCCAGCCGGGCCGCCTTGGCCCTCAAAACTGAGGGTGTAGCTGTGCGGCGGCGCCATGTCGGCCAGCACAATCTTGCCGCTGAACTTGGCCGACACCGGGCCAATTTTGATGGCCACACCGACCACGAACTGGTTCTCGCCGCTGCGCTCCACCTTGTCGCAACCCGCGATGCAGGTTTTGAGGACCTCGGGGTCGTTGAGGGCGTCCCAGGCTTGCTGTTGGGTGATGGCGAGTAGTCGCTTGCCTTGCATTTCCATGGTCGTGCTCCGTAAAGGTTCAGGTAAAAAATCATTGTGCCGCAGGGGCCGGGGCGCGCTGGGTGGGTCTAGCGCCGCATCACTCCAGCCAAGCTGGCGGCGAGTTGCTCCAGGCTGCTGAGGTTGTGCACCGCCAGCATGGCGTCGGCGGCGCGGTGCAGTTCCGCTGCACCTTGGGCCAGGGGCGCGTAGCCTTCAAAGCGCAGCAGCGGGTTGAGCCAGAGCAGGCGCCGGCTGTGGCGCTTGAGCCACAGCAGCTCTTGCGCCAGCGCGGCGGGCGCGCCCGTGTCCAGGCCGTCGGTGATCACCAGCACCATAGTGCGCCGCCCCACCAGCTTGCGCGCGTGCTGCGCGCGCAACTGCGCCAGCGACACGCCCAGCTGCGTGCCCCCGGCAAAGTCTTCAATCGCGGCGCTGGCGTGGGCCAGCATGGCGTCGGTGTCGGCCAGCCGAAAGGCGGGGCTCAGGTCGGTGAGCTGGGTGCCAAAGGCAAACACCTCGCGCCGGGGGTGGCGCCGGGTGGCGGCATGCAAAAACGCCAGCAGCAGCCGGGCGTAGCGCTCCATCGACCCCGACACGTCCACCAGCACCAAGAGCGGCAGCGGCTGGCGTTTGCGCTGCAAGCGGGGCAGCACCATGGGCTCGCCACCGGTGCGCACGCCTTCACGCAGCACCCCCGCCCAGTGCAAGGCCGCGCCACGCGTGCCCTGTTGGCTGCGGCGCGAGGCAAAAGTGGGCAACGGCATGCGAATGTCGCGCGCCAAGCGCTCGACCAGGCGGTATTCGGTGGCTGATAGTGCGTTGAAGTCGGCGTGTTTCAGGCGTTGGGCGTCGCTGGCGGTCATGGCCGCGTCAAAGTCGACTTTTTGGTCTTCTTGCTTGGGCGCGGCTTGTTTGCCAAAGGCCTGCTGGGGCGACAGCGCTTCGCGCACGCGGGGCCGGCGCTTGCTGGGTTCGGCCTTGCCCTCAGCGCTGGGCAGCAGTTGCGACAGCAGCTTGTGCGCCATATTGGGGTTGCGAAAAAAGGCCTCGAACAACTCGCGAAACACAAACCGGTCTTGCTCACGGCTGACCAGCACCGCCTCCAGCGCAGCACTCAGGTCGTCTTGGTCGGCCAGGCCCACGGCCAAGGCGGCTTGGGCGGACAGGGCGATGCGCGCACTGTCCACCCGCACCCCGGCGCGGCGCAGGCTGCGGCCAAAGGCGGCCAGGTTGTCGGCGAGTTTGCCGCTGCGGGAGTCGCCCAGTTGCATGGCGGCTGCGGCCTCAGGCGGCCTGGTCGTCCGCCTCGGGCGGCGCCAGCAAGTCGGTGGCCAGGGCGTGGGTGAGCGCGGCCACGTCTTCGCGCTGCTTGAACAAGATGCCGGCCGTGTCCGCCATCACTTCAGGGTCCAGCGCCAGCGTGTCCAGCGCAATCAGGGCCTTGGCCCACTCCACGCTCTCGGCGATGCCCGGCGCGCGCTGGAAGGCGCTGGCAAAAGGTTGGCTGCGCAGGCGGTTGACCACGGTGGCCACCTGCTCGGACAGGGCCTCGCTGGCACCCGGCGCCTGCGCGCGGATGATGGCAAGCTCACGTTCGCGGTCCGGGTAGTCCAGCCAGTGGTAGAGGCAGCGGCGCTTGACGGCGTCGTTGAGTTCGCGGGTGCGGTTGCTGGTGAGGATGGTCACCGGCTTGAACTGCGCGCTGATGGTGCCAATCTCGGGCACGCTAACCTGGTATTCGCCCAGGTATTCCAGCAAAAAGGCCTCAAAGGGCTCGTCGGCGCGGTCCACCTCGTCAATCAGCAGCACCGCGCCGGGCGCCGGAGCCTGCAAAGCCTTGAGCAAAGGGCGGCGGATCAGGTAGCGCTCTTGGTAGACCTCGCGCTCCACGCGCGCGGCCTCTAATTCACCGCCTGCTCCACTCTGCGCCGCGCGCATGTGCAGCAGTTGCGCGGCGTAGTTCCACTCGTACAGGGCTTCGCGCTGCTCCAGGCCGTCGTAGCACTGCAGGCGAATCAGGGCACGGCCCAGGGCAGTGGCCAAAGCCTTGGCCAGCTCGGTCTTGCCCACGCCGGGCTCGCCTTCGAGCAACAGAGGGCGCTCTAACTTGAGCGCCAAAAACACGGCAGTGGCCAAGCGGCGTTCGGCGAAATACCCGGCGTCTCGCAGGGCAGCGATGAGCGCATCAACAGACGAAAAAGTAAGCATATTCTTCCCACAAAAAAGGCCCCGCGCCCACCGGCACGGAGCCTTTAGCTCGCGCGGCAGGCGCCGCGCTGCGCACCGGGCCTAGCCCAAGAGCTTAGCAACCGCCCGCTGCGTTTGCACGCTGATCAGGTTGGCGCGGTAGGCGCTGGACGCATGAATGTCGTGGTTCAGCTCTGAGGCGTCAATCGCCACCGAGGCCGCCGACGCCACGGTAAAGCTCTGGTTGAGCGCGGCCTCCAGGCCGGCGTGGCGATGCACGCATTGACCCGCACCGGTAATGGCCACGCGCACGCCCGCATCGGTTTGCGCTACATACACGCCCACCAGCGCAAAGCGCGAGGCCGGTTGCACAAACTTCATGTACACCGAGCGCTTGGGGATGGGAAAGCTAATCGCGGTGATCAGCTCGCCGTCTTGCAAGGCGGTGCCAAACATGCCGGTGAAGAAGTCGTCTGCGGCAATCTGGCGGTGGTTGGTGCGCACGGTGGCTCCCAGGGCCAACACCGCGCTAGGGTAGCAGGCGGACGGGTCGTTATTGGCCACCGAGCCGCCCAGCGTGCCCATAGCGCGCACTTGGCGGTCGCCAATGTGCGCAGCCAAGTCGGCCAGGCCGGGGATGGTGGACTGCACTTCGGCGCTGGCCGCCACGTCCATGTGGCGCGTCATGGCGCCAATGACGATGGCGTCGCCCTCGCGGCAAATGCCCACGAGTTCAGGAATGCCGGCCAAGTCGGCCAACTGGCCGGGTTGCGACAGGCGCAGCTTCATGGAAGCCAGCAGGGTTTGCCCGCCGGCCAGGGGCTTGGCGCCAGCGCCTGCGAGTTGGGCGGCATCCGCAATGGTGGCGGGGCGGTCTAGGGTGAATGCGTACATGGTGTGTGTCTCCTGGGGCTCAGGCCTTGGCGGCCTGGATGGCTTCCCACACGCGGTGGGGCGAAGCGGGCATGTCAAAGTCTTTGACGCCCACGCCGTGCAGGGCGTCGAGCACCGCGTTGATCACGGCCGGGGGCGAGCCAATGGCACCGGCCTCGCCGCAGCCTTTGGTGCCCAGCGGGTTGTGGGTGCACGGGGTGCAGATGTTGCCAATCTTGAATTCTGGGAAGTCATCCGCGCGCGGCATGGTGTAGTCCATGAACGAGCCGGTGAGCAACTGGCCAGTTTCTCGGTCGTACACACAGTTTTCCAGTAAAGCCTGGCCAATGCCCTGGACCAAGCCGCCGTGCACCTGGCCTTCCACAATCATCGGGTTGATGATGGTGCCAAAGTCGTCCACTGCCGTGAACTTGTCCACACGGGTGACACCGGTGGCAGGGTCAATTTCCACTTCGCAAATGTAGGTGCCGGAAGGGAAGGTGAAGTTGGTCGGGTCGTAGAACGCGGTCTCGTTCAGGCCGGGCTCCAGCTTGTCGAGCGGGTAGTTGTGCGGCACATAGGCGGTGAGTGCCACCTGGCCAAAAGTCACCTTTTTGTCAGTGCCCTTGACGGTGAACTCGCCATTGGCAAATTCCACATCGGCGTCGCTGGACTCCATCAAGTGGGCGGCGATCTTCTTGGCCTTGGTCTCGATTTTGTCCAGCGCCTTCATGATGGCAGCACCTCCGACCGAGATGGAGCGCGAGCCGTAAGTGCCCATGCCAAACGGCACGCGGCCAGTGTCGCCGTGGACAATGTCCACCGCCTCTACTGCAATGCCCAGACGGGCAGCGACGACTTGTGCAAACGTGGTTTCATGGCCCTGGCCGTGGCTGTGCGAGCCGGTGAACACGGTGACGCTGCCGGTGGGGTGTACCCGCACTTCGCCGCATTCAAACAAACCAGCCCGTGCGCCCAAGGCGCCCGCGATGTTGCTGGGCGCAAGACCACAGGCCTCGATGTAGCTGGAATATCCAATGCCGCGCAGCAAGCCTTTGGCGGCGCTGGCGGTTTTGCGGGCTTCAAACCCGGCGGTGTCGCCCAGCGCCTGCGCAGAAGTCAGGCAACCCAGATAGTCACCCGCGTCGTACTGCAAGGCCACTGGCGTTTGGTAGGGCCAGGAGTTGATGAAGTTGCGCTTGCGGATTTCGTCTTGCGCCAAGCCCAACTCCCAGCCGCAGCGGCTGACCAGGCGCTCCAGCAGGTAGGTGGCCTCGGGCCGGCCTGCACCGCGGTAAGCGTCTACCGGCGCGGTGTTGGTAAACCAGGCATCCACCTCCACATAAATTTGCGGGCAGGTGTACTGGCCAGCGAGCAGCGTGGCGTAAAGAATGGTGGGAACCGCCGTGGAGAAGGTGGACAGGTAGGCGCCCAAATTAGCGTCGGTGTGCACCCGCATGGCCAAGAATTTGCCGTCCTTGTCCATGGCCATTTCGGCGTGGCTCACGTGGTCGCGGCCATGGGCGTCGGTCAGGAAGGACTCGGAGCGCTCGCAGGTCCACTTAATACTGCGGTTGATCTGCTTGGAAGCCCAAGTCAGCGCCACGTCTTCCGCGTAGAGGTAAATTTTGGAGCCAAAGCCGCCGCCCACGTCGGGAGCAATCACGCGCACTTTGTGCTCGGGCAGGCCCAGCACAAAGGCCGTCATCAGCAGGCGCTCGACGTGCGGGTTTTGGTTGGACACGTAGAGCACGTACTCTTCGGTGGCGCGGCTGTAGCTGCCAATGGCGGCACGCGGCTCCATGGCGTTGGGCACCAGGCGGTTGTTGATGAGGTCAAGCTGGGTGACGTGGGCGGCGTTGGCAAACGCAGCGTCCACTTGGCCCTTGTCGCCCAGCGCCCACTTGTAGCAATGGTTGTTGGGGGCGGCGTCGTGCAGTTGGGCGCCGGTGGCGGCGTCGCGCACATCGACCACGGCGGGCAGGGGTTCGTAGTCCACCACCACGGCTTCGGCGGCGTTTTTGGCCTGCTCTACGGTCTCGGCAATCACCATGGCCACTTGGTCGCCCACGTGGCGGGCTTTGCCCAGAGCCAGCACCGGGTGCGGTGGCTCGTTCATGGGCTTGCCGTCGGTGCCGGTAATCAGCCAGCCGCAGGGCAGTCCGCCCATCTTGCCTTCCAGGTCAGTGCCCACAAACACGTGGACCACGCCAGGCATGGCCATGGCGGCGCTGATGTCTATGCTTTTGATGATGGCGTGGGCATGCGGGCTGCGCACAAACACCGCGTGGGTTTGGGCTTGCAGGTTGATGTCGTCGGTGTATTGGCCCGCACCGGTCAAGAAGCGGTAGTCTTCTTTGCGGCGGATGGATTCGCCGATAAAGGGCAGTTTGGAGAAGTCTGAGGCACCCATGTTGTTTGCTCCTTAAGCGCCAGCCATGGCAGCTTGGCCAGTTTGGACGGATTTGACGATGTTTTGGTAACCGGTGCAGCGGCAGATATTGCCTTCTAGCAGGGCGCGAATCTCGCCTGCGTCTGCCTTGGGGTGGTGGGTGCACAGGTCTACTGCGCTCATGACCATGCCGGTGGTGCAAAAGCCGCATTGCAGGCCGTGGCACTCTTTGAAGGCGGCTTGCATGGGGTGCATGGTGCCGTCGGCCTGGGCCAGGCCTTCAATGGTGGTGATCTGGCTGCCATTGGCCTGGGCGGCTAGCACGTTGCAAGACTTGATGGCGCGACCGTCTTTGATGACGGTGCAGGCGCCGCATTGGGCGGTATCGCAGCCCACATGGGTGCCGGTGAGCTGCAGGTGCTCCCGCAACACCTGCACCAGCAGGGTGTGGGGCGGCACATCGACCGACTTGTCGTGGCCATTGACCTTGAGATGAACTTGCATGCGGCGTCTCCAGAGTGTTTGCGCGAGGTGAAAAGAGCAACGGTATTCGCTTTAACGACTCCAGGGCAAGCTAGGGGAAACCCTTGTCGGAAACCCTTGCCAGCAGGGCGCGGGCACCACCGCACCACCCTGCCACTTTCAACGCCGATAGGTCAGCATGCGCCCACGGTAGGCCGCATGATCGGCCTCTGCCGCACGGTCTATGGGTTCCTCGTGCAAGGAAAAACCTTGCTTGGCCATGTGGCGGTGAAAGTGCGCGCGGTTGCCCCGGTTGGGATCGACCACCCAAATCTCGGCCCGTGCTGCGGCGTGGTCGGCAATGAAGTCGGCCAGGGTGCCGGCCTCGTCGCGCTCGTAGAGGATGTCGCTGCCAATCAGCAGCTCAAATCGGCCGCTGAGCGCAAGGTCAGCCGTCTGCGGCACTGCGGATACTGGCGCCACGTGGTCAAAATCGCTGGCATTGGGCAGCGCGCCCCAATGGCCATGCCGGTACTTGAGCGGCAACAAGCCGTTGAGCCGCACGTTTTCGGCCAAAAAGGCCCCGGCCAGCGGGTGGCAGTCGCTGGCCGTCATATCCGCCCCGCGCCGGTGGCCCACCAGGCTAGAGAGCGCTAGGCCGCAGCCCAACTCCAAAATCCGCTCGCCCGCGCGCACCGGGCGCAGCGCCAGCCGCTCGGCCAAACGCGCGCCCGAGGGCCATAGCAAGCCAAACAGCGGCCAGGTAGCCGACGAAATGCCCAAGCGCAGCGCCGCCTCCAGCGGATCATGGAACTGCTGCTTGTCCAGCAAAGAGCGAATCACCATGTCCGCCACGCCAACAACAGCGATGTTTTCTTGCTTGGTGAAGTAGCCGACGGGGGAATGGGGCATGAGGCCTTGGGTAGTGCGCGCCCCGAACTAGGGAGCCACCCATTAGGCGCTATTTGCGCACCAGATAGGAGTGTGTGCCCTTGTCGCTTTAGCCTATAGGGAAAATTCGGATCTTGTCGTTTGATTTTCTGGGGGTACACTAAATGCTATGCAATATGAGTTTGACGGCTTGAAAAGAGACCGAACCTTGCTGGAAAGAGGTTTGGATTTCGCACATGCCGAACAATTATTTGCAGGCGTCCATTTCACCAGCCAAGATCTGCGGATGGATTACGCCGAGGACCGTTTCATTACCGTTGGCTTTCTCCAGGCCAAGCTGGTAGTGATGGTTTGGACACCGCGCGGCGAGCTTCGCCGCATCATCAGCATGAGGAAAGCCAATGAACGCGAAAAAGCCTTCTACACCCAGTACTTGGACTGACCCGGACGACGCGCCCGCGCTCACGCAGGACTTCTTTGCGCGCGCCGATCTGTTTCAAGGCGAAACGCTCAAGCGCCGTGGCAGACCTAAGGCCGTGTCGACCAAAGAACCGGTAAAAATTCGGCTTGATGCCGATGTGCTTGCGGCCCTGCGCGACACCGGCGAAGGATGGCAAACCCGTATCAACGACACGCTGCGGGCGTCTTTGCAATTGGCCGGGCGCTTGCGGGCCTAGTTATTTGCTCGGCACGGCCATGGGATGGCCTCAAGCCCGCACAAAGGCCGCCAGGTGCTGCGCCACTTCCACACCCTTGTCTTCTTGCAAAAAGTGGCCCGCACCGCGAATTTTGGTGTGGGGCTGGCCTTGGGCACCGGGCACCAATTGCTGCCACAGCACTTCGCCGCCTTTGGTCACCGGGTCGCGGGTGCTGAACAGGGTGAGAAAGGGCTTGTCCCAGCGCTTGAACACTTCCCAGGCGGCTTCGTTGCGCGCGCGCTCGGGGTCTTGAGGCGTGGTGGGCACGAAGCCGGGGAACACGCGCGCTGCCACACGGTATTTGCGGCTCGGAAAGGGGGCGTCGTAAGCGGCCACTTCTTGGGGCGTCAGGCCTTTGGCGCAGCCGGTTTTGACGATGCGGCCAATCGGGAACCAAGGGCTGTAACGCGCAAAGGCACGCCAGATTTTGAAGGCCTTGGGCATCTCCATGGTGCCCGTGGGCAAGGCGCCATTGCCCAGCGCCACCCGGTCAAAGCGCTCCGGCATTTCGGCCACCACGCGCAGGCCGACCAGCGAACCCCAGTCCTGGCCAAAAAACGTCATGTGCTGAAAATCGTTGGCCCGCACCCAGGCTTTCATCCACTCAACATGGTTCAAATAGGAATAGTCGCTCGCACGCGTGGGCTTGTCGGAGCGGCCAAAGCCCACCAGGTCAGGCGCAATCACCCGCAGGCCCTGGGCCACCAGCACCGGAATCATCTTGCGGTACAAAAACGACCAAGCGGGCTCGCCATGCATCAGCAGCACAAGCGGGCCGTCGCGCGGACCCTCGTCAATGTGTGCAATGCGCAGGCCGCCCACTTCGGTGTAATGCGGCGCATAGGGAAAATCAGGCAGGTCGGCAAAGCGCGCTTCGGGGGTACGCAAGAACTGCGAGACGGTGGGGAGCGGGGACATCGGGGTTCTTCCTTCCAATACACAAAAAATACACAAAACCAAGTTGCCGATCTTTGCAGACGGCCGTGAAGCATACACAAGTGTATGTTGTTAAGCCAGCGGTTTCGCAGCCCCGGAAAACCTCGGCTTGGCGGCCCGCGGCCCCTCAAAACCCCTACAATATTGACAATCGTCGGCAGCAGGTCGGCCCCCTTCCTGGACCCGGAGCATCCATGACACAAGCGACCGCAGCGCGGGCTGACAACACGCAATGGTGGCGCGGCGGCATCATTTACCAGATCTATCCGCGCTCTTTCCAAGACAGCAATGGCGACGGTGTGGGCGACCTGCCGGGCATCACGCAGCGGCTGGCGCATGTGGCCGCACTCGGTGCCGATGCGGTGTGGCTGTCGCCGGTGTTCAAAAGCCCGATGAAAGACTTTGGCTATGACGTGAGCGACTACCGGGACATCGACCCGCTGTTTGGCACGCTGGAGGACTTTCGCGCACTGGTGCGCCATGCGCACCAACTGGGGCTGAAGGTGATGATTGACCAGGTGCTGTCGCACACCTCGGACCAGCACCCTTGGTTTATAGAAAGCCGCGCCAGCCAGCACAACCCGCGCGCCGACTGGTACGTCTGGGCCGATGCCCGTGACGACGGCACGCCGCCCAACAACTGGTTGTCGATTTTTGGCGGCAGCGCCTGGCAGTGGGACACCCGGCGCTTGCAGTACTACCTGCACAACTTTTTGGTCTCGCAGCCCGACCTGAATTTTCACAACCCCCAGGTGCGCGCAGCAGTGCTGGACGATGTGCGTTTTTGGCTGGAGCTGGGCGTGGACGGCTACCGGCTGGACACGGCCAACTTTTACTTTCATGACAAAGAGCTGCGCAACAACCCAGGGCGCGGCCAGCCAGACCCCAGCGACGCGTCGGTAGACCCGGTCAACCCCTATAGCCGACAGCACCATGTGTACGACAAAAGCCGCCCAGAAAACCTGGAGTTTTTGAAAGAACTGCGCACCCTGCTTGATGCCTACCCCGGCAGCACCATGGTGGGCGAGATTGGCGACGACGACGGCCTGGCCCGCATGGCCGAATACACGCGCGGCGCCGACAAGCTGCACATGGCCTATTCCTTTGACCTGCTGGGGCCGAACAAAAGCGCGGCTTTTTTGCACGGGCTGCTAGAAAAATTCACCGCCACCGTGGGCGACGGCTGGCCGTGCTGGGCATTGTCTAACCACGACGTGGTGCGCCTGGCCACGCGCTGGGGCGGCGCCACACCGGACCCGCGCTTGCTGCGGCTGGCGGCGGCTTTTCAGATGAGTTTGCGCGGCAGCCCCTGTATTTACCAGGGCGACGAGCTGGGCCTTACGCAGGCCGACATTGCGTTTGAGCAACTGCAAGACCCCTTTGGCAAAGCCCTGTGGCCCGAGTTCAAAGGCCGCGACGGCTGCCGCACGCCCATGCCCTGGGAGGGCGCGCACGCCAACGGCGGATTCAGTCCGGCAGCGCCCTGGCTACCCCTGGCGCCGGAGCACTTGGCGCTGGCGGTCGATGCGCAGCGCGGCGACCCGGACAGCCTGCTGCATTTCTACACCGGCCTGATCCACTGGCGCGCCAAGCACACGGTGCTCATTCACGGCGACATGCAGCTGCTGGCGGCGCACCCGCAGGTGCTGGCCTATGAGCGGCGCATGGACGGGCAGTGCGTGCTGTGCGTGTTCAACTTCAGCGACGCCCCTGTCGATTGGCCCCTGCCCACCGACCACGCCAGCACGCGCGAACTCAGCGACAGCGGCCTGGCCGGGGCCATGCTGACCGAAGGCGTGGTGGCGCTGCAGCCCTGGGGCGGCTTTTTCGGCCTGTCAAACTAATTCCCACCTTACGCGAGGCGACCTCCTATGCTCAGCACCCACGATGTTTCTGCTTTGATGGCGGCACGCCACGCCGACCCTTTTGGCGTGCTGGGCATGCACTTGCACGCTGGGCGCCTTTGGGTGAATGCCTTGCTACCCCACGCCAGCGCAGTGGACGTGGTGGAACGCCACACCCAGCGGCTTGTTGGCAGCTTGCAACGGCTCTCGGATAGCGCCGTGTTTGGCGGCATGCTGGCAGCGCGCAGCGTGCCTTTTGACTACCAGCTGCGGGTGCAGTGGGACCAAGGCGAAGGCAGCACCGCCAGCAGCGCGGTGCTGGACGACCCTTATGCATTCAGTGCGCTGCTGTCGGACGCCGATGCCTGGCTGCTGGCCGAGGGCTCGCACCAAAGGCCCTACGAATGCTTAGGCGCGCACCCCGAGGTGCACCGGGGCGTGGAGGGCACGCGCTTTGCCGTCTGGGCGCCCAATGCCAAACGCGTGTCGGTGGTCGGCAGCTTTAACCAGTGGGACGGGCGGCGCCACCCCATGCGGTTGCGCCACGGCTGCGGCGTGTGGGAGATTTTTCTGCCGGATGTGGCGCGCGGTGCGCTGTACCAGTTTGAGATTTTGGGCGCGACCGACGAGGTCCACCTCAAGGCCGACCCCTACGCCTTTCAATCGCAACTGCGACCGAACACCGCCAGCGTGGTCTGCGGGCTGCCGCCCCGGCGCGCCATGCTGCCAGAGCGCGCTGCCGCCAACGCGCTGGACGCGCCGCTGTCCATTTACGAGGTGCACCTGGGCTCTTGGCGCAAGGCCGATGGCTGGCGCTGGCTCAACTACCGCGAGCTGGCCGACACGCTGGTGCCCTATGCCCGTGACATGGGCTTCACCCACCTGGAGCTGCTGCCGGTGAGCGAACACCCGCTGGACGCGTCCTGGGGCTACCAGCCGCTGGGCATGTTTTCGCCCACGGCGCGCTTTGGCAGCCCGGAAGACTTTCAGTACTTTGTGGACGCGGCCCACGCGGCCGGGCTGGGCGTGTTGCTGGACTGGGTGCCCGCGCACTTTCCTAGCGACGCGCACGGGCTGGCCAGGTTTGACGGAACCCATTTGTACGAATACGCCGACCCCAAAGAAGGCTTTCACCAAGACTGGAACACGCTGATTTACAACTTTGGCCGCACCGAGGTGCGCAACTTTTTGATCGGCAACGCCTTTTACTGGCTGGAGCGCTTTGGCATTGACGGCCTGCGGGTGGATGCGGTGGCGTCCATGCTGTACCGCGACTACAGCCGCGCGCACGGGCAGTGGATACCCAACCGCCTGGGCGGGCGCGAAAACCTGGAGGCAATTGCATTCCTGCGCCAGCTCAACCACCTGGTTGGCGTGGAGCGCCCCGGAACGCTGATGGTTGCCGAAGAGTCCACCGCCTTCCCCGGTGTGAGCCGCCCACCGGGCGCCGACCTGGCCAGCGGCGGCCTGGGCTTTCACTTCAAGTGGAATATGGGCTGGATGCACGACGCGCTGGACTATATGCAGCTCGACCCGGTGTACCGCCGCTACCACCAAAAGCTGCTGACCTTTGGGCTGATGTACGCCTTTAGCGAGAACTTTGTGCTGCCTTTGTCGCACGACGAAGTGGTGCACGGCAAGCGCTCGCTGCTGGGCAAAATGCCTGGCGACCCCTGGCAGCAGCGGGCCAACTTGCGCACGCTCTACGGTTTGATGTGGGCCTATCCCGGCAAAAAGCTGCTCTTTATGGGGGGCGAGCTGGCGCAGCCCACCGAATGGGCCGATGGCGACAGCCTGCCCTGGCACTTGCAAGAGCTGCCCGCCCACGCCGGTGTGCAGCGCTTGGTGCGGGACCTCAACCGCGTGTACCGCGCCTTCCCGGCCCTGCACGAGCAAGATGTGCAGCCCGGCGGCTTTGGCTGGATTTCGCACGAAGACCACGCGCAATCGGTGCTGGCCTTTGCGCGCTGGTCCCGCACCGGCGAAAGCGCAGTGGTGGTGTGCAACTTCACACCGCTGCCACGCGCGGGCTACCGCCTGGGCGTGCCAATCGCCGGGCACTGGCGCACGCTGATCAACACCGACGACGCGGTGTACGGCGGCAGCGGTATTGGCAATGGCGCGCTGGAGACGCAAGCGCAGGCGGCCCACGGGCACGCGCAGTCGCTGCTGCTGCATTTGCCGCCCTTGTCGTGCCTGGTTTTGGCACCGCAATAGCCAGTTGGGCACGATGCAAGCGGCGCTGCGGCCCCTGATAAGCGCCTCTTTGCTGGGCGCCAGCGTGGTGGCCGAGGGCGTGGAGTTCGCCCTGGCCGCACCCCACGCGCACGCGGTGGAACTGTGCCTTTTTGACGCAAGCGGCCAGCACGAGCTACAACGCCTGGCCATGCCTGCGGCAATAGGCGGTGTCTGGCAGGCCTTGCTGCCGGGCGCGGGCGCGGGCGCGGGTCTGGTGTACGGATGGCGCGTGCACGGCCCTTGGAACCCGGCCCAGGGCCAGCGCTTTAACCCGCACAAGCTCTTGCTCGACCCCTGCGCCGCTGCGGTGCTGGGCGAATACGCGGGGCAAGACATTCACATGGGCCACCTGACAGGCGCGCCGCAGCTGCAAGACACGCGCGACAACGCGCAAGACGCTTTAAAGGCCGTGGTGGTTGCGCCCCTACTCCCCGCAGCGCGCGGCCCGCAGGTGGATCCGGCGCAGCGCCTGGTGTGCGAATTGCATGTCAAAGGCTTTACCGCGCTGCACCCGGATGTGCCGCCCGCGCTGCGTGGCACTTATGCAGGGCTGGCGCACCCGGCGGCGATTGCCCATTTGAAAACCATGGGTGTGACCACGGTGAGCCTGATGCCGCTGGCCTGCTGCGCCGACGAGCTGCGCCTGCTGCAATTGGGGCTGCGCAATTACTGGGGCTACAGCCCGATTGCCTGGAGTGCACCGACTGCGCGGTACTGGAGCGGACAGGCCGGCAGCAGCCCGCGCAGCGAGTTGCGCGCCATGGTCAGCGCCTTGCACGCGGCAGGCCTGGAGGTGTGGCTGGACGTGGTCTACAACCACAGCGCCGAGACCGACGAACACGGCCCCACCTTGAGCCTGCGCGGCATAGACAACGCCACCTACTACCACCTGGACCCGCAAACGCCCGCGCATTACCTGAACTGGACCGGTTGCGGCAACTGCCTGCGCCTGGACCATCCGCTGGTCATGCGCATGGTCTTGCAAAGCCTGCGCAGCTGGGTGCTGGACTTTGGCATCGACGGTTTTCGCTTTGACCTGGCGCCCGTGCTGGGGCGCGGCGCGGCGGCGCAGGGCCACGATTTTTCGCCGCGCGCGCCCTTGTTGCACGCCATGGCCCAGGACCTGCTGCTATCAAGCTGCACGCTGGTGGCCGAGCCCTGGGACATAGGCCACGGCGGCTACCAGCTGGGCAAATTCCCTAGCGGCTGGCTGGAGTGGAACGACCGTTTTCGCGACGCGCAGCGCGGCTTTTGGCTGCACCACACGCCGGTGCTGGGCGAATGGGCCACACGCCTGGCGGGCTCGACCGACGTGTTTGATGCCCGCGGCCGGGCGGCGCACAGCAGCGTGAACTTCGTGGCCGCGCACGACGGCTTTACCCTGGCCGATGTGCTGCGCTACAGCCACAGGCACAACCTGGCCAACGGAGAAAACAACCGCGACGGCCACGGCCACAACCTGAGCGTGAACTGCGGGATTGAGGGCGACACCGACCGCCCGGACGTGCTGGCGCGGCGACAGGAGTGGCAGCGCGTGCTGCTGGCCGTCACCCTGCTGTCGCTGGGCACGCCCATGGTGCAGGCGGGCGACAGCATAGGCCACAGCCAAGGCGGCAATAACAACGCCTATTGCCAAGACAACGCCATCAGCTGGCTCGATTGGGGCCGGGCCGACACGCGCTATGCCGCTTTTATCGGGGCCTTGCAGGCGCTGCGCCGCGCGCGCGCCGTGCTGCGCAGCACACACTGGTGGCAGGGCGCCGATGCGGAGCACGGCGTAGCAGCGCGCTGGACTTTGCCCGAGGGCACAAGCCCCAGCACCCACGACTGGAACGACCCGGCGCGCCAGGCGCTGGCCTTGCAGCTCAGCCACGCACTGCGCCCGAATGGCGCAGACAACGACGACCCGGTGAGCGCGAGCTGCCTGCTTTTGTTCAACGGCGCAGACCACGCGGTGCGCTTTGTGCTGCCGCCGGGGGACTGGTTTCTCCATATTGACACCCAAGGCGGCGACTGCCTTAATCGACCCCTAGCCCGTGCGCAGGGCGTACAAACCCTGCCGCAGGGCAGCCTGTGGATTGCCAGCGCGGCACCGACCGAAACCCCACACACAACAGACCAGGAGGAGACACTATGAACAGCGCAGATTCCACCTACAAAGCCTCGACACAGCCGCACATGCTGGTGCGCCGCACCATTGCCCTGGTGCTGGCCGGAGGGCGCGGTTCGCGCCTCATGCAGCTCACCGACCGGCGCGCCAAACCGGCGGTGTATTTCGGCGGCAAGTTCCGCATCGTCGACTTTGCGCTCTCCAACTGCGTCAACTCCGGCATCCGGCGCATTGGTGTGATTACCCAGTACAAATCGCACTCGCTGCTGCGCCATTTGCAGCGTGGCTGGAGTTTTTTGCGCGCCGAACTCAATGAAATGGTCGACCTGCTACCCGCCCAGCAGCGGCTCAATGACGAGCACTGGTACCGTGGCACCGCCGACGCCATCTACCAAAACCTGGACATCATCCAAAGCAGCAAGCCCGAATACGTGGTCATCCTGGCGGGGGACCATGTGTACAAAATGGACTACTCGCTGATGCTCAAAGACCATGTCGACAGCGGCATGGATTGCACCGTGGGCTGTATTGAAGTGCCGCTGCAAGACGGCCGCGCCTTCGGGGTAATGGCGGTGGACGCGGCGCGCACCATCGTCGACTTTGCCGAAAAACCCGCGCAACCCCAATCCATGCCGGGCAACCCGGAGGTGGCGCTGGCGAGCATGGGGATTTACATCTTCAATTCCCAGTACCTGTACCGCGTGCTGCAAGAGGACCTGGCCGACCCCAGCTCCAGCCACGACTTTGGCAAGGACGTGATTCCGCGCGTGGTGCAAGAAGGGCGCGCCATTGCACACCCCTTTTCCATGTCCTGCGTATCGTCAAGCCAAGAGGCTGCGCCCTACTGGCGCGACGTGGGCACCATAGACGCGTTTTGGGAGGCCAACCTGGACCTGGCATCGGTGACCCCGGCCCTGGACATTTACGACACCAACTGGCCCATCTGGACCAACCAGCGCCAGCTTCCCCCCGCCAAGTTTGTGCAAGACGCGCAAGGCATGCACGGGCAGGCGATCAACACCATGGTCTCGGGCGGCTGCATTGTCTCGGGCTCGGTGGTCAGCAACTCGGTGCTTTTTTCGGGTGTGCGGGTGCATTCGTTTTGCGAGATAGACCAGGCCGTGTTTTTGCCCGAAGTGACCGTGGGCCGGGGCTGCCGCCTGCGCAAAGTGGTGGTGGACCGGGGCTGCACCCTGCCCGACGGCTTGGTCGTGGGCCACGACGAGGCTCTGGACCGCGCACGTTTTGAGCGCACCGAGAACGGCGTGGTGCTCATTACCCAGCCCATGCTGGATGCATTGATTGCCGCCTAACTTTCATGAGGGCGCGAAGCGCCCCCCACCGTGAGAGTTTTTCCACCTTCCACCTTCGCGTTTTTCGCGCCAGCCCCATTTTTTACGCATGCGCATTCTTCAAGTCAGCTCTGAACTGTTCCCCGTATTGAAGACCGGCGGTCTGGCCGATGTGGCCGGGGCGCTGCCTGCGGCCTTGGGCGCGCAGGGCTGCGAGGTGCGCGCCCTGTTGCCCGGCTTCCCTGCGGTGTGCGCCAGCCTGCGCCATGCGCAAAAAGTCGGCGCCTTCACCACGCCCTGGGGCGAGGCCATTGAGGTGGTGCTGGGCGATTTGCCGGGCATTGGCGCGGCAGGCCAGGCACTCAACACCTATGTGCTGATGGCACCCGGCTTGTACGACCGGCCGGGCAACCCCTACCACGACAGCCGGCACCAGCCCTATGCCGACAACCACCGCCGGTTTGCGGCACTGGGCTGGGGCGCAGCGCATCTGGCCTATGGCCTGGCTGCCGCTTGGGGACCCGACTTGGTGCATTGCCACGACTGGCACGCCGGGCTGGCGCCGGCGTGCATCGCGTTTTGGCAAAGCCCGCGCCGGGTTTCCACGCTGTTCACCATCCACAACCTGGCCTACCAGGGCTGTTTTGACGCAGCCTGTTTTGCCGAGCTGGGCTTGCCAGCGGCGGCCTTTGGCGTGGACGGCCTGGAGTTTTATGGCCAGGTGTCCTTCATGAAAGCGGCTCTGGTCTACGCCGACCACATCAGCACGGTCAGCCCCACGTATGCACGCGAGATTCAGACGCCCGAGCAAGGTTTCGGCCTGGATGGCCTGCTGCGCCGACGCGCGGCGCAACTCAGCGGCATCTTGAACGGCGTGGACGTCAGCGTATGGGACCCGGCACACGACCCGCTGCTGCCCCATACCTTCGATGCCCGCCGACTGGCCGGCAAGGCGCTCAACAAAGCCGCCTTGCAAGCCGAAACCGGCCTGGAAGCGTTGCCAGATGCGCCCTTGTTTACCTTGGTGGGTCGGTTGACAGAGCAAAAAGGCCTGCCCTTGGTGCTGGGCGGCATTAAGGAACTGGTGCAGGGCGGCGGGCAGCTGCTGGTGCTGGGCAGCGGAGACGCGGCCCTGGAGCAGGCACTTGCCGCGCAGGCACAGGCGCACCCCGGGCGCATGGCGGTACGGCTGGACTATGACGAGGCGCTGGCGCACCGTATTTTTGGCGGCGGCGACATCACACTGGTGCCCTCGCGCTTTGAGCCCTGCGGCCTGACCCAGCTCTATGGCTTGAAATACGGCAGCCTGCCCCTGGTGCGCCGGGTGGGCGGTCTGGCCGATACTGTGGTTGACACCGACTTAGAGACGCTAGACAACCAAAGCGCCACAGGTTTTGTATTTGACAATTTTGACTCTGCACCCTACCAGCGCGCGCTGCGAATGGCCTTTGCGCTTTACCGCCGGCGCGCCGACTGGAACCGCGTCCGGCAAAACGGCATGCGAATTGCGTTCGGCTGGGAACATTCCGCAAGGCAATACCGCGATCTGTATGCATCTCTCGTTTCCTCACCCTGATGGCTCCGGCCCTACGACCATGAACTCTCTTGATGTAAGCGCACCCCTGAGCGCATTTCCCTTTGACAGCCCCAAGCGCGACCTGGAGTCGCTCAAGAGCGCGATTGCCAACAAGCTGATGTTCAGCGTAGGCAAAGACCCCCAATCTGCCAGCCCGCAGGACTGGCTGAATGCGGCGGCTTATGCGGTGCGTGACCAGCTGGTGGAGCGCTGGATGAAAACCACCCGGGCCCAGTACGCGCAAGATTCCAAGCGGGTGTACTACCTGTCCATGGAGTTTTTGGTGGGCCGCACCTTTGGTAATGCACTGCTGGCGCTGGGTTTGCGCGCGCGGGTGGAGCAAGCGCTGCTCGATTTTGGCGTGGACATGACCGCCATCAGCGAACTCGAACCCGATGCTGCCTTGGGCAATGGCGGGCTCGGGCGGCTGGCGGCCTGTTTTTTGGACGCTATGGCAACGCTCGGCCTTCCGGGCTATGGCTACGGCATCCGCTACGACTACGGCATGTTCCGCCAAACCATTGTGGACGGGCGCCAGGTAGAGGTGCCGGACTACTGGCTGGCGCAGGGCAACCCCTGGGAATTTCCACGGCCCGAAGTGCTGTACCGGGTGCAGTTTGGCGGCCATGTGGAGCAGCGTGAGGGCGCAAGCCATTGGGTTAGCGCGCACGAGGTGCAGGCCATGGCCTACGACACCATTGTTCCTGGCTACGACACCCAGGCCACCAACACCTTGCGCCTGTGGTCGGCCAAGGCCACGCATGAAATCGACATGGGCGCGTTCAACCGTGGTAACTATTTCGCTGCGGTAGAGAGCAAAAACCACTCAGAAAACGTGAGCCGCGTGCTCTACCCCGACGACTCCACGCCCGCCGGGCGCGAGCTGCGGCTGCACCAGGAGTATTTCTTTGTGAGTGCCAGCGTGCAAGACCTGTTGCGCCGCTACTGCCAAACCCACGCCGATTTCAGCCTGTTGCCCGACAAGGTGAGCATTCACCTGAACGACACGCACCCCATATTGGCCATTCCTGAACTGATGCGTTTGCTGCTCGATGAGCATGCGCTGCCCTGGGACCAGGCCTGGGCGCTGTGCCAGCGTGTTTTCTCGTACACCAACCACACCCTGATGCACGAGGCGCTGGAGACCTGGCCAGTAGAAATGATGGGCCGCATCCTGCCGCGCCATTTGCAAATCATTTTCGACATCAACAACCACTTTCTGGACGAGCTCAACGCACTGGGTGCAAGCGCTGATGTGATACGCAAGGTTTCGCTGGTCGATGAACAAGGCGAGCGCCGGGTGCGCATGGCCTATCTGGCGGTGGTGGCCAGCCATTCCATCAACGGCGTATCGGCCCTGCACTCCGAGCTGATGCAGCAATCGATATTTGCCGAATTTGCGCGCATCTGGCCGCAGCGCTTTAACAACAAAACCAACGGCATCACGCCACGGCGCTGGCTGGCCCAGGCCAACCCGGCGCTGGCCACCGTGCTGGACAAATACATAGGCACCGGCTGGCGGCGCGACCTGACCCAGATCAGCGGTCTGGAGGCCCTTGCTGGCAACGCCAAGGTGATCAAGGCCCTGCAAGACGCCAAACGGGCCAACAAGCAGCGCCTGGCAGACTGGGTGCAAGCGCACATGGGCTTGCAGTTGCCGGTGAACGCCATGTTTGACGTGCAAGTCAAACGCATCCACGAATACAAGCGCCAGTTGCTCAATGTGCTGCATGTGATTGCCCGCTACCAACGCATCCTGCGCGAGCCCGAGGCCGACGTGGTGCCGCGCGTGGTGGTGTTTGCCGGTAAAGCGGCCTCGGCCTACCACATGGCCAAGCTCATCATCCAGCTGATCAACGACGTGGCCCACACCGTCAACCACGACCCGCGCGTGGGCGACAAGCTCAAGGTCGTGTTCATCCCCAACTACAGCGTCAGCCTGGCCGAGCGCATCATCCCAGCGGCCGACTTGTCCGAACAAATCTCCACAGCGGGCACCGAGGCCTCAGGCACCGGCAATATGAAACTCGCACTCAACGGCGCCCTGACCATAGGCACGCTGGACGGCGCCAATGTCGAAATTTTGGACGGCGTGGGCGAAGACAACATCTTCATCTTTGGCCTCACCACCCCCGAAGTCATCGCCACCCGCGCTGCGGGCTACCAGCCACGCCAAGCGCTAGAAACCTGCCCGGAGCTAGAAAAAGTGCTACAGGCCATACGCGACGGAGATTTCAACCCCGCGCATCCGCAGCGCTACCAAAACATTTACGACGCGCTGGTAAATTGGGGCGACCACTACCTGCTGCTGGCCGACTTCGCGTCCTACACAGCCGCCCAAGAAGCCGCCGACACCGCCTACCGCAACCCCGACGCCTGGACCCTCAAAACCCTGCACAACATCGCAGCCATGGGCCCTTTCTCCGCCGACCGCACGATTGCCCAATACGCCAGCGAGATCTGGAAAACCAAGCCAGTGCAGTTCTAAGCCCGGCAGGGCGCGCTAGCTTTCGGAAGTGCGCAGCCCCCAAACCCTGAAGCCGTCGCGGCGACGGCGCAGTTCCAAAGTGCCCCAGGCATACCCACAGGTGCCACGCCAGTAGACGCCTAGCCGAAGCGCAGAAAACAAATTCGGACTTTGGCCCCCTCTCCTCCCCGCTGGGGAGGAGAGGGGGTTGGGGGGTGTGGCGGGGCAGAGACCGCAGCCCCCAAACCCTGAAGCCGTCGCGGCGACGGCGCAGTTCCAAAGTACCCGAGGCATACCGACAGGTGCTACGCCAGTAGAAGCCCAGCCGAAGCGCAGAAACCAAATTCGGACTTTGGCTCCCCTCTCTCGCCCGCTGGGCGAGGGGCCGGGGGAGAGAGTGGGCAAACCCCACCCCCACCGAGGCGCCAAGGGGAATCAAACAGCCCCATTCAACTTCGTTAAAGCCTTGAGTCAAGGCGCCTTGTCTGCCGGAACTTCAGCCGCCTTGGCTTGCCGAGCGCGCTCGTACAAGGGCATGACTTTGGGCAAATTGGCCTCAATCTCGCCAATGCGCATGTCGTTGGAAGGGTGGGTGGAGAGCCACTGCGGCGGCGCGCCTTTGCTGTTGGCCGCCATTTTTTGCCACAGGCTGACACCTGCGCGCGGATCGAACCCGGCCCGCGCGGCCAGCTCCATGCCCACCAGGTCGGCCTCGGACTCGTCTTCGCGGCCAAACTTCAGGGTGAGCAGGTTGGCGCCCTGCTGCGCCACGGTGTCGGTGAGGCGCGGGTCAACGCCCAGCCAACCCGACAACAAGGCGCCGCCCACACGTGCCGCCTGGCTGGTAACCGTGGACTTGCCCATGCGCTCCCGCGCGTGTTCGCGCAAGGCATGGGCAATTTCGTGGCCCATCACCATGGCGACCTCGTCGTCCGTCAACTCCAGGGTTTTCAGGATGCCGGTGTAGAACACAATTTTTCCGCCGGGCATGCAAAACGCGTTGATTTGGTTGGAGCCCACCAGGTTGACCTCCCACTTCCACTGGCGTGCGCGTTCGTTCCACTCCAAGGTGAAAGGGATGATTTTTTGGGCGATGGCGCGCAGACGGCGCAGCTGGGCGTTGTCAGCGGGGGCTAACGCCCGGTGGTCGGCAGCGTCTTTCAAGGTTTGCTGGTACTGCAGCTTGGCTTGTTGCTCCACCTGTTCGGCGCCGACCAAGTCGGCAAAGGTCGATCGCTCACCCACCTCCACGCCTTCGCGCGCCCACAGAGGGGCGCTGAATGCCACCGCCAACATCAAGGCCATCACGGGCACGCGGCAGCGCTTGGCCCCCATTCGTTTGTATATCCCCATGCTTGCGTTCCTTTGCTTGCTTTCTTTTTATGACCAAAACCAAGGGCTATTATTCCCCGATGCCTGCATCCTCGCCTCCATCGCCCGCTCCGGCGGCCAAACCCACCTGGCTGCAAACCCTTCAGGTCTACCGCGAACCGGCCTCGCTGCGCATGCTGTCGCTGGGCTTTTCCGCCGGGCTGCCGCTGCTCTTGGTGTTTGGCACGCTGAGCTTTTGGTTGCGTGAGGCGGGCATTGACCGCACCACGATTGGGTTTTTGAGCTGGGTGGGCTTGGCCTATGGATTCAAGTGGGTCTGGTCGCCGCTGGTGGACCGCATGCCGATTCCGCTGCTGACCCGCGCGCTGGGCCGCAGGCGCAGTTGGCTGCTGGCGTCGCAGGCGGTGATCATGTTTGCGCTGGTGTGCATGGCGCTCACCGACCCGCAGGTGGCGCTGGCACCCATGGTGTGGTGCGCGGTGGCGGTGGCGGTGGCCTCGGCCACGCAAGACATTGCGCTGGACGCGTTTCGTATCGAGTCCGCCGACACCGAACACCAGGCCGCGCTGGCCGCCACCTACCAAACCGGCTACCGCCTGGCCATGATCTGGGCCGGTGCCGGTGCCCTGTGGATTGCCGCGCGTGCCGAAGGCCCAGCGGCAGTGGCCGGCACAGCCGCGCTCTACCAACACGGGCCTTGGCAAGCCGCCTACCTGGTGATGGCCCTGAGCATGCTGCCCGGCGTGCTGACCGTGCTGTATTCAAGCGAGCCCGTGCCCGCCCCCGTGGCGCCCGCGCGCAATGTGCGCGAGTGGCTGCGCGGTGCACTGGTGGCGCCGTTTGCCGACTTTTTGGGCCGCTACGGCTGGCACGCGGCGCTGATTTTGGGATTGATTGCCACCTACCGCATTAGCGACGTGGTGATGGGCATCATGGCCAACCCGTTTTATGTGGACATGGGCTTTAGCAAGGACGAAGTCGCGGCGGTCACCAAGGTGTTTGGCGTGCTGATGACGCTGCTGGGCGCGCTGGTGGGCGGCGTGCTGTCGCTGCGCCTGGGCGTGATGCGGGTGCTGATGCTGGGCGCGGTGCTCAGTGCGGCCAGCAACCTGTTGTTCGCCTGGCTGAGCACGCGCGGGCACGACGTGAGCGCGCTGGTGTGGGTGGTATCGGTTGACAACCTGGCCGGGGGCATTGCCTCGTCGGCCTTTATCGCCTACCTGTCGTCCCTGACCAATGTGCAGTATTCGGCCACACAGTACGCGCTGCTGAGTTCCATGATGCTGCTGCTGCCCAAATTGGTGGCCGGGTTTTCGGGCAAGTATGTGGATGCGTTTGGCTATACCGACTTCTTTACTGCCACCGCGCTCTTGGGCCTGCCGGTGCTGCTGCTGGTGGCGCTGGCTGCGCGGGCCCAGGCGCGCGGGCCGGGGCGCCAACTTTGACGTTCAGCGTTCGGTGTCCGGTGTCCGGTGTCCGGTGGGCCGCGTTTACGCAACTTTACGCCCGCTTCTCCCGCCACGCACGCCAGGCCAGGGTGGCGCCACTAGACTGAAGCCATGAAAAAGCACCTGCTGATGATCGAAGACGACGCCCGGCTCGCCGCCATGGTGGCGGAGTACCTGCAACTCAATGACTTCAGCGTGGAGCACGCGCGCGACGGCCTGTCTGGCCTGGCGCGGCTGCGCCAGCCAGTGACGCAGGCGCCCCCCATTGACCTGGTGGTGCTGGACCTGATGCTGCCCGACATCGACGGCTTGGAAGTCTGCCGCCGCGTGCGTGCCTTGGGCGGCTTGTTGGGCCAAACCCCGGTGCTGATGCTGACCGCCAAGGGAGACCCCATGGACCGCATCGTCGGCCTGGAACTCGGCGCCGACGACTACCTGCCCAAGCCCTTTGAGCCGCGCGAGTTGCTCGCCCGCATACGCGCCGTGCTGCGCCGCCACGTTGAGGCAGCACCCAAGGACGGGGGCCAAAAACTGCTTCGCTTTGGTTCGCTGGAAATTGACCGCGACGCGCGCAGCGTATCGGTTGCAGGCGCATTGTGCGAATTAACCTCCTACCAGTTTGACCTGCTGGTGACGCTGGCAGAGCGCGCCGGGCGGGTACTCACCCGCGACCAGATCATGGAAGCGGTGCGCGGGCGCGAGCTGGAGGCCTTTGACCGCTCGATTGACGTGCACATGGGCCGCATACGGGCCGCGATCGAAGCCGACGCCAAGTCACCCAAACGCATTCTGACGGTGCGCGGCGTGGGCTATGTGTTCGCGCGCCAGCAAGACTAGGGCGCTGCGCACCCGCCGCATGCTGTTTCACAAACTCTACGTTCGCATTTGGCTCGCCGTGGTGCTGGCCGTGGGGGTGCTCACCTTTTTGGTCGGCTTTGCTTGGCGCATGGCCGCAGAGCCGCCGCTGCGCCAAGTCGTGGTGCGCAACTCCCAGGGCGACGTGATTGGCGCGGGCACCGCCCACGTGCTGCGCCCACGCGTGCAGCACCATGACGAAGCAGACCATGAACACGACGATGCAGGCCGCGAGCACGACGAATCCGAGCCCGCAGTGCAAGCACCGCCCGTCCCCCGCCAAGCTGGCACTGCGCCTGCGGGGCGCCAGGCACCGGTTGCAGAAGCGCCAGACGCACCAGACACACCAGATGCGGCTGACGAGCCGGTGGGCCGCTTTGGCCGCGGGCCGGAGTTTGTGGTCACGCTGCAAGACGGGCAAACCTTGCATTTGCACATGCCACGCCCGGCGCGCAGCCCCTGGATTGCGCCGTTTGGGTTTTTTTGGACGCTGGCGCTGGTGGCCGTGGCAGTGGCGCTGGCGACCTACCCCATCGTGCGCCGCCTCACGCGTCGGCTAGAAGGTCTGCAAGCCGGCGTGCAGCGCTGGGGCGACGGTGACCTGAGCGTGCGGCTGAGCGCCGTGGGCGAGGACGAAGTCGGCTTTCTGGCCCAGCGCTTCAACCACGCCGCCGAGCGTATCGAAAACCTGGTCAAAGCGCGCGACGCGCTGCTGGCCTCGCAAAAGTCCTTGCTGGCTAATGCCTCGCACGAGCTGCGCTCGCCGCTGACCCGCATTCGCATGGGCCTGGAGCTGATGGGCCAAGGCTCGGCCCAAGCCCTGGCGCAGCGCAAACCCGAGATGGAGCGCAACCTGGCCGAGCTGGACCAGTTGATTGATGAGATTTTGCTGGCCAGCCGCCTGGACGCCCGCGCGGCCGATGTCGGCACGGTGGAAACGGTAGACCTGGTGGGGCTGGCCGCCGAAGAGTGCGCGCGCAGCGGCGCGCTGCTGGACACCCAGGCGGCGGTGCTGCAAGTGCCTGGCATTGCCAAGTTGCTGCGCCGCGCGGTGCGCAACCTGCTGGAAAACGCCCGCCGCTACGCCGCCAGCGCGGTGGAACTGGCGCTGTACCAAGAGGGTGGATTCGCCGTTATCGAAGTCAAGGACCAGGGGCCAGGCGTTCCCCAGGAGTTTCAGTCCCGTATTTTTGAGCCTTTTTACAGACTACCGGGCGCCTCCGAGCAAGACGGCGGTGTGGGGCTGGGATTGGCGCTGGTGCAGTCTATTGCCCACCGCCACGGCGGCTCGGCAAGCTGCCGCAACCGCGCAGGCGGCGGCGCCTGCTTTGTGCTGCGCTTGCCAGTGGGCGCGAACGAGGCCTCGCCTACGCCATCGCCTTAAGAAAGAGGTCGCGGTCCGGGGCGAAGTTTTCGTGCAAGGGCAATAGTGCGCCCCCCAGCGCCCGGGCGTCTGAACCAATGTCGCCAGCAATGAGCTGCGGGCGCCACAGGCCTTCCCAGTTGTAGTCCTCTAAGGCCACTTCGGTTTGGGCCAGCAGGCGCGTGAGCATGGCGCGTGAAAACGAGCCGTCGATCACCACCGCATCCAGGTCCAAAAACGCGGTCCCGCTCACCACGCATTGGGCCAGGGCCTGCGCCGCATGGGCGGTCCACGGTTCGGTGTGCTGCAAATAGGGCGCGCTGGTGGCACGGTCGTCGTAGGCCGCGCTCGGCTCCAGCCCAGCGGCGCCAAAACGTTGCTCTAGTTCCCACAGCGAGGCGTGGCCAATCAGTTGCTCGGGCATGCGCACGGATGGTTCGCCCACCGGACTGCTCGCCAGCTGCAGCGGCAAGGAGGCCACTGCCCCGGAGTTGCCGTGCACGCCGCCATGCAGGTGCGAGTTGATGACCACCCCGCCACCAACAAAAGTGTCGATAAAGAGATAGAGAAAGCTTTTCAGGTCGCGCCCGCGCCCAGCCACCAGCTCGGCCACGCAGGCGGCCTGGGTGTCTTTGGCAAAACTCACCGGCGTGCGGGTCATGGCCTGTACCTCGGCCAAGAGGTCAATCTGGTTCCAGCGGTCTGAGCTCGTCTGCGACAGGCCCAGCATCTTGTGCCAGCCGCCCAGATTAAAGGGCGCGGCCACACCCACGCCCACCAGACGGGAAGCCAGCGCGCCCATGCCGCCCTCAATGGCCGCGATGCGCTCCGCAATGGTGGGCAGCAGGCTGGCGGCGTCTGGGAAGTCATAGGCCAGCGTCGCGCGCTGGCGCACCTGGCCAGTAAAGTCGACCAGCAAACAGTCGGTGCTGCGCCGCCCAAGCTTGATGCCCAGGGCAAACGCCCCATCGGGATTGAGCGCCAGCGGCACCGAGGGCTGGCCAATGCGCCCGCGCAGCGGCGCGTGGCGCAGCAACAAACCGTCGTCTTCTAGCCGGGTGGTGATGAGGCCAATGGTTTGGGCGCTCAGGCCGGTCAGGCGCGCCAGTTCGGCCTTGGGCACGCTGCCGTGCAGGCGCACCGCCTGCAACACCACGCGTTCATTGAACTGGCGCATGCCCACATGGTTGGAGCCGCGCGGGCGCAATATTGGGGGCGCTTCGGCGCGGCTGGCAGTGGGTGCGCTAACGGGGTTTTTCATCTTGGGGTGATTTTCACCCATCGCTTGATTTAGTCGCGCCAGCGCCCTGGCCGCAGTGAGGAAATCAAAAAGAGGAGCGCAACCCCCCGTTCAGGGGATGCTTAAAAAGGTGCGCGCCACTTACAGTTACCGCATTGCCTTAGCCGAGTCAATGGCACACATCATAAAAAGTGTTGATCGGCGAGCTGGTTTCTGGTTCCAACGAAGTCTCTTGCGAGACATTTACAAGTCACCTTCGGGTGACTTTTTTTTCGTCCTGGCTTTGCAGCAGCGCCCACACCCGTTGCGGCGTCACATCGCGCAGGCAGCGGGTGTGGCCCAGCGGGCACTGGCGGGCAAAGCAAGGCGCGCAGTCCAGGGGTGGGGCGTAGTCTGCGTCATTCTTCAGCCAGACGACCTGCGCGCGATCGCTCAAAGGCGGCGTGTGCAGCGGGCTCGACGAGCCGAATATGGCCACCTGCGGCACACCAAAAGCCGCCGCCACATGCATCATGCCGGAATCGTTGCTCACCAGGCTGTGGGCTGCGCTTACAAGCGCCAGGGCTTGGGCCAAACCGGTGCGCCCCGACAGGTCGATGCAGCGGCCCGGCCCGGCCTCTTGTGCCGCCTGCGCAATGTCGGCGCACACGCCGGCGTCCTTGGCCGAGCCCAAAAGCAGCAGTTTCAATCCGGTGTCGCGCAAAATCTGGCGCGCCAGCGCGGCGAAATGCGGCGTGGGCCAGCGTTTGGCGGGGCCGTATTCGGCCCCCGGAACCAGCACGCAATAGCTGCCACTCTGCAAGCCCAGGGGCTGTAGCGCGGCGTCTACCGCCTGGGTGGACAGCGAAAGCTCGGGGCGCTGGCCCTCCAACCCTGGCGCTTGGCTGAGCGCTCCGTAAAAAGCCACCATGGGCGCTCGCAGGGTTTTGGACGGGTTGGGCAGGCGCTGGGTAAGCAGCCCGTAACGCGCCTCACCCAGATAGCCCACGCGCTCAGGGATGCCAGCCCACCACGGAATAAGGGCGCTCTTGAACGAGTTGGGGCAGACCACCGCCCGTTCAAACTGGCCGCGGAGTCGGCGCGCCATGGCCCGACGCGCAGCCCACTGCAAACCGCCGTGGGCAAAGGGAAACTCCATCACCCGCTCCACGCACGCCATAGCCCGGTATACCGGCGCCACCCACGGCAGCGCACCCACCGTAATGCGCTCGCCCCGCGCGTGCAAGCGGCGCAAGAGCGGCTCGGTCATCACCGCATCGCCAATCCACTGGGGCGCGATGACCAAGGTACTACACACTTCTGAAGCGCTTCTCACTGCTTTTTTGGCTTTGGGGTCACCCTGCGTGGCTTTGCTTGGATGCCCACCAAAGCAATGATGTAGTCAACAAACTGCTTGCGGCTGTCAGAACCCAAGGCCAAGAGTTTAGAAAGTTTGAAGAATTGATTGGTAGTGGGCGATTGCTTGTGGGCAAAGTCCAGATCCAAGGTGTCCACATTCACGATGGTCCAGAACTTCGTAAATTTGCGCGCTTTGGCTTTGAGATGGCTTTTTTCGGCCTCCCCAATGCGGTTGTGAATATTGGAGGCATCAGTGCCGGCTTTGACCTCTATGGCCAGGAGTGGCAGACACTCGCCGCTGGCCAAAACCTCTTGAATGATAATGTCCGGGTCGGCCGCGACTTGGACCACGATGGTTCGCTTTGATGCGTTGACCAATGAGATTGCCTTACCTGAAACTTCTGGTTTTGCGTGGGCAAGGGCTGACAAGATGACCTCAAAGACCTGATCGATCCCAGACTCGCCGCGTGTGTTGTTGTTTCCACCGCGCAACTGCGGCCCCACGGACAGCAAACTCAATTCGTTGAGCAGGTGGCCGGTCAGCGGCAAGGCGTCAATCCCCAGGAGCAACTCACAAGCCTGGGCATTCAAACAACGACACAAGGCAGGCAGGGCGTCAATCGCCTTGGCGCTCAGGCCAAAGCCCTCTTCCGCACGCCTAAAGACCGTTAAGCCAGAGCCAGCCTTGTAAAACTCTTTTTGGCTGTACCCCAAGAGCGTGCGGTAATAGGTAATCAATGCAGGCCGTGCGCTGACAAGCAAAGGTGTTGCAAACAAGGCTTCTCCACGCAAGCCAACGGAAGC
Source organism: Comamonadaceae bacterium (assembly GCA_947442105.1). Classification (GTDB taxonomy): domain Bacteria; phylum Pseudomonadota; class Gammaproteobacteria; order Burkholderiales; family Burkholderiaceae_C; genus Allorhodoferax. Next base: position 12,084 of record CANEVH010000002.1, on the reverse strand, counting down.
GAGTTTTTGCAAAGCATGGAGCGGCGCGGCGCTTGCAAGTTGACGGTCCAATTCAGCGATGTCCAGCGTTGCGGCAGTGGCCAGCAAAGCAGGCTGCAAGTGCGTCTGACGCAACGCGACCAATTTCTGGGCAAATCCAATTTGAAGCGTGGGCGCAGGAAGACGAAACACGGGTTTACCCATTGACAACCAGCTTGGTCAAGTTGGGCTGCGCAGCTTGCAAACGCTCGCTTGCCAATCTCACATATTCCGGGTTGAGTTCAATGCCAAGGTATCGCCTGCCTTCCTCCTGGCTCACCAGTCCCACGGTTCCAGAGCCAAAAAATGGGTCGAGTACGAAGTCACCCGGCTTTGAGCTTGCCAGCACGCACGGGCGAATAAGCTCCGCTGGAAATGTGGCGAAATGGGCTCCTAGAAACGGTTTGGTGTTGACACTCCACACAGAGCGTCGGCTGCGCCTGAGGCCTTCGTCACCCGTTTCCTCTTTTACCGCCTCGTGGTCATAGAAGTAGTGCTCGGATTTGGTAAGCATAAAAAGATACTCGTGGGACCGTACCGGGCGGTCTTTTACGCTCTCTGGCATGGCGTTGGGTTTGTTCCAAACCACGTCGCTGCGCAAATACCACCCATCCTCTTGCAATGCAAACGCCAGGCGCCAAGGCACGCCAATCAAATCCTTGGGCTTTAACCCATCCGGCGTGGGGGGGCGCGTCGCCATGGCGCGCGCAGGATTTTTTCTGTCAGTAGCCCGATAACCCCGGTTGCCACTGGTGTAGCCGTCTCCGATATTGAGCCAAAGCGTGCCATCGTCCGCGAGAACGCGGCGCAGCTCTGAAAAGACAAAGGTCAACTGGTCTAAAAACTGGCCCAGTGAGGGCTCAAGGCCAATTTGGCCATCAATGCCGTAATCCCGCAGCCCCCAGTACGGGGGCGAGGTAATGGCACATTGCACCGACGCACTGGGAAGCGACTGCAGAACTGCCAGTGCATTGCCCTCCAATACAGCAGACTCGGTCAGCCCCGGCTGCTGTCGTCGGCCAAGAGACGGGATGATCTCATTTACCGTAGGCCTTGGGACTGTTGATTTATACATATCCCAACTCTAAACGAAGGAAACCACTGACGCAATATGTCAATGGTGCGCTTCGAAATGCTCGCCGTCCTTGAGCTGGTAGACGGTGCCGCAGTAGGGGCACTTGGCTTGGCCGGTGTGGGCTACGTCCAGGTAGACCTTGGGGTGGGTGTTCCAGGTTTTCATGTCGGCCAGGGGGCTGGGGCAAAACACGCCGCCTTGGGGGTTGAGGTCTTTGGCCAGCAGGGTGACGAGCGATTTGGACATGGCGGTGTTCTGTGTGGGTGGGACGCAGCCGCCTTAAACCAGGCTCAACCAGTGCGCGTACTTGGGGTTACGGCCGTTGACGATGTCGAAGAAAGCGGCCTGGATTTTTTCGGTGATGGGGCCACGGCTGCCTACGTAATCGTCTTTGCCCAGGGCGATGCGGTCGAGTTCACGGATGGGCGTCACTTCGGCGGCGGTGCCGGTGAAGAAAGCTTCGTCACAGATATAGACCTCGTCGCGGGTGATGCGCTTTTGCACCAGCTCCAGCCCCAGGTCTTTGCAGATGTGCATGACGGTGTTGCGGGTGATGCCGTTCAAGGCGCCGGCCGACAGGTCGGGGGTGTAGACCACGCCGTCTTTGATGACAAACAGGTTTTCGCCCGCGCCTTCCGAGACAAAGCCATTGGTGTCGAGCAGCATGGCTTCGTCGTAGCCGTCGTCGGTGGCTTCCATATTGGCCAGAATGGAGTTGGTGTAGTTGCTCACCGCCTTGGCCTGGGTCATGGTGATGTTGACGTGGTGGCGGGTGTAGCTCGAAATCTTGACACGGATGCCGCGCTTCATGCCTTCTTCGCCCAGGTAGGCGCCCCAGGGCCAGGCGGCCACCATCAGGTGGATGGTGTTGCCCTTGGGCGAGACGCCGAGCTTTTTGTCGCCAATCCAGGTCAGCGGGCGCAGGTAGCAGCTCTCCAAGTTGTTGTCGCGCACCACGGCTTTTTGCGCGTCCATCACCTGCTCTTTGGAAAACGGAATGTTCATGCGCAAAATCTTGGCACTGTTGAACAGGCGTTCGGTGTGCTCGGCCAAGCGAAAGATGGCCGTGCCCTGGGCGGTGTTGTAGGCGCGTACGCCCTCAAAAGCGCCGCAGCCGTAGTGCAGGGTGTGGCTGAGCACGTGGATCTTGGCGTCGCGCCAGTCGACCATTTGGCCGTCCATCCAGATTTTTCCGTCGCGGTCAGACATGGAGGGGGGCATGGCGGTCATTGCAGGTATCCTTTGAAGGTGGGGCGGTTGGGCAAATCGGGGATTTTACGGGGCGACATTTTTCCCAATGATTATTCGGCCGCTGGGCGCACCAAGCTCCAGGTTTTCAAGCGACCGCCCACAAACTCGCAGCGCACCGTGGAGCCCGAGCCGTCGCTCCAGCAAAACACTTCGGGCTGATCGCCCAGCGCCGTGGCCAAACTACCCAGCGCGCGTGTAAGCGCCACGACGTGCAGCAGCGTCATGCCCGCACGCAGCTTGGCGTTGAGCATGACGGCACTGTCAACATAACCCTTGGGTCGCTTGGCCGCGCGTTGCATGACCTGCAGCATGCGGGTGAAGTGCAACAACATCCACATCACCAGCGCGCCCAGCGCGGCGGCCACGCCAGGCCAGCCGTAACTGCGGTAGGCCAGGGCCACAAGGCCCAGCGCCAGCAGGGGTGCAAAGAATCTTTGGAAGGAGGGGAGCTTGGGCAGGGTCATGCGGGTGATTTTCGCAGGGGTCGCGCACGGCAACACCATCGCTGCTTTTGCATCAAGCAAGGCCCCAAAGCGGGATACAGTGCGCGTTTTTTCCCCTCCACCTTCTGTAAAACGCCAAGCCCATGACCCATGCCAACCAACGCGTACTGATTACCGCCGCTGCCTCAGGCATAGGCTTGGCCATGGCCGAGGCGTTTGTAGCGGCGGGGGCGCGGGTGTTTATCTGCGACGTCAACGCCGCTGCGCTGCATGCCACGCTGGCCACGCACCCCAGGCTGGCAGGCATGGTCTGCGATGTGAGCGACGAGCAGCAGGTGGCGGACTTTTTTTCCCAGGGCACGGCGTATTTGGGCGGGCTGGACATTTTGGTCAGCAACGCCGGTGTGGCCGGGCCAACAGCGAATGTAGAAAACATTTCCCTGTCCGACTGGCGCAATTGCTTGGCGGTCAACCTGGACTCCGCGTTTTTGTGTGCCCGCCTGGCCGCGCCGCTGCTGCGGGCGCAGGGCAGCGGGTCGATTATTCATATGTCGTCCACCGGCGGGCTGTTTGGTTTTCCAAGGCGTGCGCCCTATGCGGCTGCCAAATGGGCGATACGCGGGCTAACGCGCACATTGGCGCAAGAGCTGGGGCCCGCCGGCGTGCGGGTTAACTGCATTTGCCCCGGATCGGTGGCGGGCGAGCGCATGGACCGGGTGATTGCCGCAGAGGCCCTGCAAACCGGGCGCAGCGAGGCGGCGGTGCGCAAGGAAATGACCGATGCGGCCTCGCTCAAGACCTTTATTCACGCCGAGGACATCGCCCAATTGGCACTGTTCATCACCTCTTGCGCAGGTGCGCGGATCTCCGGCCAAGAGCTGGCGGTGGACGGGCATACCGAAACTTTGTAGTCCCCGGCAGTTACGTAAATCCATAAGCCCATGCCGGTTTTGCATATATATTGTTGGTAATCGCTTGGTAACTTCGTAACCGCTTCCTAAAATCGGCATCCCCCTGGGGCTTTTACCCCGCAAACGCTGACGGTGCTGTGCCCCAAGGGCGTCTGGCGGCAGCGGTTTTTTCAAAGCCCACCACGAAAAAAGCGTGGTTTTTGAAAAAACGATTTTTAAACTTAGGAGCCTTTCAATGAACGCACCCGTGATGCAGGGACTGGACCTGCCAATCCCAGACTTTGTCAAACACCCCCGCCTGATTGCCTGGGTGGCCGATATGGTTGCCTTGTGCAGGCCCGCCGCCGTCCACTGGTGCGACGGCTCGCAAGAGGAGTACCAGGCCCTGTGCCAGAAGCTGGTCAACGCAGGCACTTTCACCCAACTCAACCCGGCCAAACGCCCGAACAGCTTTTTGGCCTGCTCCGACCCCAGCGACGTGGCGCGGGTGGAAGACCGCACCTATATTTGCAGCGCCCAAAAAGAGAACGCCGGGCCGACCAACAACTGGATGGAGCCGGGCGAAATGCGCGCCACTCTGGCGCCGCTGTTTGAGGGCTGCATGGCCGGACGCACCATGTATGTGGTGCCCTTTTCCATGGGACCGCTGGGTTCGCACATCGCCCACATTGGCATTGAGATCAGCGACAGCGCCTATGTGGCGGTCAACCAGCGCATCATGACCCGCATGGGCCGCGCGGTCTACGACGTGCTGGGCGTGGACGGCGACTTTGTGCCCTGCATGCACACCGTGGGCGCGCCGCTGGCCGCTGGCCAGGTGGACGTGAAATGGCCGTGCAACAAGACCAAGTACATCGTCCACTTTCCCGAAACCCGCGAAATTTGGTCCTATGGCTCAGGCTACGGCGGCAACGCCTTGTTGGGCAAAAAGTGCTTCGCGCTGCGCATTGCCTCCACCATGGGCCGCGCCGACGCGCAAGACGCTGCGGGCAGCCCCGGCTGGCTGGCCGAGCACATGCTGATTTTGGGCGTGACCAACCCCCAGGGCAAAAAATACCACGTGGCGGCCGCCTTCCCCAGCGCCTGCGGCAAGACCAACTTCTCCATGCTGGTGCCGCCGCAAGGCTTTGCCGGCTGGAAAGTGACCACCATTGGCGACGACATTGCCTGGATCAAACCGCACGCCGACGGCAAGATGTACGCCATCAACCCCGAGGCCGGCTACTTTGGCGTGGCCCCCGGCACCAACTACCACACCAACCCCAACTGCATGGCAAGCCTCGGCCATGACGTGATCTTCACCAACGTGGCGCTCACCGACGACGGCGACGTCTGGTGGGAAGGCATGGAAAAAGACACAGGCAGCACGCCAGACCACCTGATTGACTGGCAGGGCAAGGACTGGACACCGCAAATCGCCCGCGAGACCGGCGCCAAAGCCGCACACCCCAACTCGCGCTTTACCGTAGCCGCTGGCAACAACCCGGCGCTGGACGCCGCCTGGGACGATGCGGCCGGCGTGCCGATCGACGCCTTTATCTTTGGTGGCCGACGCTCCACCACCGTGCCGCTGGTCACCGAGGCGCGCAATTGGGTCGAAGGCGTGTACATGGCGGCCACCATGGGCTCGGAGACCACGGCTGCGGCTGCGGGCCAACAAGGCGTGGTGCGGCGCGACCCGTTTGCCATGCTGCCGTTTGCCGGCTACAACATGAGCGACTATTTCCAGCACTGGCTCAATATGGGCAGCAAGCTCAGCGCTGCGGGCGCCAAATTGCCAGCGATTTACTGCGTCAACTGGTTTCGCAAAGGCGATGACGGCAAGTTTGTCTGGCCCGGCTACGGCGAGAACATGCGCGTGCTCAAGTGGATGATTGACCGCTTAGAAGGCACAGCCGCAGGCCAGGAAACCGGGTTTGGTACCAGCCCGCGCTATGGCGAAATCACCTGGGAGGGGCTGGACTTCACACCGGCCCAATTCGCGAAGGTCACCAGCCTGGACAAGGCCGACTGGAAAGCAGAGATTGCGCTGCACACCGCGCTGTTTGACCAACTCGCCTACCACCTGCCGCAAGAACTGACTGCTACCAAGGCGCAGTTGGAGCTTCGCCTGGCCGCCTGAAGCTGGGCTATTTCGGGTACCTACGGGTATTTGCGGGAAAGAGCTTTCATGATTGGGCGTGCTGCCCATCTTCATGAAAGTTAGTCCAGGGCGTTTACCACTCGGTTACGGCCCTGGCGCTTGGCCTGGTAGAGCGCGGCGTCTGCCGCTTCTATCAGCGCGCCCAAGGGGCTTTGCTGGTCCCATCCGGCCACACCGATAGACACGCTCACCGCCAGCGCGTCGCCCGAGCTGAGGCCAAAGGGCGCTGCAAAAACCGCTGCGCAAATGCGCTGCGCAATGCGGGTGGCCATGGCGGCGTCCACCTCGGGCAACAAGACGCAAAACTCTTCACCTCCGTAGCGAGCGCACAGATCGCCCGGTCGCAGCGTAATCTCGATGCAACGTGCCGCATGGCACAGTACCAGGTCGCCCACCGTGTGACCGTGCTCGTCATTGACGCGTTTGAAGTGGTCAATATCTATCATCAGCAGCGAGGCTGGGCGTGCCGGCGACTGATGCCGGCGCAGGGTGCGTGGATAGGTGCGGTCCATCCAGCGGCGGTTGTGCAAGCCGGTCAAGACATCGGTCTCGGCGTCTTGGGCCAGGCGCTGCTGGTGGAGCATTGCTTCACTCAAGCCCGCGTTGGCGTTGCGCACGCGCGCTGACAGCACGCGCAACAAATTGAGCGCGATCTTGGGCTCTTCCTGCATGGACTGCCACACCATGTCCGCTGGCACCGCCAGCACCTGGGACTCTTGCTCCGCGATAGCCCAGGCGTTGGGCTTTTGTCCGTCAATCAAGGACTGCTCGCCCACCGAATCGCCGGGCAAGATGCGCGCAACTTCTTTGCGCGCATCCGTCGATTTTTCGTTCCCGGCACTTTGGATAGGCACCAAAGGACCACTGTCCGCGTGCAACCAGACCGAGAGTTCACCGGACAGCAAAACATACAAAGTGTTGTGAACGGTGCCCAAGGTGATCAGTGTTTCACCCCGCGCAAGAACACGAACCGGCGCCTGCGTCAACCAAGGGAGCACTGCGGCATCCGACACGCCGGCCAAGAGCCGCGACCCCAGCAGCAGCACGCGTTGCGCTGGGGTGAGACCTCCGGGCGCGTGCACGGGCATTGCACGCCCATTGCCTGCGTCCATTGCACTATCTTCGTGCTTCGTCATGGTCTGACCCTCGTGGTGCGTGGTGGACTGCGTGGGCCGCAAAGTTGCGCGAGGCCGCACAGCCAATCCAACGCGGTTGACTGGAGTGCTGTCGCATTGATTTGATCATTTATTGCATTATAAAAACTGCTTCGGATGAAATGCCCAAAAAGACAAATTTCATTCGCCCAGCACTTAAACCCCGTACTAAAACAAAAGCTGTTTAATCCGTTTGCGCGGCGCTTGAATCCACCACCGACCGGGCTAAGGATAAACCCCAATCCTCGGCAAAAGTCGCACCGCCCCAGGCCCTGCAAAGCCCACTGGCCAGAACCGCAACCCGCCAATGAAAATCGCACCGTTTTGTGGCGTGCGCTGGCACTATGGCAGTGCAATTTTGGCCTGTTTCTGGCACTACAAAGGCATGCAACTGGCACTACTCGCAGACCGCGGGCGCGGACAAACTCCTAAGCTCATGCGAAGGAGTCATGAGGCGAGCGCTAGTATGGCTTGGGCGTTTACCGCACATTTTTTATTGAAAGGTATCTGTATGAAAAAGACTTTGCTTCCCGTTCTCGCGAAAACTCTGGTCGGCCTGCTGGTTGCCGTGGGTGTTTCTGCGGCCTTTGCGCAGGCCAAAAAAGAGGTTACTTTTGCCCACCAGGACATGGTCCTGCCGCTGCGCACGCTAATGGACTCCGAGTTTGAAAAGGCGACGGGCTACAAAATTAACTGGCGCATGTTTGGCGGTGGTGGCGAGGTCATCAAGGCCATGGGCTCTGGTGATGTGCAAATCGGCGAAGTCGGCTCCAGCCCCCTGGCCACCGCCACCAGCCAGGGCCAAGACCTGCGCTTGGTTTACATCCTGGACGACATTGCCGCGTCCGACCAATTGGTCGCGCGCAACGGTGCTGGCATCAACAGCTGGAAAGACCTGGTCGGCAAGAAAGTCGGCACGCCTTTCGCCTCCACCGCCCACTACTCTTTGATGGTCGGCCTGCGCCTGGAGGGCGTGGACGCCAAAAGCGTCAATGTGATGAACCTGCCCCCACCCGCCATCGCAGCGGCCTGGGAGCGTGGCGATATTGATGCGTCCTTTATCTGGGACCCGGTCTTGTCCAAAATCAAGCGCAACGGCAAGGCCATCGCCACCTCGGGCGACATTGGCAAAAAAGGCTATCCCACGTTTGACGGCTTGGTGGTGAACGCCAAGTGGGCCGCCGAGAACCGCGAATTCGTGGTGGCTTTGATCAAGGCCATCACCAAAGCCGACGCCGATTACCGCGCCAACACTGCCAAGTGGGCCGTGGGTTCGCCCCAGGTCAAAGCCATTGCGAAATGGACCAAGGCTGACGAAAAGGACGTGCCCGACGCCATGGCTGCATTTGTGTTCCCTGACACGGCTGCGCAACTCTCCAACGCCTGGCTGGGCGGCGGCTCTGCCGGTGGCGCCGCCAAGACGCTGGAAAACAGTGCCAAGCTGTGGAAAGAAATTGGCCGTATCACCGAAGTCAAGCCCGACTACAGCGCCTTTGTGGACGCCAGCTACCTGCGCGACGCATTGAAGTAATCTGCGCTGGCGGCGTTCGGGCTAGCGCCCGTCGCCTGGCTGCATGCCACCGAAGGGGCAACTTGTCATAAGTTCGCCCCTTTTTCCATGAATCCACGCTTTTCTGCGGACTGTTATGCCCACATTGCACATCAAAGACCTGACGGTGAACTACGCCGTCCAAGGCGGCACCTTGCAGGCACTCGCACCTGTCAACCTGGAGATGCAGGGCGGCGACTTTGTGGTGGCCCTGGGCGCCTCGGGTTGCGGCAAGACCACGCTGCTCAATTGCATTGCCGGTTTTCTGCCGCCGTCCAGCGGCGAGGTGCTGCTCAACGGCGCGCCGGTGCAAGGCCCAGGCGCCGACCGCGGCGTGGTGTTCCAAAAGCACGCGCTCATGCCCTGGCTCAGCGTGATTGACAACGTCTGCCTGGGCCTGCGCATGCGTGGCATGGGCACGACAGAGCGCCGCCGTATCGGCGAAGACAAGCTGGCCTTAGTCGGCCTCGAGAGATATGCCGACCGGGCGGTCTACGAATTGTCGGGCGGCATGCAGCAGCGTGTGGGCATTGCTCGCGCCCTGGCCAGCGACCCCGAGGTACTGCTGATGGACGAACCCATGGGCGCTCTGGACGCTTTCACCCGCGAGACGGTGCAAGAAATCCTGCTGCACGCCTGGGTCAAGTCCAACAAGATGGTGTTCTTTATTACCCACTCGGTGGAAGAAGCGCTGTTCTTGGCCACTCGCCTGATCGTCATGAGCCCGAGCCCAGGGCGCATCACCCATACCTACGACGATGTACCGTTCTCACGCCAGTTTCTGGACCATGGCGACGCGCGCAAAGTCAAATCGGAGCCTGAATTCATTCGCATCCGCGAAGAAGTGCTGTCCATCATCCACCAACGCGAGGCCGCCCATGTCTAAGCCAACGACGCCAGCGCTCAAGACCAGCGCCTTCAAAATTCCGGGCGAAGGCTCCAGCGCCTTTGTTACCACCGTCACCATCCTAGTCATGGCGGCGCTGTGGTTTTTGGTGACGAATATGGGCTGGATCAAGCCCATCTTTTTGCCCTCGCCGCAGGCCACCTACCAGCAGTTTTATGAATACCTGACGGGCCTTGCCAACGACAAACCGCTGTGGCAGCACTTTATGGCCAGCATGCTGCGGGTATTTGCGGCGTTTTTGTTGGGCTGCATCACCGCCATTCCGGTGGGCATTGCCATGGGCATGTCGCGCTTTTGGCGCGGCATTTTTGATCCGCCCATTGAGCTGCTGCGCCCGCTGCCGCCGTTGGCCTATTTGCCGCTGATCATCATCTGGTTTGGCATTGACGAGTTTCCCAAGGTGCTGCTGATTTACCTGAGCTGCTTTGCGCCCCTGGCCATGGCCGCGCGCTCCGGCATGCGCAGCGCCTCGCAAGAGCAGATGAACGCTGCGTACTCCATGGGCGCGAGCTACAGCCAGGTGATCCGGCACGTGGTGCTGCCTGCAGCCATGCCCGAGATATTGGTGGGCATGCGCATCTCGATTGGCTTTGGCTGGAGCACGTTGGTGGCCGCTGAAATGGTGGCCGCCAATGTGGGACTGGGCCAGATGGTGCTCAATGCCTCAAACTTTTTGCGCACCGACATTGTGGTCATGGGCATCATCGTCATCGGCTCGGTGGCGTTTGCGTTTGACCTGCTGATGCGCTGGGTGGAGAAAAAAGTTGTACCTTGGAGGGGACGGATGTGACTGCTGCACCTGGATTTTTTAAGCCCATCACCGGCTCGGTGATGCCGCGCTTTGCCGGTATTCCCACACTCATGCGCCTGCCTTATGTGCAGGCCCACGAACCCGAGTACGCCGACGTGGAAATCGGCCTGGTCGGCATTCCCTGGGACGGTGGCACGACCAACCGCCCCGGCGCACGCCACGGCCCACGCCAGGTGCGCGACATCTCCACCATGATTCGCAACGTCAACCGCGCCAGCGGCATTGCGCCTTTTGCGCTGTGCAACTGCGCGGATTTGGGCGACACCCCAGTCAATCCGGTGGACTTGATGGATTCACTGGCGCGCATCGAAACCTTCTTTAATGGCGTCTGCAGCGCGGGCATTGCGCCCTTGTCGGTGGGTGGCGACCACTTGGTGTCGCTACCGGTCATGCGCGCCATCGTCAAGCACACCGGCCCCCTGGGCATGGTGCACTTTGACGCCCACACCGACACCTGGGACGGCTACTTTGGCGGCTTTAAGTACACGCACGGCACGCCGTTTCGCCGCGCAGTAGAAGAAGGCCTGCTCGACCCCAAGCGCACGGTACAAATTGGCATTCGCGGCGCGCTGTACAGCGACGCGGAAGACACCTGGGGCCAGGAACAAGGCATCCGCGTGATCGACATTGACGAGTTCAACGCCCTGGGCGTGGAAGCTACGATTGCCGAGGCCCGCCGCGTGGTGGGCGACGGCGCCACCTATGTGAGCTTTGACGTGGACGCGCTAGACCCCGTCTACGCCCCCGGCACCGGCACGCCCGAGATCGGCGGCATGACCACGCTGCAAGCGCAGCACCTGGTGCGCGGCCTGCGCGGCCTGAACCTCATCGGCGGCGACGTGGTTGAAGTCTCGCCCCCGTTTGACCCCAGCGGTAACACCGCCCTGGTGGGCGCGACCATGCTCTTTGAGATTTTGTGCGTGCTGGCCGAGAGCGTGCGCAAGCGCCGGGGCTAAAGCGTTCGCACATTACCAAAAGGAGCTTCCATGAACCGCCACCACATCAGCTCCGGCTCGCGCTTTGAGGCCGACATCGGCTACTCCCGCGCCGTGGTTGCCGGCGACTGGGTGTTTGTCTCAGGCACCACCGGCTTTGACTACGCCACCATGGCCATCTCGGACGATGTGCGCGAACAGGCAGCGCAGTGCTTCAAAAACATAGCCACCGCCCTGGCCCAAGTCGGCGCCACCCTGGACGACGTGGTGCGCGTGAATTACATCCTGCCGAACACCGCAGACTTCGAACCCTGCTGGCCGGTGCTGCGCCAGTACCTGGGCCAAGCGCGCCCGGCGGCGACCATGGTGAGCGCGGGGCTGTTGGATGCGCGGATGAAGATTGAGGTGGAGGTGACGGCGCTCAAAGGGAGCGCCAAACGCGCCCCATAGCGGCGCCAAGCGCCCGATATGGGCAGCGACGATCGTGATGGGTTGGTTCGATGTAAAGGGGGGACATTTCAACACTGCGGTCTGCGCAAGGTTTACACAGAAGACCGCTTCATCACGGTGGGTCCACTTGGAGCGCGTCTGGTTGTCGCGGTCTATACACGGCGCGACTTGCCGCATCATCCGCATGAGAGAAACCAACGAGCGCGATAGAGCCCACCACAGCCAGCACGTGACTTGACGCCGATGCGGCGCCACCGCTATCCAAAGCGTTTTCGAACGGGCCGACCTGCTTAACAGGCTGCTGAAATACCCCACGCAAAAGTGTGGCGCCTTGCTCGGGACATTTGATTTCCACGCAACCCTTTCATATCGTGAACTCCCGACGCTTTTCGAGGCTGATTTCATCGGTTTGAGCCTCGTTTTCCCGCATTTCCCGC
>CANEVH010000001.1 GCA_947442105.1 Comamonadaceae bacterium | reverse complement strand
ATTTGGTCATAGGCCTTGGCCTGCCCGCCAAACTTGGCTGCCAGCACCGTGGTGATGGCCGCTGTCAGCGTGGTTTTGCCGTGGTCAACGTGGCCAATCGTGCCCACATTGACGTGGGGCTTGGTACGTGTGAATTTTTCTTTTCCCATACATATTCTCCAAAAGAGCTTATTCCCGTGTGTGATTTAACGTCTGCACGGTATTGCTGATTCACCTCGCACGGGCACGAGGTGGCATACCGTCGCAGACAAGCTGCCCTGTCTAGCATGAGGTGCCAGAACAAATTCGCTGCGCGAATCTTGGTCTGGCACACTGGTTCTTATTTCGCCCTTGCTGCCATGATGGCTTCAGACACATTGCGCGGGGCTTCCGAGTAGTGCTTGAATTCCATCGTGTAGGTGGCGCGGCCTTGCGACATAGAGCGCAGGGTCGTGGAGTAGCCGAACATTTCGGACAAGGGGACTTCGGCTTTGATGGCTTTACCGCCACCCACCATGTCTTCCATGCCCTGCACCATGCCGCGGCGTGAGGCCAAATCGCCCATCACATTGCCGGCGTAGTCTTCCGGGGTTTCCACTTCCACCGCCATCATCGGCTCCAAAATCACAGGGCCGGCCTTGCGGCAGCCTTCTTTGAAACCAAAGATCGCGGCCATCTTGAACGCCAACTCGTTGGAGTCCACATCGTGGTAGGAGCCGAAATGCAGCGTCACCTTGACGTCCACCACCGGGTAACCGGCGAGCACACCCTGGGTCACGGCTTCGTGAATGCCTTTTTCAACGGCGGGGATGTATTCGCGAGGGACCACACCGCCTTTGATGGCGTCGACAAATTCAACACCCTTGCCAGCTTCGTTGGGTTCAATCTTCAGCACCACGTGGCCGTACTGGCCCTTGCCACCGGACTGGCGTACGAACTTGCCTTCGGCGTCTTCCACCGTCTTGCGGATGGTTTCGCGGTAAGACACTTGGGGCTTGCCCACATTGGCGTCCACGCCGAATTCGCGCTTCATGCGGTCGACAATAATTTCCAAGTGCAGCTCGCCCATACCGGCGATCAGGGTCTGGCCAGACTCTTCGTCGGTCTTGACGCGGAAGGACGGATCTTCCTGGGCTAAGCGCTGCAAGGCGATGCCCATTTTTTCTTGGTCGGCCTTGGTTTTTGGTTCCACGGCCTGGGTAATCACCGGCTCGGGGAAGATCATGCGCTCTAACATGACGATGGCAGACGGGTCGCACAAAGTCTCGCCGGTGGTCACGTCTTTCAAACCGATGCAGGCGGCGATGTCGCCCGCAACGATTTCGCTGACTTCTTCGCGGTTGTTGGCATGCATTTGCACGATACGGCCAATGCGCTCTTTTTTGCCGCGAATCGGGTTAAACACGGTGTCGCCCTTGGTCAACACGCCTGAATAAACGCGCACGAAGGTCAACTGGCCCACAAACGGGTCGGTCATCAGCTTGAATGCGAGTGCCGAGAACTTCTCGGTGTCGCTGGCTTGGCGAACCACGGGGTTTTCGTCGTCGTCCATGCCGCTCACGGGCGGAATGTCCACGGGCGACGGCATGAACTCAATGACCGCGTCCAACATGCGCTGCACGCCCTTGTTCTTGAATGCCGAGCCGCAGTACATGGGCTGGATTTCACTGGCAATCGTGCGCTTGCGGATGCCGAACTTGATCTCTTCTTCGGTCAGGTCACCTTCTTCAAGGTACTTATTCATCAGCTCTTCAGTGGCTTCAGCGGCCGCTTCGACCATTTTTTCGCGCCACTCTTTGGCTGCGGTCACCAAATCAGCGGGGATATCGCGGTAGTCAAACAACATGCCTTGCGATGCTTCGTCCCAAATGATGGCTTTCATCTTGAGCAAGTCGACCACGCCGGTGAAGTTTTCTTCGGCACCGATGGGGATGACCATGGGAACCGGGCTGGCCTTGAGGCGCAGTTTCATCTGGTCCACGACCTTGAAGAAATTGGCACCGGTACGGTCCATCTTGTTGACAAAGGCGAGGCGTGGCACTTTGTACTTGTTGGCCTGGCGCCACACGGTTTCGGACTGGGGCTGCACGCCGCCGACCGCGCAGTAAACCATGCAAGCGCCGTCCAGCACGCGCATGGAACGCTCGACTTCAATCGTGAAGTCCACGTGTCCGGGGGTGTCGATGATGTTGATGCGGTGCTCGGGCAGGGATTTGTCCATGCCTTTCCAGAAGCAGGTGGTGGCCGCAGAGGTGATAGTGATACCACGCTCTTGCTCTTGCTCCATCCAGTCCATGGTGGCCGCGCCGTCGTGCACTTCACCAATTTTGTGGTTCACGCCGGTGTAAAAGAGTACGCGCTCGGTAGTGGTGGTTTTACCGGCGTCGATGTGCGCAGAAATACCGATGTTGCGGTAGCGCTCAATGGGGGTATGGCGAGCCATGGTGGATCCTTCGTTGATCTATATCTTGAAATGCGGCCCGCACAACGCGGCGCCGCAGGCAACCTTTGACCTTAGCGCAATGCGGCGACAGCGTCATGACACTGCCCGCCGCACCCGTCGCCGCCCAAGGGCTGCGGTAACCCGCTTTTTAGAAGCGGAAGTGCGAGAACGCCTTGTTGGCTTCTGCCATGCGGTGAACTTCGTCACGCTTTTTCATGGCGCCGCCACGGCCTTCGGTGGCTTCGAGCAACTCGTTGGCCAGGCGCAGGGCCATAGATTTTTCACCACGCTTGCGCGCAGCTTCCTTGATCCAGCGCATGCTCAGCGCCAAGCGGCGCACGGGGCGCACTTCAACAGGCACTTGGTAGTTGGCACCGCCAACCCGGCGGGATTTCACCTCCACCATGGGCTTGACATTGTTAATAGCAACCGTGAAGGCTTCCAGCGGGTCTTTGCCTGGGTGCTTCTTTTCGATCTGCTCCAGGGCACCATAAATGATGCGCTCAGCGATCGCTTTTTTGCCGCCTTCCATGATCACGTTCATGAATTTGGACAGCTCGACATTGCCGAATTTAGGATCCGGCAGGATTTCACGTTTAGGGACTTCGCGACGACGTGGCATTTTTTCACCTCTTTGCTTCAGTTGGCACCCTTGCGGATACCGCGAGAGTCATCAGACCCCCACTTACTCGACCCACACAAACAATTTTGCGCTTCGGGTCACTACGCTGCATCACCGCGCCACGCGGGAAACAGCACCTCTTAAATCTACGAAAACCGGGAGAAACCCGTTTTATTTGGCCTTGGGCCGTTTTGCACCGTATTTGGAACGCGACTGCTTGCGGTCTTTCACGCCTTGCAAATCGAGCGAACCGCGCACGATGTGGTAACGCACACCGGGCAAGTCTTTGACACGACCGCCGCGAACCAGCACCACGCTGTGTTCCTGCAGGTTGTGGCCTTCGCCGCCGATGTAAGAAATCACCTCAAAACCGTTGGTCAAGCGCACTTTGGCGACTTTACGCAGGGCGGAATTGGGCTTTTTGGGCGTCGTGGTGTACACACGGGTGCATACGCCACGGCGTTGGGGAGAGTTCTGCATCGCAGGGCTCTTGGATTTGATCGTTTCGACCTCGCGCCCCTGACGCACTAGCTGGTTGATGGTTGGCACTCAAGCCTCCTAAAGAAAAACGTCCCTAAACGTTTGGTAACTATGATTCAAAAACTTCGAAAACGTGAATCCCTTCGGAAATTCCGAAAAGCCTTCGAATATACCAGATCAACGAATCCACAGCCGCAATGCGTCCCAGGCGCGGCCCAAGACGCCCGCTTGACCTACGGCATCCAGCGCTTGCAGTGGTATTTCGGTGAACAAAACACCGGCCACCAAGACGCGCAAACGCGCTACCTCCTGGCCTTTGGCCACCGGCGCCACCAGCGGATCGGTGCGCACTACCTCGGTGGCGACCTTGGCACCACTGCCCGCAGGCAGGGCAACAATCACGGCTTCGGGCAGGCCGACCTTGAGCGTGCTGGCGTCACCTTTCCAGACTTTGGCAGTCACCACCGCTTGGCCAGCCTCGAACAGCTTGACCGGGTCAAAAGCGGTAAAACCCCAGTTCAGGAGCTTTTGCGACTCATTGGCGCGCGCATTTTCATTGGCGGTGCCCAGCACAATGGACAAGAGGCGACGGCTGCCGCTGGCAGCGCCACCCGCGCCCAGACCCGCATACTCGCGTTTGGCGGTTGCCACCATGCAGTAGCCCGCAGCCTCGGTGTAGCCGGTTTTCAAGCCATCCACGCTGGGGTCTCGCAAGAGCAGCAGATTGCGGTTGTTGTCGTTGGCAGCGGGCGTGCCGGGATAGCGGTATTTTTTGATGGCGTAGTAGGCCATGTACTCGGGAAAGTCGGCCATCAAGCGGGTGGCCAAAATGCTCAGGTCGCGGGCGGTGGTAGTGTGGCCGGGCTCGGTGAGGCCTTCAGGATTTTTGTAGCCGGTCGACTTCATGCCCAGGCGTTGGGCCTGGTCGTTCATCATTTGCACGAAATGGGCGACATCGCCGCCCACGCCTTCGGCCAGCGCCATGGTGGCATCGTTTCCGGACTGCACCACCATGCCTTTGATCAGATCTTCGACCGGCACTTGCATCTTGGGGTCGATAAACATGCGCGACCCCGGCATTTTCCAGGCGCGCTCGCTCACGGGCAGGGTCTGGGCCAGGCTGATTTTTTTGGATTTCAGCGCGTCAAATACCAAGTAAGCCGACATCAGCTTGGTCAAAGAGGCGGGCTCCATGGGGGAGTCGATGTCTTTGGCCGCCAGCACTTGGTGGGCGGTCACATCCAGCAAGAGATAAGAGCGCGCCGCAATTTCGGGCGGCTGGGGGGTTTGGGCCGCTGCGGCAAAGCAAAAAGCAGCGAGCCAACAGGTAAACAGTATGCGCATGGAAGTGGAAACCAGTGGGTGTGGAAAAGTTGAAAAGAGGAAATGGTGGGCGCAGCAAGGTCCCAAGACAGACATCGGTCTAACCCAGCGCGGCGCGGCCACGACGCAAAGTCGCCGAGCCTTAAGGTGCGTCCAAATGGCGCGTGACCAAACCGCGCAACAGCGGCAATTGTCCATGAAAGAAGTGTTCAACACCGGGGATGACGGTGACCGGCAGCTTTTGGGGCCGTGCCCAGTCCATCACGTCGGCCAGCGGGACGGTGTCGTCTTGCTCGCCATGGATGACCAGCGTGTGTGGGTGCAAGTCGGCGGCAATGGGCGCCACGGCAAAACGGCTCACCGCCGTACCCACCAGCACCAGTTTTGCAATGCTGCGTTCACTGGCAAGCTGCTGTGCTGCTTGGCTGGCGACAAAGGCGCCAAAGGAAAAACCGGCCAGTGCCAGGGCGCCCGGCGGAGCTTGCAGCGGGGCGCACTGGGCAAGCACCGCCAGAAAGTCCTGCAACTCACCCAAACCCTTGTCGTACTCACCTTGGCTTGCGCCCACACCCCGAAAATTAAACCGCACCGCTTGCCAGCCGCTTTGCACAAACGCACGTGCCAGCGTTTGTACCACCTTGTTGTCCATAGTGCCGCCAAATTGGGGGTGCGGATGGGCGATGACCGCAACACCGCGCAACACCTGGCCCACGGCCAGCTCCGGCGTGTCGACCAGGGCTTCGAGCGCGCCTGCCGGGCCCGCAAACATGGTCTTGACGGTGCGCGAATTCATGCGGATGAATGACGGACTGATGGCGGACTGCCGACGAAATCAGTGACCCACGTGCGGCGGCACCAGCAGGCGCTCCACGACTTTGCCGCCTATCAGGTGCTCGTTGACGATGTCGTCAATGTCCGAAGCGTCCACAAAGGTGTACCACACGCCTTCGGGATAGACCACTGCCACCGGGCCTGCCGCACAGCGGTCCAAGCAACCCGCCTTGTTCACGCGAACCTGGCCGGGGCCAGAGAGTTCGGCTTGGCGAGCCAATTGCTTGCAGCGGTCAAACCCGGCTTGGGCCTGGTGCTGGGCGCAACTGTCTTCTCCGTTTTTGCGCTCATTGAGGCAGAAGAAGATGTGCCGCTTGAAATAAGGTTGTTGGTCGGCGCTGGATAAGTTTGAATCTGACATGGGGGAATTTTAGGTGTCCCTGTCCCGGCGGGCGATGTGCGCCAAGGCAACACCCATGGCGGCATAGGGCCAGACCCAGCCCAGCCACTGCGCGATGCCGTGGAAGCGGATGAATCGTCCTTGCTCCCAGGCTTGCAAAGTTTGGGCAAAGTAGGGGCTGGCCGGCGCTTGGTTGAGCAAGCCCATTTGCAGGCCCAAGGCCAACAGCGCCAACGATGCGCTCACGCGCCAAGACACGCGCGTTAACGCCACTCCGGTCAAGAGTGCAAGTGCGGCGCCCACGCGGGTGGTGACATCCAACCAGGCCCAGGTGTGCGTGGGCCCCCAGCTCAGCGCCGCCGACAGCCCGGTGGCAGCAAATCCCAAGGCCGCGACAAGTAGCAGCAGCAGCACGCGGTGCCTTGCGGATCGCACCACACAAAACCCGAGCAAGCACGGCACCAACAGCCCCAGGGCAACGCACATGGCCTCCGACGTGGGGCCCAGGGGTGAGAGGGGCGCGCTTCGGGCGAGCCACGGCTCCGTCGCAGGCAGCAGTGTCTCCAAGGCCGCTTGCGCAGCATCGCCAACGCGACTCCAGACGTGGCCCACACCAAACGGCACCGCTGCCGGAAACAGCAGCGCAGCAGGCCAGCTCACCAACAAAACCAAAACGCCACGGGACTGCGGAACCAGCCATCGGCGTTGCAGCACGTCCCACCACCGCAGGGCACCGGCGCGCTCCAATGCCAGAGCGAGCAAGCCGCCCAGGGCAGCGCCAGCGGTATTGAGCAACCAGTCTTCGCGCGAGGCCACGCGCTGGGGCAAATAACTTTGCAAACCCTCCATCAAGAGCGAAAGCAGGCTTGCGCACAGCACGGCGCGCCCCACAGGGGAGACTGAACCGGCGCTTCGCAGCACCAAGAGCACCACCAACGCACCCAAAGGCAGGTAGCCAATGACGTTGATGGCGACGTCAACACCCGACCAGTACCTGGGCACGGGCGCCCAAAGAAAAGACCACGGCGCCAAACCCTGGTCGCGCCAGTGGGCGAACGGATAGAGGCTGGCGTAGACGACGAGCGCGACGTACATCGCGCTCACAGGCCAGGCGGCAGACTTGCGCACGGCCAGTGGGCGGCTAAAAAGGCTTGATCACGACCAGCAACACGCTGGCCACCAGCATGAGCACCGGGGCTTCGTTAAACCAGCGAAACCACACATGGCTTCGGAGCATGGTGCCGGCCTCGAACTGGCGCAAGAGGCGCGCGCAATAGTGGTGGTAGCCCAGCGCCAGCGCCACCACACCCAGCTTGGCGTGCATCCAGCCGTTTCCCGGACCGCGGCCAATGCCATAGACAAGGAGCAGGGTCAAACCCAGCCCCAGCGCCGGCACCGCCAGCACGGTGGTGAAGCGCAAGAGCTTGCGCGCCATCAGCAGCAAGCGCGCGCGCTCGGCCAGCGACTGCGGCTCCACCATCGCCAAATTGACGTAAATGCGCGGCAAATAGAACAAACCGGCGAACCAGCTGGCCACAAAAATGATGTGAAACGATTTGATCCAAAGCATGGTCAAAGTGTAGCCCCAGGAAAAAACCGTCAAGCCACTGGGCCTGTACGCAAAAAAAACCCCAGCACGAGGGCCGGGGTGTTAAGCCTATTCGTTGTTACACATCAAGGCCCCGCTCAGGGAGGAAAAGCGGGAGGTGCCAAGCACCTGTGAAAAATCATATCAGATATTTTTAATAAATGCGAATAAATTGTCTTAAATGTCAATTTGATTTATCTTGCAAAAAACAGATTTCTGCGTTGGTCTAGCGCGCAGAGACGGAGCCGATTCCACAGACCCCGCCTCCAGGGTGGGTTTGGAAAAAGTTCAGGCACAATTTTGCGCATGATTACACCCGCCCCCTTCCCCCTTGGCCGCCCGCGCCGCCTGCGCCGCGACACCTTTACCCGCAACCTGGTGCGTGAGAACGCGCTCACCGCGCACGACCTGATTTACCCGGTGTTCGTGGTCGAAGGCCAGGGCCAGCGTGTGCCGATTGCCTCCATGCCCGGCGTGGAGCGCCTGAGCCTGGACTTGCTGCTGCCCGTGGCCGAAGCCTGCGCGAAGCTAGAAATCCCGGTGATGGCGCTGTTTCCAGTGATTGATCTCTCGCTCAAAACCTATGACGGCGCAGAAGCGCTCAACCCCGAGGGTTTGATTCCGCGCACCGTGCGCGCGCTGAAAAAAGAGTTTCCCCAGCTCGGTGTGATGACCGACGTGGCGCTGGACCCTTTCACCACCCACGGCCAGGACGGCCTGCCTGACACCCGGCCCGGTAACGAGGGCTATATCTTGAATGACGAAACCACCGCCATCTTGGTGCGGCAGGCGCTCACCCAGGCGCGCGCCGGGGTAGACATCGTGGCGCCCAGCGACATGATGGACGGGCGCATTGGCGCCATTCGCCAGGCGCTGGAGGCCGAACAGCTGATTCACACCCGCATCATGGCCTACAGCGCCAAGTACGCCAGCGCTTTTTACGGCCCGTTTCGCGACGCGGTGGGCTCGGCGGGCAATCTGGGCAAGGGCAACAAAAAGGTCTACCAAATGGACCCGGCCAACACCGACGAGGCGCTGCGCGAAGTGGCCATGGACATTGCCGAAGGCGCTGACATGGTGATGGTCAAGCCCGGCATGCCCTACTTGGACGTGGTGCGCCGGGTGAAGGACGAGTTCAAGGTGCCCACCTTCGCCTACCAGGTGTCGGGGGAATACGCCATGCTCAAAGCGGCTGCGCACAACGGCTGGCTGGACCACGACGCGGTGATGCTGGAGAGCCTTCTGGCCTTCAAACGCGCGGGCGCCGACGGCGTGCTGACCTATTTCGCGCTAGACGCCGCGCGCGCGCTCCAGGCCTGACCCCACCCCCGGCCCGGTGAAGCACCGCGCCAAGGAGCCCCGCCGATGCGAATTTTTGATATCCACAGCGAGGGCGTGCAAGAAAGCGACTCGCTGCAAGGTTTGCAAGCGCGCGGCCTGGGCGCGCAGGGCTTTGTCTGGATTGCCTGTGAGCGCAGCGAGTTCGAAGCCTGCCTGGCGCCGCTGCAAGCCACCTTGCAAGCGCTGTGCGGCCTGCAATTGCTGGACTTTCACGTCTCCGATTTGCTCAACGCCCAGCTGCCCTCGCATTACGACTACACCTCCGAGTACGACGTTTTGGTATTTAGGCGGCTGGCAGCTGGCCAAGCGGCTGCCAACCCCGATGCGCTGGATCTGGCGCCCGCGCACAAGGCCAAACGCAGCGGGCCGCCCATTTTGCGGCGCATAGACACCAGCCCGGTCGGGTTTGCCATTTTGGACCGCGTGCTCTTAACCGTCCATCCCAGCGGCTGCGCGGTGCGCGACAGCTATGCCGCCAAGCTCACCCAAAGTGGCAACGCAACGGCGCGCGCGGTCGGCGCCCACTTGCCCACGGGTCCGGCGGACCTGATGCTTCGCATCGTCAACCACATGGTCGACGGCTACCTGGCCTTGCGCCGCGAGCTCACCCGCCAGCTAGACCACTGGCAAGCAGTGCTGCTCAACCCGCGCTCGCGCTTTAACAACTGGTCCTCGCTGTTGGATGCGCGCCTGACCTTGCACCAGCTCGACGAAGTGTGCGAGGAGCAGCGCGCCAGCATCCAGGACTGGATCGAGGCGCTAAAAACCTGGCCCGAACCGCCCACCGCAGCCCTGCACCGCGAACGCGAGCTGCTGCAAGTGCGCAGCCGCGACGTGCTGGAGCACATTGAGCGCGTGATTCGCCATGTGCGCCGCCTGGAGCAAAACGCCGAGATCGCCATCCAAATGCACTTCAGCGCCCAAAGCCACCGCACCAATGACATCATGCGCACGCTCACCGCCTTGACGGCGGTTTTTTTGCCACTGAACCTGATGGCTGGCATCTTTGGCATGAACTTTGAGTTCATGCCCGTGCTGCACCTGGCGTATGGTTTTTGGTGGGCCCTGGGCGGCATGCTGCTGACCGCTGCGGTGTTGATGGCCTACTTCTGGCGCAAGCACTACCTGACGCAGCTTTAAGGTGAAAGAACTTTCATAAAGGTGCGGTGCACCTTTATGAAAGTGGGCGTCTAGGGGCTCGGTTACCATGACCAATCCTCGCTGCCTTGTAAGACCCCATGGACCTCAAACCGCTGGTTACCCTGCTGGCCATCGTCAACCCGCTGGCCATCGTGCCGTTTTTCATCCATTACACGCAAAATTTTTCGCCCGCGCAGCGGCGCAACACCATCCGCGTGTCGGCCTTCAGCGCCTTTGTGGTGATCGCCATCAGCGCCCTGCTCGGGCTGCAAATTTTGGAATTTTTTGGCATTTCACTGGCCAGTTTTCAGGTCGGCGGTGGCATGTTGCTGCTGACCAGCGCGCTCAATATGCTGAACGCCCAGCCGGCCGAGGCCAAAACCAGCACCCATGAGCTTGAAGACGGCGTGGAAAAAGCCGCCATGGGCGCCAGCATTGCCGTGGTGCCCCTGACGATTCCGCTGCTCACCGGCCCGGCCACCATGTCCACAGTGGTGATTTACGCCGACAAGGCTAAGACAGTGCTGCAAATGGGCACGCTGGTGGGCTACGGTGTGGTGGTGGCGCTGGCCACGGCCCTGTGTTTTTCGCTGGCTCAACCGATTGCCCGCGTGCTGGGCAAAACCGGCATCAACGTGATGACCCGGCTGATGGGCTTGATTTTGGCGGCGCTGGCGGTGGAGGTGATGTCCGACGGACTGACCAAGCTGTTTCCGGTGCTGGCCCACGGACTTTCATGAAGGTGCGCAGCACCGCCAAACATGAAAGTTCTTTCATTCTTGAAGGCTGCCGCCCCTGTTGTTAAACCCGTTTTTTGCTGAAAGCGTGCCATGTCTGAACCCCTAGCCTTTGCCTCCAGCCCCGAGCTGGCGGTGGAACTGCGCGGCCCGGTGCTGTGGCTGACCATTACCCGCGAAGAGCGGCGCAACGCCATGAGCCACGGCGTGCTTGCGGGCATGGCGCAGGCGATTGCGCAGGCGCAGAGCGACCGCAGCGTGCGCGCGATTGTGGTAACCGGCGCGGGCAGCAAGGCCTTTTGCGCCGGGGCCGACTTGCAAAACGCGCAGGCCTTTACCACCGACTATTCCGAGCCGCACGGCCACCTGGCGCAGTTGCTGCGCGTGGCCAAGGCCAGCTACCTGCCGCTGATTGCGCGCATCAACGGTGCCTGCATGGCCGGTGGCATGGGCCTGCTGGCGATGTGCGACCTGGCGGTGGCCAGCAGCCACGCGGTGTTTGGCCTGCCCGAAGTCAAGGTGGGCGTGTTTCCGGCCCAGGTGCTCAGCGTTTTGCAGCACCTGATTCCCCGGCGCACGCTGGTGGAGATGTGCATTACCGGCGAGCCCATTAGCAGCGCGCAGGCGCTGGAATACGGCCTGGTCAATTACGTGGACGACGATGTGGACGCCAAACTGGCCTGGCTGCTGGCGCGCCTGCTGGACAAGTCCCCCGCCGCCGTGCGCCGGGGCTTGTACACCATGAAGAAGGTAGAGGCCATGGCATTTGAGGAGTCGATGGCGTTTACCGAGAGCCAAATCGCCCTGTTCACCCTGACCGAGGACGCGCGCGAAGGCCAAAAAGCCTTCCAGGAAAAGCGCAAACCCGTCTGGGCCGGGAAATAAAGCCTGATGCCCGGCGATCTGCTTGACACACCGCTAATGCAAGGCTTGGGCGCGGCCTTGTTCGGCATTGCTTTGGCCCACACCTTTGGCGCCAAGGTTTTCGAAGTGCTGGCGCACCGCCACCCCCGCCACGCCGGGCTGCTGCATTTGCTGGGCGAGGTGGAGGTGGTGTTTGGTTTTTGGGCTTTTGTGCTCATCGCCGTGATGGCCGCGGTGGCGGGTGGTCAAACGGCGATCAACTACGCCGAATCGCGCCAGTACACCGAGCCGCTGTTTGTGTTTGTGGTGATGGTGGTGGCGGCCTCCAAGCCGGTGTTGGAGGCGGTGCGCCAACTGTTGGAGCGTGTGGCGCGCACACTGCCTTTGCCCACGCCGCTGGTGCTGGCGTGGCTGGGTCTGGCGGCGGTGCCCTTGTTGGGATCCTTAATCACCGAGCCGGCCGCCATGACGCTGGCCGCGCTAATGCTGCGGCCGCAGATTTTTCACCAAGCCACGCCAGAGCGCCTGAAGTACGCGGCCCTGGGCGTGTTGTTCGTCAATGTTTCTATTGGTGGCACGCTCACCGCCTATGCCGCGCCGCCGGTGCTGATGGTGGCGGGGGTGTGGCAATGGGACACGGCCTTCATGGCCAGCACCTTTGGTTGGAAGGCGGCGCTGGCGGTGCTGGTGAACGCCACAGCCATGGTGTTTTTTTTGCGCAAGCAACTGGCTGCACCGGTTGCTTCGGCGGCAGCGCAGACGCCAGGCGTTCCGTGGATCGTCAGTGCGATTCATCTGCTGTTTTTGGCCGGTGTGGTGGTCTTGTCGCACCACCCGGTGCTGTTTGTGGGCTTGTTTCTGCTTTTTTTGGGCTTTACCCAGGCCTATGCGCGCTTTCAGAGCCCGCTCATTCTGAAAGAGGCGCTGCTGGTCGGCTTTTTTCTGGCCGGGCTGGTGGTGCTGGGGGGATTGCAGCGCTGGTGGCTTCAGCCCATGGTGTCGGATCTGTCCCCCAATCTGCTGTTCTTCTGCTCAATGGCACTCACCGCCATTACCGACAACGCGGCCCTGACTTATCTTGGCTCGCTCACCCAGGGCCTGTCGGACGCCTCCAAGTACATGCTGGTGGCCGGTGCGGTGGCCGGTGGCGGCCTGACCGTCATCGCCAATGCCCCCAACCCTGCTGGTGCTGCGCTGTTGCGCAGCGGGTTTGAAGACAATGCCATTGGCGCGGGCGGCCTTTTGGTGGGCGCTTTGCTTCCCACGGCCCTTGCAGCCCTCTTTTTTCTGATCTTATGAGCGACACCACTTTTGACTACATCATCGTAGGCGCAGGCACCGCCGGCTGCCTGCTGGCCAACCGCCTGAGCGCCGACGCCTCCAAGCGCGTGCTGCTGATCGAGGCCGGGCGGCGCGACGACTACCACTGGATCCACATCCCGGTGGGCTACCTGTATTGCATTGGCAACCCGCGCACCGACTGGCTGTTCAAAACCGAGGCCGAAGCCGGGCTGAACGGCCGCAGCTTGATGTACCCGCGTGGCAAGACGCTGGGCGGCTGCAGCAGCATCAACGGCATGATTTATATGCGCGGCCAGGCGCGCGACTACGACGGCTGGGCGCAGCTGCTGGGCGACGAGAGCTGGAGCTGGAAAAGCAGCCTGCCCTACTTCAAACTGCACGAAGACCACCACAAGGGCGCCAGCGCCCTGCACGGCGCGCGCGGCACCGCACCCGAGCTGATGCAAGACGCCAGCACCGCCTACCGCCAGGTGCTGCGCCACCGCAACGCCGGGGGCGAATGGCGCGTGGACAAACAGCGCCTGCGCTGGGACGTGCTCGAGGCCTTTGCCCAAGCCGCCGTGCAATCGGGTATTCCCGCCACCGAGGACTTCAACACCGGCGACAACGAGGGCGTGGGCTACTTTGAAGTCAACCAAAAAAACGGCTGGCGCTGGAACACCGCCAAGGCCTTTTTGCGCCCCACCTGCTACGGCCGACCCAACTTTGAGCTGTGGACCAGCGCCCATGCGTCCAAGCTCGTTCTAGAAGGCGGCACCGGCGCCGAGCCGCTGCGCTGCACCGGCGTGCAGGTGTGGAACGGCCACGAAATGGTGACGGCTACGGCGCGCCGGGAAGTGATTTTGAGCGCGGGCGCCGTAGCCACGCCGCAGCTTTTGCAACTCTCAGGCCTGGGGCCCGCCGAATTGCTGCAAGACAAGGGCGTGGCGGTAGTCAAAGACCTGCCCGGCGTGGGCGCCAATCTGCAAGACCACTTGCAAATCCGCGCGGTGTTCAAGGTCCAAAACACGCCCACGCTCAACACCCTGGCCAGCAGCCTGTGGGGCAAGGCGCGCATTGGCCTGGAATACGCCTTCAAGCGCAGCGGCCCCATGAGCATGTCGCCCAGCCAGTTGGGCGCCTTTACCCGCAGCGACCCGGCCCAGCCCTACCCCAACCTGGAATACCACGTGCAGCCGCTGAGCTTGGACGCCTTTGGCTCGCCGCTGCACGGCTTTGACGCCATCACCGCCAGCGTCTGCAACCTCAACCCGACCAGCCGGGGCACGGTGCACATCAAGTCGCCCCATTTCCAGGACGCACCGGCCATTGCGCCCAACTACCTCAGCACCGAGGCCGACCGCAAAGTGGCTGCCGACTCGCTGCGCGTGACCCGGCGCATCCTGGCGCAAAGTGCGCTGGCGCCCTACAGCCCGCAGGAACACAAACCCGGCGTGCAGTTCCAAAGCGACGATGAACTGGCGCGCTTGGCCGGCGACATTGCCAGCACCATCTTCCACCCGGTGGGCACCACGCAAATGGGCAAAGCGGACAACCCAATGGCGGTGGTGGACGCGCGCCTGCGGGTGTTTGGCGTGGCCGGCCTGCGCGTGGTGGATGCGGGCGTGATGCCCTTGATCACCAGCGGCAACACCAATTCGCCCACGCTGATGATTGCGGAAAAAGCGGCGCAGTGGATTGTGGAAGACGCGCAAACGTAAGCCTCCGTGCAGTTTCGGGCAGGGTAAGCACGGATGCTGGCGCGCAGTGCTTTACCGTACATTTACAGGCCTGCCCACGAGGTACGCAACTGCGAAAAGCGAAGGGACCGCCCGGAGCGAAAGTCGATGCCGAGGAGATAATAAGCATTGCATCGCAATGACTCACACCTTTGTTAAAAGGGTAAAAAGCACTGGGAATCCCGGTGCTTTTTTATTTTTGGAACGGCACGCGCGCCCATGGATCTTCTTGTTGTCACGCTGGCCTCGCTGTTGGCCGGTTTTGTAGACGCCATCGTTGGCGGCGGCGGGCTGGTCTTGATGCCCGCGCTGTTTGCCACCTTCCCCAACGCCGCGCCCGCCACCCTGTTTGGCACCAACAAGGGGGCGTCCGTCTGGGGCACGGCCATGGCCACCTGGCAGTACAGCCGCAAGGTGACGCTGCCCTGGGCCGCCCTGGCGCCCGCCGCGGTGGCGGCACTGGCCGCCTCTTTGGCCGGTGCTTGGCTGGTGACGCAAGTCAGCCCCCACTACCTGCGCAAGGCCTTACCGGTGTTGCTGCTGCTTTTGCTCATCTACACCCTGGCCAAAAAAGACCTGGGGCGCAGCCACGCACCGCGCTTTGCCGGTCGCGCCGAAATCGCGGTGCTGTGCGGCATTGGCGCGGTCATTGGTTTTTATGACGGGTTTTTTGGCCCCGGTACCGGCAGCTTTTTTGTGTTCTTGCTGGTGCGGGTGGCCGGTTACGACTTTTTGAACGCCTCGGCCAGCGCCAAACTGCTCAACACTGCCAGCAACCTGGCTGCCTTGGGGCTGTTTGCGCTCACCGGGCACGTGTGGTGGCACTTTGTACTGGCCATGGCGGTGGCCAATATCGCAGGCAGCCTGGCGGGCACGCACCTGTCGCTCAAGCACGGCGCGGGCTTTGTGCGCATTGGCTTTTTGGTGGTGGTGAGTGCGCTGATTCTCAAGACCGGCTGGGACGCGTTTTTGCGCTGAGGCGAGGCGCCAGCGCAGCATCTTAGGGTCTGGCCAAGCCCGCTGGCGGCCACGGCATGTCTGCCACTTTGCGTGGCGTGCCTATAGGTGCGGCGCCTTGGCCTTTTTTTACGGCGGCCAGGTCTTCTTCGCTGGGGTACTGCTGCTGCAACCAGTAGTCAAACACCCGGCGCGCAATCGGCGCGGCGGCGGCGGCGCCAAAACCGGCGTTTTCCACAATCACCGCCAGCGCAATTTGCGGGTCTTGCGCTGGAGCGAATGCGATGTAGAGCGAATGGTCGCGCTGGCGCTCTTCCATGCGCGCGGCGTTGTACTTTTCGTTTTTGCCCAAGCTCACCGCCTGCGCGGTGCCGGTTTTGCCGCCGCTCAAGTAC
Source organism: Comamonadaceae bacterium (assembly GCA_947442105.1). GTDB lineage: Bacteria > Pseudomonadota > Gammaproteobacteria > Burkholderiales > Burkholderiaceae_C > Allorhodoferax. The sequence continues at coordinate 144,211 of CANEVH010000001.1, read as the reverse complement.
GGTGCCCCGGCGAACACCCGCGCTGATGTGCCCTCCTGGGTCACTCCGACCATGGCTTGCACGATGACGGCGATGTTTTCGGCTTTGAGTTGCAGATTGCGCGGCGCCTCCGTGGCCACGGGCGTGCGCGCATGGGTGCTGGCGTCTTGGGTGGCGGTGACCAGGCGCGGGCGGTGCTGGATGCCCTGGTTGGCCAGGGTGGCGGTGGCCTGGGCCAACTGCAGCATGGTGAAGCTGTTGTAGCCTTGGCCTATGCCCAGAGAGATGGTCTCCCCGGCGTACCACTTTTGCTGTTCTGGGCGCTTGTAGTAGTTGCGCTTCCAGGCCTGGCTGGGTAGTACGCCGCGCACCTCACCGAGCACGTCAATGCCCGTAATCTGGCCCAAACCCAGCGGCTTCATAAAGTCGTGCATGGTGTCCACGCCCAGCTCGTTGGCCAGCGAATAGAAGTAGGCGTTGCTGGACTCCACAATGGCGCGGCGCATGTCCATGGTGCCGCCGCGCTCGTTCTCTGGGCTGCCAAAGCGGTGGCCGCCAAACATGTAAAAGCCAGGGTCGTTGATCAAGGCCGTGGCGCTGCGTGTGCCGGTCTCCAGCGCGGCCAGGGCCATAAAGGGCTTGTAGGTCGAGCCCGGTGGGTAGGTGCCGCGCAAAGCGCGGTTGAGCAGCGGTCGGTCGGGCGACTCGTTGAGCATTTGCCAGTTTTCTTGGTCAATGCCCTCGACAAACAGGTTGGAGTCAAAAGTGGGTTTGCTGACAAAGGCCAGCACCTCGCCGGTCTTGGGGTCCAGCGCCACCAGCGCACCCCGGCGCTCGCCAAACATTTGCTCCACCAGGTACTGCAGCTTGATGTCGATGGACAGCGCCACCGTGTCACCCGGCGTGGCCGCGCTGCTGGAGAGGCGGCGCATGGCGCGCCCGCCGGCCGAGGTTTCAATGTGCTCGACCCCGGTAATACCGTGGAGCTGGCGCTCAAAGCTTTGCTCCACGCCCAGCTTGCCGATGTACTCGGTGCCCCGGTAATTGGCCTGGTCCTCGTCGCTTTCGATCTTTTCTTTTTCGCTGGTGTTGATTCGCCCAATGTAGCCAATCACGTGGCTAGCGAGTTCGCCATAAGGGTAGTTGCGAAACAGCCGCGCCTTGATCTCCACGCCCGGAAAACGAAAGCGCTGCGCCGCAAAGCGCGCCACCTCGGCGTCGGTCAGGCGGTTGCGAATGGGCAGCGACTCAAAGCTTTTGGACTCTTCGAGCAGCTTTTTGAAGCGCCGGCGGTCGCGCACCGTGATGTCTACCAGCTCGGCAAGCCCATCGATGGTGGTGTCCAGCGCCAGCGTCTTGGAAGGTGTGATCTCCAGCGTATAGGCCGAATAGTTGCTGGCCAGCACAATGCCATTACGGTCCTCAATCAAGCCCCGGTTGGGCACGATGGGCACGATGGACGTGCGGTTGCTCTCGGCCTGGGCGCGCAAATCGTCGTGGCGCCAGACTTGCAGGTAGACCAGGCGGCACAGCAACAAAAAGAAGCACGCCAGCAGCAGCACGGTGAACACCAACACGCGGGTGCGAAACCGGGCCAGGTCGGCTTCAACGTTGCGCAGTTCCATAGTACGTGGGCGGGGGCGGCGCGCGCCTTAGAGCGGGCGGTTTTGGTCCGGGTCCGGGGCACGGCGTTGCGGAGCGAGCAAAAGCAGGCTGACCGCAGGCCACAGCGCTGCCTCCGCCACAGGGGCCAGCACCATCCACCAACCGGCAAAGCCGCCGCCCATGAGCAAATTGACCAGCAGCTCCACCAAGTGCGCCAGCGCAAACAGGGGCAAGACCTGCAAGGCCTGGTCCGTCACCGAAAACCAACGCAGCCGCCGGTGCACCATGATCGCCAGGTAGCTCAGCGTGGTGTAGGCCAGCGCGTGCTGGCCCAACAAGCCGCCTTGGTGCACGTCCATCAGCAGCCCGGCCACAAAGGCCGCGCTCATGCCCACACGGCGGGTTTGGTGCACCGTCCAAAACACCAGCACGACGGACAGCAGGTCGGGCGCCCAGGCGGCCCGGCCCCACAGCACGGTGTTGGTCAACATATTGGCCAAGAGCGCAAGCACCAAGGTAAGCCACACAAAGCCGGGGTTGACCGGCATCAGCAAGCGCTGACCGGGACGCATGATCACCGGCGGCCCCCTGGCTTCAAGGGCTGGACTTCGGACGCCGCAGGCGGGCGGGCGGGGGCTGCGGCACCCAAGGGGTGGAGCACCAGCACCTGCGTTGCGCCTGACACCAGCGCCACGGGAGTGCAGTAAATGCGGGCGAATACGGCGTCGGTGCGACGCTCGATTTTTTCAATCCTTGCCACGGGCAGACCCGCGGGATAGACGCCATCGACGCCGCTGGTGGTGAGCAAGTCCCCCACCGCCACATCGGCATTGGCGGCCATGAAGCGCAACTCCATGGCGTCGGCGTGGTTGAAGTTGTCGCCATAGGCCACGCCGCGCGCACCGGTGCGCGCGTTGAGCACGGGAATCGCGTGGTCGCGGTCGGTAATCAGCGTGACTTCGCTTACCAGGGGAAACAGCCGGGTCACCTGGCCCAGCACGCCCAGCTCGTCGAGTACCGGGGCGCCCAGGTGCAGGCCTTGGAGCTCGCCCTTGTCCAAAATCACCTTGCGGGTGTAGGGGTCGGCCGCGTCGTACAGCACTTGTGCCGCCACGGAAGGTGGCTCCAGCCGAGATTGAAGCGCCAGCAAATCGCGCAAACGGCGGTTTTCCAGCAGCAGTTGATCGGCCTGGTTCGCACGCTGGGATTCGGTGGCCATCTGTTGGCGCAGGGCGGCAAGGGTCGCTTCGTTGGCGGTGACCGCGCCCAGGGCCGACTGCGCGCCTTGGATGAGCAGCACAGGGCGCACCGCCAGCCATTGCAGGGGATACAGCACCACCGACAAGGCGGTGCGCAGCGGCTGCATCAGCGCAAAGCGGGCGTCCGCCACCATCAGCAGCAAGGCCAAACTGCTAAAGACCAGAAGGCGCGAAAACGCCGAAGGGCCTTGTCGGAAAAACGGGGGCGGTTCGCGGCCCAGTGAAGCGAGCGCCATTGCGGCGTGTGGCGCTTATTCGTTGGTAAAAATCGAACCCAGGCGCTCCATCTGCTCCAGCGCAATGCCGCAACCGCGCACCACGCAGGTCAGCGGGTCTTCGGCCACCAGCACCGGCAGGCCGGTTTCTTCGGCGAGCAGACGGTCCAGGTCACGCAAGAGCGCGCCGCCGCCGGTGAGCATCATGCCCCGGTCGGCAATGTCGGCGCCCAGCTCGGGCGGGGTTTGTTCCAGCGCGTTCTTCACAGCGGAAACGATGTTGTTAAGCGGGTCGGTGAGGGCTTCCAAAATCTCGTTGCTAGAGATCGTGAAGCTGCGCGGCACGCCTTCTGACAGATTGCGCCCCCGCACTTCCATTTCTTTGACCTCGGAGCCGGGAAAGGCCGAGCCGATTTTTTTCTTGATGGCCTCGGCCGTGGGCTCGCCAATGAGCATGCCGTAGTTGCGCCGGATGTAGTTGATGATGGCTTCGTCAAACTTGTCGCCACCCACGCGCACGCTGCCTTTGTAGACCATGCCGCCCAGCGAAATCACGCCCACTTCGGTAGTGCCACCGCCAATATCTACCACCATGGAACCACAGGCTTCGCTGACTGGCAGACCGGCGCCAATGGCAGCGGCCATCGGCTCTTCGATCAAATACACCTCGCTCGCACCTGCGCCCAAGGCGGATTCGCGAATGGCGCGGCGCTCCACCTGGGTGGAGCCGCAGGGCACGCAAATGATGATGCGCGGGCTGGGGCGAAAAACGCTGCGCGGGTGCACCATCTTGATGAACTGCTTGAGCATTTGCTCGGTGACCGTAAAGTCGGCGATCACGCCGTCTTTCATGGGGCGAATGGCTTCGATGTTGCCGGGCACTTTGCCCAACATGGCTTTGGCTTCTTTGCCCACGGCTTGGATGGATTTTTTGCCTTGCGGGCCGCCTTCGTGGCGGATGGCGACCACCGAGGGCTCGTCGAGCACAATGCCCTTGTCGCGTACAAAAATCAGGGTGTTGGCCGTACCCAAGTCAATGGCCAGGTCGGTGGAAAAATAACGGGTGAAAGCTCCGAACATTGCAAGTCCTGTTTGACGCGTGGGGCGTTTGCGCCCCGTGTCGCCACGGTTTATGGGGTGAAAAGCGCTAATGGGGCGGTGCGCGCAATGCACACTTACGGTCCCGGCCAAAGGCGGGATAATACCCCATCACCCGCGATTTACCCTTGTATTGCGCCTGTTCGGCGCCCCGCTTTACCCCCTGCTTACACGCCCCTATACGCCATTTTTCCGCCACACCCACCCACCATGTCCCTCACCGCCACCGACATTGCCCGCATCGCCAACTTGGCGCGCCTGGAACTTGCGCCCGACGAAGGCGCGCGCATGCTGGACCAGATCAACGCCTTCTTTGACATCGTCACGCAAATCAGCCAGGTTGACACCACCGGCGTGCTGCCCATGGCCCACCCGGTGGACGCCATGCCCACCATGCCGCCCATCCATCTGCGTCTGCGCCCCGACGTGGCCAGCGAGCCTAACGACCGCGAGGCCAACCAGCGCAGCGCCCCGGCGGTAGAACGCGGCCTGTTTTTGGTTCCGAAAGTGATTGAATAAGCCATGACCGAACTGCACCACCTGGGCGTGGCCGAACTCGCCGCCCTGCTCCAAAGCAAGCAAGTTAGCGCGGTCGAAGTCGCTACCCGCTTTTTGGCCCGCCTGGGCGGCAACCCGCACCACGCTTTTCTGGACATTGACAGCGAAGTCACGCTGGCGCAGGCCCGTGAATCCGACGCCAAACTGGCCGCTGGCAGCGCCGGGCCACTAGAAGGCGTGCCCATTGCCCACAAAGACGTGTTTGTCACCAAAGACTTGGTCACCACCGCTGGCTCGCGCATGCTCAACGGCTACCGCTCACCTTTTGACGCCACCGTGGTGGCGCGCCTGCGCCAGGCGGGTATGGTGACTTTGGGCAAGCTCAACTGCGACGAGTTCGCCATGGGTTCTGCCAACGAAAACTCGGCCTTTGGCCCGGTGACCAACCCCTGGAACACCGCGCATGTGCCCGGCGGCTCCTCGGGCGGCAGCGCCGCTGCGGTGGCCGCGCGCCTCACGCCAGCGGCCACCGGCACCGATACCGGCGGCTCCATCCGCCAGCCCGCAGCGTTTTGCGGCATTACCGGCATCAAACCCACCTATGGCCGCGCCAGCCGCTACGGCATGGTGGCCTTCGCCTCCAGCCTGGACCAGGCCGGGCCCATGGCGCGCAGTGCCGAAGATTGCGCGCTCTTGCTCAGCGCCATGTGTGCGCCAGATTTGGACCGGGATTCGACCTCGCTGGATGTGGCGCAAGAGGACTTTTCTGCCGCCCTGGGCCACAGCCTTCAAGGCCTGCGCGTGGGCGTGCCCGCCGAGTTTTTTGGTGATGGCCTGGCTGCCGATGTGCGCTGCGCCATCGACGCCGCGCTGAAACAGTTGCAAGCCCTGGGCGCCACGCTGGTGCCCATTGGCCTGCCGCGCACCGAGCTGTCGATTCCGGTCTACTACATCATTGCTCCGGCGGAGGCCAGCTCCAACCTCAGCCGCTTTGACGGCGTCAAGTTCGGCCACCGCGCCACCGACTTTGCCGACCTGACCGATATGTACAAAAAAACCCGCGCCGAGGGCTTTGGCCAGGAGGTCAAACGCCGCATCATGACCGGCGCCTATGTGCTCTCGCACGGCTACTACGACGCCTACTACCTGCAAGCCCAAAAAATCCGCCGCATGATTGCCGACGACTTCCAAAGCGCGTTTGCGAGCTGCGACGTGATCGCCGGTCCGGTGGCGCCCACCACCGCCTGGAAGCTAGGCGACAAGGCCGACGACCCGGTGGCCAGCTACCTGGCCGACATCTTTACCCTGCCCGCATCATTGGCCGGTTTGCCCTGCATGAGCCTGCCCGTGGGCTTGGGCGACGGCGGCCTGCCGGTGGGGTTGCAGCTGATTGGCAACTACCTGCAAGAGGCCAAGCTGCTGAATGTGGCGCACCAGTACCAGTTGGCCACCGATTTCCACTTGCAAAAGCCTAAGGAAATTTAAAAGTGCCCAACGCGTCTGACGAAACGATTGCGCAACTGATTGCTGCGGGCGAGTCGTATCGGTGCGAATTCAAAAGCGAACTTTCCAGCAAAGGCGATGGCAAAGAAAAGATATGCCGCACCATCTGCGCCTTTGCCAACGACATCAACGCAAGCGATGAGTTTGGCGTCATCGCGCTGGGTGTGAATGACGATGGCACACCTTCTGGACTCACCATTGACGAGGCCTTAGAGCAGAAAATTTTGTCGATTCGGGGGGAAGGGAAAATCATTCCTTTTCCCAGCTTTGTCACGGTGCGCCGCATGTACCTTGGCCACGCCATTTTGTGCATTGAAGTGCAAGCCAGCGTGTCGACACCCGTCAAGTTTGACCAACGCACATGGGTGCGCCCAGGCAGCAGAACGGACCAGGCCAACGCAGAAGAAGAGCGCCGCCTTAGCGAAAAGCGTCGCAACAAAGACCAGCCCGACGACGCGCTAGTTCTCGAAGGCTTTCGCCTTCATGATTTGAATCTGGATTACTTTAAGTACCAGTATTTGATGCAAGCCTTCGCGCCCGATGTTCTGCAAGCCAATGGACGCACGGTAGAAGAGCGACTCGCCAGCACCAAGATGGCGGGGTACGGCAGGGATGGTGCTTTGTACCCCACGGTTTTGGGCATGTTGTGCCTGGGTCTGTCCCCTGCGGACGCTGTGCCCGGCGCCTATGTGCAGTTTGTGCGCTTTGCGGGTGAGGACGAAACCAGCGCCGTGCTAGACCAACAAGAAATTCACGGCAACATTGCCGATGTCATCCAAAGCACCGAGGCGAAATTCAACGCGCACAACCTGGTGCCGATTGACTTCACGTCGCAAGACCGCGAGCAACGCTTTGCGCAGTACCCCAAAGTAGCGTTTCAGCAGTTGTTTCGCAACGCCGTGATGCACCGCAGCTACTTTGGCAGCAACGCGCCCATACGTGTTTATTGGTTCAACGATCGCATCCGCATCACCAACCCCGGCGGGCCATTTGGCATGGCGATGGCAGAGTTTGGTCAGCCTTACGCGGAGGGCTATCGCAACCCCAATTTGGCAGGTGCGCTCAAATACCTTGGCTTTGTGCAGCGCTTCGGTGCAGGCATTGGTTTGGCCCGCAGCGAACTCCAACACAATGGAAACCCGCCGTTAGAGCTTGACCCCAGCGCCAACTATGTGAGCGTCACCATGCAGCAACGACCATGACCCAAGCCGTATTCACTTTTTTTAATAACAAAGGCGGTGTAGGAAAAACCACTTTGGTGTACCACATTGCCCACATGTTTGCCCTGATGGACGTGCGTGTCTTGGCGGTTGACTGCGACCCCCAAGCGAACTTGAGCGCCGCTTTTTTGCGCGATGAGGCGCTGCAAACGCTTTGGGATGACACCACGTGTGCACAAACCATTTACCGTGCGGTGCAGCCCATGGTGCGCAAAGGCGACTACGCAGCACCCAAGCTGCAAGAGATCACACCCAAGCTGCATTTGATTGCAGGCGACTTAGGACTGTCTTCTTTTGAAGACCAACTGTCTGAGCAATGGAGCAATGCCAACTCTGACAACCCCGACACCTATGGGCGGGCGTTCGATATATTGACCGCGTTTTGGCGTTGCGCCCAAGAAGCGGCCACCCATTGCCAAGCAGACATCATTATCTTTGACATCGGTCCCAATTTAGGCGCCATCAACCGTTCGGTTTTGTTAGGCACCGACCACGTCATCGTTCCGCTGGGTGCTGATTTGTTTTCCTTGCGCGGTTTGCAAAACATAGGCCCCGCTTTGCGCGACTGGCACAAATCGTGGGCGGCTCGAAGCGCCAAGCCATTCAACGACTACACCTTGCCCAAAGGCGATATGCACGTACTGGGCTATGTCGCTATGCAGCACCAAGAACGCTTATATAGACCGGTGCAGGCTTATAAACAATGGGTAGATCGCATTCCGAGTGATTACCGCAAATACATCGAGCAAACCACGCCCGACAACATCCCCAAAGTGGAAGACGACCCGTTTGCACTGGCCTTGTTGCGCCACTACAAAAGCATCGTCCCCATAGGCCAAGAGGTCCGCAAACCCATCTTTTCTTTGAAGACCGCAGATGGCGTGAGTGGCTCACAAATGGCCACCGTGCGCGCCGCTCACGACGATTTTCAAAGTCTCGCAATTCGCATACTTTCCCAAGCCAACCTGAGCGACCTTGTTTTATGAAACCTCCATTAGTTCAGGGCTACGAAGTCGTGATCGGCTTCGAGACTCACGCCCAACTCTCCACGCAGAGCAAGATTTTCAGCCGCGCGCCCACCGCTTTTGGCGCCGAGCCCAACACCCAGGCCTGCGCGGTGGACCTGGCGCTGCCCGGCACGCTGCCGGTGATGAACCTGGGGGCGGTGGAACGCGCCATCGAACTCGGCTTGGCGCTGGGCTCGCGCATTGCCGAGCGCAGCGTGTTTGCGCGCAAAAACTACTTTTACCCTGACCTGCCCAAGGGCTACCAGATCAGCCAGTTTGAGATTCCGGTGGTGCAGGGCGGCGAGGTGAGCTTCATGCTCGGTGACGAGAAAAAGACCGTGCGCCTGGTGCGCGCGCACCTGGAAGAAGACGCGGGCAAATCGCTGCACGAGGACTTTATTGGGCAAAGCGGCATTGACCTGAATCGCGCCGGCACGCCGCTCTTGGAGATCGTGACCGAGCCCGACATGCGAAGCAGCGACGAAGCGGTGGCTTATGCCAAAAAGCTGCACGAGATCGTGACCTGGATTGGCATTTGCGACGGCAATATGCAAGAGGGATCTTTCCGCTGCGACGCCAATGTGTCGGTGCGCAAGCCCGGCGCGGCGCTGGGCACGCGGCGCGAGATCAAAAACCTCAACAGCTTCAAGTTCATGCAGCAGGCGATTGACTACGAGGTGCGCTGGCAGATTGAAGAGATTGAAGACGGGCGCGCAATCCAGCAAGCCACCGTGCTGTTCAACCCCGACACCGGCGAGACACGCGCCATGCGCACCAAAGAAGACGCCGCCGACTACCGCTATTTTCCCGACCCCGACCTGCCCCCGCTGGTGATTGGCCGCGACTGGGTGGAGCGCGTGCGCTCACAGATGGTGGAGCTGCCGTGGGTGATGGCGGCGCGGTTTTGTGCGGACTACGGGCTGCCGGAATATGACGCTGCCACGCTGACGCAAAGCAGGGCGATGGCGGCGTATTTTGAAGCGACGGCCAAAGCCTGCGGTCAGCCTAAGCTGGCGAGCAACTGGATCATGGGGGAAGTTTCGGCTTTCCTTAAGAGGCAACAAATAGAAATTGGGGATACAGAGCTGCCATCAGCAAACGTTCTAGGTCGCCTAATTTTAAAAATTGTTGGTGGCACCATTTCGAACGCAATCGGTAAAGCGCTGTTTCAAGAGCTTTGCGACGGAAGTCGCTCGTGGGCTCAAGACTTTGCCACAATTGATTCGGACTTGGAAGCCATCATCGACGCCAAAGGCCTGCGCCAAATGAACGACAGCGGCGCACTTGAAGCCATCATCGACGAAGTGCTGGCCGCCAATGCCAAGAACGTGGAAGAGTTCAAGGCCGGCAACGCCAAGGCCTTTAACGCCCTGGTCGGCCAGGCCATGAAGGCCAGCAAAGGCAAGGCCAACCCGGCGCAGGTGAACGAGCTGCTCAAGCAAAAGCTCGCTTGAACGCCCCCAGCAGCGGGCCACCGCCCGCACCGCACAGCGCTGTAGAAGACGCCCAAGGCCTGCTGATTGGCTGCCTGTTTGTGGGGCTGGCGGTGTGCCTGTTTCGCGAGGCGGGTTTGTTTACCGGCGGCACCACGGGCGTGGCATTCTTGGTGCACTACCTGGCGGGCTACCCGCTGGGGGCGGTGCTGTTTGTGATCAACCTGCCGTTTTATGTGTTTGGCTGGCGGCGGCTGGGGCGCAGCTTCACGCTCAAGACCTTTGCAGCCGTGGCTTTGCTATCGCTTTATGTGGAAGTGCTGCCGCAGTGGATTGGCTTTAGCCACCTCAACGCCGTGTTCGCCACCGTGATGGCCGGGCTGCTGGCGGGCACGGGCATTTTGATTTTGATTCGCCACGGCGCCAGCTTGGGCGGGGTGACGATCACCGCCATTTACTTGCAAAAAACGCGCGGCTGGCGCGCGGGCAATGTGCAAATGGCGGTAGACCTGCTGATCCTGCTGGCCGCCTTTGCCGCCACCGACCCACGCAAAGCGCTGCTCTCGCTCTTGGGCGCGGTGGCGGTCAACCTGGTGATTGGCGTGAACCACCGCACGGACCGATACTACGGGGTGTAGTCCCCCAGTGACGCATGCAGGCCTTGCTGCACGCCGTCGCGCTTGGCAAGCACGTAGCCAGTTCCCCGGCCCACACCCGTCTGCACCAACACGCCCATGTCGCACAAGGCGGTGAGCTCGCGGTAGGCGGTTGCGCGTGACACACCGCAGAGGTTGACATATTTTTCCGTGCGCATGCCGCTGGTAAAGCTGTCAGGACCTGCGTCGTAGAGTTTGTTAATGGCTTTGGCTTGGGTGGGGGTGATTTGCGGGTGTTTTGCGCGCAGTTCCGCCCAGAAGCGGGTTTTCTGGGTGGCGGCTTGCATGTGCTGCCAGGTGGCGTCGGCGGCTTTGTGCACACAGCCCACAAACCAATGCACCCAGGGCGTAACGTTCAGGTCAGCGCGCCCGGTGGCTTGCTCCAGTTGGGCGTAGTAGCCCGCGCGGTCTAGCCACATTTGCTGCGACAGGCTCCACAGGCGCTGGTCCGTTTTCAGGTCTTGTGCCAGGGCCATTTCTACCAGCGCCCGGCCTACGCGGCCATTGCCGTCCTCAAACGGATGTATCGCCTCAAACCACAGGTGCGCAAGCGCAGCGCGCACCAAGCCGTCCGTCTGGTCTTGGCTGTGGTTGAACCAGGCAATGAGCTGCTCCATCTGTGCATGCACATCGGCAGAGTCTGGCGCCTGGTAGTGCACGATGTCGGGCTTGCCCAAGCGCGGGGTGACGATTTGCATGGTTTCTGCATGGTCCCGGTAGGCGCCGGTGCGGATGGGCTGCATGCCACTGCGCCCGGTGGGAAACAAGGCCGCCTGCCATCCGTACAAGGTCTCGTGGCCCAGTGGCCCCCGGCTTTGGGCCATGGCGGCTTGCAACACGTCGAGCGTGGCTTCGGTGCGCGCGTCGCGCTCCAGCGCGTGGGCATCCGCAAGACCCAGGCGCCGCGCGGCAGAAGCCCGCACCGAACCAAGCTGTAAGACCTCACCCTCGATCTGGGCCGTGGCCATGGCTTCTTCGGCCCACCCTTGCAACTGCAAGGTGCCCAAATCCATCAGTTGCAGATGGCTGGCCAAGCCCATAGCGCGCCCTTGGGCATAGCGCGCTGCCGACAGCGCAGATTGCAGCGCAGCCAGATCGACCTGGAACGTCGGCCATTGGGGAGCTTGCCAAAGGTACATGGTGCGCATCATACCTATTTGCGCATCATTCATGAAGCGCATATAGCTTATTTGCGCTTCAAAACCAGCGTCAAACCCCGTAGCGCTCCCGGTACGCCTGCACCCGTGCCAGATGTTCGCCCATCGCGCTGTCCGTTTGGGCGCCCAAGTAGCCCAGCAAATCCGAGAGTTCGGCAATCGCGCAGACTTGCAGGCCCTCGTGGCTGCGCACGTATTGCACGGCGCTGTAGGGCACGTCCCGGGTGGTGCCGTCGGGTTGCTTTTCGGTGGCCATTTCTTGGCGGTCTAGGGCAATGGCGACGGCGTGGGGCGTGGCGCCTGCGGCTTTGATGAGCGCAATCGACTCGCGTGCGGCGGTACCGGCACTCATTACATCGTCCACGATCAGCACGCGCCCTTTAAGCGGCGCGCCCACCAGGCTACCGCCTTCGCCGTGGTCCTTGGCCTCTTTGCGGTTGTAAGCAAAAGGCACGTTTTTACCCAGGCGTGCCAGTTCAATGGCCACGGCTGCGCCCAGGGGAATGCCCTTGTAGGCGGGGCCGAAAATCATGTCGAATTCAATGCCGCTTCCCAGCAGGCGCTGGGCATAAAATTGTGCGAGCCGCCCGAGTTTGGCGCCATCGTCAAACAAGCCGGCGTTGAAAAAATACGGGCTTTGGCGACCAGCTTTGGTGGTGAATTCGCCAAAGCGCAACACGCCACACTCCACCGCAAACGCCACAAATTCTTGCGCCAGACTTGGGGGCGCACTTGCTGCGTTCAGGCGGGCTGGGCCACTATCAACCATGGGGATTTCCTTGTTCACATTAAGCAGCCTTAACCTCAACGGCATTCGTTCGGCCACCAGCAAGGGGCTTGAGCCCTGGCTGGCCCAACTGCAGCCGGATTGTATTTGCGTGCAAGAAGTTAAAGCCCAGGCCGAGGACGTGGCGGGCAAGTTCGAAACCCTGGCCGACCTGAAGGGTTACTTTCACTTTGCCCAGAAAAAAGGCTACTCGGGCGTGGGCATCTACACCCGCCACACGCCCAGCGACGTGGTGGTGGGCTATGGCTCGGGCGAGTTTGACGCCGAGGGCCGCTATGTAGAACTGCGCTTTGACACGCCCACCCGCAAGCGCTCCATCATCAGCGCCTACTTTCCCAGCGGCTCCTCGGGCGAGGAGCGGCAACTGGCCAAATACCGCTTTCTGGCCGAGTTTTACCCCCACCTCACAGCGCTCAAAGGCCAGCGCGAATTTGTGCTGTGCGGCGACATCAACATCGCGCACCAAGAAATCGACCTGAAGAACTTCAAGGGCAACAAAAAGAACTCCGGCTTCTTGCCCGAAGAGCGCGCCTGGATGACCCAGCTTTTAGCCGAGGCTGGGCTAGTAGACGTGTACCGCCAACTTGAGCCCACCGCCACCGACGCCGCCTACACTTGGTGGAGCAACCGCGGCCAGGCCTATGCCAATAACGTGGGCTGGCGGCTGGACTACCACCTGGCCACCCCCGCCTTGGCGGCAGGCGCACGCACACACGCCATCTTCAAGGGTGTGAAGTTTTCGGACCACGCGCCTATCACCATCGACTACGAATGGGAAAGCTGATTTGGGTTTAAACTGTACAAACAGTACAGAAAAGGAGCTTCCCATGTCGATCCCCAGCAGCTATGGCCTAGAACAAGCGCGCATCCAGTTGCCCCACATCGTGGCCGAAGCCCATGCCGGTCTGCGCAGCGTGATCACCAAGCACGGCAAGCCCTATGCGGCCGTCGTGCCTTTGCAAGACCTGGCGCTTATGCCCCCGCAAGCTCCTGCGGGCGAGAGCCTTTTGGCCTTGCGCGGCACGGGTCGCGGGCTGTGGGGCGCCAATGTGGGCCAAACCGTGGCCGATTTGCGCGACGAGTGGGACGGCGCCTAGATGGCCGCAGCGCCCCTGCGCCTGTGGGCGAACCTGCCCCAAGGCGCAAGCGTGCTGGTGGACACTGCGCCGTGGATCTATGTGCTCGAATCACACCCGCAGTTTGCCGACCGCTTTGTCGGCCTGTTTGAAGCGGCAGCCAAGGGGCATTTGCTGATTGCCTTATCGACGATTACCCTGGCCGAAGTGTTGACTGGCCCTTTTAAAGCCGGGCAAACCGCGCTGGCCAAGCGCTACGAGAGGGCGCTATTGCAATACCGGGTGGTGGACGTATCCGCACCCATTGCCGCGCTGGCGGCACAACTGCGCGCGCAGTACCGCCTGAAGCTGCCTGACGCCTTGCAACTGGCCACGGCGCTGGACATGGGCGCTGCGGCCTTGGTCACGCATGACCGCGACTTTTCTCAGGTCACCGGTCTGGATATCGTGACTGGCGACACCGCCGCACCGCAGTAATGCGCCCTTGCGCATGAATCCCCTTATCTCCAACGCCAGCGATGCCGTCGCTTGGCTCAGAGCCCAAGGCATACAGCGCGTGGAAGTGGTGTTTGCCGACCTGACCAGCGTGGCGCGCGGCAAGGTGATGGACACGGCGAGTTTTGCAGAAGCGCTGGGGGCCAAAATGCCCTCGCTGCTGCTGGGCCTGACCGTAACAGGCGGTGAGCCGCCCGACGTGTTCAAACGCATTTTTCCGCCCAGCTTTCCCGACATGGCGCTGCGGCCCGACTGGTGCACATTGGTGCGCTGCCCGCTCTCGCGCGTGCCCACCGCCACCGTGGTGTGCAATCTGGACGCCCGCTTTGCCGCTGCCGACGGCCACGCCGACTACGACGTGGCCGAGCTTTCGCCCCGGCAACTGCTGCAGCGCACGCTTGCGCGCCTGGAGGATGCGGGTTATCAGGCGCTGGTGGCGCCCGAGCTGGAGTTTTTTCTGGTGCACCCCGAGCGCAATGCCCAAGGCGGCTTGCAGGTGGCGCATGGCATGTCGGGTCGGGTGCCGCATATTGAGAGTTCGCACGATTTGGCGTCCGCCGAGACTGCGCAGACTTTTGCGCCGTTTTTTGACGACCTGTGGGCAGCATGCGAGACGCAGGCCATTCCCATCAGCGGCTATGGGCACGAATCGGCCACCGGGCAGTACGAAGTCAACTTTCGACCGGGCCGACCGCTGGCGCAGGCTGACGCAGTGTTTCGTTTCAAGCGCTTGGCGCGGGAATTCGCCCGGCGCCATGGCTGCCTGGCGACCTTTATGGCCAAGCCTTACGCCGACGAGCCGGGCACCGGCATGCATTGGCACGTGAGCCTGAGCGATCAGGCATGCGGCAATGCGTTTAGCGCCACAGACGGCAGCGCGCACCCGCGTCTGGCGCACTTTATTGGCGGCTGGCAGGCCTCGGCGTCTGGCGCCATGGCCATCTTGGCGCCCTACGCGCATTCCTACTTGCGCATACGCCGCCCTGACGCATCGCCCACCCACGCCGACTGGGGCTTGGACGACCGCACGGTGGCCTTTCGCATCCCCCAGTCCGAACCCGCTAAGCACCGCGTGGAACACCGCCTGCCCGGCGGCGACGCCAATCCCTACCTCACGCTGGCGCTGCTCTTGGGCACGGGGCTGATCGGCATGCAGCAAGCACTTAAGCCCCGCCCCGCGCGCAGCAGCACAAACGCCAATTCAGCAAGCGCCCCCTGCCGCAAGCGCTGGACGAAGCGCTCAGCGCACTTGCGAACTGCCCGCTATCGCAGGCGGTGTTGGGTACCGGATTTATCGGGCTGTATGCCATGGTCAAACGCCACGAACTGGCGGAGCAGGCGGCGGACGCCGACTTTGCGCTGCGGCATTTGCTGGTGCGCAGTTAACTTGCATGAAGGTGCGCAGCACCTCCGCGCATGAAAGTTAGCGCAGCGCCAAACTCAGTTGATCAATCAGCTCTGCCCAATCCGCGTCTTGGACGGTCTGCTCAGTGATGAAAAAGCTCTGGCTTGGCGTCCAGAACACGGCGTCTTCGAGGCGTGTCGCGGCGTGAAGCGGTTGATGCGCGCGCAGAAACGACTCCATGCCCATCTGGTCGCTGGCAAGCCCGAGCTGTTTGAACAACTCCGCGAATGTGTGGTTCATACGCTCACTACCTTTTCTGTTTTTGAACGCCGTTTTCGCAAAGTACGTCCCTGTGCGCTGCGAACCATTTACGTCCACGCGCACCCCAAGAATGGGTTTCCGAGCAGGGGGCGACCGCACAAGCCCTGAAGCTTGCTGCTGCGCGACGCGCCGCTGTGCGGCACCGCACTGCGCCCTGGATTGGAATCTGAATGTGGCGCCCGAGTGATCTAAAGCACCTGGCTTTCATGAAAGTGTGCGGCACCGCCCGCCATGAAAGTTCTTCCAAGTTAAGGCCGATAAGCGCCAAGGCTTCATGCTCAAGCACGCGCCCGTGGTGCATGCCATTAACGATCTGCGTGCGGGTGGCCTCGCCGCGTTAAGGCTTGGCTCCTTTGACTTTTAGACGCGTCAGTGTTGCAGCGTGGTGCGTAGCAAGAAGGCGGCTGTGGCCCGTGCCAGCGTGTCATCAATCTCTGCAAAAAGCGGACGCTGCGCCGGTAGCTCGGACATGCAGCGCGCTTTCAGGGACCGCAAGACTTCAGCCAGCGGCTCAAAAATGCCCGTAATTTCGGTTCGGTCCAAAAGCTCTTCGAGCAAGCAGCCAAAGGCACGCGCCTCCAGCCGCTGGAGCTTGGGCCCTAGACCAGACGCCAAGCTTGCGTACATGGACGCGGCACCAAAGTCGCCCAGCAAGACCTGGCCGTGCCCTTTGTGCAGCATGTTGTGGGCATAGAGGTCGCCGTGCAAGATGCCTCGGTCATGCAGGTGGCGTACCGCCGACGCGACAGCGCTGGCAATACCCAAGGCCGTGGCCAGATCAAAACGGCACTCGGGGGCGTAAACGTCGCGGGTGCAGCTGTCCAAGCTGGGGGGCGCCGCAAGGTTTTGGAATGCGGCGTCCACCAAATCCATCACCAGGCCATCGGTCCCCTGGGGGTGCGCGTGAACCCTGCCGCGCAGGTCAATCAGATGGGGGTGGCGCCCCGCCCGAAGGCAGGCCGCCATTTCCGAACGCGGCAAACCGTCGCTTGTCATCCTGCCCTTGAACAGTTTTACCGCTGCTGGCTGGGCCACACCGTCAGACACGTGCGCGGCCCGGTGGATCACCCCGGAGGCCCCCTCGCCCAGCATCTGGCCGATGTCCAGCGACGTCCACGCGACATCGGAAAGTGCCGCGTCGCTCTGCGCCAAAGGCAAGTCTTCGAGTTCCGCGCAAAAGGGATTTGCGGCAAAGGCTAGCCAGGACAGACGGGGCAAGTCCAACAAAAATTCGGGGAACTGCTCCAACTCGTTAGCCGCAAGGCGCACCAATTCCAGCCTGCGGCACTGCGCCATGGACGCTGGCAAAGCGCGCAAGCGGTTGCCAGCGAGCATGAGTTTTTGCAGCTCCGTGCACTGGCCAATCTCTGCCGGGAGTTCGGCAATGTGGTTGTCCGTCAGCGTCAGCCAGCGCAAACCCGGCGGCAGCGACTGCGCGGGTACCGTGCGGATGTGGTTGGCCTTGAAGCCGATCATGCGCAATTGAGGGCATTGGCCCAGCACCGCCGGCAGCGCGGTGAACTGGTTGTCTGAGCAAAACAGTGTGCGAAGTTGGTGCAAACGCGGCAGATCATCCGGCAGCGCACACAGCGCGTTACCCGACAGATCCAATATCTCTAGGGCGTCCGCGAGCTGGAAAATCTCCCTCGGAAACTCAGTCAGACCACCCCTGAGCTGGACGCGCTTGTGTCCGGCCAAGGCCCCGGTGCGCAGTGATTCAAGCGTGTGCATGCGCAAGCTTAACCTTCGCGCCAGGGCGCGGCACGCGCCGCAGCCCTTCGAGTAATCTTGTTCAGGTGATCTTGAACACCGTGCGCACGGTGGCGCCCGCGCGCTTTTCCTCAAACACCGCCCATTGCTTGATGCCTTTGACCAGCACCTGCTGGCTAATGTCCTTCACCGTGGCCTTGGCTTTGCGCTTCTCGGTCAGCCAGTCTTGCAAATGCGCATAGCTGGGGCCGGGCGCGCCCAGGGGGAGCAGCAGCGTTTTGCCAGCGACGGAGCCAGCAGTTTGGACGGTGAGTTCGGTAGCAGGCAAGAAAGGTACAGAGCGCGCGGCCACGTCGGCCACTCCCTATTGTGCGGTGCTGCTGGTGTGCGCCTGGGCCACCGCTTGCGGCGCATCGCGCCACTGCAAATACCAATACGCGGCTACTGCCAGCAGCAAGACCAGCGCCACCGACCACCAGGCGCGCGCAATACCCTCGGACGGCTTGCCCTGCTTTCGGCCGGTGACCATGGCACGTGGAAGGTTTTCGCGGTGGGCATAGCTTGCAAATACCACCCCAGCCACGTGCACACCCACCAACACCAGCATGGCGTTGGACGCGCCCTCATGCAGTTCGCCCAACCAGTCGCCGCCGATGTCGTTGTAGACCGCATAACCCGTGGCCACGATGGCAACACCCAGCAGCAACAGCAGCACGATGGCAACGCCGCCTGCGGGGTTATGGCCGATGTAGCGTTCAGGCCGACCCGCCACCATGGTCTTGAGGTAGCGCCCAACGGCGCTCGGGCTGCGCACAAAGCTGCCAAAGCGCGCATAGCGCGTGCCCAGCACGCCCCAGACCAGCCGAAAGGCGGTCAAGCCGCCCACGGTGTAGCCCAGAGAGACATGCAGCAGACGCCAGGTTTCGCTTTCGGCACTCAGGTAGGCGCCGAAAAAACTGCACACCAGCAGCCAGTGGAAGGTACGCACTGGGGCGTCCCAGACGAGGATTTTGGAGTCAGACAGGGCCATGGAGGGGTCTTTCGGTTTATCAACGTGGAAAACTTTCATGTTTGGCGGCGCTGCGCACCTTGATGAAAGTTAAGGTGAAAGGACTTTCATGGCTAGAGGTGCCTCGCACCGTCATGAAAGTTAAGGCGAAAGCAAGGCGCACAGCGCCTTATTTGGGAATGCGCACTTCGTGCTCATCAAAGTTACCGTCAGCCGCACGCTTGTGGCAGGCGACGCAATTGGAGGCTCCGCCCACCGCTGGCCGCTTGAACACGCTGGCGCTCACCTCGTCGTGCTGGCGGACAAACCAATTTGACTTGGTGATGCGGTTGTCGGGCAGCGGCTCGCTAAACCGGCGTCCGGTGCCTGCATGCGCGGTTAGCCAGTCGGCGATGGATTGGGTGCTGCCCGCGTCCAGCGAAGCGTCCACGCCGAAATGCTTGGGCAGGCCCGCCATGATTTGCTGCCAAGACCGGGCACCCAACAGACCCGGCGGATAGGCGATATGGCAGGCCGCGCATTCGGCCTGGTAGGCGGGCAGGCGGGGGCTGCTGACTTGGCCTCCCTCGGCCCGTGCGATCAAGCACGCAGCGGCAAGTCCCAGCAGGACGGCAAGGCGACTTAGCGTGAAAGAACGTGCGTGTGGGGCGGTGCTGCGCACCATCGTGAAATTCAGGGCGGCTATTGCAGGCATACGGGGCTCCTTGGGCGTTCAGTTCTTGAAGCTCAGCAGCCAAGCGAGCACATCGGCCTTTTCGGCCGGGGTGCATTCACGGCCCACCACGTCGTTGCAATTGCGGCGAAACCATTTTTCGGTCTTGGCAGCGTCCGAAAAGCGCTCGGTATTGGCCGTCGGCGCCATAGGGCGAATCAGTTTGCCGGTGCTGGCATGCTTGCCTTCGCCCGTTGGGGTCGCGGTGTGGCAAGACGCGCAAGACCATTCATGGCCGTGCTTGGTGTTAAAGAACTCTTGGCCCCGCGCGCTCTGCGGCGCCTGACCGGACGCGGCGGCATAGGTGGCCAGCTGGTCTGCTGCGCTAAGCGCCTGTGCGGGCAGGGCTGCGGCCCACGCCGCCACGACCAACAAACCCACACCAGCGCACCGCGCACCACGCTGGCGGAAAAACGCGGGGCTAAAAAAATGTCTAAGGGCATAGAACCTCCAATGCGGGAATGGTCGCATGCCAAGGTTAATGTGCCGTAAAGCGCTTTGCACCCCCAAAAGTCAACAAGGGTGCGAAATGCACGCATGCACTTCGCACCCTTGTTTGGGCAGAGCGCCAATGCAAGGTGGCGCCAGCCGTTCCGGCCCTTAAGTTCAAATAACTTGTCTAGTGGGGGGGCGCTGCGCACCTTCAGCAGAGTTAGTGGCCGCCGCCCAGATAGGCGGCTTTCACCGCCGGGTCGTCTTGCAACTTGGAGGCTTCGCCGTGCACCGAGATGCGACCGTTCTCCAGCACGTAGCCGTAGTCCGCCACCTTGAGCGCCGCTGCGGCAAACTGCTCCACCAGCAGCATGGTCACACCGCGCGACTTGAGGTCGCTGATGATGCGGAACACTTCTTCCACCAAAATCGGCGCCAGGCCCATGGAGGGCTCGTCCAGCAACACGATTTCGGGGTTGAGCATGACCGCGCGGGCCATGGCCAGCATTTGCTGCTCGCCACCCGACAAGGTGCCCGCCAGCTGCGTGCGCCGCTCTTTGAGGCGGGGAAACAAGTCCATGGCGCGCTCCAGATCGCCCTGCACGTCGCCCTTGGGGCGGCTGCCGGTCAGGCGCGGAAAGGCACCCAAAATCAGGTTGTCGGTGACCGACATGGTGGCAAACACACGTCGGCCTTCGGGCGAGTGCGCCAAGCCCAGTTTGGCAATAGTGAAAGACTCCATGCCGTCGGTGCGCGTGCCGTTGAGGCTGATTTCGCCTGCGGTGGGCGCGATCATGCCCGATATAGCACGCATGGTGGTGGTTTTGCCAGCGCCGTTGGAGCCGATCAAGGTGACCACTTTGCCCTTGGGCACTTCCATGGAGATGCCGTGCAAAACTTGCACTTTGCCGTAACCGGCTTCTAGGTTTTTGATACTCAACATATGCGGGTGTCCTGTACGTTCAAGCGGCCGGAGCGCCCAGATAGGCCTCGATCACTTTTTCATCGGCCTGCACATCGGCAGGTTTGCCTTCGGCGATTTTTTGGCCAAAGTCGAGCACGGAGACGTTGTCGCAAATGCTCATCACCACGTCCATGTGGTGCTCAATCAGGATCACGGTAATGCCGTGGTCGCGGATTTTGCGGATGATGGTGATCAGCTCTTTGATGTCCGGCGCAGTCAGGCCGGCAGCGGGCTCATCGAGCAGCAACAGTTGCGGATCCAGCGCCAGGGCGCGGGCGATTTCCAGCAGGCGCTGTTTGCCGTAAGGCAGGTTGCGTGCTTCTTCGGTCGCCAGGTCACCCAAGCCCACAAAGTGCAGCAGCCCCAAGGCGCGTTCCACGCCAGCGTGGTCTTCGCGCTTGTAGCGCGGGGTGTTCAAGGCCACATCAATCAAATTGCTATCAAAGGTGTGGTGCAAACCGACCTGCACGTTTTGCAGCGCCGTCATCTCGCCAAACAATTGCACGTTTTGGAAGGTGCGCGCAATGCCGGACAAAGCAATGTCTGACGAGGTGCGGCCCACCACCGCGCGCCCGGCAAACGTGATGTCGCCCGCGGTGGGCACGTAAATGCCGGTCAGCACGTTCATCATCGTGCTCTTGCCCGAGCCGTTGGGGCCGATCAGGCCATGGATGGTGCCGCGCTGGATGCGCAAGTCCACGTTGTTGAGCGCCTTGAGGCCGCCAAACTGCATCAGCACGCCTTTGGCCACCAGCAAATCGCTGCCGGCGGCGCTGTGCTCGGCGTTCGACGCCACCGTAATCGCGTCCTTGCCCAAGTCCATACCCTGGTACTGGCCCGCCAGCGTGGCCCGGCGAAAGAACAACTTGCGCACAAAACCGACGATGCCGTCTTGCAAGTAATACACCACGAACAAAATCATCAAACCAAAAATGCTCAGGCGCCAGTCGGTGATGGACTGCAACCAGAAAGAAAACGCCGCCAAAGCGATGGTGCCCAGCACCGGGATGGCCAT
Source organism: Comamonadaceae bacterium (assembly GCA_947442105.1). Classification (GTDB taxonomy): domain Bacteria; phylum Pseudomonadota; class Gammaproteobacteria; order Burkholderiales; family Burkholderiaceae_C; genus Allorhodoferax. Next base: position 122,715 of record CANEVH010000001.1, on the reverse strand, counting down.
GGCGCGCGGGGTGGTGGTTTTCTTGACCACACCCACCACGGCGCCAATCAGCACCAGCACCGCAAGCGTGGAAGACACTTGGCGGAACATTTCCAGGTCGTCGAGCAGCTTGGGCAATATCACGATGATGGCAGCGCCCAGCAAAGAGCCGGTGCGGCTCTTGCGCCCACCCATGATGACTGCCAGCAAAAACAGCACAGTCAACTCAAAGTTGTAGGTATTGGGCGAGATGTACTGCTCAGAATACGCGTACAAGCAGCCCGCCAGACCGGCAAAACCCGCGCTGACCACAAAGGCGTACACCTTGTAACGGTAGACCGACACGCCCATACAGTCAGAGGCCACCGGGCTGCCGCGCAGCGCTTCAAACGCCCGGCCGAGCTGGGATTTCAAAATGCGGTCTACCACCACCAGCGACAAGACCATGAGCGCAAACACCATCCAGTAGAAACCGTGCTCGGAGAGCTTGGCGCCAAACAAGTCGGGCTTGGGGATTTTGATACCCAGCGGACCTTCGGTCAAAAAGTCCATCTCGTTGATCAAAATCTGGATGATGGTGCCAAACGCCAAGGTCACCATCGCCAGATACGGACCCGTCACCCGAAGCGCGGGCAGCGCCAGCAGCGCACCAAAGCCAGCCGTCACGCCAATGCTGGCCGGAATAATGAGCCACAGCGGCGCACCCAGCTTGAAGAACATCACGCCAGCCGTGTAGGAGCCCACGCCAAACAGGCCGGCGTGACCCAAAGACACCTGGCCGGTGTAGCCGACCACAATGTCCAGTCCGAACAGCAAAATCGCGTAAATCATGATCGTGCCGATCATGTGGATGTAGTACGGGTTGTCCAGGTACAAAGGCGCGGCACCCAATGCCGCCAAGGCGAGGATCGCCACGGAAAGAGACTTGCGGTTCATCTTCAAACTTTCTTGATGGCAGTCTTGCCAAACAGCCCTGCGGGCTTGAAGGCCAGCACGAGCAACAACAGCACCAAACCAGGCACGTCTTTGTAGCCCGTGGACAAATAGAAGCCGGTGGTGGTTTCGGCCACACCCAAAATAATGCCGCCCACAATAATGCCCAGCCCGCTGGTCAAGCCGCCAATGATGGCCACGGCAAAGGCCTTGAGGCCGAGCACCGCGCCCATGGTGGCGCCTGTGAGCGTGAGGGGCGCAATCAGCGCGCCAGCAAAGGCCGCAGTGGCTGAGGACAGTGCGTAAGAAAAAGTAATCACCAAGCCGGTGTTAATGCCCATCAGCTTGGCGGCATCGCGGTCATTGAAAGTGGCCACCACCGCCTTGCCGTAAATCGTCTTGCGGTTGAAAAACTCCACCGCCAGCATCATCAGCACCGCGCCCACCACCACCAATATCTCCATGGGCAGCACGTTGGCGCCAAAAACCTTCATGGGCGACTCTGGCAATGGGGACGGGAACTTCAAATCGTCGCGGCCCCAGATGTTTTCGGCCACGTTCTTGAAAATAATGCCCAGCGCAATGGTGGACATGATCCAGCCAAACTCGCTCTTGATCTTGATGGCCGGCTGCACGCCAATGCGCTCGACAAAAGCACCTTGCGCCATGCCAAACACGATCACCAGGGGCAGCATGACCCAGTAGTTCATGCCGGTGTTCACCAAGGTCAGACCCACCATAGCGCCCAGCATAAGGGCGTCGCCTTGGCCGAAGTTCAGCGTGTCCGAGGTCTGGAACGTGAGCTGGTAGCCAAACGCGATGACCGCGTAGATCATGCCCAGCGCGATACCGCTGTAGACCAGTTGAAGCAGGATTTCCATAATTTATTTCACCCAATAATCAAGCCGTTTAACCCCCCACCGGAGGTCCGTGGCGGTACATGTCCGCCTATGAAAGAAACCCGCCAGTCCCGATGGACTAGCGGGTTTCATTGTGCAAACTCGGGTGCAGTGGCCGCTTATTTTTTGACGGTCAAAGCGCCCTTGGCGTTGACGTCTTTCACGCGAACTTCGGAGGCCTTCTTCTGATCGGCTTCGTAGGCGTACACCACCTTCTCGCCTTTGACTTCGCCAAAGACTGGAATGTTTGCAGTAATCGCCTCGTGGTCTTTGGCGGTGAACGGCTTGTTGTAAGTGGTCACCACGCCTTCGACCGGCGCTTTCAGGTCCTCCAAAGCTGCCTTGATCTTGGGACCGTCGGTCGAGTTGGCTTGCTTGATGGCAGCGGCAAGCAGGTAAATAGAGTCATAACCTTGGGCAGCAGACACCGGGGAATCAATGCGCGCGTTTTTCGGGTTGAAAGTACGCAGGTAGTTGATGATGAAGGACTGCCGCTTGGGCGTGGTGGGCTCTTGGATAAAGGTTTGCGGCATGCGCGCACCTTCGCCGCCAGGGCCTGCGTTGTCGATGAAATTGGCCATGGACAGTGTCCAGCTGCCGATCATCGGAACTTTCCAGCCCAGCTTGGTCATGCCGTTGGCGATTTGCGCCAGCTCCGGTCCAATTGCGTAGGTCAGCACCACCTCAGCGCCGGCCGCCTTTGCTTTGAGCAACTGGGCCGTCATATCCACGTCCTTGACGTTGAATTTTTCAACCGCCACCGCTTTGACGCCCTTGAGTTCCAGCGCTTTTTCCAAGTCGGCACGGCCCAGTTGTCCGTAGTTGGTGGAATCCGCCAAAATTGCGACCTTTTTGAACCCACGGCGGGTGATAGCCTCTTCCACAATCATGGGCGCCTGGATGCTGTCATGTGCGGCATTGCGGAAGATGTAGTTCTCAGGCTGGTCATCAAACTGGCGGGTGATGATGGAGCCGGTAGCCACGTTGTTCATGACTGGGATTTTGGCTTCTTGGTAGAAGCGCTGCGAAGCCAAGGCGACGCCGGTATTGATAAAGCCCACCGTGGCAGTGACTTTTTCCTTGTTGATCAGTTCTTGGGCGATTTGCACGCCGCGCTCGTTCTTGGCTTCGTCGTCGCGCTCGATGATTTGCAGTTGACGGCCGATAACGCCACCCGACTTGTTGATCTCGTCGACGGCGAGCTTGACTCCGTCACGCATGCTCACACCCATGGAAGATGAGCCGCCGGTGAACGGTCCTGATACGCCAATTTTGATGGCGTCTGCCGCAGAAGCCAGGCCGGCGTAAGCCATCACTGCAGCAGCAATCGCCACCTGAGAGGCCAGTTTTGCGAAACGAATTGTCATGGTGTCTCCAATTAAAAGTATTGATGCGTCGATTGCGCCAAGTCCGTTGGCCCGCAGGAAATCTCCGCAAACCACGACAAGCTCTGTAATCTAATCGAAAGTCCCTTACAAAGACTTACGGGTATGCCCGGCGAACGCGGATTATCAGGCATCGCCCCCTGAACATTTTTCACTGCGGTAGCCAAATATTTTCAAATTCCAGCAAGCCTAGGGTTTGCCCTTGATGTGCAGCGAGGGCGCTAAACCAGGCCACGCACCACGCTCATGGCGTCTTCGATCCGCTCCACCGCGTGCACCGCCATGCCGTCCATCGGCTTTTTTGGCGCATTGGCTTTGGGCACCACGGCGACGGTGAACCCCAGTTTTGCGGCCTCTTTCAGCCGCTCTTGGCCGCGCGGCGCAGGGCGCACCTCGCCAGCCAGACCCACTTCGCCAAAAGCGATAAAGCCCTTGGGCAGCGGTTTGCCGCGCAAGGAGGAGGTGATGGCCAACATCACCGCCAAGTCTGCTGCGGGCTCGCCAATACGCACGCCGCCCACGGCGTTGATGAACACGTCCTGGTCCATGCACGCCACCCCAGCGTGGCGGTGCAAAACTGCCAGCAACATGGCCAAGCGGTCTTTGTCCAAGCCCACACTCAGGCGCCGTGGGCTGGGGCCGCCGCTGTCCACCAGCGCCTGGATTTCCACCAGCAGCGGGCGCGTGCCCTCCAGGGTGACCATGACGCAGCTGCCCGGCACCGGCTCGGCGTGCTGGCTCAAAAAAATCGCACTGGGGTTGCTCACGCCCTTGAGGCCGCGCTCGGTCATGGCGAAGACGCCCATCTCGTTGACCGCACCAAAGCGGTTTTTAATGGCGCGCACCAGGCGGAACTGGCTGTGCGTATCGCCCTCAAAGTACAGCACCGTGTCAACCATGTGCTCCAGCACGCGCGGCCCGGCCAGTGCGCCTTCTTTGGTCACATGGCCCACCAGCACGATGCACACGCCGCTGGCCTTGGCCGCGCGCGTCAAGTGCGCGGCGCATTCGCGCACCTGCGCCACCGAGCCCGGCGCGGAGCTGAGTTGCTCGGAATAGACGGTCTGAATGGAGTCGATCACCGCCACATCGGGCTGCTGTTCAGTCAGGGTGGCGAGGATTTTTTCCAACCCTATTTCCGGTAATACCCGCACTTGGGAGCCATCCAGGCCCAAGCGGCGCGCGCGCAAGGCGACCTGGGCGCCGCTTTCCTCGCCGGTCACATACAAGGTTTTCTTGCCGCTGCGCTGCAAGGAGTCCAGCGCCTGCAACAGCAAGGTGGACTTGCCAATGCCGGGGTCGCCGCCGATCAAGACCACGCCGCCTTCCACAATGCCGCCGCCCAGCACCCGGTCCAGCTCGCCGTGGCCGGTGGGAGTGCGCTCAAAGTCGCTGGCCTCAATGTCAGAAAGCACCGCAACATCGGCGGTTTTGGCCAGCGAGGCAAAGCGGTTTTTCGCCAGGCTCTCGGGCTGGGCTACCGACTCAATGAGCGTGTTCCAGGCATTGCAACTCGGGCATTTGCCCAGCCACTTGGAGCTGGTGCCCCCACACTCAGAACAGACGAAGACGCTTTTTTCTTTGGCCATGGCGCATATTACTGTATGAAATCACAGTTTTGCGTCGCTTCGCTGCTTTGCGAGAGGTGGCCAGGCGCGATGTCTCGCCTTCAATCTATCTGGAAGTAATCAAAACACCGATTTAAAGTATTTATGTGTCTTTCAATCGCGGGATTTACTGATTACGCCTGTCACAGGCAATCCCTAAGCTAGCGGCATGAAATCTAGATTCCTTTGCACTGGCCGCAGTGGGTGGCGGTGGTGTTGGCTGATGTTGCTCAGCCTCAGCGTGGGCTTGTTTACAGGCTGCGCTGCGCCCCCTGCGGCTGTGGCGCTTGCGCCAACGCCCGGCAAGCTCACTTGGAGCGCGCAACAGCAGGCCGCATGGCAGGCGCTGCCGCTGCCCGGCAAGGTGGCAACCCGCTACCTGCTGGAAGAACCGGCGCTGGCAAGCGCGCAGGGCCAGCGTGCCGCGCTGAAGGCCGATGCCCGCTCCTCCGCCAGCATGCTGCGCACGCCCGTGCGGGTGGAGGCCGATGCTTTGGGCCAGCTTGGCTTTTCCTGGATGGTGCCCGCGCTGATTGCGGGCGCAGACATGGGCGTTCGGGGTCTTGACGACTCGCCGGTGCGCCTGATTCTGGCGTTTGAGGGGGACCGCAACCAGTTTTCCGGCAAGAACTCTATGCTCAACGAGTTGGCCCGCCTGGTTACTGGCGAGGAAATGCCCTATGCCACGCTGATGTACGTCTGGTGCAACCAACGGCCGGTGGGCAGCGTGATCCAAAACCCGCGCACCGACCGCATCCGCAAGATTGTGGTCGAGTCGGGCCCACAGGGGTTGATGCAGTGGCGCAACTACGTACGCAATATCCGTGCTGACTTCGAACAGGCCTTTGGCGAGCCGCCCGGCGCGCTAGTAGCCATCGGCCTGATGACCGACAGCGACAACACCCACAGCAATACAGTGGCCTGGTACGGGCCCATCGGTCTGCGTCAATAAGCGAGGCCAGTTCAAGGGCTACCATCGGGAGAGTTTTTTAACCCCCGTTTTGGAGACCACCCGCATGGCCCACGCCGCCTTCAACTGGCAAGACCCCTTTTTGCTGGACGCCCAGCTCAGCGACGACGAGCGCATGGTGCGCGATGCCGCCGCCGCCTACTGCCAAGACAAGCTGCTGCCGCGCGTGACGCTGGCGTTTCGCGAAGGCAGCACCGACCCGGCAATTTTTCGCGAAATGGGCGAGCTCGGCCTGCTCGGCCCCACTATCCCTGAGGCCTACGGCGGCCCGGCGCTTAACTATGTCGCTTACGGCCTGATTGCGCGCGAGGTCGAGCGCGTGGACAGCGGCTACCGTTCCATGATGAGCGTGCAAAGTTCACTGGTCATGCTGCCGATTTTTGAGTTTGGCACCGAGGCGCAGCGCCAAAAATACCTGCCCAAACTGGCCACCGGCGCGTGGATAGGCTGCTTTGGCCTGACCGAACCCGACCACGGCTCTGATCCGCAAAGCATGGTCACCCGCGCGCAAAAGGTGCCCGGCGGCTATAAGCTCAGCGGCGCCAAGATGTGGATCAGCAACAGCCCGATTGCCGACGTGTTTGTGGTCTGGGCCAAGGAAGTTTCCGAGTCGGGCGCGGTCGGCGCAATTCGCGGCTTCATTTTGGAAAAAGCCATGGCCGGCCTGAGCGCCCCAGCCATCCACAGCAAAGTGGGACTGCGCGCCAGCATTACCGGGGAGATCGTCATGGACGGCGTGTTTTGCCCGGAGGAAAACGCCTTTCCCGAGGTGCACGGCCTCAAAGGGCCCTTCACTTGCTTGAACAGCGCGCGCTACGGCATCGCCTGGGGCGCGCTGGGCGCGGCCGAAGACTGCTGGGTGCGCGCCCGCCAGTACACGCTGGACCGCAAGCAGTTTGGCCGCCCCTTGGCCGCCAACCAGCTGATCCAGAAAAAGCTGGCGGACATGCAGACGGAGATCGCGCTGGGCCTGCAAGGCTGCCTGCGCCTGGGCCGCATGAAGGACGAAGGCACGGCGTCGGTGGAAATCACCTCCATCCTCAAGCGCAACTCTTGCGGCAAAGCGCTCGACATTGCCCGCATGGCGCGCGACATGATGGGTGGCAACGGCATCAGCGACGAGTTTGGTGTGGCCCGCCACTTGGTGAATCTAGAGGTGGTCAACACCTACGAAGGCACGCACGACATCCACGCCCTGATTTTGGGCCGGGCTATGACCGGCATTGCTGCCTTTGCCAACTGACGTGAGCGCGCTCGCTACTTTTAGCGACGCATATTGCGCTGTTTGATCCAACGCAAGTCCGTTTTGTCGCATCACGCACAAACTTGTTCCATTTAGTTTGATTGAAAGTGATCCATGAGTGACCAAGCAGCCGCCCTCCCCCACCTCAGGGTGCTAGACCTCTCCCGCGTGCTGGCCGGGCCGTGGTGCACCCAAATGCTGGCCGATCTGGGCGCCGATGTGGTGAAGGTGGAGCGGCCAGTCACAGGTGACGACACCCGGCATTGGGGACCGCCCTTTCTGCAAGACGCTGACGGCCACGACACCGCGCACGCCAGCTATAACACGGCCTGCAACCGCAACAAACGCTCGATAGCCATCGACATCGCCAAACCCGAGGGCCAGGCGCTGATCCGCCAGATGGCCCAGGGCAGCGACATCCTGGTGGAGAACTTCAAGGTCGGCGGTCTGGCGCACTACGGCTTGGACTACGCCAGCCTTCACGTACTCAACCCACGCCTGATTTACTGCTCGGTCACCGGTTTTGGCCAGGACGGGCCGTATGCCGAACGCGCGGGCTACGACCTGATGGTCCAGGCCATGAGCGGCATGATGAGCATTACCGGCAAGCCCGAAGGCAGCCCCGGCGGCACACCGCAGCGCGTGGGCGTGGCGCTCACTGATTTATTTGCCGGCGTTTACGCCTGTAGCGCCATATTGGCCGCAGTGGAAGTGCGCCACCGCACCGGCCTGGGCCAGCACATTGACATGAGTTTGCTGGACGTGGGCATGGCCATTCTGGCCAACCAGGCCTCCGGTTTTCTGAACACCGGCGCCAACCCCACACGCCAGGGCAACACCCACCCCAGCTTGGTGCCCTACCAGGACCTGCCCACCGCCGACGGCGCCATGCTGCTCGCGGTGGGCAACGACGGCCAGTTCGCCCGCTTTTCGGAGGCTGCGGGCCAGCCGCAATGGGCGACTGACGCGCGCTTTGCCACCAACACCGACCGGGTGCGCCATCGCGACGCCCTGGTACCGTTGATTGAGGCCGAGACCCGCAAGCACACGACCGCCGAGTGGATTGCATTGCTGGAACACCGCGCCGTGCCCTGCGGCCCCATCAACACCGTGGCCCAGGCCTTTGACGACGCGCAAGTAAAGGCCCGCCAGCTCGTGGTGCACCAGACGCTGGCGCCCGCTGCGGCTGCGCAAACCGGCGTGCAATCCATCGCCTCTGTGGCCAGCCCGCTGCGCCTCTTGGACACGCCACCGGTCTTGCACCGCGCCCCACCCACACTGGGCGAGCACACCGACGAGGTGCTGCGGGAGTTGGGGCTAGACGCTACAGCCCTTGCCCACTTGCGCGCCGCAGGGGTTGTTGGGTAAGATTCTTACTATTCAAAGTAAGGATTTCCCATGAAAATCACCAGCAAAGGCCAGGTCACTATTCCGCAGTCGGTGCGCGAGCAAGCGGGCTTGCACCCCCACAGCGAGGTGGAGTTTGAGGTGTGCGAGAACGGGGACGTTGTCATCCGCGCCGTGCTTGCCCCGGCCACCAGCACGCGCAGCGCCTTTGAGCGCGTGCGTGGAAGCGCCAACGCCGCCCAGTTCAAAGGCATGGGCACTGACGAGTTCATGGCCTTTCTGCGCGGCTAAATGGCGCTGCAATCCACTGCGGACGTTCCGCAAGCCCGCGAGCCTGACCCGCGCTACCTGTTCGGCGCCATGCCACGTGGCACCCTGGTGGATAGCTGCGTGCTGATCGACATATTGGCTAATGACCCGGTTTGGGCCGATTGGTCGCTCGACCAACTGGAGCGCTGCGCGGCTTTGGGCCCACTGGTAATCAATCCGCTGATATTGGCCGAGATCAGCCCCCGCTTTGAGCGGGCCACAGACCTAGAGGCGGCGCTGGCGGGCTTGCCCTTGCTCAAAGCCGCCCTGCCCTGGGACGCGGCGTTTTTGGCCGGTCAGGCCTTCAAGGTGTACCGACTCTCCCAAGGCCTGAAAACCTCACCCATGCCCGACTTTTACATAGGCGCACACGCCCTGGTGGCGCAACTGCAACTGCTCACACGGGATTCGGCGCGCTACCGCAGCTACTTCCCCAACTTGGCGCTGGTGGCACCGTAGCCGCCCCGTCCCATATCAGGCGCCCAGCAGCTCCCAACGCTCCAGCGCCGCTATCAATTCCGCGTCAATGGCGGTGTTGCGGCTGGCCAGTTGCAGGGCGCGCGGGTTGTCGCGGGCGTACAGGGTGCCGTCGGCGAGCAGGGCATTGATGTCGCTTTGCTCGGCCTCCAACGAAGCAATCTTCTCGGGCAGGCCGTCGAGTTCGCGCTGTTCTTTGAAGCTGAGCTTGCGGGTTTTGGTGGCTGGCGCAGACGCTACGGGCGCGGTAGGAACGGCGACTGCGGCGGCGCTGGGTTTCGCAGCCTGGTCGCGCCCATAGTTGAACGGCGAGGTGCCTTTTTGGCCCTTTGCCTGGGCGATTTCGCTGGCGCGCTTGGTCTGGGTGAGCCAGTCGGTCACGCCGCCTTCAAACTCGCGCCAGCGCCCGTCGCCCTCAAAGGCGATAGTGCTGGTGACCACGTTGTCCAAGAAAGTGCGGTCGTGGCTGACCAAAAACACCGTGCCGTCGTAGCTTTGCAGCAGGTCTTCGAGAAGTTCTAGCGTGTCGATGTCGAGGTCGTTGGTAGGCTCGTCAAGCACCAGCACATTGGCCGGGCGGGCAAACAGGCGCGCCAGCAGCAGGCGGTTACGCTCTCCGCCGCTCAAAGATCGCACTGGTGAATTGGCACGCGCGGGCGAGAACAAAAAGTCGCCCAGGTAGCTTTTGACGTGCTGGCGGCGGTTGCCGATCTCTATCCACTCGCTGCCCGGGCTGATGAAGTCTTCTAGCGTGGCGTCTAGGTCCAGCGCGTTGCGCATCTGGTCAAAGTAGGCCACCGAAATATTGGCGCCCTGGCGCACCGTGCCCCAGGGGCTGTGGCCGGGTTCGGGCGGGGGTGCGTTGGCAGGCGCCGGGTCGGGCTTGTGCTCGCCCAAAATCAGCTTGAGCAGCGTGGTTTTGCCCGCGCCGTTGGGGCCGAGCAGCCCGATCTTGTCGCCGCGCAAAATGGTGGCGGAAAAGTCGCGAACGATGACCTTGTCGCCGAAGGTCTTGGACACGTGGGTGAGTTCGGCCACCAGTTTGCCGCTGGAGGCACCGCTGTTGACGTCCATATTGACGCTGCCCACCACCTCGCGACGGGCTTCGCGGCTGGCGCGCAGATTGTCCAGGCGCACGATGCGCGCGGTGGCGCGGGTGCGGCGGGCTTCCACGCCTTTGCGGATCCACACCTCTTCTTGTGCCAACAGCTTGTCGGCGCGGGCGTTAATCACCGCTTCCTGGGCCAGTTGCTCTTCTTTTTGCAGCAAATAGGCGGCAAAGTTGCCGGGGTAAGACAGCAGCTTGCCCCGGTCCAGCTCCACGATGCGGGTAGCCACATTGTCCAGAAACGAGCGGTCGTGGGTGATGGTGATGATGCTGCCCTTGAAGTCGATCAGCAGGCCCTCCAGCCACTCGATCGAGTCCAAGTCCAGGTGGTTGGTCGGCTCGTCCAGCAGCAGCACTTCCGGCTGCGCCACCAGGGCTTGCGCTAGCGCAACCCGTTTTTTCGTGCCGCCGGAGAGCGTGCTGACAATCGCGTCGGCGTCCAGGTGCAGGCGGTGAAGCGTTTCTGTGACACGCTGTTCCCAGTTCCAGCCGTCCAGGGCCTCGATTTCGCTTTGCATGGCGTCCAAGTCGCCGTGGCCTTGGCAATACTCTTCAATCAGGTGGCGCACGCGCTGCAAGCCGACGCTGACCGACTCAAACACCGTGGACTGCGCGTCCAGGCTGGGTTCCTGTGCGACGTATGCAATGCGGGTATTGCTTTGCACCTGCAGTACGCCATCGTCCGGCTTTTCCATGCCGGCGAGGATTTTGAGCATGGAGGATTTGCCAGCTCCGTTACGGCCAATCAGGCCGACGCGCTCTGCCGGTTCGAGTGAAAAACCTGCGTGGTCGAGCAGGGGTACGTGTCCAAAAGCGAGTTGGGCGTCCAGTAAGGTGATAAGTGCCATGTGGCGGAGATTATCCCCCGCGCAGTCGCTCACCCAGTGACAAGCTCATTTTGACCAAGTACAGCACGATCAGGGTGCCCAGCATATCGCCGGTGAACATGGCGGCCAAACCGCCCACAATATCGTCAGAAACCCCACGCCATGCGAACCACAGCTGATGCAGCCCGGCACTGACTGCAGAAAAAATGGCAGCCACACGCAGCAGACCGGTGGCGCTAAGGCCTTGGAGGTTGGCGTTGAGCTCTGCTGAGCCCAGGCAGATCTGACGCGCCAGCAAGGGCGCGAGCCCGCAGAGACAAATTGACACGCCCAAAGTGAGCGGATCGCTGCCGATGTTCGATTGCAAAAGCGCGAAACCCATTGCGCCAAGGACCACGCCCAGTGCGCCCCAGAGCGCGAACAACAGAATGGCAAAAAGGCATACACCGCTGGGCAAAAAAACCCAACTGGTACCCGCCGAAAACGTGAGCGCAGAAAAGAGAAATTGGTTCAGTACGAACAAGACGTAATAGGCCAATGCGGTCCCAGCCACCACCAACACATTGCGCCGAAAATCCATAAAGCACCACCTTCACTAGCGCGTTCAGCAGGAACGCGTCCGGTCGGTGCAGTTTAACCCGGGCTTCGCCAGGCCAGTCTCAGGCCTGCTGGGCTTTCTCCATGCATTGACCCAGTTGTGCAAAGTAGTTCTGCGTGGCCTTGGTCGGCACCACGTACTTCACCCGGTTGTCATGGGAATCCAAGCTTAAATCGATCATGCCTTTTTTGCGCAGCATCTTTAAGCGACGGTGCGCCGTGGTGGTAGAGATTTCCGGCAGCATCACCATGGCTTCGAGCACGGTGATTTGCTTTTCTTCATGCCAAGCGGCGGCAAAGGTGTTGAGCATGCGCGCTTCGACCGCATCGAGACTGGGAAAGCTGGGCAAGCCGCGCACCGCCTCGACAAGGTTCAGGTACTTGGTATACATCTGCGAAAAATTTGCGCTTTTGGTCTTAGTCATGTGCATTCCCAACGAATAAAAGGAGTGGTCCACTGTCTGGGCATTGTGCCTTCTGCCGCGTTCAATTTTATATTCTTTTTTGAAATTTAAACCGGATTTTACTTAATTTTTATGATTTAGGTTAAAAAAAGATTATTTTTATTCTAAACGCAAAAGATACAAATTTCCGCGCTTATCTTCTTTATTTGCTGCTCGGGAAGCTGAACATCGTGCCTTCGCGCACCCCAGCCGAGGGCCAGCGCTGGGTGATGGTCTTGCGCTTGGTGTAAAAACGCGCCGCGTCCGGGCCGTAAGCGTGCAAGTCGCCGAACAAGGAACGCTTCCAGCCGCCAAACGAGTGGTAGGCCACCGGCACCGGCAAGGGCACGTTGACGCCCACCATGCCCACCAAGATGTTGTCGGTGAAATAGCGCGCTGCCTCACCGTCGCGGGTAAAGATACAGGTGCCGTTGCCGTATTCATGCGCATCGATCAAGTCCATCGCCTCTTGCAGGGTTTTGACGCGTACCACGCCAAGCACCGGGCCAAAAATCTCTTCCTGGTAAATCTTCATGCCGGGCAACACATTGTCAAACAGACAAGCACCCAGGAAATAGCCAGCTTCGTGACCTGGAACAAGAACATTGCGTCCGTCGACCACCAGCGTGGCGCCCTCGGCCACGCCTTGGTCCACATAGGCTTTGACCTTTTCAAAGTGCGGCTTGGTGACCAGCGGGCCCATGTCCATGCCGGGTGCGGTGCCGGGGCCGACTTTCATTTTGGCAATTTCGATCTTCAGGCCTTCGATCACCGCGTCCGCCGTGGCGTCACCTACCGCTACGACCAGCGGAATGGCCATGCAACGTTCGCCGCAAGAGCCGTAGGCCGCGCCCATGAGGGCGTTAACCGCGTTGGCCACGTCGGCGTCGGGCATGACCACAGCGTGGTTTTTCGCGCCGCCCAGGGCCTGCACGCGCTTGCCGTGGGCGCAGCCAACTGAATAGATGTATTCAGCAATGGGAGTGGAGCCGACAAAGCTGATGGCCTTGACGCGCGGGTCGGTGAGCAAGGTGTCCACCGCCTCTTTGTCACCGTTGACTACATTGAGCACGCCCGGTGGCAAACCGGCTTGCAGCGCCAGCTCGGCCACGCGCAGGGTGCTGCTGGGGTCGCGCTCGGAGGGTTTGAGGATGAAGGTGTTGCCACAGGCCACCGCCATAGGCCACATCCACAAGGGCACCATGATGGGAAAGTTGAACGGCGTGATGCCAGCGGTCACGCCCAGGGCCTGGAATTCGCTCCAGGAATCGATGGACGGGCCCACGTTTTTGCTGTGCTCGCCTTTGAGCAGCTCGGGCGCGTAGCTGGCGTATTCCACGTTTTCAATGCCACGCTGCAGCTCGCCCATGGCGTCGCCCAGCACTTTGCCGTGTTCGGCCGTCACCAGGGCACAAAGCTCATCGGCATGCGCCTCCAGCAAGACCTTGAGGTTGCTCATGACGCGGGCGCGCTTGAGCGGTGGCGTGTTGCGCCAGGCGGGGAACGCCGCTTGGGCGTTGGCAATGGCCTGCTCCACCGTGAGTTTGTCGGCTAGCAAGACCTGGTTTTCGACCTGGCCGGTGGCGGGATTGAAGACGTCAGCCGTGCGGCTGCCGCCTTGGGTGAGTTTGCCGCCAATGAGGTGGCCGATAGGGAGAGTTGTGGACATAGGACGCTCGTTGAAGTAGATAAAAAAGGAAAAACGGGGGCCGCAAGCACGGCGCTTTGGGAGGCTGGTGCGCATGGCTGTGCGCAAGTGCAGCGGGGCGCAGAGCTTAGCCCCTCGCGGGCCGGTACAGGCAGCCGGGGGCGGCATGAAAAAAATTCACAACCGTCCGCCAACACACCAAAACGCCGCCGTGCAGCGGCGCTGGAACATCAGTCGGTTTCGTGCAGCGCTTCGCCCAGGGCGTTGATCAGGCTGTCGATTTCGGACTTCTGGACGATGAAAGGCGGCGCGAGCTGGATGGTGTCGCCGCCGTAACGCACGTAAAAGCCTTTTTCTAGGCAGCGCATGGCCACCTGGAAGGGACGCTTGGCCGGCTCGCCTGGCACCGGGGCCAGGGTGAAACCGGCGGCCAAACCGTAGTTACGGATGTCGGTGACGTGCTTGGCGCCCTTGAGGCTGTGCACCGCGTTCTCAAAGTAAGGAGCCAGACCGGCCACGCGCTCGACCATGTTTTCGTTGACCAGCACGTCCAGCGCGGCGATGCCTGCGGCGCAGGCCACCGGGTGGGCGGAATAGGTGTAGCCGTGGGCGAATTCGAGCATGTAGTCCGGGCCACCGGCGGCCATGAAGGTGTCGTAGATGTCCTTCTTGGCCACCACCGCGCCCAGGGGCTGGGTGCCGTTGGTGACTTGCTTGGCGATGTTCATGATGTCCGGGGTCACGCCAAAGGCGGCGGCACCGGTGTAGGCGCCCATGCGGCCAAAGCCGGTGATGACTTCGTCAAAAATCAGCAAGATGTTGTGGGCGGTGCAAATCTCGCGCAGGCGCTGCAAATAGCCCACGGGCGGCACCACCACGCCGCCCGAGCCGGACATGGGCTCCACGATCACGGCGGCAATATTGCTTGCGTCGTGCAGAGTGATCAGGCGCAGCAGTTCGTCGGCCAGCTCCACGCCGTTTGGCGGCATGCCGCGCGCGTAGAAGTTGCTGGGCAACTGGGTGTGGGGCAGGTGGTCGGCCTCAATGCCCTGGCCAAACATCTTGCGGTTGGCGCCAATGCCACCCACCGAAATGCCGGCAAAGTTGACGCCGTGGTAGCCCTTTTCGCGCCCGATCAGCCGGGTTTTGGTGCCCTGGCCCTTGGAGCGCCAGTAGGCGCGCGCCATCTTGAGTGAGGTGTCAGCGCATTCCGAGCCTGAGCCGGTAAAAAACACGTGGTCCAGCCCGTCGGGCGTGAGCGCGGTGATTTTGTTGGCCAGCTCAAACGACAGCGGGTGACCAAACTGGAAGGCGGGCGAATAGTCCAGGGTGCCGATCTGGCTGCTTACGGCGCGTGTGATCTCGGGGCGGCCGTGGCCCAGACCGCAGCACCACAGGCCCGACAAACCGTCCATGATCTTGCGGCCCGTGCTGTCGGTGTAGTAGGCGCCTTGGGCACTGACCATCATGCGGGGATTGGCTTTGAAGTTGCGGTTGCCGGTGTAAGGCATCCAGTGCGCCTCCATCCAGGCAGCGTCCATGGGAAAGCTGGACGTGGTGGTGATAGCGCCCTGGACTTGGTGGGCGGCGGTTTCATGGGGTTTCATGGCGGGCTCCTGGTAAGCGGTGGGCGTTTGACGGGCAGCCCATATAAGGATCGATTGTGGGGGCTTCTGTTACTCTTACAAAGTGAGAGTTATCACTATTTAGTTGCGTATTTATGAAACTTAAATCTTCTGAGGCTCCCACGTCGCGCACCAACTCCGGACCCGCGCCCGAAACGGCCCCGCCCAGCCGGGCGGCGCTGGGACAGATCAGCGACATGGACTTGCGCCTGCTGCGCGTGTTTCGCACGGTGGTGGACTGCGGCGGCATGGCGGCGGCCGAACTCGAGCTCAACATTGGCACCTCTACCGTGAGCCGCCACATCAAGGACCTGGAAACCCGCCTAGGCCTGGTACTGTGCCGGCGCGGGCGCGCGGGCTTTGCGCTCACTCCCGAGGGCCAGCAGATTTACGCCCAGACCCGCCAGCTCTTGTCGGCCACCGACGCGTTTCGCAGCGGGGTGGACGAAATCCACCAGCGCATGGGCGGCGAGTTGCATGTGGCGGTGTTTGACAAAACCGTGAGCAACCCGGCCTGCCATATCGCCCAGGCGATAACCCTGTTTGTGCAGCGCGCGCCCGAGGTGTCGCTGCAACTGCATGTGGCCACGCTCAACGGCATTGAGCGCGGGGTGCTGGACGGCCAGTTTCAGATCGGCGTCATTCCCGGCCACCGCAGCTCGGACACACTGCAATACTCCCGGCTGTTTGACGAATCCATGCTTTTGTATTGCGGGCCGGGCCACGCCTTGTTTGGCACGCCAGGCGCGCCGTCTGAGGCGGCGCAGGCGCTGGACTGGACCAGCCTGCGCGGCCACGCCTTTGCCGGCCTGGGCTACCACTCGCCCAATATGGAAATCAGCCAGGCCCGGCGTATGCCGCGCAAGGCCACCGGCTTTGACCAGGAATCGATTGCCACCTTGATCTTGTCGGGCCAATTTTTGGGTTTTTTGCCCATCCACTACGCCCAGAGCTTTGTGAATGCGGGGCAAATGCAGGCGGTCAAGCCCGCGCTGTTTCACTACGCCTGCGACTTTTTTGCCATCACCCGGCGCTCGCCTCAGCCCTCGCGGGCCACGCGGGCGCTGCTGGAGTGCCTGGAACAGGCGCATGGGGCCGCTCGGGCTGCGTAAAAGCGGCAGTTGACGTGGCCGGGCGCGGCTTGGCCCGACCCAGGCGCCGGTTCAGCCCTGGTAGGTGGTAAAGGCCATATCGGGCTGGCGCCCATCCATCAGTTCTGCCAGTGCCTTGCCCGAGCCCGCGCCATGCGTCCAGCCCAGGGTGCCGTGCCCGGCGTTGACCCACAGGCCGCGCACCTTGGTTTGGCCGATGTAGGGAATGTTGGTGGGCGTGGCGGGGCGCAAACCGGCCCAAAAGTGGGGCTGACCGCCCTCTTCCTCGGTGCGGGTATCGCACATGCCGGGCCACACTTCTTCCACCCGGCGCGCCAGCATCTGGCAGCGCGCGCGGGCCAGCGGGCTGGTGAGCGTGAGGTCGTAGCTGCCCACCTCAATGGTGCCGGCCACCCGAATCTGGTCGCCCAGGCGGGTAATGGCGATTTTTTTCGCGTCGTCGATGGTGGAGACCATGGGCGCTGCGTCGGCGTTCAATATCTTGAAGGTCGCGCTATAGCCCTTGCCGGGGTAAATGGGCAAATCCACACCCACGCCGCGCAACAGCGGCGCGCTGAACGAGCCGCAGGCCACCACCACCTGGTCGGCGCGCAGCACTTGCGCTGCCGCCTGGGCTTGGTCCTGCGCTTGCACCGGGCGCGCCACCACCGATTGCACCCCACCACCGGCCAGGTGGATGCGCTCCACGCGGTGGCCGTACAAAAACTGCACGCCGTGCTGGGCGCACTGCGCAGCCAAGGCCTGGGTGAAGGCGCAGGCGTCGCCAGATTCGTCACTCGCAGTGAAGGTGCCGCCCACGATGCGCGGGCCAAAGTGCGCCAGCGAGGGCTCTATGCGCAGCATCTCTTCGCGGTTAACCACCTTACGGTCCACGCCATAGCGCGCCATGAGGACGGCGGACTGCGCGGCGGAGTCAAAGGCATGCTGGTCGGTGAAATAGTGCGCAATGCCGCGCTCTAAGCGCTGGTAAGTGATGCCGGTGGTAGCCACCACCTCTTTGAGCGCAGCGTGGCTGTAGGCGCCCAGGGCGACGAGCTGCTGCACATTGCGCTCAAAGGCGACATCGTTGCACTGGGCCAAAAATTGCAGGCCCCAGGCGTACTGGCGCCAACCCGGCCCCAAGGGGTTTTGCGGGCGAAACAGCAGGGGCGCCTCTTTGCTCAGCATCCACTTCAGCGCCTTGAGCGGCGCCTCGCGGTTGGCCCAGGGCTCGCAGTAGCTCACCGAGATTTGGCCGGCGTTGGCAAAACTGGTTTCGAGTGCGGCGCCGCTTTGGCGCTCGACCACGGTGACCGCATGGCCGCGCTGGGCAAGGTGCCACGCGGTGCTGATGCCGATGATGCCGGCGCCCAGAACAATGATTTTCATGGCCCACAGTGTGCACTCTTGCCGCCAGCGCAGCGCGGGCGGGCGTCAATTTCTTTCACATCCTTGTGGCGCGGAGCCTGGAGCCGTGGGTCTTGTGCCCTAGGGTTGCGACTGGCGAGTCACAGAACAGGCGCAGAAGCCATTTTTCATTCGCGGCGGATAAACTGCGGATATGGCAAACACTTTACCCAGCAAAGTTTCTTTCAAGGCGCAAATGCTGCAAGCGCGTGAGGACGCCATCATCCAAACCGCCAGCCGCCTGTTGGCCGAAAAAGGCTTTGAAGCGATGACGGTCGATGAGGTGGCCGCCAGCGTGGGCATTGCCAAAGCCAGCTTGTACAAGCATTTTTCCAGCAAAGAAGACCTGGCCGCCGCCGCCATGGTGCGGGTGATGCAGCGCGCCCAGGCCTATGTGCGCGAGCTGCCACCGGCGGCGCCCATGGTGCAACTGCGGGCGATTGCACGCTGGACCATGGAACGCATGCTGCGCGGCGAAATGCCCTCGCTGCCCAGCCAAAACTCCACCTTGCGCGCCAAACTCATGGCCGACGCCGCCTATATGCAGGGTTTGATGGAGGTTAGCCAGCAGCTAGGCGCATGGATTGCCGCAGCGCAGACCCTGGGCCAGATCAATCCAAAGCTGCCCGCCATTGCGGTGCTCTACACCCTGTACGCCCGGGCCTGCGACCCGGTGCTCGAATTCCTGAAAATGGGTGGCCAGCACGATGAGGCGCAAATCATCGATATGGTGATGTCCAGCTGCTTTGAAGGACTGGCCGCGCGCTAACTTTTTCAAGGTGGGCAGCGCCCGCGTGCAAGGGCATTGCTGAAGTTGCCGCGCAGCAAGCCGCCGCCTCAAACCTCGATGGTTGATGCTGGCGCAAAGTGCGCCTGTTCGTTCTTGCGCGCATAGCCCAGCGGGTTGGCCACTACGCGGCAGCCCTGGTGCACATAGTCTTGCGGAGCATGCAGGTGGCCGTGCAGCCAAAGCTGGGCTTGGGGCAGCAAGTGGTCCAGCGCGCTGCAAAACCCGGCAGTGCCCGGCACCAGGCCGTAGCGCGGGTCGGCGCTGCGCAGGCTGGGGGCGAAGTGCGTCACCACCACGGTGCTGCCCGCAAACGGCGTGGCCAGCGCCTGCTCCAGCCAGCTTTGGCACACCAGGGCTTGATCGCGGACCTGCTCGGCCAAAAAGGGCAGGCCGTCGCGGGTGCCGCCGGTCTTCTTAAGGTAAAAGTTAGCGGCGCGGAACGCTTTCTCGCGCGCTTTGAGCTGCTGCGCCAGCAGATTGTCCCCCGCGCCGGGGCCGCCCGTGCGCCGCTTGGCGGGCGACTCTGGCGATGGTGCCAGGGCGTCAAAGTCGGTCCACAGCGTGGTGCCCAGCAGCCGCACCGGTCGGCCTTGGCGGTCGTGCCAGGGCCCGCTCAGCACCTCGCGCTCCAGCCAAGTGATCCCTAGGCGCGCACAGGTGGCGCGCAGGCGCGCGTGGGTGACGTCAAAGTCCAGGCCGTCGTACTCGTGGTTGCCGGGCACAAAAACTACCGGCGTGGGCCAGCCGTGCAGGGGCGAAAACTGCGCCAGACCAAAGTCGGCATCCTGCAGCTTGGAGCCGGTTTGGTAGGAGCCGATGTCCCCGGCCAGCACCAGCAGGTCCGCGCCTTGGGCCGGGCGGGGTGCCTGCTGGGGCAAAAAGTCGGGCTGGCTCTCTAGGTGCAGGTCCGACAGGAGCTGGATTTTCATGGGTCACTTTTCGCTGTTTGTTTTCGCTGTTTGCGCCGGGAACGCGCCCGCAGCCGCCGCTTGCACCTGGGCGCGCAGCCAGCGGTGGGCGCCGTCGTGCTCAAAGCGGCGGTGCCACAGCGCGTCGACCTGGATGGGCGGCACCTCAAACGGCAGCTCGCGCACCAGCAGTTGCGACTCAAAGCCGGTGGATTTCAAAAAGTGCCGGGGCAGCACCGCCAGCAGGTCCGAATGCGCCACCACCTTGCCGGTGGTGAAAAACTGGTTCACCGTCAGCACCACACGCCGACTGCGGTTCTGCGCGGCCAGCGCCTCGTCGATCAGGCCAAAAGCGCGCCCAGAAAAGCTCACCAGCATGTGCTGGGCGCCGCAATAGCCGTCCAGCGTGAGGGGCGCGCTGGCCAGGGCGTGGCCGTGGCGCATGACGCACACATAGTCACTCTCAAACAAGCGCTGGTGAAAGAAACTCGCGGCTTCACCGGCTTGGGCGCGGGCCGACAGCTCTTGCAATACGGCAGGAAAGTGGCCGATGGCCAGATCGACCTGGCCCTCGTCCAGCAATTGGCGCGGGTCGCGCGTGGTCAGTGGCACGGTGCGCAGGGAGACGCCGGGGGCCTGCTGCGTCACCGCCGTGACCATGCCGACCATCAGCTCGGCGGCAGTGGCGTCGGCCATGGTGAGCACAAAGCTGCGCTGGGCGTGCGCTGGGTCAAACACGCGCGGCGCCAGTGTGGCCTGCAATTGTTCCAGGGTCTGGCGGATTTCGGGCCACAACTCCAGCGCCTTGGGCGTGGCCTGCAAGCCCCGGCCGTGGCGCACCAGCAAATCGTCGCCCAGCGCCTCACGCAGGCGGCGCAAAGCATTGCTCACCGCCGGCTGGGTGAGCGAGAGCACCTGCGCCGCCTTGGTCAGGCTGCGCTCGGCCATCACCACGTCAAACACTTTGAGCAGGTTGAGGTCGAAGCTGCGCATGGGCAGGGTGGGAGCGGGCATATATAAGTTTGGTGAATGTTAATCATCACAAATCAAAAGTAGACCGATATTAGTAGTAACCCTAGTATCGAGCCCATTGTGAAGGGAATGCCTTCTTTGTCTTGCAACTTTCAGGAGTTCACCATGCGCCGTTTTGCCGATTTTGATTTTCCCGCCTCCCCCCAAACCGCCATCCCCGGTGAAGCGTCCAAAACGCTCGCTGGTGTTTTGCTTTCCGCCGTGATGGCCTCGCTTTTGGTGGTGGCCGACCAGGTGATTGAAAACTGGGCGGACGGCCACCTCTTGCTTGGCTGGGTGGCTTTGTGGAGCCTGGTGTTTGCCGGTCTGGCATTTTGCGCCCGGCCCTTGCGCCGTGCCAGCACTGCGGTAGCACTTGCGCTTGAGACA
Source organism: Comamonadaceae bacterium (assembly GCA_947442105.1). Lineage (GTDB taxonomy): Bacteria > Pseudomonadota > Gammaproteobacteria > Burkholderiales > Burkholderiaceae_C > Allorhodoferax. Next base: position 101,721 of record CANEVH010000001.1, on the reverse strand, counting down.
CGCCTCAAAGCTGCCGCGCAGGCACGCAACGAGGCCCGTATGTGGGAACTTGCCCGCATGGACCCGCGCGTGATGGACGAGCTGCGCGCTGCCGCCAAGCGCGGCTAGTGGTCGGAAGCTGCCGCAGCGCTCGCTTGCGGCTCATGCGCTAGTTCTGGTTCCACCACGCCCAGCCGGCGCATGTCGGCCAAAGCGTGTTCTTCGCTGAGTGTGGTCACGGCATCGGCGTAGCGCATGTCTAGGGCAATGTCCTGAGCAGCGAACGTGGCGGACGCGTACACCTGCGCGCTAAGCGATGGGTCGCGTGCCGTCACACTGAGCATGACGCGCAGCCCCGACGCTGCCAAGGTTTGGGGGTCCGCCGTGCGCAGCAGTGCCAAGGGGCTGTCTTCGGTCACTTCATGGATCACGGTCCAAGTGAGCGGAAACGAGGACATATCGTCGCGCAATAGCTTCAAGTCCACCAAATAGCGGAAACGCTGCCCGCTGGGCTCCACCTCGCTGAACCAGCGTGGTCAAGCGGGCGGTCGCGTCGTGGAGCGGGTACATGCGGCCGTTGCCAATGCGCACCATCAGTCGGGTGCGCCCGTCACTGCGCCTGACCACCGCCTTATCGGCAAAAATGATTTTGGCGCGCGGCTTGGAAAAGCGCACAAACACCAGCCCGGTCATGGTGGCGGTGAGTAGCATGCCGACAAAAATTTCCACGGCCGAGACCACGTGGCTGTACGTGGTCACCGGCGCCATATTGCCGTAGCCCACGGTGGCCAGGGTCTCGATGCTGAAGAAAAACGCGCCCAGCAAAGAACCGGGTTCCCAATTGGTCACCGTGCCCGGCGCGGCAAAGTACAAGAGGGCAAACACCATGTTGATGGCCAGGTAGACCACCAACAGGCCCACAAAAAACTGCGGCCAAGTCAGCGTCAAAGCCAAGTGGTAAGGGTCGCTCAGGTCAAACTCAGAGACGCCCACCTTTTCAATCTTGAAGGCGGTGTTGCCGCCCGCCTGGTGGGGCAAACGGCGCAAGATTTTGGCCCGGTCATTGCGCATGTCCACCTCCTATTGCTTTCCCAAACTGGCAGTCAGCCGAAAGGCGATACACAACGCCAGGGCGCCAAACACCGCCGTGCCCAGCGCCTGCCCGGCCAGCACCTCCACCGGGCCATAGTGCGCCCCCCACCAGGCCAGCGGAATCGTGCCCACGGTGGCACGTGCCCAGTTAAAACCGGTGGACCACAGCGGGTGGCCCAGGTTGTTGAAGGCCGCATTGGCCACAAACAAGGCCCCAGCAAAAAAGAAGCCTGCGGCCAGCCAGCTGCAAAAGGCCTGCAACAAGAGCGCGGCCTGGCCTTCGAGCGAAAAGGCCCGCGTCAGCGGCCCCTGCAAAAGCGCCAGCAGCAGCCAAGCGGCAGCCACAGCCACCAGCATAAAGCCCAGACTGGCGCGCAGGGTCTGGCGCACCCGGTCAAAGCGCCCGGCGCCCAGGTTTTGCGCCAGGATGGGACCCACGGCGCCGCTGAGCGAATAAATCAAACCAAACGCCACCGGCGTGAGCCGGTCCACCGTGGCCTGACCGGCCACCGCAGAGGCACCAAACTGCGCCACGCTGTGCGTCACAAAGGCCGCGCCCACGGGCGTGGCCACATTGGTCAGCACCGCCGGACCTGCCACTTTGAACAGGGCCCGCGCGTCCGCCACAAAACGCGCGCGCTGCACTGGCGCGAGCAAATGGTGCACACGCGCCACGCCGTGCAAGCCAATGCCAAGCAGCACCGAGCGCGAAATCACCGACACCACGGCCGCGCCGTCCAGCCCCATGGCAAAGTAAAAAATAAACAAAGGGTCCAGCACGGCGGTGACCGCCGCCGCGCCCAGGGTGACCACCATGCCGCGGCGCGCGTCCCCCACCGAGCGCAGCAGGGCAGAACTGGCCATGCCCACGCCCAGCAGCGGCACCGAGGGCATAGTCACCGTCAGGTAGCGCTGCGCCAGCACCGCCACCTCACCGCGCGCACCCAACGCCGCCAGCAGCGGCGCCAAAAACACCAGGGTGGCCAGCGCCAGCACGGCCGCAATGGCGGCCATCAGCAACAGGCTGTGGCTGGCCATGCGCCGGGCGTCGGCGCTGTGGCCCGCGCCTATCTTGCGCGACACCGTGGCGGTGATGCCAATCATCAACCCAATGCACACCGAGGTATGAAAAAAGCCCACCACCCCGGCAAAGCCCACCGCCGCCGCAATGGCGGGCTCGCCCAAGAGCGAGATATAGAACAGGTTGATCAAGTCCACCACAAACACCGCCACCAGGCCCACCGCCCCGGTGCTGGCCATGACGACCACATGGCGCAGGGGCGAGCCGGTGGCAAAGCGGGGCGTGGTGGAAAGCGTCATTGGAATAGTCTTTTGGGGCTTCTGGGGCTACAGGGAACATAGGGCGGGTGGACCTGCGCAGGCCGCAAAACGCTGGGCGTGGCGCAGAAAAACGGTGCTGAAGCGAAGTGAGTGCAATTATCCCCCGCGACCCGGCGAAAACGGTGAAAGCGGTCCTTCAGGAAACAACTCCGATGATTGGCGGTGCTGCACACTTTCATAAATGTGAGGGGCTGCGCAAACGCACAGGTTTACACGCGCTGCACACAACGAGCGGCGCGCGGTACTACAGTCAGCGCCTTATGTAACAAAGGGGACTCACCTTATGCAAGCCGCCACCACTCTGACCCGCCGCGCGCTGCGCTGGCTGGGCGCCAGCCTGCTGCTGGGCGCCTGCGCCTTGGCCCTGGCGCTGCCAGCGCCCAAAGACATAGAAGCGGCGGTGAACGCTGGCCACTATGCGCAGGCCGAAACCCTGCTGCGCGAAGTGCTGCAAGAAAAACCCAACAGCGCCCGCGCCCACTACGAACTCGGCCAGGTGCTGGCCCATGAAGCCAAGTACGACGAAGCCCTGGCCCAACTCCAGCGCGCCAAAGCCATCGACAGCACGCTCAAATTCGCCACCAGCCCTGAAAAATTCCAACAAACCCTGGACAAGATCGGCACCGCCGCTAGCAGCGCCCGCCTGCCCGCCACCCCATCGACAACGCCAGTGGCCGCTGCAATGCCCCCTGCAATCGCCCCGGCGCCCGCAAGCCCGGCGCTGAACCTCAATTACGTGCTGCTGGGCATTGGCGTGCTGGTGCTGGTGGCGTTTTTTATCCGCCGCAGCAAGGCGCAGGCAGCGGCTTCGGCCACAGCCTACCCGGCGCCCATGGCGCGAGCGGGAGGCCCGGTGGGTTTTGGTGCCCAGTACGCGCCCAGCGGCGCTGCTTATGCGCCCGGCTATGGCCCAGGCTACGGCACGCCCGCACAAGGCGCGTCAGGCATGGGCGGCTCAGGCATAGGAGGCGCAGTTCTCGGTGGCGTGGCCGGCCTCGCGGCAGGCTACGCGCTGACCAAAGCCTTCGAAGGCGATCACCACAGTGCCAGCAATGCGCCAGCGCCCAGCGCGGCCACCGGAAATGGCGGCTACGTGCCCTTTGACGCCCCCGCGCCGCCCGATCTGGGCAGCTTTGACGCCGGTGCGGGCGACGGCTGGGACGCCAGTGAATCGTCTGGCAGCGACGACAACTGGTAAGTGCGGGCACAGGCCGCAAGCCGCCTTCGGCCATCAGTTAAGCTTCTGCCAGCAGTGATTGACTGCCCACATAAAGAGACCGACATGAGCACCTCTGACACCTCGGGTTTTGGCAAATTTGTACCTGGTTTTGATTTTTTGCAAAACCTGGCCAAAAACGCGGGCGGCGGCCTCTCAGGTGGCGCCAGCGCACCGGGTATGCCCAATTTGTCGCAGTGGCTGGTGCCTAGCCTGAACGTCGAGGACCTGGAAAAGCGCATCGAAGAACTCAAGCACGTGCAGTTTTGGCTAGAACAAAATTCACGCGCCTTGGCGGCCACCATCCAGGCGCTGGAAGTGCAAAAGCTCACCATGGCCACCCTCAAGGGCATGAATTTCACCATGGGCATGCCCGGTGCAGCACCGGCGGCCACTGCGGCGCCCTCGGGCTGGCCCATGCCCCCTGCCGCAGCGCCCAAGGCCGAGGCCGCCAAAGCACCGCCCCCTGCGCCAGAAAAAGCCGACCCACCTGCGGCCACGGCCACCGCCACCGAAGAAAAACCAGCAGCCGGCGTAGTGGACCCCCTGCAACTGTGGGGCTCTTTGACGCAGCAGTTCCAGACCATTGCCGCCAATGCCTTCAAAGAAGTCAGCGACAAAGTGGCCGCTGCCCCCGGAGTAGCCAAAAAGCCCGCCCCCCGCAAAGCGGCAGCCAAGACGCCCGCTGCCAAAAAAGCCAGCACCAAGAAAACACCCGTCAAAAAAGCCGCCGCCCCAACGCGTCGACGCAGCACTTAGACCACTCCACCCCGCAATGAAGGTGTTCTCCTACGCGCACGCCACGCACCCGCAGTGGCACATGGCGGCCAGCCTGGTGCTGGCGCAATTGCGCGCCAAGCTGGCCAGCCCCGCGCACCACGCAGCGCCCACGCTGGCACTGCTCTACATCACCGACCACTACGCCAGCAGCGCCCGCGAGTTGCTCGATTACTTAAGCGCCGAGCTGCCCACGGTAACGGACTGGTCGGGCACCGTGGGCATTGGCATTGCGGCCAACAATGTGGAGTATTTTGACGAACCCGCACTGGCCGTGATGCTGCTGGACCTGCCCAGCGACCAGTACCGCGTGTTCTCGGGCGTGGCGCCGCTGGGCCTGGGCTTTGAGGCGCATACCGCGCTGGTGCACGCCGACGGCGACACCGCCGACCTGGGTGAGCTGATCAAGGACATGTCCGAGCGCACCGACAGCGGCTACCTGTTTGGTGGCCTGGCCAGCAGCCGCAGTGCGAGCGTGCAGTTTGCGCTGGCGGCGGACGGCAATGTGCGCGGACAGGGGCGCGCTGGCGGCGTGTTCAGCGGCGGCCTGAGCGGCGTGGCCTTTGGCCCCGAGGTGGCGCTGGTGTCGCGGGTGACCCAGGGCTGCAAACCGGTGTCACGCGCCCGCGTGGTGACCGACTGCCAAGACAACGTGGTGTTGACCCTGGACGGCGAACCCGCGCTCGATGTGCTGTTGCACGACCTAGACGTGTCACTGGACCGGCCAAAACAAGCACTGGACGCGGTGCGCGCTACCCTGGTCGGTCTGGCCCAGCCGCCCACCGGTGACGACAGCGCTGCGGTGCGCAAAACGGGCAACTTTGGCAACGACGTGCTGGTGCGCCACATCGTCGGTCTGGACCCTGGACGCCGCGCCGTGGCACTGAGTGACCGGGTGCGCGCAGGCGCGCAACTGGCGTTTTGCCAGCGCAATGTGCAGGCCGCGCGCGCCGACCTGACGCGCATTTGTGCCGAAATCCGTGAAGAGCTAGAGCCCGAAGAGGTGCTGGAGCCCCTGGCCATGGGTGCAGGCGCCAGCACAAGCCCGCCGGTCACGCCACCCGCTCGCCACATAACCGGCGCGGTGTACATCAGCTGCACCGGGCGCGGCGGGCCGCACTTTGGCGGCCCCAGCGCGGAGCTGCAACGCATTCGCCACGCGCTGGGCGACGTGCCGCTGGTCGGGTTTTTTGCCGCAGGCGAGGTGGCGCACCACCATTTGTACGCCTATACCGGCGTGTTAACCGTTTTTACCGCCGAAAGCTAAGGTTTTTCGCGCGGGCTTGGGCGCGCCGAACCAGCGACTGCAAGTTTGCACATGCCAAACGCGGCCGGGGCCACCAGGGCGCCGCTAGCGCCGATTCAGGCACTGGCGCGGTGCAGGCGGTCGGCCACCCCGGCCCAGTCGGGTGTGGCGGGCACGCGCTCCACCCAAATCTCTTGCACCCCAGCGTCGTCCAGGGCGCGCAAGACCGCAAACAGTTCATGCGCCGTCTGGGCTGCGGTATCTGGCATGTGCTGCACCACCAGTCCGGGCGCCGCCTCGGGCTCGACACTGCGGGCGTAGACGCCGAGTTGCGCGGACCTAACTGCCAATACGGATAGGGGCGCGGTAGAAGTTGCCGCTGCCTCTGCACTTGCGGACGAACCCGCAGATTCCAGCACCGCCGCAACAGGGACCGCGTCCGCCGCAGCCTCTGGCTGTCCAGAAGCTGTGCGCCAGGCTTGCAAGGCCGCTTGCAAGGCCTGCGCGTCAAACAAGCGCACCTTGGCGCGCGGCGCGTAGTGCGACTTCAGCGTGCCGGAGGCGCGCGGCGCGGCGGGCAGGTGGCCTTTTGAGCCTAATGCGTCCAAGCTAGCAACGGAATCAGTGGCGGGCGCAGGGGCAAGGTCCGCTGCACTGCGCACCGGCTGGCCGCAGGCCTGGGCGAGCGCTTGGGCGCTGATGGAGCCTGGCCGCAGCAGCACCGGCACGCCACGCGTGCAGTCGACGATGGTGGACTCAATGCCCAAACTGCAAGGGCCGCCGTCCAAAACCAGCAAGCCCTCGCCCAATTCGCTTTGCACATGGGCGGCGGTGGTGGGGCTGACGCGGCCAAAGCGGTTGGCGCTGGGTGCGGCCACGCCCCAGATAGCGCCCCAGTCCAAACCCTCTGGCGTGGCCGCGCTCCAGCCCACTCCATCGGGCGTGGCAGCGCTCCAGGGCGCTCCATCGGGCCGCTGGCGCAAAGCGCGCAGCAGCGCCTGCGCGCCGGGGTGTGAGGGGCAGCGCAGGCCCACCGAGTCTTGGCCGCCCGCCGCCGCCGCCGCCACGCCAGGGCGGCGCGGCAGGATGAGCGTGAGCGCGCCGGGCCAAAACGCGGCCATCAGCGCCTGGGCAAAGTCGGGCACCTGCTGCGCAAAATGCGCCACGCCCGAGGCGCCGCCGTCCAGGTCCGCCACGTGCACGATCAAGGGGTGGTCCGCCGGGCGCCCTTTGGCAGCAAAGATGCGCGCCACGGCGGCGTCATTGCAGGCATCGGCGCCCAGGCCATAGACGGTTTCGGTGGGAATGCCGACCAGGCCGCCTTCGGCCAGGGTTTGCACCGCGCGGGGCAGCGCGGTGGGGTCCGCCAGGAAAAGAATCATGGGCTTTGGTGGCTGTTCATGCGCTTAAAAATAGCAAATGGCGCAAACGCCGCTCAAAACGCGGCAATGCCCAAAATTTCAGCCGCGCGCAAGGCAGTGGCGCGCAATTGGTCGGGCGTGGCGCCGGTCACGTTCAAATGGCCCATCTTGCGCCCAGGGCGCGCCTGCTGCTTGCCGTACAGGTGCAAGTGCGTGCCGGGCAGCGCCAGCACTGCCGCCCAATCGGGCACAGAATCTGTACCGTGCAGACCCCACAGATCACCCAGCAGATTGAGCATGGTGGCCGGGCTGTGCTGGCGCGGCTGGGTCAGCGGCAAACCGGCCAGGGTGCGCACTTGCAAGTCGAATTGCGACACATCGCAGGCGTTTTGCGTGTAATGGCCGCTGTTGTGGGGCCGGGGCGCAATCTCGTTGACTACCAGGCGGCCGTCGGAGAGCACAAAAAACTCCACGCACAGCACACCCACGTAGTCCAGCCCCTGGGCCACCGCGCGCGCACCAGCTACGGCCTGCGCCGCCAAGGCGGCGGGCAGATTGCCTTCAAACACCTCGGTCACCGCCAAGATGCCCTCGCGGTGCAGATTGCGCTGCACAGGGAAATTCACCATGCTGCCGTCCGTGCCGCGCGCCACGATCACCGAGCATTCCAGCGCCAGCGACAGCATTTTTTCCAGCACACAGGGCACGTGGCCCAGCGCGGTCCAGGCGGCGGCGAGCGCGGCGCGGTCTTGCACCCGCACCTGGCCCTTGCCGTCGTAGCCCATGCGCGCGGTCTTCAAAATGCCGGGCAGCAAGTCCTCGCCCACCTGCGCCAGCGCGGCAGCGGTGTCGATGACAGCATAGGGCGCGCAGGCCACGCCGCAGCGCACAAAGTGGGCTTTCTCCAGCGCGCGGTCTTGCGCAATGGCCACAGCGGCAGCGCCCGGCGCAACACGGCGCTGGGTGGCCAGGGTGCGCAGCGCGTCGGCCGGCACGTTCTCAAATTCGGTGGTGATAGCGGCGCAGCAGGCGGCCAGTTGGGCCAGACCGGCCGCGTCGGTGTAGCCGGTTTGGATGTGGTGGTGGCTGACCAGGCCCGCCGGGCTGGCCGGGTCCGGGTCCAGCACGGCGGTGGCGTAGCCCATGGCCTGCGCGGCGTGCACAAACATGCGCCCGAGCTGGCCGCCACCCATCACGCCCAGGGTCATCGTTTTGCCGTCTGGCGCGGTGCCGGGCAGCAAAGGTGGGGCTGTGGGAGTCAATGCGTTCATAGGCCCACCACGCCCGCGCCCAGGCGGGGAATCGGCAGATCCATGGCACGCGCGGCTGCGGTTTGCTCGGCTCGAAAGGCCTCTAGCTGGGTGCGCAAGACGGCGTCACCGCTGGCCAGCATGGCCACGGCAAACAGGGCCGCGTTGGCCGCGCCCGCTGCGCCAATGGCAAAGGTGGCCACCGGCACGCCCTTGGGCATTTGCACGATGCTGTAGAGCGAGTCCACGCCCTGCAAATGCTTGCTGGCCACCGGCACGCCCAGCACCGGCACCGTGGTTTTGGCCGCCAGCATGCCGGGCAAATGCGCTGCGCCCCCGGCGCCCGCGATGATGGCGCGCAAGCCCCGGCCGACTGCGGCTTGGGCATAGGCGTACATATCGTCGGGCATGCGGTGGGCGGAGAGCACCTGCGCCTCAAAACCGATGCCAAACTGTTGGAGAATCTGTACCGCGTGTTGCATGGTGTCCCAGTCTGAGCTGGAGCCCATGACGACGCCGATGTGGATGGTGGTCATAGTGGTGGATGCGCCGGTGCGTACCGTCGCCCTGCGCAGCGCGACCACCCGGCTTGGATGCTAGACCCGCAATTTTACTTTTTACACCCCGAGGCCCCCGCAGATGATCGACGTCACCCTAGAAAACTTTGAAACCGAAGTCATTGCCGCCTCGCACCAGGTGCCGGTGCTGCTGGACTTTTGGGCGCCGTGGTGCGGCCCGTGCAAGGTGATTGGCCCGCTGCTGGAAAAGGTCGAAGCCGATTACGAGGGCCGCTTCAAGCTGGTCAAAATTGACTCCGACCAAGAGCAGCAGCTCTCCAAAGCCTTTGGTATTCGCAGCATTCCCACCTGCGTGCTGATGATTGCAGGCAAGCCGGTAGACGGCTTTATGGGCGCAGTGCCCGAGGGCCAGCTCAAAACCTTTTTGGACAAGCACCTGCCCAGCGCCGACGAACTGGCCGCACAAGACAGCGCCGAAGACGCCCAGGCCCTGCTGGCCGCGGGTGACCCGCAGGCCGCACTCAACAAACTGCTGGAGACCTTGAGCCGCGACCCCGGCAACGACGACGCCCGCTTTGACTACGTCAAGCTGCTGATTGAAACCAACGCCCTAGAAGACGCCGCCGCAGCGCTCGCCCCGGCGCTGGCCGCCATTCCACGCCAACTGCGCTTTGAAGCGCTGGGCCACTTTTTGGACGCGATCAACTTTGTGATGAGCGACGAGCGCGGCACCTGGGGGCCCGAGCAGTTTGACGCTCTGATTGCCGCCAACAAGCGCGACTTTGACACCCGCCTGGCCAAGGCCCGTGTGCTGATGGTGGGCGGCCTGTGGACGCAGGCCATGGACGAGCTGCTGGAAATCATCCTGCGCGACAAGACCTGGAACAAGGAGGTGGCGCGCAAAACCTTTATCGCCATCTTGGAGCTGCTCACCCCACCCAAGCCCAAAGCCACCCCAGACGCGGGCAAGGCCGCAGGCGGCATTGAGCTGCTGGGCAAAGCGGTGGTCAACAACGACCCGCAAGCGCAATTGGTGTCCAGCTACCGGCGCAAGCTGAGCATGGCGCTGAACTAGCTTTGATGAAGGTGCGCGGCACCTTTATCAACGTTCTTCCGCATTAACTTTCATGGCGGTGCGCAGCACCCGCAATCATGAAAGTTCTTCCAACTTCAGGGTAAGGGCGGCCTGCGGCGCGCGACCTGCCGGTGGCGACTTCGGCGCCGACTGGCGCGTAAGGCGCCAGCGGGTCATTGGGCGGTTTTGTGGCTCTTGTGTGGGCGGTTCTGTGGGCGCTTGTGTGGGCAAGTTTTCGGAGATTCAACGCCGCAGGGGCTTCAAGCCGTCAAGCGCGCCAGGGCTTCTTGGTACTTGGCTGCGGTTTTTTGGATGACCGCGTCGGGCACGCGGGGCGCGGGCGGGGTTTTGTCCCAGGGCTTGCCGTCCACCAGGGCGGTTTCTAGCCAGTCGCGCACAAACTGCTTGTCGTAGCTGGGCGGGTTGCTGCCTTCTTGGTAGCTCTCTTGCGGCCAAAAGCGCGAGGAGTCGGGGGTAAGCACCTCGTCCATCAGCGTCAGCGTTCCATCGGCGTCTAGGCCAAATTCAAACTTGGTGTCGGCAATGATGATGCCCTTGGTCAGCGCAAATTCGGCCGCTGCCTGGTAGAGCGCAATGCTCAGGTCGCGGATGCGGGTGGCCAGGTCCAGACCGATCATTTCTACCGTTTGCGCAAAGGTGATGTTTTCATCGTGGTCGCCCACCGCCGCTTTGGCCGCCGGGGTGTAAATCGGCGCGCGCAATTTGGACGCGTTTTGCAGGCCTGGGGGCAAGGCCACGCCGCAGACCGCGCCGCTGGCCTGGTATTCCCTCCAGCCGCTGCCCGCCAGGTAGCCGCGCACCACGGCTTCCACCGGCAGGGGTTGGAGCCGCTTGACCAGCATGGAGCGACCCGTGACTTGGGCCATCTCATCCGCAGTGACCACACTTTCGGGCGCGTCGCCGGTGAGGTGGATGGGGCAGATGTTGAGGCCCTGCGGCCCGAGCTTTTCAAACCAGAACAGCGCCATTTGCGTCAGCAGCGCGCCCTTGCCGGGAATGGGCTCGCCCATGATGACGTCAAAGGCGCTGAGGCGGTCGCTGGCAACCATCAAGATGCGGTCAGTGCCCACGGCGTAGTTGTCACGGACCTTGCCGCGCGCCAGCAGAGTGAGGGATTTGAGGGCGGAGGTGTGCAGGGCTGGGGTCATGGGGTGCTAAAGATAAAAAAGGCCGCCAAGACGCAAGCGGTCGTGGCGGCCCGGCAATTATCGCCAGTGTCCCCGGCTCACACCTCAAAGCCCACACCTTAACGCCCGTGGAACAGCGGTTCGCAGCCCGTGCCGGCCAGGGCGTGGTCCACCACGGCGCGCGCGCCAGCGTCCAGCGCGGCATAGTCACGGCGCAAAAAGGCCAGGCATTTGTTCTGGTAAGGAAAGGCCTGTTGCACCCAGGGCTGGCCGTCGACCGTGGTGCGCAGCTCGGTTTGGCCGTCAGCCAGCGCCTGGGCATTGGCCAGCAGCAGCGGCGCGTACAAGCGGCCCACTTCAGCCAGCAAGGCCTGCACCGTGGCGGGCAGCGCGGTTGCGTCCAGCCAGTCGCTGCTCTGCACCTCAATGCCCGAGAGGTCATCGCAAAACCCCACCCAGCCACACACGCGCGGCGCGCTGGCCACCGCCAGCGCCATGGGGGTCGGGTCGAATTGCACCAACTGGGTCAACTGGCCGTAGGTGCCGAAATCGGAGGCGCCGGGGCGCTGCCCCATCAAAAAGCGGTGCGTGCGCAAGTGCGCTTCGAGCAGCTGCAACACCCGCGCATAACCGGCCTCAATGACCGGCTGGGTGGTCGGGTTAGAGCCCACGTAGCGCAGCCGGGGAATTTGCCGCCCCGCCACAAAAGCAGCGTATTGCGCCAGCGTGGCGTCATCCGTGGGCGTGCCAAACCAGCTGGCCAAAATGGGGCTGGCCTTGGCAATGTCTTGGGCGTAGGTCCAGCGGTAATGGAACATGGCTTTGGACAGCCACTCGTCGGCAAAGTCTTCTAGCAAGGCGTCGATGAAGGCCAGTGCCGGATCGGGCGGCACGGCGTGGCGGTCGGCAAACTCGGCGTCAAAGCGGCGAATCAGCGGGGTGGAGTCGGTCACCGGCTGCAGGCTGCCGTCATCGCCGGGCAAATAGAAGGTGGGCAAGAGGTGCGGCTTGGACTGCGGCAGCCCCGGCACGCCCTGGGTGGAAGGCACCATGCGGTACGCAATGCGCCGGTAGCGCAGCAGCGCCACCATCTTGCGGGTGTAGGGCGAGCCGTGCACGCCATTGAGCAAAAGGGATGGGGCTTGCATTAACTCTCTCCTGGGGCTGTTAAGGTTGAAGAACTTGCATGGTTCGGGGCGCTGCGCGCCTCTGTGCAAACTAGGGCTGGTGCCATGGCGTCTGGCGGTACATCGGCCACTGGGCCATGAAAACTGCGGAACTGCGGCATAAAAAAGAAGACCCGCACCGGGCGCGGCAGCCGCACTACCCAGGGCTGGGCGAGCGTCACACGCCGCAGGCTGTAACCGGGTGGCAGTGCCAGGGGCGGCATGCCGGGAAGGGCATCGACTTGTTCAACGAAATGTTGGCCCTCAGAGCTGACCAAGAGTTCGACCTCGGTATGGGCCGCAAACACGGCGTTGTGGTACTTCTCCACCGCCATTTCGATGCCCATGGAGCCGGGCAGCGGCTTGGGACGACCCGCCTTGGCCACCAGCCTGAAGCGGCGCCCACCAAACACCGCTTCGACCAAGGCACCGTCCTCAGCCGCTCCAGGGGACCGGTCAAACCAGGCCGTATCCATGGACGCGACGCCTGGGCCGTACTTGACCATGGGCGCATCCACAGTCAGCGCGGCCACGTCTGCCGCAGTCACTGGCTCTACGCTGAGCCAGATGTCACCGGTCAGGGTGTTCATCAGCTCCATCATGGTGGGGCGGATTCCGCTCACGCGGTTGATGGCGGGCACATGGCTTGGAATCAATGGGTTCAATGCAGTGGTCATGGCAGTTTCACTTTCTGTGTCAGGCGCGCTTGGGCCACCGGTCGCACCCTGCCTTGGCAGACTCACGCCCAGACTTCCAGGTGGTTTTGCCGCAGCACGCGCCGGGCGGCCGTGAGGGTGAGCAAATCCCCCAGCCCGTGCTCGGAAAAATAGGCGTGGACACGGCTTTGCTCGCCCGGCGCCAGGGCGCCAAAGGCGTCGGTGATGCGCTGCAACATGTACAGGCTGTAGGGTGCGACCATGGCCTGCAGCTCGACGCCGCGCAGCGTAAAGCAGCCTTGGCCGATGGTGCGCACCTGGGGCTTGCCACCCACCGGCGTGCCAGGGGCCAGATCGCCCTGCGCGCCCAACCAGGCATTGGTGTGGCTGACGATCATCTGCACTTCGGGCAGGTAATCCTGCGCCATCAGACGCAGCACCGGACCCAGGGTGGAAGGCACAGTGTCGGCGGGCGGCAGCGCAAATGCAATTGCAGGAAACTCTGGGGTGTCCGGGTCATTGGCCATCATCCGCTCGGTCCAGCGGAACACGCTGGGCGCCTTGCGCTTCATCAGGTCTGCGGGGTAGGGGTCGCGCCCCAGGTGGGCGAACAAATTGGCAATAAAGCCAAAGTCCGCCACCGTGGGCTGGCCTCCCAGCAGATAGGGCTGCTGCCGGAAATGCGCGTCCAGCGCCAGCAGCAAGTCCTCGTAGGCGGCCTCCACCGCGGGCGCACTGCCTGCTGTGATGCCCAGCTTGGGCAGGTAGGCGCTAAGGTATGCCATAAAACCGTCGAGCTGCTGCTCAATAGCCGGCTGCGCCATGCCGGCCGCGCGGTAGGCCAGACCGAACTCGTGGCGCAAAAAGGTCTCGTTGTAGGCGCGGTAAGTCCAGCGGTAGTGCATGGCCGCGCGTACTTGGCCCTCGCCACCAAACATGTCCAGCGACAGCGCCACCAGGCGCTGCAAGGGCTGCGCGGGATAGACGCTAAAGCGGGCGTGGCCCTGGCGTTCCAGGTAGTCAATGATGTCGGCGGTGTCTTGCACCAGGGTGCCGTCGGCCAAGCGGACCACCGGGTTGATAAAGCGCTTGACTGCGGGCATGACCTCGCTGGCGAATACCGGGTCGGTGGGCAGGCGTTCAAAGTAGGGAATGCCTTGTTTGCGCAGGTAGCTGCGCACCTTGCCGGTGTACAGGCCCACGGGCGCACCAAACAGGGTGAGCAGCGCGCGCTCGTCTACAGCCAGGGTCATGCTGCCTCTGGGCTTAGGCGACCGGTGTCTGCGTGGCAGGCAGCGCCATCACAAAAAAACCGATGGCCACTGGCAACAACACCACGGTGGCATAGTGCTCGGGCGGTCGGTGCGCCGGTTTGCGCGGGGACAGCCACCAGCGCACCACCAGCAGGCTGCGCTCCACAATCAGCAAAAGCAGCACCAGCGGTGCGAGCATCTGGTAATGCCCTGCCACCGCCAAGACCAGCAGGCCCCAAGAAATCTGGGTCGCACCCAGCCAGCCGAACACGCCAATGATCAGCTCGCGCTGCTCGCCCAACTGCAGCCCGCCGATTGACTCGGCGCCGCCATCGCGAAAAAAGTGGTGAATCAGCCCCGGGACCAGCGTAATCACGCCCACCACGCCCAAAAACACCAAGGACCAGGGGTGGCCGCTGTAGTGCTCGGCCCACAGGCCTTGCACCAGCGTGTTCATGGTCGCACCTGCAAAAAGCGCACGATGCGCTCTACCAGCCAATGCGGCTCGTCTTCTTGGATAAAGTGGCCGGCAGTGGGCATCACATCGTGCGCCTGGCCTGCCGTGCCCGGAATGTAGCGCTGCATGCGCCGGTCCAAGCCCCGTGCCACAACGTCCTTGCCGCTAAACAGGGTCAGAAAAGGCTTGTCGAAGGTCTTGAGCTTGGCCCATGCGGCACGGTTGAGCGGCACCCCCGGGTTGTCGGGGGCGACAGCGATAAGCACCGGAAACTTGGTCGGGCCTTTTTCATAGGCGGGCGTGGGGTAGGGCGCACGGTACGCGCGGTAGGTCGCTGCGCTAATGGGCTTAGCGAAACCCGGCTTGAGCATGAACCACGGAAAGCGCGTCGCGCGGCTCATCAAGGTAGTCCAAAGTGTCAGAAACCAGTTGCTGCCGTCGCCCTGCGGCATGCCGCTGTTGGACACCACCACGCGGTCAAAGCGTTCGGGAAAATTGGCCACCAGGTGCAAACCAATGGTGCCGCCCCAGTCTTGGCAATACAGGGTGGTGTGCTGCAAGTCCATGGCCAGCAGCCATTGGCTCATCCAGTCCACATGGCGCGCCAGGGTGTAGTCGTCCTTGGACGCGGGTTTGTCGGAGCGACCATGGCCCACCAAGTCCACGGCAATCACGCGCCGCCCCGTAGCAGCCAGTGGCCCTATCATGTGGCGGTGCAAGTAAGACCAACTGGGGTTGCCGTGGATCAGCACAATGGGCTCGCCGTCGGCCGGCCCCTGCTCGGCGTGGGCGATGCGAATGGGCGTGCCGTCGTCTGCGGTGACGGTGGTGTAGTGCGGCGCAAAAGGCCAGTCGGGCAGGCGTTCGAACTGGGAATCGGGGGTACGAAGAATGTGCACGGTTTAGCCCTTTATTACGTTGATCAGACTGGCCAGGTGCACCAAGGCCGCCATAAAAGCCAGCGCCAGCGCCACCCAAGCCCGTGGCCGCAAGGCCATGCCCATCACCACATGGGTGGGAAAAGAGAATGTCATGTCGGTTCCTGCCGTCTTAAAGGGGTGCACTTCGCGCAGTGCAGGGTGCCGGGCTAGCGCCATCATGTCGCGCCGGCTGCGGTAGCGCATGGCGCCCACCAGGTGCCAGCCCGGGTCGGGCGGTGTGTTCCAAGAGTCCACGTAGCCGCCCACCTTGCGCATCACCAGCATGGGGTGGCCTCCGTGGCGCAACAACACGAGCACAAAGCGCCGCCCGTACTCCTGCATCATTGCCAGACCCTGCACCGGCGCACCAGTGACCGGGTGCGGCACCTCGCCAGGCTGCACGCGCACCAGATTGCTCATCACAAACTCGCGCCCGTCATCGGCCTCCAAAAAAGCGCGCACCACGGCCGGGTCGGTGGTGCTGCCGGTGGGCGAGTCGGCTGTGTGGGCCAAAAAAGCGTCAATTTCGGTCTTGCTCAGGGGGCCGCGCCAGTTGTCGTACCAGGCGCGAAACACCACATACAGCGCCAAGGCCAGCGGCCAAGCCCACCACGCGCCGACCATCATGCTGCCTCCGGGCGGCACGCGCCGCATGGCAGATTTTCGGATTTGGCTAGGGCTTGGGCACTGCGGCCCTGGGGCGCGCACGCTTGGATTTGCCGGGCGACAAGCGGGGGCGAGGTATTTATCAAAGAGTGGCTCCAATCTAATGGCACTTTAAATGCCAATTGTAGAGTGGGTCAATCTAGGGTTTGCCCTAGCAGCGCCTGGGCTGGGGTTCATTTTGGTGAGGGTTGTCTCATGCGGGGCTGTTGTCTGTGGCGGCACGCGAAGTGACGTGTATCTCAGCCTGTCCGGGCTGTGGACTTACACCACATCGTGGGACACGGCCGAACTTGGTTGACAGCCTCTACTCTGCAATCCAATGAGATTTAAGCCTTCCCATCGATAGCCGGCGGCAGATTGCCCACGGTGGCGTTCTCAAGGGAAAAAGACTGCTTGCCAATGACCTCGTTCACCTTTTATCCGCGGTCAGGCCAGCATCTAGCAATTGTTGCCGCAAGCCCTCTATCCGGCGCTCAAAGGCTTCTCTCGCTTGCGTCACACCATCGACGATAAATTGTGCGTTGAAGTCGTCGGCCAGATCGTAGAACTGGACGCTAGAAACACACTTATCGAACCAGGCGAAGCGAATAGCAAGCTCTTGAAGAGCCAGCGTTCCGTGCGCTTGTCTGATGCCTCTTTCGCTCAGGTAAACCGTGCCCTGAATGTTGGTGAACTTATGACGGTACAGAACACGCTGTATGTCTGAATAGCCGTTACGCCAACTGGCATTGTGGTAGTGCTGTTCAAGCAGCTTTGTATCGAGTCCAAAAACGATTAAACAACGATGCATCAGTTACTCCTGCATGCCGAAATCGTAGCGCAGAGGCCCAAAAACCTGGACCTCTTGGCAAACTCCACCTTAAAGCCCTTCCAGCCCCTTGATGAAGTTGCGCTTGGCTTTGTAGTTTGCGTGCAGGTGCAGCAGCCAGTGTTTGCGGGGCTGGGAGTCCATGCGTTTGCAGATGTCGTGCACCAGGCCCAGCACCTCGCGGTAGGGCGTGTTTGCGTGGGGCATTTCAAAGGCAAATACGCGCAGCAGGAGCGCGATGGCGGCCTCATTTTGGGCTGCGGGCAGCTTGCGTGCGATGTCTTGGAGCACGTTCGGGTGGCATACGTGGGGGGCTTGCACCAGGGCCAGCGCCTCGTCTACGAGACCCTCGGCCAGCAGCCACTGGGCACGTGTGCCCACGTTGCGCGCGCCGCTTTGGGGCTGGTGCCGCGCCATCAGGCGGCTGTGCGCCGGTGGGGGCGCAAGCTCTTGCTGCTCGGCCCATTGGTAGAGCGCCTGGCGGTAGGCGGCCCGGTCTTTGCCAGCCGACTGGGCGGCTTGCAGCACGGCCAGAAAATGCGCGGGCGTGGGCGACGCCTCTAGCTGCTTGCGGCGCAGGGCCAGTGCCTCGGCGTCCCAGCCGTCACGCTCGTAGCAGCGCAGCAAGTCGTTTTCGCAGCGGCGGTCCTCGGGGAACTGCTTGTAGGCGGCCTGGGCAAACTGCAGGGCTTCGCGAAACTTGTGGACCTTTTCACAGTAGGCGACCAGTGCACTGTGTTCGCTGGCGTCTTGCAGGCTGCTGCGCATGGCCTCGATGGCGGCGACCGGGTCGCCCTGGTGTTGCAGGTCTTCTAGATAACGGGTGCGCAAGCGGGTGCGCGCATAGTCCCACTCGTAGCCCAGCCCGTACACAGATTGGGCCTGTTTGGCATGCGCAGGGGGCCGGTAGGCTTGCCAGTCGGCCAGGACTTTGCGGCTGTAAGCCTCTTGCAGGGCCGGGCCTGCGGCGTCGAGCAGGGCGCGCTCATTCCAAAGGCCCCAGGGGTCTGACTCCAAGAGGGCAAACCAGTTTGCAAGCCAGCTTGCCGGGGGCTGGGCCAGCTTCAGACTGCGCACCAGCAGCGACTGCATGGCCCGCATCACTTGCCCAATGGTGCCGCTGGAGTCGTCACACTGAGCAGCGGCGCGGTAAATGCGCAGCAACGCGTGCTCGCACAGGGCGCGCGCCTGCTCGGGGTCGCGTTGCAGGGCCTGCTCCAGCAAAGGCAGCACTTTGTGCGCCCGCTGCGCGTAGGCCGTGGTGCCGCGCCAGTCCAAGAAACCGCTGGTCTTGAGCAGCTCGCTAATGGCGGTCTTGGTGCTTTTGGTGCTTTTGGGGTTTTCAGCGGCCTGCGCCTGCGCGGCCCAGGCCTTTAAATCTGCCATCACCTCGCGGTCGCTCTGCGCCCACTGCCACACGCGCTCGGCCAGCGCCGCCGCGCTTTGCGACTGCACAAAGGCCTGCAGCTTGGCGCGGTTGTCGGCCTGGGTTTGGGCGCGCTTGGCGGCTGCGGCCACCTTTTTTTCGGCCTCGTCACTGTGCACTGGCGCCTCGCCGCCCAGCAGGCCGCGCAGGGTGAGCGCCAGCGCCACCTGGTGTTTGCAAAAGTAGCCGTCCAACGCGTGCGGGCAATCGCAGTCGCCCTCCAGGTCAGTGTCTTCGGTCACCAGCACCTCGCAGGTGTAGCGCTGCGTGCCCCGCACCGTGGCGCTCAGGCCCACGCGCAGGCCTTTGTCCACGAGCAGCAGCTCCAGGTCTTGCACCGCGCCGCTGGCGGCATAGGTTTGGCCGCGCTTGAACACCACGTCGCCCGCCATCATGCGCAAGTCGCTATCGGCCAGGGCGCTGCGCCAGTCGGGCAGATCGGGGGGCAGCGGGGCGGGGGTGGGGGTGGGGTTTGGCATGGAGGGGCTTTGCTTCTATACCACCAACACTTTGGTGCTCTCTTCGCCAAACTGGCTGACCACGCGCACCGCCAGCCGCTGGCCCCGCACTTCTGGCACCGGGTGCGAGACAAAGCCATAAATGCGCGCAAAGGCGTCATCGTCAATTTCAATCTTGAGCGTGCGCTCGGCCGCTTTTTTGGTGGAGGCCAGCGCCAGCGAATGCAGGCCGCGCTTGAACTTGTCAAACTCGTCTTTGTCGCCCCCGCAAAAAAACACCTGGGTGGGCACAAAGTCCGAGCTGTTGTAGGCGTCGTCCAGCATCCAGTAAGAGATGTCGGCAACGCTGCGGCCCTTGACCTCGTCTTTGACCGGGTCGTAGATATCGAGCCCGCGAATCTCCACCTGCACCATGCCACCCTTGCGGATGAAACCGATGTCAGGCTCGCCAATGGTGACAAAGCTGGCGGCCTTTTTGTCTTTTTTGATCAAGCCGTCTTGCATCAGGTCGTCGTGCATGCGCGCCTTGGTCACTTCAAAGCTGCCCAGCTTGGTGGAGCTGTTTTGCGTGACCGAGCGGCTTTCGATATCGCTCTCAAAGGCAAAGCCCAAAATCACCAACCAGTCGGCGTCGCCCCGGCGCATGCAGGCCTTCACCGCCGTGTTCACCGCCGCTTTGCTCACGCTGCCAAACTGGGGGCCAATGTGCAAATAGGCTTTGCGCTCGCCGCCCGCGCCCTGGTACCAACCCTCGGCGTGCAAGGCGCCTTCGGCATCGTTAATGGTGTCCACACGGCTGAACACCGCCGTCTCGTTGCGGTCGCCGTTTTTGATGCCGGCGGTTTTCAGGTGCTCGTAAATGCGGTTGGTAAAGCGCTGCACCGTGTCCATGTCGGCATGGGCCGCGTCCAGTTGGTCAGGGGCCAGGGGCTCAAAGCTTTGCAGGGTCTCCACCGTGAACGGGCCGGCCACGCGCAGCTTTTTCTTGTCTTGCTCGGGTTGGTCATAAAAGCTTTTCTCTTCAGGTGGGTCTTGATTGGCAATATTGCCCAATGTGACCTGACGCACCTTTTTGTAAACAAAACCATGGCGTATGTCCTGTCCGGCCAGATCGCCCAGTTTGTACCAAGGGAAGGTAGCGGTCATGAGCCGCGTCTTGGCAATGTTGAGCGCAATGCGGCTGGTGTCGCTGGTAATCCAACGCCTGCCCCATTGTTCGGCCACATAGGCAGTGGTGCCGCTACCGCAGGTTGGGTCGAGTACGAGGTCACCAGGGTCGGTGGTCATCAGAATACAGCGGGCGATCAAAGCCGATGACGTCTGCACAACATAGACCTTGGGATCAGCGCGACTTTGCACTGCCCCGCTGATGTCGGACCAAAGGTTGGCGATGGGCGTGTAGCCGAAGTCTTCTTTAAATCGGCGGTAGCTGAGCTTTCCATTACTCGTGATGTGCAAGCGATTCGCCTCTGCCAAACGTTGCAGACCAGACAAATTTGTTTTGAAGGTGCCATTGCCGGGAGTAAAGATTTTCCCTTCCCAATGAAATTCCCGCACATCCCCTGCACCGGCAGAGCGAGAACTTGTAATGTTGTCCAAGCGAAACAGCCGAGCGCCTTGAGGCAACAGTTGTTCGTCCTGTTTTTCGACAGCCGACGCGGCGCGGGTGCTACCGTCGGACAACATGACCTGGTCGTAGCGCGCGTCTGCGTCGTCGCTGCGTGGCAAATACAAGGTGCGGAATTTTTGTTTGGCAGCTTCTACATCCCTGGCGTACCAAAGCAGGTAGTCACAGGTTGCGCCAATCATCGCGCTTCCTTCGCTCGTCGTCTTCCGGGCGGTAATCAGTGAACAAAAATTTTCACTCCCAAACACCTCATCCATCAGACACCGCACCAAATGCACGTTCTCGTCGCTGATCTGCACAAAGCAGGAACCTGAATTGCTCAGCAACTCCTTGGCCACCAGCAGCCGGTCACGCAAATAGCTCAAATACGAGTGGATGCCCAGCTCCCAGGTGTCGCGAAAGGCTTTGATGACTTCGGGCTCGCCGCTCAGGTTGTCATCGGCGCCGTCTTTGACGTTGCGGTCGTTCAGGCGCATTTGCCAGTTGCTGCCGTATTTGATGCCGTAGGGCGGGTCCATGTAAATGCATTGCACCTGGCCGGCCATGCCTTCGCGCTCCAGCAGGCTGGTCATGGTGAGCAGGCTGTCGCCCTGGACCAGGCGGTTTTGCCAGCGGTCGGCGTGGCGGTAGTAGCTGCCGGGTTTGTCCAGCTCGTCCATGGCCAGGGGGTTGCCAAAGAGTTCGTTAACAAACAGTTCGTCTTGCGCGGCGTTGCGGCCCTTGAAGTGGTACAGCCGGGCAATGATTTTCTCGGGCGCTATGTGCTCGTGCCGGTAGAGGCTGCGGATGTCCACCTGGAGTGCGGCTTGCTGGTCGTCTGCGCCGTATTTGTGCATCCAGTACAGCTCGGGGTCTTGGCCCCGGTGGCTTACCGGGTTGAGCGGCACGGACTTGGTGGTTGGTTTGCCGGCTATGGCGCCGGTCTCTTGCCCGGCCTCTTCGCGGCTGGGGATGTGCAGGCGCTTGGCTGCGGTGGCGTCTTCTTCATCAAACGGGTGCTGGATGGCGTCTATGGGCTTGTTGCGGCCTACCGCCGACTCTCCCGCAGTGGCGCGGGGTGTTTTTGCGGGGGTGGATGTTTTTTTGGTGGCCATGCTTATGCGGTCCAGTCTTCGCAGTGGAGCTGCGGCACGCGGCTGAATTCGCGCAGGTTGTTGGTGACTACTTTGCAGCTTTGGGCGCGCCCATGGGCGGCAATCCACAGGTCATTGCTGCTGATGGTTTCGCCATGTTGCTCTAGGTGCTTGCGGATAGCGCCGTAGTGTTCCCCGGTGCTGTCATCCATGCGCAAGATTTGCACGGCTTGGCGGACTGCATCCAATCGGGCCTTGGCGGCGCTTGGGTTGTTGCTTTTCTCGGCCCCGTAGCGCAATTCACCCCAGGTGATGATGGACATGAACAGGCGCTCTTTGGGTACGCTGCTCCAGCGGGCCTTGAGTTTGCGCAACTGATCGACCTTTGCGGGGTTTTTCGGGTTTGCGCCTTTGATGATTTCGCGAATGCCAATGCAGGCGTTGGTATCGAGCAGGTAGTCGGTCGTATCAGTCGTCATTGTCTACAAGTCCGTCTCTGTGGTCCGGGGTAAGGCCGTCAGGCTGTAGGTGCATAAACATGTCGTCGGGCAGTTCGGCCAGTAGTTTGAATACGCCCCAGGCTGAGTTGGCCATGGCGTCGTCCATTTGGGCACTGATGCGCTCTATGGCGGGCAGCAGATCGTTTTTGATGCGTTCGATGTCGGTGATTTCGAGAAAGTACCACGGCAGGCCGCCAAACTTGGCGCGCTGGGCGTTGACGGCGGGCAGCCAGCGCTGGGTGGTGAAGTAGCGCTTGCGTTCTTTGTCTTTGGCAAAGCCGGTGATTTCCAGTATCAGGTTAAATAGCTCGCCACCCGGTGTTTTGACGCGGCACAGAAAGTCTGGCAGGTACTGGCGCTCCACGCCGTGCTTGTCCACATAGGGGATGGCAAAGCCCAAAAAAGCGTTTTTCACATAGCTTTGGACGGCGTCGGTTTGCTCCAGGGTTTTGGCGGCAATTTGCTCCCAACTGTCGGTGTCTGCGACCACGAAGTTGACATGGCTTTTGGTGCTGGCATACACGGGCTTGATGGTGCTGGCATGCACGGTGGCGGTGCTGGAGCGCGGGTTGTAGTGGTTGAGCAGCGGAACAATGTGCTCGCCCAGCGCTTCGTCCGCATGCCGCAAGAGGTCTGCGGCCTCTATGCCCAGGTAGACCGAGCGGGTGACGGCCAGGGGGTCGTCCAGGCGCAGCAGGCGTTTGTAGCGTGGGTCGGTTTCGCCCACCAGTTCCACCTTGTGCGCGTACCAGCTGTGGGCGATGCGCAGCACGGAGGCAAAGTGCTCTAGCTGCACGCTGCCGTGCGCGTCGCGAAAGTAGCGTGACATGACTTGTTGCGCCACCCAGTACACCACGGCCTGGTCGCGCAGGGCATCAATGTCGGTGTGCAGTTCTTGCTCTTGGCCAGAGAACGCGGTGCCCAGGGTGGTGAGGTTGGGCCGCTCGTTCAGGTTGACCTCGTACTGGGGCGTGCCAGAAAAGTCCGCACGCAACTGCGCCACGTCGTGGGCAATTTTGTAGCCAATGAGGTTGGGGAACTCAATGGCCAGCGCGGCGCGCTCTGGCACGGCGCGCAGGTGCTTGATGTCTTGCGGCGTGGGCGGGACCACCTCGCCGCCTTTGAATAGCTGGAAGGGCACACCGATGATGTGGGCGTATTCGGGCGGAAATTTGCCGGTCTTGGGGTCCAAAAAATACTGCTTGCGGCGCAGCGCCCGGCCCGCCACCTGCTCGCACAGCAACTGCGAACCAAAAGCTCGCACGCCCACGATGTGGGTGACGGTGTTGGCGTCCCAGCCTTCGGTGAGCATGCCCACGCTGACGACGCAGCGTATGTGCTCGCCCAGCTTGCCGGGCCGGCCCACGGTGTTGACCACTTCGCGCAACAGGTCGCCGTCGTCCAGCGCGTCCACCGACTGGTCGGGGCGGTTGAGGCGGTAGTCGCGCTTGAAGGCCTCGATCTCGGGGCCAAACACGCGTTTGAACTCGTCATTGACTTGGCCGGAGTTTTCCAGCGCGTCCGAGTCAATCAGCAGCGTGGGCGGTTTGTGCTTGCGCGCCCGCGTGGTGGGTGTGTAGTTGGAAAACAGGTCCAGCACACCTTCCACGGCGTGGGGCTGGCCACTGGTGTCCACGGTTTCGTAGCCGGCGATGTGCTTGTAGACCTCTTTGGACACGGTGGTGTTGGCGCACACCACGATGAATACCGGCGGCGACGTCAGCAAGTCTTTGCCGCGCTCGCCCAGTTCGCGCAAGCCCTGCTCGTACTTTGCATAGTGGTCGTAGAACTGGCGCAGGGCAGTTTTGAGCAAGGCCGGAAGTTGGGGTGGGGGCTCGGCGTCCGCAGCGGTTTGGGCACTGGCGGTGCCAGGCGCTTGGTTTTCCTTGCTCTCTTTGCTTTCTTTGCGCTGGGTGCGCTGGCCTTTTTTGGGCAAGCCGTCCTTGCAGTGGGCGTAGAGATTGCGCAGCTTGGGTTCGTCCAGCTCTTGCGAGGTGTCGTCCACCGGCAAAAACGGAATCTTGACTAGGCCCGCCTCAATGGCCTCGATCAAGCCAAAGTCCGACACCACCCAGGGAAAATAGCTGTAGGCCGGCCAGCCCGAGCCAGACAAAAAATAGGGCGTGGCGGACAGGTCATACACCGCACCCATGTGCCAGCGTGTGGCCATGGCGCGCACACCGCTGAACCAGACGGCGGCGCGCTCGTTTTCAGTGGCGGCGTTTTCTTCTTCGGTGTCGCGCCCTTTGGCGCGCGGCAGGTAGCAGTGGTGCGCTTCGTCGTTGATGACCACCAGGCGGCGCCCCGGCTTGAAGTTGCCCAGCACGCGCTTGAGCAATTGCGCAGTGTCTTCACGTGCCTCGACTTTGTTGCCATCGGCGCCGATCTTGCCGTCCATGGGGCTGCGTTTATTGCCCCCAATAAGGCGCGGCTCCAGCGCGTGGTAGTTGGTGATGGCCAGACGGGCGTTCAGACCAGGCAACAGACTGGCGTAAGTGGGTGGCACGAGTTGGCGTTCGCGGTAGTAGTCGTTGGCCGTTGCATCGCTGGTGGCTTGCGTGTCCACACGCAAGACGTTTAACCGGTCGCGAATGGTGATGCCGGGGGCGATGAGCAAAAAATAGTCGGCGTAGCGCGGGTCGTTGCGGTATTGGCTGCGGTTGAGGTAGTGGTACAGCAGCAAGCAGGCCATGACCACGGTTTTGCCCGTGCCTGTGGCCATTTTGAACGCCATGCGCGGCAGCACGCTAGCTCGGTCTTCCACGGTGGCGTTGGCATCGGCCAGTTGATGCAGCGCATGGCTGCCAGGGTTGGACTTGTGCGCGACTTCATTGAGCCAGATGGCGGTTTCGACCGCCTCTTGCTGGGCAAAAAACAGTTTTTTATGGTCGGCCCGCTCGGGGTTGGCAAACCAGTAAGTAAGCAAGTCGCGGGTGACGCGACTGCCAACCCCCGGATAGCCCTGCTGGCGCCATTGGCCCACTTGTTCGCGCAGCAAGTTCACCAAGTGCCGGCGGTACTCGGCGGACAGGTCATTGACATCAAACGTGCTGCCTTGGGCTTGCTTGCCCAGAGGGATCTGCGGTGTCTGCGGCGCAAAAATGCGCCGACCGGGCAGCGGTTCTTCGTAGTTCAGCGATCCGTCGAGCGCGGTGGCGTAGTGGTGCTGGGGTTCGGCGTACGGGCCATTGAGAACAGGGCTTTGGAGCGCGGCATCTCGGGGTGCACTTTTGGTATCACCGGCGGTGGTGGATGCTCGCTTGTGGGCCATGCGCTTGTATCAATAGGTGGTCTGTTTGCGCCCGAGTTTAGGGGCGATCAGGCTAAAAAGCCGCCGATTAGCCGACGCGCGGCGGCTTTTTAGCTGGCAGACCGGCGCGGCTTCAAAAAGCGCTTTACTGCACCACTTGCGCCAGCTCGCCCCGGCTGTATTTGGCAGCCACCACGGTCAGGCTGTCGCCTTTGATTTTGGCGCCCTGGCCTTCGCAGCCGAACTCCAAGAAGCGCTGCTTGCAAATTTGTTTGGCGGCTTCGCGGGCCGGCTTGAGCCATTCGCGGGCGTCGAATTTGTCGGGGTTTTCCCACAAAAACTTGCGGCAGGCGGCGGTCATGGCCAGGCGGATGTCGGTGTCGATATTGATTTTGCGCACGCCAAATTGAATGGCCTTCTGAATCTCTTCCACCGGCACGCCGTAGGTTTCTTTCATCTTGCCGCCGTACTGGTTGATGGTGGCCAGCAGGTCTTGCGGCACGCTGCTCGAACCGTGCATCACCAAGTGCGTGTTGGGCAGGCGGCGGTTGATTTCTTTGATGCGCTCAATGGCCAAAATGTCGCCAGTGGGCTTGCGGGTGAATTTGTAGGCGCCGTGGCTGGTGCCAATGGCAATGGCCAGGGCGTCGAGCTGGGTGCGTTTCACAAAATCGGCGGCTTGCTCGGGGTCGGTCAGCAGCTGGTCCATGGTCATCACCGCGTCGGTGCCATGGCCGTCTTCTTTGTCGCCTTGCATGGTTTCTAGCGAGCCCAGGCAGCCGAGTTCGCCTTCCACCGTCACGCCGCGCGCGTGCGCCATGGCCACTACCTGTTGCGTCACGTCCACGTTGTACTCGTAACTGGCAATCGACTTGCCGTCGGCCTCTAGGCTGCCGTCCATCATCACCGAGCTAAAGCCCAGGTCAATCGCGCCCTGGCACACCGCCGGGCTTTGGCCGTGGTCTTGGTGCATGACCAGCGGAATATGGGGGTAGGTTTCGACCGCAGCGGCCACCAGGTGCTTGATAAAGGATTCGCCTGCGTACTTGCGCGCACCGGCGCTGGCTTGCAAGATGACCGGGGCGCCGACTTCTTTGGCTGCCTCCATGACGGCCTGGATTTGCTCCAGGTTGTTGACGTTAAAAGCGGGGATGCCGTAGCCTTCAAGAGCGGCGTGGTCCAACAATTCGCGCAAAGAAACGAGTGCCATGGGGGTTCTCCGGGGGTGGTAACTGCTTGGTAACTTTTGAGTCGTGCGGATTTTAACGTCAGCCAAATTGCCAAGTAGCCGTGCCCGGCAGCGGCACTTTTGAGGCAGCTTCCCGCATGCCGCACCGCCCGGCCCGCCCCGCGCCCCCTTAGGCCACGCTGCAAATCTTGAGCATATTGGTGCCGCCCGGCGCGCCCATGGGCTCGCCGCAGGTGATGGCGTAAACGTCGCCGCTGGACATGATGCCCAGCGCTTTGAGCCGCTGCTCGGCGTCGCGCAATGCGTCGTCGCGGTCGGCCACGTTGCCCATCAACAGCGGGCGCACATTGCGGTACAGCGTCATCTTGCGCTGGCTCACCAGTTTGGGCGTCAGGGCATAAATCGGCACCTGGATCAGATGGCGGCTCATCCACAGCGCGGTGGAGCCGCTGTCGGTCATGGCCACGATCGCCTTGGCGCCCATGTGGTGGGCGGTAAACAGCGCGCCCATGGCAATGGCCTGGTCGATGCGGCCAAAGGTCTTGCCGATAAAGTCGGTGTCGAGTTTGGACGCCTCGCCGCTCTCGGCGGCCAGGCAAATTTGCGCCATTTCCTTGACTGTTTCCAGCGGGTACTTGCCCGCAGCAGTTTCGGCCGAGAGCATGACGGCGTCGGTGCCATCAAGCACCGCGTTGGCCACGTCGCTCACCTCGGCGCGGGTGGGCACCGGGTTGGTGATCATGGACTCCATCATTTGCGTGGCGGTAATCACCACCTTGTCGTGCTCGCGGGCGAGCTTGATCATGCGTTTTTGCAGTGCGGGTACCGCCGCGTTACCAACTTCAACCGCCAGGTCGCCGCGCGCGACCATGATGCCGTCGCTGGCCAGCAATATCTCTAGCAGCTTTGGAATCGCCTCGGCGCGCTCAATTTTGGCAATCAGGCCGGGCTTGTGGTTGTACTGGGCGGCTGCCACGTTGCAGAGCTGGCGCGCCATTTCCATGTCGGTGGCGCTTTTGGGAAAGCTCACGGCCACGTAGTCGGCCTGAAAACTCATGGCGGTGCGGATGTCGTCCATGTCTTTGGCAGTCAGCGCGGGCGCGGTGAGGCCGCCGCCTTGCTTGTTAATGCCTTTGTTGTTCGACAACTCACCGCCCAGCTTGACGGTGGTGTGTACCTGCTTACCCACCACCGCATCCACGGTGATGACGATCAGGCCGTCGTTGAGCAAGAGCACGTCACCGGCTTTCACTTCTTCGGGCAAGGCCTTGTAGTCCAGGCCCACGGCGTCGATGTCGCCCAGCTCGGTGCGCGCGGCGTCCAGCACAAACTTTTGCCCGTGCTCCAAAAACACCTTGCCGTCAGCAAACTTGCCAACGCGGATTTTGGGGCCTTGCAAGTCGGCCATGATGGCCACTTCGCGCCCGGCGCGCTGGGCGGCTTCGCGCACCAGGCGGGCGCGGTCAATGTGGTCTTGCGCCTTGCCGTGGCTGAAGTTCAGCCGCACCACGTCCACACCGGCGCGGATCAGGTCTTCGAGCATGGCGGGGTCGCTAGAAGCGGGGCCGAGGGTGGCAACGATTTTGGTGGCGCGGCGGGTCATAGCAGGTCTCCTGGGGCTGTTTTTGTCGGGGCGCGGTCATTGTCCCACGCGGTATGCGACAGAAGTTACAGCGCGGCGTCAGGCGCCAGGGTGCGCTCAATCACCCCGCCGCCCAGGCAGACCTCACCGTCGTACAGCACCGCCGACTGGCCCGGCGTGACCGCCCACTGGGGCTGCGCAAACCGCAGGGTGAACGCGGCGCCCTGCGCCGCCGCCAAGCTGCACGGGCTGTCGCTCTGGCGGTAGCGGGTTTTGGCCGCCAGCGTGGGGCTGGGAGTGGGCGCGACTCCGGCCACCCAGCTCGCATCCAGCGCACTCAGCGCGTGGGACAGCAGCCAGGGGTGGTCGTGGCCTTGCACCACCCACAAGGTGTTGGTGTCGAGGTCTTTGCGCGCCACAAACCAAGGCGCGTGTGCACCGCCGCCCTTTTGTGCGCCACGGGCTTTGAGGCCACCAATACCCAAGCCCTGGCGCTGGCCCAGGGTGTAGAAGGACAGGCCCACATGCTCGCCAATGGTCTGGCCCTTGGGGTTTTTGATGGGGCCGGGCGCCATGGCGATGTAGCGGTTCAAAAACTCGCGAAACGGCCGCTCGCCAATAAAGCAAATGCCGGTGGAGTCTTTCTTTTTGGCGTTGGGCAGGCCAATCTCGTCGGCGATGCGCCGCACCTCGGTCTTGTGCAGCTCGCCCACCGGAAACAGGGTTTTGGACAGCTGCGCCTGGTTCAGGCGGTGCAGAAAATAGCTTTGGTCTTTGGACGCGTCCAGCCCCTTGAGCAGCGCGTGCAGGCCGGTGGCCGGGTTGTGGCGCACGCGGGCGTAATGGCCAGTGGCGATTTTTTCGGCGCCCAGGCGCAGCGCGTGGTCCAAAAAGGCCTTGAACTTGATCTCGGCGTTGCACAAGATGTCGGGGTTGGGCGTGCGCCCGGCCTGGTATTCGCGCACAAACTCGGCAAACACCCGGTCTTTGTAGTCGGCGGCAAAGTTGACGTGCTCTATTTCTATGCCCAGCACGTCGGCCACGGCGGCGGCGTCCACAAAGTCGATGTTGGAGGTGCAATAGCCGGGATCGGCGCCGGGGTTCTCGGCGTCCGCTGCGCGGTCGTCGTCTTCCCAGTTTTTCATGAAGATGCCCACCACCTCGTGGCCTTGCTGCTGGAGCAAATGGGCGGTCACCGCCGAGTCCACGCCGCCGCTCAGGCCCACCACGATGCGTTGTTTTTTGCTGGGGGCGGGTGCGGTCGTCATCCCAAGATTTTAGGCCTGGGGGTCTGGCAGGCGCTGGTAGGCGCGGGATGAGGGTGCGCGGGGCCTTAGCGTCCGCGGTAGATGCTGGCGTCCGTAGTCACCAGTTCCAACGGGTAGCGCTTGCCCGCCAGATAGTCTTCCATGCACTGCACCACCAGCGGGCTGCGGTGGCGCGTGGCGCTGGCGCGCACTTCGTCAGCGCTCAGCCACAGCGTGCGCACAATGCCGTAGTCCAGGCGGCGCCCGCGCTCCATGGCGCCCAGCGTGCCGCAAAAAGCAAAACGCAGGTAGGTGATGTCCTCGCCCTTGGGCCGCGCGGCGCTGGGGGGGCGCTCAAAGCGCGACAGGTAGACGCCCACCAGCGCCTCGGGGGTGAAGGCGTAGGCGGTTTCTTCCAGAGTTTCACGCGCACACGCTTGCGCGGGCGATTCGCCAGGGTCCAGGTGGCCGGCCGGGTTGTTCAGGCGCAGGCCTTCGGGCGTGTGCTCTTCCACCAGCAAAAATTTGCCCTCGTGCGCAATCACGGCGGCTACGGTGGCGCTGGGTCGCCAGCGGGGGGCGGCCATCAGCGGGGCTCCTGCGGGCCTTCGGCGGCGCGCTCTGCGTATTTGTTAAAGCGCCAGGCGCTGGACTCCAGGGTGATTCGCCGCCAAGTGGCGCGCTTTTCGCCCGGTGTCATCTGCGGCCAGTGCTGCACTTCAAAAAAGCTGCGCCCGCAGCCTTTGCACTCTTCATCGCCCTGGCTGGTGGAACAAATGGCGATGCAGGGCGTGTCGGGCGTGGTGCCGTACCACTGCAACCAAGCGGCGTGGGCCTTGGCGGGCATGCTGGCCTCATCGGCCTCGGTTTCGTGGTGGAACACCAGCATGGCGTAGACCTCGGCCAGCGCGCGGGTGGGTGCGGGCAGCGCTACGCCGTCGGGCGAGGGCTCGTGGGCGCGCCAGTAGTTAATAGCCGACTCGATGTCGGTGATGTGAATGCCTGCCATGGAGCCTTATGAAATGAGCTTGGATGATAGGGCCACCAGGTCGGGGCGGAACACCTGCTGCCGCGTGGGCTGCGCCAGCGCTGCCAGGGCCAAGACGGGGACATTTTTTCTTTTACTTGATCGCAGTCGAATTGTTGAACCATGAGATGGGTCAGCCGAAGTTTTTGGGGCAAGACACAACCCCCTGATAATCCAGAGGGCAACGCGGGTACTTTTAGTATTCGCCCTTTTTTGTCATTCCCTTGCAATAGGAAGTTTTTCTCCCATGGACATGTTTTCAACCCCTTGGTGGTCGGCGCTGCTGGCCATCGTGCTCATCGACTTGGTGCTCGCCGGCGATAACGCCATCGTGATTGCGCTGGCTGCCCGCAATTTGCCCCCCCAACTCAAGCGCAAAGCCATTATTTGGGGCACGGTAGGCGCAATTGTGGTGCGCTCGGCCATGACGGTCGGCGTGGTTTGGCTGCTAAAAATCCCCGGACTGATGCTGGTGGGTGGCCTAGGCCTGGTGTGGATCGCCTACCAGTTGCTAGCCGACCAGGGGGACGGTGACGAACACGGTGAAAGTGCCACCACGTTTTGGGGCGCCATGAAGACCATCATCGTGGCCGACGCCCTCATGGGCGTGGACAACGTGCTGGGCGTTGCCGGTGCGGCCCACGGTGCCTTTGACCTGGTGGTCATTGGCCTCTTGGTGAGCGTGCCCATTGTGGTGCTGGGCAGCAGCGTGGTGCTCAAATTGGTGGAGCGTTTTCCGTCCATCATTGCCATTGGCGCGGCGGTGCTGGCGTTTACCGCAGCGCAAATGCTGGTGTCGGAGCCCCTGTTGTCCGATTACTTGGGCAACGCCAAAACTGGCCTCACGCAAGACCAACAGTTTGCGCGCTGGGCCATTTACACCGTCACCGTGGTGGGCGTGCTGCTGGCCGGGCGTTGGCGCAAACGCAAGGCCGACAGCAGCGGGGCCTGATCTGCGTCAATGTACGCGCCTGGCGGCGCGTGCAAAGCCCTGCAAGGCCACGCGGAGCGCGCGCTATGCTCGTGGCCTATGAAAATTCTCAGCAAATGGCTGCTCAACGCGGTCGCCCTCTTGGCCAT
Organism: Comamonadaceae bacterium; assembly: GCA_947442105.1. Lineage (GTDB taxonomy): Bacteria > Pseudomonadota > Gammaproteobacteria > Burkholderiales > Burkholderiaceae_C > Allorhodoferax. The sequence goes on along the minus strand of CANEVH010000001.1, from coordinate 70,333 downwards.
CGCCCACCTGTACAGCGGCGTGCAGGTCAGCAGCTTTGGCGCCGCCATGCTGGCCGCGCTGGTGGTGGGTTTGTTCAATGTGTTTTTGCGCCCCTTCTTGGTGGTGCTGACCTTTCCGGTGACGGTGATCTCGCTGGGCCTGTTTCTGTTTGTCATCAACGCGCTGATGTTTTGGGCCGCATCGGGCGTGCTTGAGGGCTTTAATGTGGACGGTTTTGGCGCGGCCTTGCTGGGTTCGCTGCTGTACACCCTGATCGGGCTGGTGGTCAACTCAGCGCTGGACCGCTTGTTCCCGCAGTAGCTGGGTCAATTCGCGCGCGCGGGTGTCCACGATAGCCGCCTCCAGGTGGTCTGGCCCCATGGCGCCCCACTGGCCTGCGCGCACCAGGTCTTGGGCGGCGCGCAGGCGCGACAGCGCGGCGCTCCAGTCCTGCTCCAGCCCATCGGCCTGGGCTTGGGCGCGCACTGCGGCCACGTTGCGGCCCTGCACCTCGTAAGCGCGCGCCAGCAATCGCCAAGCCTGGGTATCGCGCGGGTGCACGGCCACCCAGTCGCGTAAACGTTCTATGGCTTGCGCCAGACCTTGGGGCTGGTCGGCCTGAATCTGCGCCTGCGCCAGCAGCATCAGCTCTGCACGGCCCATCGCAGACCCCGAGCCGGTCGGCGTGCCCGAGAGCAAGGCCACGGCGCGCGCGCCCTTGTCTTGTGCCAGCGCCTGCTCCGCCTCCAAGAGCCGCGCTAAGCGGCCATCGGCACCCTGGCGGGCTAGCAGTTGCTGCAATTGCTGGCAAAGCGCCTGGGCGCTGGCGTGGTCTTGTAACTTCGTGGCCGCCAGCGCAGCACCATACAAAGACGCCGCCTGCTGACCCGGTGCTTTGCCGGCCAGGGTGGCGGGCTGCACCTCGGCTTGCCACAGGCGCAAGGCGTCCACGCCGCCGTTGGAGAGCACCCGTGCGCGCGCCGCCACCAGCAGGGGTTCAAAGTCAGGCGGCGCCTGCAAACCTGCTGCTTTGAACGGCGGCAATTGCGCAGGTGCCACCGGTGCCGCACCTGCCACGGGTGCCGCCGTCAGCGCGCCCATGCGGTTTTGCATGTCCGAGATGCGCTCGGTGGTGAGCGGGTGGGTGCGCAGATAGGGAAAGCTGCCGCTGTCATTGAGCCGGTTGGCCTGTTGCAGCTTTTCGAACATGCCCACAAAGCCCTGGGGCGCAAACCCCGCCTGCGTCATCACGCCAAAGCCGACGCGGTCGGCCTCGCGCTCCATGTCGCGCGAAAAGTTGAGCTGGCTTTGCACCGCCGCCGCCTGCCCGCCCACGATCAAGGCGTTGGCACCCTGGCCGTTGCTGGGGCTCTTGCTAGCGGCCAAGATGCCCAAAATCATGGCGCCCATCATCCACGGCGCCTGGGCGCTTTGCTGCGCCATATTGCGCGCAATGTGACGCTGGGTGACGTGGCTGAGCTCGTGCGCGAGCACCGAGGCCAGCTCGTCACGCGTGCTGACCATGCCCACCAGCCCCAGCTGCACGCCAAAGTAGCCCCCGGGCAGCGCAAAGGCATTGACCGAGCGGTCGCGCCCTAGCAACACCTCCCAGGCAAAGGTGTCATACAGATCCGGCGGCATCTCGCCGCGCGCCTGGGACGCCGCCAGCAGAGGCTGCCAAATGCTTTGCAGATACTCCATGGTGACCGGGTCGTCCACATAGTCGGGGTCGCGGTACAGGCTGCGGGCAATGCTGTCACCCAAGCGCCGCTCGGCAGCAGGTGACATTTCGGTGCCGTCACCCAGGTGCGGCAAGGCGTTGCCAGGCGCGGTGTCGGCCGTCCCTTGGGTTTGCGCCTGCACCCAGCTAGCGGGCCAGGCCAGGGCCAAAGCCAGCCACAAGGGCAGAAAGCGTCTCGCGCGGCCGTTCGCAGCGCCCTGCGAAGCTTTTTGCGCCAGCGCTGGCGCACTTGCCCTCAAGCAGTTGTCCTTTTTTGTCATGCCGCGATGATGCACGCGAACCGTGAAGTCTGGGTAAATGAGGTTTGGATATACGCGGCGCTTTTTCCCAACACGCCGCGCTGTGGGCCGCTCGCTGACTTGGCACACTGGCGGCGCCTTGCCAGCCAAGGCCTGCGCCGTATGATGCGGCCCTGTAAACGCACGCGGCTGGGCGTGCGCCGTGTGCCCAAACCCCTGCCCCGCTGCCCATGACACAACTCACCCACTTCGACACCCAAGGCCTGGCCCATATGGTGGACGTGGCCGACAAGGCCAGCACCAAGCGCATTGCCATTGCCACCGGCCGCATCGAAATGCTGGCCAGCACCCGCGCGCTGATTGAGGGCGGCAGCGCCAAAAAAGGCGATGTACTGGGCGTGGCGCGCATTGCGGCCATCATGGCGGCAAAAAAAACCAGCGAACTCATTCCCTTGTGCCACCCGCTGGCGCTGACCCGCGTGGCGGTGGAATTTGCCATAGCCCACCATGCGGCCGACGGCTTTGACGGCGTGCACTGCACCGCCGCTGCGGAGACTGTGGGCCCCACGGGCGTAGAGATGGAGGCGCTGACCGCAGTACAAATCGGCCTCTTAACCATCTACGACATGTGCAAGGCGGTAGACCGGGGCATGGCCATGCACGGCATTACCCTGCGCGAAAAGCACGGGGGCAAGAGCGGCAGTTTTGTGAACGCGCTTTAACGTGGAAGAGCTTTCATGATGAGCGATGCTGCGCACCTTCATGAAAATGAGGGGCCACCGTGTGGAATGCATCACCCTGGCGATGCGCCCTGTCCGCCACCGTACTCTTGGCTACCGCTGCGCATGCTTATGCGCCTGCTGGCCATTTCAAAACCGAAGAGCAGGCCAAGAAGTACTGCCCCAACGACGTGGTGCTGCGGGTTGACCTGACGACGCGCCGCTTTTACGCCAAAGGGCACTATTTGTACCAAACCACCGGCAGTCCCACTTTTGCATGCCGGCGCGAAGCGCTTGAAGAGGGCCACTTGCCGGGCTAAAGCGCAACGGCGCTTATGGCGCCTTTATGTTCGTTAACGCTCCTTGGCCCACTCGGCATAGTCATCCGGGAACGCCGCCTTGAACCGGCGGGTATAGAAGTCCACCCCGGCGTCTTTGCCCAAGACGTGCGCGCTTTGAAGCAGCTTTTGCACAACCAGAGGCTCGGGCGAGAAATGCAGCAAGTCTTCACCCAGCGCAAACAGGCGCGGAGCGGTCTGGGGCGTCACCGGCGTTACTGCCAGTTCGGCAAAGTCCACCTGGTCGCTGAAGAACCAGATTTCGTGCAACTGGGTCCAGCTTTGCTGGCGAAACTGCGGCGCGCGCTGCTCCGGAGCTAGGTAGGGTTGGCTTACCTGCCAATAGCTCCAGAGCGCGCCTGCGCAGGCCAGGGCAATAGCCACGCCCGCCAACGCTGCGGGCCAGCCCCAGCGCGCGACATTCAACGTAGGAGAACTTTCTTGATTGGGGCTGCGGCGGGCCCTCATGAGAGTTAGCGCAGTCCCCCCCGCCGCACCCCCTGCACAAGCGCCGGGAAAGCTGCGCAGCAACCAAACGGCCAGCAGCGCCGCTACCTGAAACTGCCCGTACCACAGCGGGTACTCCAGCAGACTGTGTACGCCCACCACGGCCAGCACCGCCCATGCCAGCTGGCGCTCAAGCACTGCCTCGCGCCACGGTGCTTGGCGCCACAGCCAGCCCACCAGTGCCGCACACAAAAACAGCGCCACCGGCAGGCCCAGCTCTACCGCCAGGTGCAGCGGCAGGTTATGCGCGTTGTCCAAAATCTCGCAAAAGCGCAGCCCCGCCCAAGGCGCGTCGTACAGGGTGATGAAGTGCGCATAGTCCAGCTCGCCCCAGCCCCAGCCCCACAACGGCTTTTGCGCAATCAGGTAGAGCACGTTGCGCCACAGGTTCAGGCGACTTTGGCACTGGGCGCTGCTCTCGTTCAGGCGGTCAAACACCCAGGCGTCCACACCCGCCAGGCGCGGCAGCAGCAACGCGGCCAGCAAATACGCCACAAGCGCGGTAGGCGCAACCCAGCGCTGCAGGCGCAGCCCGCGCAGCGGCACGGGGACGAGCATAGGCACGGGCGAAGTCGATGGCACATGCACCGCCGCGGCGCCGCTGCCACGCGCCCACCAGGCCAGCAACAAGACCAAGCCCACCAGTTGCAGCAAACCGGTGCGCGACCCCGACACCGCCAAGGCGGCCCCCAACAAGGCCGCCGCCACCAGCACCGCGCGGCCCCACCAGGCCGTGGCACGGCTTGGCGCCGAAGGTGCCAGGCAGTGCGCCCACCAAAACAGCGCGCACAGGCCGATGCTGCACAGCGTGGCAAACTGGTTGCGCTGGCGCAAATTGCCATAGGCCTGCCCCAGCCCCGGCTGGTTCACCCAAGGCACCCAGTCGTGGCTAGCGTCGAAATACTGCAACACACCCAGCACCGCGCTCACAATCGCCGCCACCAGCCAAGCCGCTGCCACGGTCCGCACCCGCTGCGCATCGCTTTGCGGCACCGCGCACCACCACAGCAGCGCCGCGCTGGCGCAAGCCCAAGTGAACAAAAAGGGCAGCACCGAAGCATTGGGGCCGCTGGTGAAGGGGTTGAGCCAGGGGAGTGTCAGCAGGGGCAGCGGGGCCAAGAAGGCTAGCCAGCTTGAAAGGCTAGCTTTTGGATGCGCAGGTAGATTGTTCATCTAGCGATTATTTTCCAGCGATTGTTGCAACAAGCCAGCCTAAGCGAGCTGTCTGGGATATCGCGGCGGGCATGAAGGAAAATGCGCATTGACTTTCTTCAATCGGTACCGTCAGCGACACCCGGAGAAATCGCATTGACATTTCGTTGGGGGTCCCACGCCACTAAGAGCACCGCCGTGTGAAGTGCAACAGAACGGAGCTCATCCGCTCAGGGTTGATTCCGGTGATGGAGCGCGCTTTTCAAGCCCGCATGCCCGGGTGAGGACAAATACGCCCGAATTGTGAAGCAGGGCCTTTCGGCTGATTTGCCAGGCTAATGCGCACGCCGCAGCGGGCACATTCAAAATGAATCTAACGCTAGCAGCGCCAAGGGTTGCGCCGTTTTCGCGTCAAGCAGTGCAGTACCAAAGTTGGTACGGCTCACCAGTGGCAAATACACTGTGTCATCGGCGCTGCGCCGCAAATCTGCCAACGCTTGGCGAACCGGTATGGCAAAGGCCGGATTTTTCGCCATCAACGACGCCAGCGGTTTGGCGGACTTAAGCACTTCGGGCACCGCCCGGTCGTAGGACTGCCACAGCTCCGGGCGGATAGAAAGCTCAATCCCGGCCAGTGCATCCAAGGTGGCGTTGGTTTGTTCCGCGTTGTTTTTGAAAGGGCGCAAGGCAAGCAAAGTAGGGCCCCATATCGGCAAAGGATCAATACCGGCGGGCACGCGGTCGAGAAACACCGCAGGTATTTCCACAGCATGCACTACCCGCATGCGGTCGTACTCAAACACCAGATGCACGGGCCGCGCCACGAACACGGTCCACATGCCATACCCAAGGGCCGCCAGTTGCAGCGCCGCGACGACCAGCAAGTCGATCAAGAGCTTGGTGCGCGGCTTCTCAGCATTGAAGACAACGAACGTCGCCAACGGCCCCAGGGCAATGTCTACCCCCACCATAATCAAAAACAAGTCCGTTGCACCGGACATCTGGCCGTATGGAGATGGGTACCAAACATGAAAGACCATCACTGCGGCCATCGCTGCCAATACTCCGCTGCATGCCAAATGCACGCCAGCGGCCATGAGTTTTGGGTGAATTCGCACTGTAATCATTGCGCTATCAATACCATGTATGAAGTCCGCCGGTATTATTACTCAGCCTTTGCCCAGCCACGCGACGCGAGCTGCGGAAAAATACGCTGCTGCTCCGCCCAGTAAGCCGGAATAACATCTTGCGGGGGTTTTGATAGTAGCCGAGGGGCCTTGCGCATCCAAGTTTGGGCCTCCTCGGAATGACCGTTGAGCTCTAGCAGGGTAACCAACTTGAATAAACTGTCCGCGCTGGGTGAATACACGTTAACTGCTACGAGATTGCGAATAACTGATTCGCTCTCATTCGCACGGGGAGTATAAAGAATGAAATCTAGTCGCATTTTTACATGATCAAGTATGAGAACCTCGGGCACGACAGCTGGATGGTGCATCTTTATATTTGCACGCTCAAACCGAATATCACGAAACGCGTCTTCCAAACGCACATAATCGTAAACCGTCATCCCTAACAACGCAATAGAAGAAAGATATAAGCCAAGCAACAGAGCGCAGACGGTATTACCAGCCGTTTTCATCACCTTCCCTATCTGCAATCGCACATTCATGATACCGATCATTGCACCCACCGGCAATAGAAAATAGGCATAGGCCAATGGGTACTCAAGCAGGGAGTGCACAAACACCACACTGATAAACAGCATCCCCAATGCGTCCGGTATTTCACGCACGCGGCGCCAAGCCACCAAGAACCAGATCACCAAAGCAGCGCCAAAAGTTAGGCCGATTGGCCAACCCATCCACACCACGAAGTCCAGTAGTTGGTTGTGGGCTTGCGCCGCAACGGAGTCCAGGGAGGAATGGCGATCCGCCACCGCGACATGTGCAGAGGTCGCTTGGTCAAAACCAAAGCCTAGCCAGGGATGCTGTGTGCTGGCATCTAGGAAGATTTCCCATATTTTTAGACGTATCGCACCCGTGGAACGCTCCAAAATTGAACTCTTGGCACCAAGAAGCAGCAAACCTCGAAGCTCGTACGCCGCCCATAAACACAGGGCATACCACGCGAACAGGCTTGCTACAAACCATCGAATTCGGGGTAGCCAACTGACTGGCCGCCAGACCACGGCGAACAGCGAAACCAGCAGCAGACTGATGAGCCCAGAACGTGACTGGGTCAACGCCAGACCCGTCAACAGCCAAGCGACCGCAATCCATGCGGTCCAACGCCCCAGTACACCACGCCAGACGCCAAATGCGACTGCCACTATTCCCCAAACTAGCAGTGTCGCAAGATGGTTTGCCTGGCCTAGGTTGGCAACCGGTCGATCACCTTCATAGCCCAATACCAAAATGTCAGTTGCATTTGCACTTTGGGTCAATCCCAACCACTGGTGCAACGCAAGACCCACAGAAACAATCGCTGCTAACAAAACAGCAGAAAACAAAATGGCACTAAGCCGACCCGGGTATTTTTTCTCCGCCATTTGAGCGCCTATTTGTGCCAACAGAAACCCACATAAATACAGCGAACAAACCAAGGCATGGCCAAAAAAGTAAATGCCTCCAGTGGCATATTGCAGCAGTGGTACTGCAAGCAAAGCCGCAGACAGTACATTGACTCTATAAATTTCTGGGCGCCTAGAGTGGTAGTACCAAATCACAGCTACTGCCAGCGCAAATACTGATCCAATTAGCGCATCGCCAAAAAATGCGAGCCAAGGATAGGCATGGTTTGGCGCCAGCCAGACAAACGCCAAACTACAAACTCCCAACACAGCCCATACCGGGTTCAGTGAGTACGACTTACGCACATTTGCCTCGATAAACGAAAAAATTTTTAACTTGTACATTTTGCGAGGCGAAAAAAAACCCAAATTATATGAAACTTGGGTTTGGATACTCTACAGAATCAGCGTTGGCTAGTAGTTATAACAATTTCTATTTGTCTTTAAATAGGTTTGGCTTAACTACAGTTTTTTGCGCTTCACCCATTATTTGCAGCTCGCCGGCCTATACTGCGCCGAAATAGTGCCGCCACACGTCCAAGACACAGTACCGTCAGTGGCGCTGTAAGTACCTGCCAAAGTTATCGTATTACCAGCAGCACCAGTGGGCAGGCCTGAGCCAGTACTTGACGCCGTAGCGGTAATGATTCCTATTGTACCCGACAGGGAATAAGAAACCGAAGCGACGTATTTAGAAACTTGGCTGGTTAGTCCGATTGAATTGCTGGCCGGCATTGCTGCATAAGTAACCGCAGCTTCAGCGACCGTGGCGCGCCCGGAACTAGCAGCCAACAGGACCTCTGAAACCTTGGCGCGTGCGGTGTAGTCTCTGTATGCCGGCAATGCCACCGCAGCCAAAATACCAATGATCGCAACCACGATCATCAGCTCGATCAGGGTAAAACCCTTTTGCATAGACTGTTTCATAAAAATCCTCATTAAGTTATCAACAAAAATTAGGGCGGGAACTTGCCCTTTGTGCAAGCCGCACCGACACATTCTAGGCAAAAAAAGTGCGCTTCTGATAATTATTACGATTTTTTCTTCGCTTTTTTCACTGCCCGCACCGGATTACACCAAATACACCAAATTAAGATTTGTTTTTCTCGTGGTGCTGTAGCCAGCGCCCCAGGGCAATGACCAAGGCTGCGCCCAGCGCCGGGGCGATTTGGTGCAGCCAGGTCTGGGTGTGCAGCAAGGGCGCAATGGCGCTGTCGCTGGCCATGGTTTCGCCACCGACCCAGCCAATCAGCGCGGCGCCCAGGGTGACGATGACGGGAAAGCGCTCCATCAGGCGGATCATGAGCGTGCTGCCAAATACCACCAGCGGAATGCTAATGGCCAGGCCCAGCACCAGCAGCAGCATGCTGCCTTTGGCGGCGGCGGCCACGGCAATGACGTTGTCCAGGCTCATGACCAGGTCGGCAATCAAAATGGTGCGCACTGCGGCCAGCAGGCTGCCGTGGTGTTTGGCTTCACCTTCGTCGCCACCTTGTTCGCTGAGCAATTGCACGCCGATATAAAGCAGCAAGGCGCCGCCCACGATTTGCAGGTACGGAATTTCAAGCAGCCGCACGGCCACGACGGTGAGGCCAATGCGCAACACCACGGCCGCGCCCGAGCCAAACAGCACGGCCTTTTTTGCTGCGCGGGCGGCAGGCTGCGCGCGGCCAGGGCAATGACGACGGCGTTGTCACCTGAGAGGATGATGTTGATCCAGACGATCTTTAGCAGGCCAATCCAGAAATCGGGGGTTTGTAGAAATTCCAAGCGCGCTCCAAGGCAGGCTCAAAAAAAGAAAAAGTGCCCAGACGGTGGTCGGGGCACTCAGGCTGCGCTGCGGGGCGGGTGTGGCCCGCCGCCCGCTTTGCCAGTACGGCGGGGGCGATTGTATTTACAAGAGCGCCTTGAGCAGCTTGGCCATCTCGGACGGGTTGCGGGTGATGGTGAAGCCGCACTCTTCCATGATGGCGAGTTTGGCGTCGGCCGTGTCAGCGCCACCGCTGATAAGAGCACCAGCATGGCCCATGCGCTTGCCCGCAGGGGCGGTGACACCAGCGATAAAGCCGACGATGGGTTTTTTCATGTTGAGCTTGCACCAGCGGGCGGCTTCGGCCTCGTCGGGGCCGCCGATTTCGCCAATCATGATGACGGCGTCGGTGTCCGGGTCGTCGTTGAAGGAGCGCATGACGTCAATGTGCTTGAGGCCATTGATGGGGTCGCCGCCAATGCCCACGGCGCTACTTTGGCCCAGGCCGATTTCGGTGAGTTGGGCCACGGCCTCATACGTGAGCGTGCCCGAGCGCGAAACCACGCCAATGCGGCCTTTACGGTGGATGTGGCCGGGCATGATGCCGATCTTGATCTCGTCGGGCGTGATCAAACCAGGGCAATTGGGGCCGAGCAACAGGGTTTCTTTGCCGCCAGCGGCCACTTTGGCGCGCATGCGGTTGCGCACTTCGAGCATGTCTTTGACCGGAATACCTTCGGTAATGCAGATCGCCAGGTCGAGGTCGGCCTCAACAGCCTCCCAGATGGCGGCCGCGGCACCGGCGGGCGGCACATAGATCACGGACACGGTGGCGCCCGTCTCATGCGCGGCTTCTTTGACCGAGGCGTAAATCGGAATATTGAAAATCGACTCGCCCGCTTTTTTGGGGTTCACACCGGCGACAAAGCAGTTTTTACCGTTGGCGTATTCCTGGCACTTCTCGGTGTGGAACTGGCCGGTTTTGCCGGTAATGCCTTGGGTGATCACGCGGGTGTCTTTGTTGATAAAGATGGACATGGCTGGGTTCTTTCTGGCTGAGGCGTGGCCGAAACGGGGTATCAGGCGTGGGCGTTGACAGCGGCAACAACTTTTTGGGCGGCGTCAGCCATCGTGTCGGCGCTGATGATGGGCAGGCCAGAATCGGCCAGCATTTGCTTGCCCATCTCTTCGTTGGTGCCCTTCATGCGCACCACCAGGGGCACGGACAAGTTGACCGCCTTGCAGGCCACGATGATGCCGGTGGCAATGGTGTCGCACTTCATGATGCCGCCAAAGATGTTGACCAAAATGGCCTTGACCTTGGGGTTTTTCAGCATGATCTTGAAGGCTTCGGTCACTTTCTCGGGGGTTGCGCCGCCGCCCACGTCCAAGAAGTTAGCGGGCTCGGCGCCAAACAGCTTGATGGTGTCCATGGTGGCCATGGCCAGGCCAGCGCCGTTGACCAGGCAGCCAATATTGCCGTCCAGGCTGATGTAAGCCAGGTCAAACTTGCTGGCCTCAATCTCGGCCGGGTCTTCTTCGTCCAGATCGCGGTAGGCCACGATTTCGGGGTGGCGGAACAGGGCGTTGGCGTCAAAGTTGAACTTGGCGTCCAGAGCTTTGATGTTGCCGTTGCCTTCCAAAATCAGCGGGTTGATCTCGACCAGGCTGGCGTCGGTGTCCATGTAGATGTTGTACAGCTTTTGCAGCACGTCCACAGCCCGGGCGGTAGAGCCTGCGGGAACGCCAATGGCGTCGGCCAGCTTTGTGGCTTGGGCGTCGGTCAGGCCCAGGGCGGGGTCGACGATTTCGGTGATGATTTTCTCGGGCGTGTCGTGGGCCACGCCCTCAATGTCCATGCCGCCTTCGCTCGACACAATCATGGCCACGCGCTGGCTGGCGCGGTCGGTCACCGCAGACACGTAATACTCTTTTTTGATATCCGCGCCGTCTTCAATCAGCAAGCGCCGCACTTTTTGGCCCAGCGGGCCGGTTTGGTGGGTGACGAGTTGCATGCCCAATATTTCGGTGGCCAGGGCTTTGACTTCGTCAATCGACCGCGCCAGCTTCACGCCGCCGCCCTTGCCACGACCGCCCGCATGAATTTGGGCCTTGACCACCCACACCGGGCCGCCGAGTTTTTGCGCCGCTTCAACGGCCTCTTGCACGGTGAATGCGGGGATGCCGCGGGGAACGGGCACGCCCGCATTGCGCAAGATTTCCTTGCCTTGGTATTCGTGGATCTTCATGATTTCTCTCTTTGCGACAGAACAAACGGTGCCAGACCTGCGCCTGCACCAAGCAGGGGAACCCGGCCCTAGGTGCGGAAGCCGAGAACTGTATCATGGTGCGGTGCACCAAACTTGCCATCTTCTTACGCGATTTGCTGCCTCACTTTTCGCCTTTTAGCCCCACCGTCCGCCCCGAACACCGACGGTCATTGTTATGAAAAAAATCTTCATCGACGGCGAGGCAGGCACCACCGGCCTGCAAATTCGCGAGCGTCTAGGCGCCATGGTCGGCATTGAGCTGCTGCGCATAGACCCCGCGCTGCGCAAAGACGCCAGCGCCAAACGCGCATTGCTGGCGCAGGCCGATGTGGTTATTTTGTGCCTGCACGATGACGCAGCCCTTGAATCCGTGGCCATGGTGGATGCGCTGGCGCGTGAGACCGGCGCGCCAGGTCCGCGCATCATTGATGCCTCCACCGCGCATCGCACGGCGCCGGGCTGGGTGTATGGCTTTGCCGAACTGTGCGCGGGCCAGGCTGAGCGCATCGCCAGCGCGCAGCGGGTGGCCAACCCCGGCTGCTACGCCACCGGCGCTATTGCGCTCCTGCGCCCGCTGATTGACGCGGGCCTGATCCCTGCCGACTTTGCCGTGTGCTTGCCCTCGGTCAGCGGCTATTCAGGCGGCGGGCGGCCCATGATCGAAGCTTTTGAAGCAGGCACCGCGCCCGCGCTGGAGCTGTACGCGCTGGGCCTCAAACACAAGCACATCCCCGAAATCATGCACTGCACCGGTCTGACCCGCCGCCCACTGTTTGTGCCCTCGGTCGCCAATTTTGCGCAAGGCATGTTGGTGCAACTGCCGCTGCACCTGGATACGCTGCCGGGCCAACCAAGCGCCCAAGACCTAGAAGACGCCTTGCGCGCCCACTACGCGGGCAGCCGCTTTGTGACGGTGGAGCCCGCTACGCCCGACAACAAATTAGACGCCGTGGCCCTGGCCGACACCAACCAGATGGAGCTGCGCGTGTTTGCCAACGACGCGGCCGCCGACGGCTTCGCCCACGCCGTGCTGGTAGCGCGCCTGGACAACCTGGGCAAAGGCGCCAGCGGCGCGGCGGTGCAGAACTTGGAGTTGATGTTGGGGATGTGAATATGGCGCTATTATTAGCGCTTAATTTGGAGCTAATTTATGCAAGCGATTTATTCTGACGTCACCATCAGCATGTCCGAGTTCAAAAAAAACCCGGCTGCCGTGCTGCGTGACGCCAAAAGCCGACCGGTAGCGGTGTTAAACCACAACAAGGCCGCCTTTTATATGGTGGAGCCCGCCCTGTTTGAAGCCATGCTCGACGAGCTGGCCGACCAAGATTTGCACCGCACCGTGCTCGCGCGCATGGGCGAGCGGGCCAATGCCATCGAAGTCGATGTCGATGCCATCTGAGCCGCAGCCCAAGCCCAAACCCAAGTACCGTTTGCAGTTTGTCCCCAGCGCGTGGACCGAATGGCAGGCGCTAGATGGTTCCGTCAAAGAGACGCTGCGCAAACTGCTCAAAAAACGCTTGGACAACCCGCACGTGCCAGGCGCCCAATTGCACGGTGCCCTGTCCGGCCACTACAAGATCAAACTGCGCAAACAAGGCTATCGCCTGGTTTACGGCGTGCAAGACGATGTGCTTATCGTGATGGTGATGGCGGTCGACAAGCGCGAAGACAGCGCCGTCTACCAATCCGCCATGGTGCGGGTGGCGGAGCTGGTTGCTGACTTGGCGAAGGCGGGACCTAAGCGTCAGTGATGCCGGAATGCGTCAGGACAAGGGCATGCCAAAGCGCTCCCAGCGCGGCAACCAGTCTTCTTTAAAGGCCACGGAAAGAACCAGGTGATGGGCGCGGCCCACCATTAAATGCCGAGGCACGGGACCGAAGTAGCGCGAGTCGGCGCTGTTGTCCCGGTTATCCCCCATCATCCAATAGTGGCCTTCGGGCACGCGATAGGTCGGAATAGACCGCAACGATGGCACGCCTGCCAACCACTGAATCTGGTTCTCACGCGCGCCCAAGCGCTCGTGCAGTCGCAAGGCATGCAGCGTTGGGCCTTCATCCATCGGCTCTTGAAACTGCCTTGCCTCGGAATATCGCGCTGCCTCGCCGTTCACAATGAGCACGCCGTTGCGCATTTCCACCGTATCGCCCGGTAGCGCGACCAGCCGTTTGATGAGGCGGGTGTCGTCCTTGGGTGAAAAGAAGACGACGATATCGCCGCGCTGCGGCTCCCCCAAACGGGCCAAAGACAGCTTGGTGAGTGGCACTTTCAGGTCGTAGGCGAGGCGGTTGACCAGCACCACATCGCCCTCTAATAAGGAAGGGCGCATGGAGCCTGAAGGAATCGGATTCCAGTCCGCAATTGCCGTGCGAAACAGTCCGAAAAACACCAAGAAAAGTATGAATCCGCGGTGAGAAGTCCAAAAAGATTTCATTGCGTTTGCTCCCTCTGGTTTGCCATGGTGGTCACTCCGCAGTGACTGGTGGGCCACGGAATGTTTGTCAAAAACAATGGTAGCAGAGGCTACGAATGGGCCGCGTTGCCCACGCTTGCTGACGGCGGGCCCAGGCAAGTTGGGCAAAGGCGCTAACGGGGGGCGGTGCAGAATTTGGAGTTGATGTTGGGGATGTGAGTAGCTCTGGGCCAGGCCTACAGGGCCTGAAAGATAGGCATCAAGCGGGCGACCACTTCATCAGCAATGGCGGAGCTGCTGTATTCCACCCATTGGCCGTTGCGGGCGCCCATGTCAATGGTGCGGGGCTGGTTGCACATGACCACGCCCTGGGTTTGGGTGCCGCTGCCCATCAGGGTAACGGTAAACCCGGCAAAGCGCGCTTGCTGGCCTCCCTGGCTGATCGGGCAGACCACGCACAGGCCCAAACGGTTGAAATCACGCTGAGAAACCACCAACACGGGGCGTAGGCCCTGTTGTTCTCGGCCTGCGGTGGGGTTGAGGTTGGCGAGCCAAATGTCGCCTCGGTCGGGGATACGCATGGTGGATGAAGTGTTTGCGAATCAGGAAACGTCTTCCAGGCCCACAGGCGCAGCGTCCAGCCATTCGCGGTCTTGCGCGCTAAGCGGCGCTTGGGCGTCGCACTGGGCAAGCAGGTCGGCCAGAGCGTAGGCGGCTTTCTTTTGCGGCGCCACCACCAGACGCCCATCTTGTACGTCTAACTCGACCTTTTCGCCCGACTTCAGACGCAGCAATTCCAGAAAGGGCTTGGGAATTGCCATAACGACCGAGCCGCCAACGGAGCGCAAGGTTGCAGTAGTCACGGTATTGATCCTTTTGAAGTTACACCAAAGTATAACTTTTACACCCCATCCGCATCATCCGTATCAAACGCCCCCGAAACCACGCGCGCAATCGCCTCGCCGCCGAAGCCACGGCTGGCGAGAAAGCGCACCTGCTTGGCGCGCTCGGCGGGCGTGGCAGCGGGGCTGCCAAACTTTTTGTACCAGACCGCATGGGCGCGCGCCATCTCGCTCGCTTTGAGGTCGCTGACCGCTTGGGCCACCGCCTCGGGCGCCAGGCCTTTGGATTGCAACTCGTGCTTGATGCGGGCGGTTCCGAGTTTGGCGCTGCGCCGGTGCAGCACCGAGGTGACCACGCGGCCTTCGTTGATGAAGTCTTTGGCCGCCAGCGTGTCGAGCACTTGGGCCAGCGCGCCAGGGGTTTCTTCATGCTGCGCGAGCTTAGCCTCCAACTCCGCGCGCGAATGCTCGCGGGCGCTGAGCAGGCGCAGCGCGCGGCCAGTGAGCGACAGGGGGGTGCTTGTTGCCATGGAGAGGGTGATGGACTAAACCGGCGAGGCCGCTGGGGCTTTGGGGCGGCGACACCCGCACGGGGCCGCCGCCATGGCGGTACCCGCGCTGGGCGGTTTTAGGCCGCGTCTGCCTTTTTGTCGGCTTTTTTGGCCTTGGTTTTGTCGGCTTCGGCCACCGGCATCAGGGCGATGCCCAGCGATTCGCGCACTTTGTTTTCGATTTCGGTCGAGAGCGCGGGGTTTTCGCGCAAAAACTCGCGGGCGTTGTCGCGGCCCTGGCCGATTTTTTCGCCCTGGTAGGCGTACCAGGCGCCGGATTTTTCGATGATGTGGGCGTTCACGCCCATGTCGATGATTTCGCCGTGGCGGCTGATGCCTTCGCCAAACAGAATGTCAAATTCGGCGGTCTTGAAGGGCGAGGCCACCTTGTTTTTGACGACCTTGACCTTGGTCTCATTCCCGATGGCTTCGTCGCCCTTTTTGATGGTGCCGGTGCGGCGGATGTCCAGGCGCACCGAAGCGTAGAACTTGAGCGCGTTGCCGCCGGTGGTGGTTTCGGGGCTGCCAAACATCACGCCAATCTTCATGCGAATTTGGTTGATGAAGATGACCATGCAGTTTGTCTTCTTAATATGCGCGGTGAGCTTGCGCAGCGCCTGGCTCATCAGGCGGGCTTGCAGGCCCGGCAGGCTGTCGCCCATTTCGCCTTCCAGTTCGGCCTTCGGGGTCAAAGCTGCTACTGAGTCCACCACGATCAGGTCGACCGCGCCGGAGCGCACCAGGCTGTCCACAATCTCCAGCGCTTGCTCACCCGTGTCGGGCTGGCTGATCAAGAGGTCTTGCAAGTTGACGCCCAGTTTTTGCGCGTATTGGATGTCGAGCGCGTGTTCAGCGTCGACAAAAGCGCACTGGCCGCCTTGCTTTTGCATCTCAGCAATCACTTGCAGGGTGAGCGTGGTTTTGCCGGACGACTCAGGGCCGTAAATCTCAACCACCCGGCCGCGCGGCAGGCCGCCTACGCCCAGGGCGATGTCCAGGCCGAGCGAACCGGTGGACACCACCTGGATGTCTTCGATGACCTCGCCTTCGCCCAGGCGCATGATGGTGCCCTTGCCAAATTGCTTTTCGATCTGGGCCAGTGCGACTTGCAGGGCTTTGGCTTTTTCGCTGCTGGGGGCCATGGTTTTGACGGGTGCGTCCATGAGAAATCTCCTCTAGGGGTAGGGTGGGGAACCGTGAAATCCCGCCTCTGGTGTTAAGCACAGGCTGGATGCTTGAACAGTAGTTTATAGGCAGTTTGTAAATGCGTTTAAGCTATTTTTAGTCAGTTTGCATTACTATTAACACCATGTCCAACCCGCCCCACGCCGCGCCCGACACCTGGCGCCACAACCACCTGGGCCACTGGCTGCGCCTGGGCCTGGAGCGCTTTGACGCCCGTGTGATGGCGCTCATGGCGCAGCACCCCGGCGTGTCGCTGGGCTTGTCCAACCTGGCCGGGCGCGGGCAACTGGCGGCGGCGCACTGGCAGGTCACCCGCCACCTACCGCCCGAAGGCGCGCGCCTGACCGAACTGGCGCAGCGAGCGGGCATGAGCAAACAAGCCATGGGCACGCTGGTGAACCAGTGCGAGGCCTGGGGCCTGGTGCAGCGCCAAGCCGATGGCCTGGACGCGCGCGCGCGGCGCGTGTGCTTTACCGCCACCGGGCGGGCCTGGTTGGCGGCCTACCAAGACAGCGTGGCGCAAGCCGAAAAAGAGTTGCGCAGCGCCATCGGCACCGAGGTGGCCACGGTGGTGGCGCTGGGGCTGGAGGCCTATAGCGCGGCCTGAAGCGCGGCCTAGAGCGCCAGTGCCCGACAGCACCCGGCGCAGGGGCAAACCCCTAGGCCGAAACGAACGCGCCCCACGGGGGCAGTCCTAGAATGCTTTTTCCAATTCCGACAACAAGCCATTACAACGCCCCAGCGCGAGGAGACCCGTATGCGGATTTTGATCGCCGAAGACGACCAGGTGCTCGCCGATGGACTGCTGCGCGCCCTGCGCAGTGCAGGCGCTGCGGTGGACCACGTGGCCAGCGGCACCGAGGCCGATGCGGCACTGATGACCAACACCGAGTTTGACCTGCTGATTCTGGACCTGGGCCTGCCCAAGATGCACGGCCTGGAGGTGCTCAAACGCCTGCGCGCCCGCGGTTCGACGCTGCCCGTGCTCATATTGACAGCGGCCGACAGCGTGGAAGAGCGCGTCAAAGGCCTGGACTACGGCGCCGACGACTACATGGCCAAGCCCTTTAGCCTGCAAGAGCTAGAAGCCCGCGCCCGCGCCCTGGTGCGCCGGGGCATGGGGGCAACGAGCAGCAACATCAAGCACGGCCCGCTGACCTACGACCAATCGGGCCGCGTGGCCACCATCGACGGCAAGATGGTGGAACTCTCGGCCCGCGAACTGGGTTTGCTCGAAGTGCTGCTGCAACGCACCGGGCGCCTGGTGAGCAAAGACCAGCTGGTGGAGCGCCTGTGCGAATGGGGCGAAGAGGTGAGCAACAACGCCATTGAGGTGTATATCCACCGCCTGCGCAAAAAGATCGAAAAAGGCCCGATCCGCATCGCCACGGTGCGGGGCCTGGGCTATTGCCTGGAAAAAATTCAAAGCTAAATGAAGCTTTTCCAGCGTGAGCAGCGCTCGCTGTTTGGTGAGATTTTGGATTGGATGCTCACGCCGATTTTGTTGCTGTGGCCGGTGACGCTGGTGCTGACCTGGCTGGTGGCGCAGGGGATTGCGGGCAAGCCGTTTGACCGGGCGCTGGAGTACAACGTGGGGGCGCTGGCGCAGCTGATCACGGTGCAGAAGAACGAGGTGCACTTTGTGCTGCCCCAGCCGGCGCGCGAGCTGCTGCGTGCCGACGATGCGGACACTGTCTACTACCAGGTGATGGGGCCAAGTGGCGAATTTTTTAGCGGCGAAAAAGGCCTGCCATTCCCACCAGACGACGAGCGCGCCCCCGTGGGCGAGGTGCGGCTGCGCGATGCGCAGTTGCGCGGCCAAGACCTCAAGGTAGCCTATATGTGGGTGCGGGTGGATTTGCCCGGCGGCCCGCTGGCGCTGGTGCAGGTGGCTGAGACCATGGACAAGCGCTCGGTGCTGGCCACCGAGATTGTGAAGGGCGTGATGCTGCCGCAGTTTGTGATTTTGCCGCTGGCGGTGCTGCTGGTCTGGCTGGCGCTGGCCCAAGCGATCAAGCCTTTGAACCACTTGGAGGAGCGCATTCGCGCGCGCAACCCAGAGGACCTGAGCCCGCTGGACGTGGAGGCCGTGCCGCTGGAGGTGGTGCCGCTGGTGTCCTCGGTCAACGATTTGTTGATGCGGCTCAAAGACTCGATTGCCACGCAAAAGCGCTTTCTGGCCGACGCTGCGCACCAGCTCAAGACGCCGCTAGCGGGCCTGCGCATGCAAGCCGACCTGGCCCAGCGCCAAGACGCCAGCGCCGAAGAACTCAAACAATCGCTACGCCACATCGGGCGCTCCAGCATACGCGCTACCCACACCGTCAACCAGCTGCTCGCGCTGGCGCGCGCCGAGAGCAGCGCCGCCGTGCTGGCGCACCTGCCCTGCAACCTGGCGCGCCTGACCATGGACGTGGTGCGGGACTGCGTGCCGCGCGCGGTTGAAAAACAGATTGACATTGGCTACGAAGGCGCCGAGCCCGAGACCGATGGCGTAGTGCTCATGGGCAACGCCACGCTGCTGCAAGAAATGGTGCGCAACCTGGTGGACAACGCCATCAACTACACCCTGCCGCGTACGGGCAAGGCGGCCATGATTACCGCGCGCGTGCTGGTCGATCCGTTTAGCAAGGCGCTGGTGCTGCAGGTGGAGGATACCGGCCCCGGCATTGCGCCGGCCGAGCGTGAGCTGGTGTTTCAGCCTTTTTACCGCGCTTTGGGCAACGAGGCCGATGGCTCGGGCCTGGGGTTGCCCATCGTGCTGGAGATTGCCAAACAACACCGCGCCACCGTGTCGGTCGAAGACAGCCGCCCAGGGCAGACGCCCCCCGGCGCATGCTTTACCGTTCGCTTTCGCGGCGTGGATTTTTGAGCTTGAGCTTGACGATAGGGTTAGCGCGCTTGGTTTTGGCCGACCCCGGCGCTGGTGACGGCGCTTTGCGTGCAGACTCAAATTCGAGCACCATTTCCTTGTCCTGCGCTTTGGCCTGCGCCGCAGCTTGGGCCTGGGCCGCTTCCTGCGCCTCGCGGGCCTGACGCTCTGCGCGGGCTTGCACCTGCAAGCCCTCGTCAGCCGTAAGCAAGCGCATACCACCGGGCGCAATGTCCCCGTCCACACCCTGCTGGGCAGACACGCTGGTCAAGCCCCACATGGCCAGGGCGCCCTGCGACCAGGCATAAAAGCCAACGTTCAAAAACAGCAGCAACAGCGGCACCAGCCAAGCGGGCTGGCGCACAGCCGCCGCACTGCGGGCCACGAAATCAGCCCGGCCCATCCGTGTGGCTCCTTGGTGGTTGGGCCTGCGCGCGCACACTGACCTCGGCGCTGCTGATTTTTTTCAGTCCGCTGGCGGTGTGCAGCAGTAGCGCGCCACTGGCGTCCACGCCCCGCGCCTGGCCCACCGTACCGTCGGTGCATTCCACCGCGCAGCCCAACAAGACATCGCGCGCATGAAAGTCCGCTCGCAAGGGACCAAAGCCCTCGGTGACAAAGCGCAGCAGGGTGTGCACCAGTGGCAAAGCAATGCAAGCCAGCGCGGCGGCGGCGTCCATGGCCGGTAGCAACTCGCGCAGCGCCGCCGGGGGCGTGCGCAGCCCGTGCGCGGCAGGGAGTTCGATATTGAGGCCGATGCCTATGACTGCGTAGCGCAAGCCACCCACGGCGGCGGTCTCAATCAGGATGCCGCCCAGCTTGCGGTTGTCAAACCACAGGTCGTTGGGCCACTTGAGCCGCACATCGGGGTGCAGGCTGTGCGCCACCGCCAGGCCTACCGCCAAAGACAGGCCCGACCAGTCCTGCGGCTCCAGGGCCAGACCCAGTGAAAATGTCAGCGACGCTGTGGCGCGGGCGGTGGGCGTCTGCGCATCGGCACCGTGGCTGCTCCAGTGGCGCCCCAGGCGGCCGCGCCCAGCGGTTTGGCGCTCGGCCAGCAGCAGCACGGGGTCGGCGCGGCCCAGGCGGGCGCGGCGCATGAGTTCGGTGTTGGTAGACGGCAGCTCCGGCAGAACCTCGACGCTAAATCCGGGAAGCAAAGGCTCCACCGTCTGCCAAATGGCCTCGGCCGGCCACAGCAAAGGCGGGGCAAGGTCGGCGGCGAGCATGGAAGCGGCTAGGGTGGGGTAAGGTGGGGGCGGCAGAGGGATAGCCGAATGCGGCGGTGCCTGCTTTTAGCGTTTGCGCCACTGCGGCCGCTTGGGCGCCAGCAGGGTGCCACGGCAGTTTTTGGCGCCGCACCAGCAGGGGAATTCGGCCTTGAGTTTGGCGGTGTAGCGCTCGTCGGTGACCAGACCGTAGTCGTAATGCAGCTCTTCCCCGGCCGCAATATTGCGCAAGGCCTTGATAAAAATGCGCCCACGCACCTCGTCGGCCTCGCAGTTGCCGTCGCAGGAATGGTTGATCCATTTGGCCGAATTGCCCTTGCGCAGGCCATCGATCACCCGGGTGTCGTCAAGATGGAAGTAAAACGTGTGGTTAGGGTTGCTCGGGTCGTGCGGGTGGCGGTCCTGGGCTTCTTGCCAGCTGATGATCTCGCCGGTGTATTCCATGATGGTCTCGCCCTCGGCAAAATCGCGCATCGCAAACACGCCCTTGCCGTGGATGCCCGACTCACGGACTTGGGTGCGGCGGCTGCCAGGAACAGGCACGGTTTTTTTGAGCACGGGAAAATTTGGTATGGTGAATCGTATGGGTGCGCGTGTGCGTGCCTGCGAGTGCGCGCTGGTGCGTGCGCCAGAGAACGGAATTGTAGTCACATGAAAATTGCAGAACTTTCAAAAAACACCACCTTCGGCAAAACCCTGGTCATTGCCGAAAAGCCCTCGGTAGCCCAAGACATCGTGCGCGCGCTCACGCCCCTGGCGGGCAAGTTCGAGAAGCACGACGAATACTTTGAGAGCGACACCTATGTGGTTTCCAGCGCGGTCGGCCACTTGGTGGAAATACAGGCGCCCGAAGAGTTCGACGTCAAGCGCGGCAAATGGAGTTTTGCCAATCTGCCGGTGATTCCTCCGCACTTTGAGCTCAAGCCCGTGGACAAGACCAAGACCCGCCTGAACGCGGTAGTCAAACTGGCCAAGCGCAAAGACGTGGGCCAAATCGTCAATGCCTGCGACGCCGGGCGCGAGGGCGAGCTGATCTTCCGCTTGATCGAACAATATGCCGGGGGCGCCAAGCCGCTGGGCAAACCGGTGAGCCGCTTGTGGCTACAGTCCATGACGCCGCAGGCCATTCGCGACGGCTTTGGCGCCCTGCGCACGAATGCGCAAATGCAGCCCCTGGCCGACGCCGCGCGCTGCCGCAGCGAGGCCGATTGGCTGGTCGGCATCAACGGCACGCGCGCCATGACGGCCTTCAACTCGCGCGACGGTGGCTTCTTTTTAACCACCGTGGGCCGGGTGCAAACGCCCACCCTGAGCGTGGTGGTGGAGCGCGAAGAACAGATCCGCAAATTTGTCAGCCGGGACTATTTCGAGATCCACGCCAGCTTTGCCGCCGTGGCCGGCCAGTACCCGGCCAAGTGGTTTGACCCGCAGCACAAGCGCGATACGGAAGACGCCGAGAAAAAAGCCGACCGCGTCTGGAACCTGGCCCAGGCCCAGGCCATTGCCAACGCCTGCCGGGGCCAGCAGGCCACGGTGACGGAGGAGAGCAAGCCCACAACGCAGGCTTCTTCTCTGCTGTTTGATCTGACCAGCCTGCAGCGCGAGGCCAATGGCAAGTTTGGCTACTCGGCCAAAACCACTTTGCAAATCGCCCAAAGCCTGTACGAGCGCCACAAGGCGCTGACCTACCCGCGTACCGACTCGCGCGCGCTGCCCGAGGACTATGTGCCGGTGGTCAAGCAAACCTTTGAGATGCTTTCTGACAGCGGCATGCGCCACCTGGCACCCCACGCGCTAGTGGCGCTGAACAACAACTACATCAAGCCCACCAAGCGCGTGTTTGACAACAGCAAGGTGAGCGACCACTTTGCCATCATCCCCACCCTGCAAGCGCCCAGCGGCCTGAGCGAGGCCGAGCAAAAGGTCTACGACCTGGTGGTGCGCCGCTTTATGGCAGTGTTTTTCCCCAGCGCGCAGTACCAAGTGACGACCCGTATCAGCACAGTGACCGTGGCTAACGCCGCGCATGCTTTTAAAACCGAAGGCAAGGTGCTGGTCAACCCCGGCTGGCTGGCAATTTACGGCAAGGAAGCAGCCAACGAGGTGGAAGACGCCAAGGACGGCGACAAGGGCCAAAGCCTGGTGCCGGTGGCGCCCGGTGAGAAAGTGCGCGCCGAGGCGGTAGACGCCAAAGGCCTGAAAACCCGGCCCCCTGCGCGCTATTCAGAAGCCACGTTGCTGGGCGCCATGGAAGGCGCAGGCAAAACTGTGGAAGACGAGGATCTGCGCGAAGCCATGCAGGAAAAAGGCCTGGGCACACCGGCCACGCGCTCCAGCATCATCGAGGGCCTGATCGCCGAGAAATACATGCTGCGCGAGGGCCGCGAGCTGATTCCCACGGCCAAAGCCTTCCAGCTGATGACGCTCTTGCGCGGCCTGGGCGCTGAAGAACTGTCCAAAGCCGAACTGACCGGTGAGTGGGAATACAAGCTAGCGCTGATGGAGCAAGGCAAGCTCAAGCGCGAGGTCTTCATGGCCGAAATCGCCGCCATGACCGAGCGCCTGGTGCGCAAAGCCAAAGAGTACGACCGCGACACCATTCCTGGCGACTACGCCACGCTGCACGCGCCCTGCCCGAACTGCGGCGGCGTCATCAAAGAAAACTACCGCCGCTACACCTGCACCGGCAAAACCGGGGCCGAGGACGGCTGCGGCTTCTCGTTCGGCAAGTCGCCCGCCGGGCGCACTTTTGAGCTGGCGGAAGTCGAGAAATTCCTCACCGACAGAAAAATCGGCCCTCTGGACGGATTTCGCTCCAAGGCCGGCTGGCCGTTTACCGCCGAGATGGTGGTCAAGTTTGACGAAGAAACCAAGAACTACAAACTGGAATTCGACTTTGGCGACGACAAAGCGGGCGAAGAGTCGGGCGAGCTGATCGACTTTGCGCAGCAAGAAAGCCTGGGCACCTGCCCCAAATGCGGTGGCGCGGTGTTTGAGCACGGCAAAAACTACGTCTGCGCGCGCTCGGTGCCCACGCTGGCGCAGGCCACGCCGAGCTGCGACTTCAAGAGCGGACAAATCATCCTGCAGCAGCCCATTGCCCGCGAGCAAATGCAAAAGCTGTTGGCCACCGGTAAAACCGACCTGCTGGACAAGTTCGTGAGCATGCGCACCCGGCGCGCCTTCAAAGCCATGCTGGCCTGGGACGCCGAGGCCGACAAGGTTAATTTTGAGTTTGCGCCCAGCAAGTTCCCGCCGCGCAAAACAGCAGCGGGCAAGCCGGTGGCGGCCAAAAAAGCGGCGCCTGCCGCCAAAACGGCCGCAGTAAAAACAGCGACCAAAAAAGTGGCGACCAAAAAGGCAGCCGCAAAGAAAACCCCAGCCAAGAAAGTGGCCGCCAAAGCCCCCCGCAAAACCAGCACCGCCACCGGCCTGCAGCCCAGCGCCGCACTGGCCGCCGTGATTGGCGACGTGGCGGTGGCCCGCACCGAAGTGATACGCCTGCTGTGGGACTACATCAAAGCCCAGGGCCTGCAAGACCCAGCCAACAAACGCGCCATCAACGCCGACGCCAAGTTGCTGCCGGTGTTTGGCAAACCGCAGGTGAATATGTTTGAGTTGGCAGGCATAGTAGGTAAGCACTTGAGCTAACCCGCCCGATCTCCGGCCCCTTCCCTCCCCCAACCGGGGCGGAACTTACCCCGCCACACCCCCCAACCCCCTCTCCTCCCCAGCGGAGAGGAGAGGGGGAGCCAACAGCCACATTGGATTTCGTTGCGTGGGTTACGGCACCACCGGGACCTGCCCTTCGGCTAAAGGCGGCAGAGCTTGGTAACGACGGCGCCGAGCCGCGAATCTTCCAGAAGCTGCGCCCAAACCCCGAAAGCCGTCGCGGCGACGGCGCCGTTCCAAAGTGCCGCAGGCCTGCCCACAGGTGCTAAGCCAGTAGAAGCCTAGCCGAAGCGAGGAAACCAAATTCGGACTTTGGCCCCCCTCTCGCCCGCTGGGCGAGGGGTTGGGGGAGAGTGGGCAAACCCCAGCCCCGCCAGGGCCCAAGCGTTCAGACAATATCAAGACCGGCCAGCAAGACACAGGCGGGAACGCTTTTGATGCCTTAGCATCACGCATCAAGCCCCCTTTTGAAAGATGAACACCAATGCGCACCACCCTGGACATTGAAGACGACGTTCTCTTGGCCGCCAAAGAGCTGGCGCGCCGCGACAAGACGACGCTGGGCCAAACCATCAGCGCGCTCGCCCGCCGCGCTTTTCAAGCCGGGGCGGCGGCGCCTACCGAAGCACCCGCCACAGCGCTCCCGGTGTCGGAACGGCTGGCCTCCTACGGCATCCAACCCTTGCCCGCGCGCGGCGGTGTGGTCAGCAATGCCTTGATCGACCGCTTGCGCGACGCCGAGGGCATTTGATGCGGGCGCTGCTCGACGTGAACGTGCTGATTGCCTTGCACGATCGTGACCATGTGCACCACGAGCGCGCAGCACTGTGGTTCGAGACGAACATCGAACACGGCTGGGCCAGCTGCCCTCTGACGCAAAACGGCTGCTTGCGCATCATGTCGCAGGCGCAGTACAGCAGCCCGCAGCCCCTGGCCAGCCTGGTGCAGATGCTGCGCAGCTCCACCCAAACCCCTTTTCACGACCTCTGGCCAGACGAGCTGAGCATTTTGGACACCAACTCCTTCGAACACAGCCATATGCACAGTGCGCGCCAGCTCACCGACCTGTACCTGCTGGCGCTGGCCGTGAAGCGTAAGGGGCGGCTGGTAAGCTTTGACCAGCGCATCCCCTTGAGCGCCGTTGTGGGCGCCGACCCCAAGCACCTGGTTTTGGTATAGGCCCCGATGAACTTCACCGAAATCGACGACGACTCCGAGCACAGCAGCCATACCCCGGCGGAGCGGGCCCGTGCGGCCTCGCGCACCACCTGGGTCAGCGTGGGGGTCAACGTGGTGCTGTCTGCCACGCAAATTGCCGTGGGCATTGCTGCCAAGTCGCAGGCCCTGGTGGCCGGCGGCATTCACTCGCTGTCTGACCTGGTGGCGGACTTTGTGGTGCTGCTGGCCGGTCACCATAGCCAAAAAGACGCCGATGTGGGGCACCCCTATGGGCACCAGCGCTTTGAAAACGCCGCCTCGCTGGTGCTGGGCCTGCTGCTGCTGATGGTCGGCGTGGGCATGGTTTGGTCGGCGGTGGTCAAGCTCGAGACGCCTGAGAGCATTCCTACGGCGCACATTTCTGCATTGTGGGTGGCATTGGGGGCTTTGGCCGCCAAAGAGATTTTGTTTCGTTACATGCTTAAAGTGGCTAAGCAGGTCAAGTCCAGCATGTTGGTGGCCAACGCCTGGCATGCGCGCTCTGACGCGGCGTCCAGCTTGGTGGTGGGGCTGGGGCTGATTGGCAACCTGTTGGGTTATCCGCTGCTAGACCCGGTTGCCGCGCTGATTGTGGGCATCATGGTCGGCAAGATGGGTTGGGGCTTTGGCTGGGACGCGCTGCACGACCTGATGGACCGCGCTGTGAACGCAGAAGAGGTAGAAGCCATACGCGCCACGCTGCGCCAAACCCCCGGCGTAGCCGGGGTGCACGATGTGCGTACCCGCAAGATGGGTGACATGGTGGTGGTGGACGCGCACATTGAAGTGGACGCTATGCTTACCGTCGAACAAGGCCACAACATTGCCGTGGCCGCCCGCGCAGCGGTGATGCGCCGCCACCGCGTGCTCAACCTCATGACCCATGTGGACCCCGCGCACCGACCGGACGCAGACCACGACGCGGTACTTCACTAAAACTTCTTTTTTTGATGGACGCCCATGCACCGGACCATTTTTGATACGCCGGTGGTCAACACCGTGCTGCGCGGCTTTTCCCTGACGGTTTTAAAACTGACGGGCTGGAAGGTCAGCGGACAGCTGCCACCCCACGGCCGCAGGTGCGTGATGATCGCCGCGCCCCACACCAGCAACTGGGACTTGCCCTACATGCTGATGGTGGCCTTTACCCTGCGCCTGAACGTGTATTGGATGGGCAAAGAGCAAATATTCAAACCGCCCTTTCGGAGCGTGATGATGTGGCTGGGCGGGATACCGGTGCGCCGCGAAAGCGCCAACAACGTGGTGGCGGCGTCTGTTACCGCTTTGCGAGACGCCGACGGCCCCCTGCAGCTGGTAGTGACACCCGAAGGCACGCGCAGCAAGGCGCGTTACTGGAAGACCGGGTTTTATTACATCGCCCTGGGCGCCCAGGTGCCCGTCGTAATGGCCTTTATGGACTACGAGCGCAAGATCAGCGGCCTAGGGCCGGTGTTTGAACCCACGGGCGATATTGAGGCCGACATGGTGGCGATTAAGACGTTTTACGCGCCCTTCAAGGGCAAGAACCCGGACCAGTTCTAGGCCCTCGAAGCGCTCAATGCTTAAGCGCTTGGGTGGAGATCAAAATACGGTCGGTGTACGCAATCGCCAGCGCGCTGAGCAAAAAGGTCACGTGGATTACGGTCTGCCACATCAGCACCTTGACGTCGTAGTTGGCGGCGTTGATAAAGGTTTTGAGCAGGTGGATGGAGCTGATGCCAATGATGGCGGTGCTGAGTTTGACCTTAAGCACCGACGCATTCACATGGTCCAGCCACTCGGGCTGGTCGCGGTGGCCTTGGAGGTCCATGCGGCTGACAAAGGTTTCATAGCCGCCCACGATCACCATAATCAGCAGGTTGGAGATCATGACCACGTCAATCAGCGCCAGCACCACCAGCATGATCAGCGTCTCGTTCAGCGCGGTCAGCGGTGCCGCCGACTGGTAACCCATGCTGGTCACCAGAGCCTGCAAGGCCGTCTGGTTGCCAAAAGCGGCCTCAAGCAAGTGGACCAGCTCGACCCAGAAATGAAAGACATACACGCCCTGAGCCGCGATCAGCCCCAGGTAGAGCGGCAACTGCAGCCAGCGGCTCGCAAATATCAGGCGGGGAAGAGGCCGTAGTGGCCGTTCTTGGCGAGCGGGTGGCTTGGTTTCTGGCATGAAAAACTCCTTAATTCGGCAATCATAGGCCAAGGGTATGACCGGTCTGCGCCGTGCGCGCAGCAGCCAAGAAGTCGGCGCGCAGGGCGCTGTCGTCCAGCGTGCCCAGGGCCGCCTGGTGGAACTCGGGGTGCCATTGCACCGCCGCCACGTAAGCGCTGCCGGTATGGCGAATGGCTTCGATCACGCCGTCGTCGGGGCAGCGCGCCTCCACGGCAAAGTCGGCGGCGAGGTCTTTGATGCCCTGGTGGTGGATGCTATTGATTTTGCTGTCTGTCTGCGCGCCCAGAAGCCGCTGCAAGCGGCTGCCGTCCACCACTTCGAGCGGGTGGAAATGCAGGTCATACACCTCGGCATCGCGGTGCGCGCGGGCGTCGGGGCGCTGGGTGGCAATGTCTTGGTACAAGGTTCCGCCAAAGGCGACGTTGATGAGCTGCAAGCCCCGGCAAATACCGAACACCGGCTTGCCTGCCTTCACAAACGCATGCACGAGCGCGATCTCGTAGGCGTCGCGATTGCGGTCGCCGTGCCAGCGGGGGTCTAAGGGCGTCTCGCCGTAGCTACCGGGCCACACGTCCGAGCCGCCGTGCAGCACCAGGCCGTCAAGCCAGTCGGCGTAGTCGTGCACGTCCACTGCCGCCTCCGTCTGCGCCAAGGCGTCCAAGGGCGCAGGCACCATCACGGGCAGCGCGCCGCCTGCCATCACCCAATGGGCGGTGGTTTGCTCGATGTACTGCAGGGTTTTGGGCGCGTAGGCCGCGCGCGCCGGGTCGGGGTAGAAAAAGCAGGCGCTAATGCCTATCTTGAGCCGGCGCGTCATGCTGGGGTTCCCTTCAGGCGCTGACCACGCGCACCATTTCCAGGCACTTGTTGGAGTAGCCCCACTCGTTGTCGTACCAGCTCACTACCTTGATGAAGGTGCCGTCCAGCGCGATGCTGGCGTCGGCGTCAAAAATCGAGGTGCGGGCGTCGCCACGGAAGTCGGTGGCCACCACCTTGTCTGCGGTGTAACCCAGCACGCCCTTGAGGGCGCCTTCGCTTTGCGCTTTCATCTCGGCACAAATTTCTGCCAGCGTGGCGGCGTTGTTGAGTTCGCAGGTCAGGTCCACCACCGACACGTCGCTGGTGGGCACGCGAAACGACATGCCGGTAAGCTTTTTGTTGAGCTCGGGAATCACCACGCCCACGGCCTTGGCGGCGCCGGTGCTGGAGGGAATGATGTTTTCCAAAATGCCGCGACCGCCGCGCCAGTCTTTGTTGCTGGGGCCGTCCACGGTTTTTTGCGTGGCGGTGGCGGCGTGCACCGTGGTCATCAGGCCGCGCTTGATTCCCCATTTGTCGTGCAGCACTTTGGCAATCGGCGCCAGGCAGTTGGTGGTGCAGGAGGCGTTGGACACGATTGCTTGGCCGGCATAGGTGGCGTGGTTCACGCCAAACACAAACATGGGCGTGTCGTCTTTGCTGGGGGCCGACAGAATGACTTTTTTGGCACCAGCGGCGAGGTGCTTTTCGGCGGTAACTTTGTCCAAAAACAGGCCGGTGGCTTCGATGACCACGTCGGCGCCCACGTCGGCCCATTTCAGGTTGGCCGGGTCGCGCTCTTGGCTGAGGCGAATTTTTTTGCCGTTGACAATGAGCGCACCGTCTTGCACCGCGACCTCGCCTTTGAAGCGCCCGTGCACGCTGTCGTATTGCAGCATGTAGGCCAGGTAATCAGGCTCCAGCAGGTCATTGATGCCGACAATTTCGATATCTGCAAAGTTTTGCACCGCAGCGCGAAACACCATGCGGCCAATGCGGCCAAATCCGTTGATACCTACTTTGATCGCCATGAACTAACTCCAGTCGTTGTAAATAAGGGGGTGGGACATGCCCGGCCCCAAGTATCGCACCGGGACTTTTGCGCCAGGCAAGCGCCGCTACAGCACTATGAGCTGCTTGTCCGCCAGCCATTGGTCGAGCACATTGCCCAGCCCCAGCACGCCGCTCAGGCCCGTCGCCGTGGCCGCAACCGTGCTGCCGTTGACCAGCAACTGGTTGGCGCTGTTGATGCTGACGTTGTCAAACACCCAGTGCGCATCGGGCTCAAAGCTGCTGCCGCCGTCGTGGTCGACGTGGAGCACCAGCTTGTTGTTGGCGTCTTTGGCAAATTGCAGGTAGGTGCTGACATTGCTTGTGCTTGCCAGGCCCAACAGAAAGTGCGACAAGTCCAGCACATCGGCCTCAGCGCTGCCTTGCAAGCTGCCGCTGGCGCCTTTGAAACCAAAGTCCTTGACCGTTTGGGTGAAGTTACCCGGACTGGCCAGCGTGGGCCAGACTAATTGGTCTGCGCCGCCACCACCGGTGAGCGTGTCGTTGCCCAGGCTGCCCAAAAAGTATTCGGCTGCCGTGGTGCCAGTGAGGGTGTCCGCCGCCGCCGTACCGACCTTGAGGCTGGCCACTGCGCTGGTGCCAAAGCTGGCAGCCGCGTTGCCATCCGTGTCGGCCAGCGCAGAGGTGGACGGCGCGGCGTAGGCCACGCTCACGGTGCCCGAGGCGCTCAAGGGGCTTGCCAGATGCAGCGTCACCGTCTTGCCGTTGATCTCCAGCGACGCCACGCCCACCGGGCTGCCGTTGTCCATCACCGTAAAGTTGCTGGTAGCGGGCACGCTCCCAGAGTTCAAGGTGTCGTTAAACGTCAGCACCAGGTCGCTCAGCTCGGTGCCTGCGGCGTTAAGCGCCAGCGCCTTGCTTGCCAGCACAGGGGCGATTTTGTTGGTCACCTCCAGCGGCGCAGGCGTGCCCAGGCTGAGTGCGTCGTTGCCTGCCAGGTCTTGCAGGGCAGCGTTGCTGGTGGCAATGCTGTCCGTGGGCGCGGTGTAGATCAGGCGCACCGTCTCGGTGGGTAGCAAGCCGGTGGTCAGGGTGAGCGTCAGCACGCCCGCGCTAACGCCCAGGCTGCTCACGGTGTGCAAGCCGGAGACGCTGCCCAGCACCTGAAAACTGCCCACTGCTGGCAAGCTGGTGGACTGCAAGGTCTCGTCGAAGGTCAACACCACCGAGGTCGCCGCCGTACCGGTGGCCGCCGTGAGCAAGCCGGGGCGGGTGGTGTCGACCGCTTGGCTGGCGATGGCGGCGGCGTCATTGCCCACCAAGTCTTGCACGGCGGCGTTGGTCGCCGTGGCGTCGGCGGTGGGCGCGGTGTAGACCAGGGTGGTGGCCTCGACGGAGGCCACCGCGTTGCTCAAGCTCAGTTCCAGGGTGCTGCCGCTGACCTTGATGGCGGTGACCGCGTTCGCGCTGCCCGCGTTGGTGACCGCAAACGCTTCCGCCGCCGCTGTCTGCGCTGCCAGGGCTTCTGAGAAGGTCAGTACCAGCGTCTTGGCGTCTTTGAAACTCGCCCGCGTGAAGCTGGGGGCCAGGGTGTCGATTTGGTTGGTAACGCTCTGGCCGGTGAAGCTGGCTACGTCATTGCCCGCCAGGTCTTGCAGGGCCTGCGCGTCGTTGGCGCTGCTGGGGTCGGTGTAGCCCACGGCCAAACCGGCGCTTGCATTGCTCAGGCGCTCGTGCAAAGTCAGCACCGCTGTGGCGCCAGACACGGTCACGGTGTCGACCGCCACGCTGCGGGTACTGCCGTTTTCGGTGACTTGCACGCTGTAGGCGCTACCGTCGGCGGTTTTGAGCGCGTCCAGGGTTTGCGAAAACGTCAGCGTGATTTGCTGACCGTCTTTGCTGCTCGCTGCGCTGCCCACGGTGGGCGCAAGCAAGTCAAACACATGGTTGCTGATCAGGCGCGGGCTGGTGATTGAGGCGGCGGCGTTGCCCGTCGTGTCTTGCAGCGCGGCGTTGGTGGTGGTGCTGTCGTTGGCGGGCGCGGTGTAGGCCACGGTCAGCAGGTTCGCGTTGCCGGAGGTGCTGGAGAGCTTGTTTTGCAGCGTGAGGCGCACTTCGCTGCCCACCACGTCCACTGCCGCGACCGGGTTGGCTACGCCATCGCAGGTCACGGTAAACGCGCTGGCGGCGGGTGCCTGGCTGGCCAGCAAGGCCTCGGAATAGGTCAGCACGACAACCGTGGCGTCGGCGGACGTGAAAGCACTGCTGGCGGTGACGGTGGGCGCGACGCCGTCGTTCACGGTAACGGCCTGGGCGGTGAAGCTGGCAGCGCGGTTGCCCGCCACGTCTTTGGTGGCAGTCGAAAAGTCCACGCCGCCAGACAGCACCGCCGCAGGCGCGGTGTAGCTCACGCTCACGGTTTGCGGCGAGGTGATCGCGCTGGCCAGGGTCAGCTCCAGGGACTGGCCGTCGCTGCCCCGCGCCACTTTGCTCACTGCCACCGTGCCGCTGCCGACGCTCACCGCCATGGAACTGGCGGCGGGCACGCTGGTGCCCAAGGCTTCGTTGTAGCTCAAAACAATCGTCTTGCCGTCGCTGCTGGTGGCTGCGCTGAGCAACTGGGGCGCCACCGTGTCGGCGGGGGTGCTGGGCGTGCTGCTGCTGGCGCGGCTCAAGGCCACGGCCAGCAACACGCCGCCACTGGCGATGGCGCCCAGGGGCGCCGCGCCGAACGCGGAGGCAAAAACGCTAGCGCTGGACGGCGCATTGGCGGGGGAAGCCCCGGCGTTCATGGCGGAAGTGTTGGCAGCCGGGGCGCTGGCGTTTAAGGAAGGGGCGGCGGCGCCAGTGGCGCCTGGCGTGGTGGGGGGCGTGTCCGCCTGGGCCAATAACAGGGTAGATTGGTGCGTTTCGCCTTGCTCTGGCGGCAGTAGCGACTGCTGCGCATCCACGCTGGGTGCGTCAGCAGGGCTGCTATCTGTGACGTCAAAAACGGGCTCTGTGGCCCCATCGGCACTGGGGCGCGCAGCCTTGCGTGCTTGGCGCGCCGTGGCCTCAGGGTTTGGTAGCCTGAGCGGCGCGTTGGGGGCCTGCACCCCAAGCGTCGGAGCAAGTACCTGGCTTGCGGCGGACTCAGAGGCAGCGGCGGATGGGGATTTTGGGCTCATGGGCAGGGTAGGCGCTTTATTTGATTTGGTAGGCCCACTGCAAGGCGATAGGGGTGGTGGGTTGGCTCACTTCGCCGCCCAAGACCGTGCTGGCGAACACCGGTACTGCGGCCATGCTGTCCAGGGTTGAAGCCGGTGCCTGCCCAGTAACTTGGCCATAGACCACCCGGCCAAACACCGCATAGCCGCCGCCCAAGGTGTCTAGGGAGGTGTTGTCCACCAGGTTGATAAAGAACTCGGTACTGGCCGAATCCAGCGCCGTGCTGCGCGCCATGGCCACGGTGTTTTTGGTGTTGGACAGGCCGGTGCTAGCCGGGCTCTCTAAAGCAATGCTGGCGTAGGGGCTGGTCTTTTTGCTGTATGCGCTGCCCGTCCATACAAAACCGCCGCCCTGGGCCACAAAACCGGCCTTGACACGGTGGAAGTAAGTGCCGTTGTAAAAGGCGCTGTTGAGGTAGCGCACAAAGTTGTTCACCGTGATCGGCGCCTTGTCGGACTCCAGCGCAATCACCAACTCGCCGCTGTCGGTAATTAGGCATGCCGTTGAACCCGTGGTGGCGCCAGAGGCGGCATAGGCGGCTGCGCTGCAGGTCTTGCCGGGCATGGACAGCAGTTGGTGGAAGGCCACTGCCCCCGCGCTGGACCGGGTCCAGGCGCGCAGCACCGTAGAAACGGTGGCGCTGCCCTGGGCTGCAATGTCTTGTGTGCTGGCGGACTGGAAGCAGGCGTCAGTGGCTGTGGGCGTGGCGCTGTCGGTGCGCACACAAAAGGCGGCGGCATCAACACCTGTTGCCGGCGTTAGCACCACGCGAAACAGGTTGTTCGGCAAAGGCTGGGCCGATATGCCGGTGGCTTGGGTGAGCACCTGGTCATGGGTGCTTGGTGGAGGGGTCGGCACCCCATCGGTGCCGCTGCCACCGCCGCATGCCACGAGCAGCGCCAGGGGCACAGATGCAAAAATGCGGGAAAGAACAAAGCGTCGCAACATCGGGCCCTTCAAAGCTTGCTGTTTGTTGAATGCCTTTTTGGCAACCAAACCCATTTTAGGGGCCTGCCTCTTCCCAAGCACTTCCCCAGCACCTCCGCACAGGCACCGGGGTGGGGGCGGATGAACCGCCGCTTTAGCGCGCTTGCAGCGCCGCTTGCACCGTGTCGGCCACGTTCTCGGGCGTAAAGCCAAAGTGCTTGAACAAAACGGGCGCGGGGGCGGACTCGCCATAAGTGTCAATGCCCACCACCGCTGCGCAGCCGTACTTCCACCAGCCGCCGGTCGAACCCATTTCCACCGCCACGCGCGGCAAGCCCTTGGGCAGCACTTCGGCCTGGTAGGCAGCGCTTTGTGCATCGAATGTGGTGGTACTGGGCATGGACACCACGCGCACCGCAATCTTGCGCGTGGCCAGCAGCGCCTGGGCCTGCAGGGCGAGTTGCACTTCTGAGCCGGTGGCGATGATCACGGCTTGGGCTTTTTTCTTCAGGCCCACTTCCGATGGCTCGGCCAGCACATAGGCCCCTTTGCTGATGGCGTCCAGGCCGCAGGCGTTCGGCGCGAGCGCCGACTCGGCCTTGGGGGCGTAGCTGATGTTCTGGCGTGACAGCAACAAGGCCGTGGGCTTGTGGGCGTTTTGCAGCGCCACGGTCCAGGCCACGGCGGTCTCGGCGGTGTCGGCGGGGCGCCACACGTCCAGGTTGGGAATCAGGCGCAAGGACGCGGCGTGCTCGATCGACTGGTGCGTGGGACCGTCTTCGCCCAGGCCAATGCTGTCGTGGGTGAACACATGGATCACGCGCTGCTTCATCAGCGCGGCCATGCGGATGGCGTTGCGGCTGTAGTCGCTAAAGGTGAGGAAGGTGCCGCCGTAGGGAATAAAGCCGCCGTGCAGCGCCACGCCGTTCATGATGGCGGCCATGCCGAACTCGCGCACGCCGTAGTTGATGTGGCGCCCGCCCTGGCCGGCCTCGTTTTTCACCACCGCGCCGCTTGCGTCAAAGCGCAGGTTGGGGGTGGAGGGGGTGTTGGTCAGGTTCGAACCCGTCAGGTCGGCCGAACCACCCAGCAGCTCGGGCAAGGCGGCAGTAAAGGCTTCGAGCGCGAGCTGCGAGGCTTTGCGGCTGGCCACGGTTTGCGCCTTGGTGTGGGCGGCAATCACCGCGTCCACGGCGGTTTGCACAAAGTGCGGGGGCAGCTCGCCGCTCACGCGGCGCAGCAGCTCTTTAGCCAGCGCGGGGTGGGCTTTTTTGTAGGCGGCAAACTGCGCGTTCCAGGCTTTTTCACGCGCTTTGCCTGCGGCCTTGGCGTCCCAGTCGGCATAAACGGCTTTGGGAATGACGAAGGGCTCAGACGTCCAGCCAATGGCTTCGCGGGTGAGCTTGATTTCTTCTGCGCCCAAGGGTTCGCCGTGCGCTTTGGCGGTGTTGGCGCGGTTGGGGCTGCCTTTGCCAATCGATGTTTTGCACAGAATGAGCGTGGGTTTGTCAGTGCTGGCTTTGGCGCTGGTGATGGCCGCAGACACGGCAGCCGCGTCGTGGCCGTCCACCGCGTCAATCACGTTCCAGCCGTAAGCGGCAAAGCGCTGCGCCGTGTTGTCGATGAACCAGGGCGCGACCTGGCCGTCAATCGAAATACCGTTGTCGTCGTACAAGGCGATCAGCTTATTGAGCTTCCAAGCCCCGGCCAGGGCGCAGGCTTCGTGGCTAATGCCTTCCATCATGCAGCCGTCGCCCAAGAACACATAGGTGTGGTGGTCCACCACCGCGTGGCCGTCGCGGTTGAATTCGCTGGCCAGCAGCTTCTCGGCCAGCGCCATGCCCACGGCGTTGCTAATGCCCTGGCCCAGTGGGCCGGTAGTGGTTTCCACGCCGGGCGTCACGCCCACTTCGGGGTGGCCGGCGGTTTTGCTGTGCAATTGGCGAAAGTTGTTTAGCTCGTCCATCGGCAGCGGGTAGCCGGTGAGGTGCAACAAGGCATAAATCAGCATGGAGCCGTGGCCGTTGGACAGCACAAAGCGGTCGCGGTTGAGCCAATGCGGGTTGGCGGGGTTGTGCTGCAAGTGCTCGCCCCACAGGGCCACAGCCATGTCCGCCATGCCCATGGGCGCACCGGGGTGACCGGAGTTGGCGTGTTGAACTGCGTCCATGGCAAGCGCGCGGATTGCGCTTGCCATTTGCTGGGAATCGGCCATGGGGATCGTCTCCGGTGTGTTGTTAACGTGCAAGAACTTTCATGATCGGGTGTGCTGCGCACCTTCATGAAAGTTAGGGGGGTTAGCGCGCCAATGCAGACTGTCACGGCGCAGTAATCTATTTTAGCGACGCCCCCCAAGGGAGTTCCCGGCCCGCCCGATCGAGAGCATCCACTTCGCCCATCGCCCAGAGATGTGCACCGGCAGCTCGAACAAAAGGCGGCAGAATCTCCGCAATCATTTTTACCCTTGGAACCCCCACCCCATGAGCCTGCTGTTTTCCCCCCTGACCCTGCCTTCGCCCCAAGGTGGCCTGACCCTGCCCAACCGCATCGTGGTGGCGCCCATGTGCCAGTACGCCGCCCGTGACGGCCAGGCCACCGACTGGCACCTGATGCACTGGGGCAATTTGCTCAATAGCGGCGCGGGCCTGTTCACCATTGAGGCCACCGCTGTGCTGCCCGAGGGCCGCATCACCCCGGCCTGCCTGGGATTGTGGGACGAGGCTACCGAAGCCGCGCTGGCCGACCACTTGCACCGCGCCCGCGCCTTGGCGCCTCACACGGCGGTGTGTATTCAGTTAGCGCACGCCGGGCGCAAGGCGTCTAGCGCGCTTCCCTGGCAGGGCGGGCAACTGCTGTCGCCCGAGCAGGGCGGCTGGCAAACCGAAGGGCCTTCGGCACTGGCGCAATTGCCCCACGAGCCCGCACCCCACGCCATGACCGAAGCCGACCTGGCGCGCGTGCGCGACGCCTTTGTGGCCGCGGCCCTGCGATCAGTGCGCATCGGCGTGGACGCCATTGAGCTGCACGCCGCCCACGGCTATTTGCTGCACGAGTTTTTGTCACCCCTGGCCAACCAGCGCAGCGACGCCTACGGCGGCAGCCTGGAGAACCGCATGCGCTTTCCGCTGGAAGTGTTTGCCGCCGTACGCCAGGCCTATAGCGGCTGCTTGGGCCTGCGCCTGTCGGCCACCGACTGGGTGGAAGGTGGCTGGGACATAACGCAAAGCACGGCGTTTTGCACCGCGCTCAAGGCGGCGGGCTGCGACTTTGTCCACGTGTCCTCAGGCGGCGTGTCGCCCCAACAAAAGATTCCACTGGCCACCGGCTACCAGGTGCCCTTTGCGCGTGCCATCCGCGCCGCCACCGGCATGGCGACCACGGCCGTGGGCCTGATCACCGAAGCCGCTGAGGCCGAAGCGCTGCTGCAAGCCGGTGACGCCGACCTGGTGGCGCTGGCGCGCGCCTTTTTGTACCAACCGCGCTGGGGCTGGCAGGCGGCGGTCGCTTTGGGTGGCCAAGTAGAGGCCAACCCCGCCTACTGGCGCTGCCTGCCGCGCGGCGCGCAAGCCGCGTTTGCCGGCGCCAGCGTGGGCACGCGCTAGGCTTGCCCATGGCGCAGCGCCCCGCCACCGCCTTGCTGCTGGCCGCCGGTCGCGGCGAGCGCATGCGCCCGCTGACCGACACCTGCCCCAAGCCCCTGCTGCAGGTGCGCGGCAAACCGCTGCTGCAATGGCAACTGGAAGCGCTGGCGCGCGCGGGCTGCGAGTCGGCTGTCGTCAACACCGCCTGGCTCGGGGAGCACATTGAGGCGCGCTTTGGCGAACATTTCCACCCGGCGCCCCGCGCTGGCGCCGTGGCTACGACGCCTGCGCACGCCAACACCGGCGTGGCGCTGCGCTATTCGCACGAGGGGCGCGACTTTGGCGGCGCGCTAGAAACCGCCGGTGGCATCGTCCGCGCCTTGCCGCACCTGGCCGATGTGTTTTGGGTGGCGGCGGGCGATGTGTTTGCGCCGGACTTTGTGTTCGACACCGCCGCCGTGGCAGCCTTTGCCGCCAGCGGCTTGCTGGCCCAGATTTGGCTGGTGCCCAACCCGGCGCATAACCCCGGCGGGGACTTTGGCCTGTCTGCCGATGGCTTGGCGCTGAACCTGCCCAAGGTCGCGGCACCCGCCAACGCGGGCGCGCCACCGCGCTATACCTTTAGCACCATCGCGCTTTACCGACGTGCTTTTTTTAAGGCCATCTGGTGCGGCATTCCGCCGGGCAACCCGACGGGAGTGAAAGCGCCGCTTGCGCCGCTATTGCGCGCGGCCATGGACGCGGGCCAAGTGAGTGCGAGCTCGTACACCGGGGCTTGGACGGATGTGGGGACGCCGGGGCGCTTGGCGGAGCTCAATTTCAAGTAACTCGCACGCGCAGTGGTTCGCAATGGCAGCGTGCAGGCATGCCAGCCAAGGGCTGAGGATCAGATTTTCAACAAACGCTTCATTAAAAGCGTGGGAAAGTCTTGCCGGTGCGCCGCAACGGCGTAGACATACACCTCCGTGTCGATACGCCGATACACCAACTTGTGGTGTGAGGTAAAGACGTTTTGGTATTCAAAGATTCCCACCAAAGCAAGCTCTTGGACAGGCGCCCCGGTCAAAAAACCTGTATCTACCAACGCCAGCTTTTCAAAGATTTCGTCCTCGGCCTTGCGCCATTCCGACTCGCTCCACTTGTCCAGCATGTACTCCTGAAGCGAAAGCAAGTCATCCTGCGCATCTGGAAGAATGATGACCGCCATTATTTGCGCGTTTGACGGGCCGCCAGCAACTGAGCCCGCGAGTCAGCAGCAGAAATGCCTTTGCCTTGAACCCGGTCTTTTTCCCCCAAGGCCACGATCTTTAGGGCGGCGATAAGCGATTGCTTTTCTTGGTACTGCTTGACGCTCTCAATGACCATGCGGGCGTCCCCATTTTGGGTAATAAAGAAGGGATTGCCATTGCGCTCCAGATCTTCGGAAATCTGGGCAGCATGGCTCTTGAGGTAGGAAATGGACTTGATGTTGGTAATGGATGGCATAGCGAGCCCCGCGCATTGAAAAAACTGAATGTAGGTCTGAGTTTAGTCATCGTCAAGGAATGTGCTGAGCGCCACTCCCCAATGAATGAATTCCAAGCGTGGCGTTTGATATTTCAACTTGG
The DNA here is from genome assembly GCA_947442105.1 of Comamonadaceae bacterium. Taxonomy (GTDB): domain Bacteria; phylum Pseudomonadota; class Gammaproteobacteria; order Burkholderiales; family Burkholderiaceae_C; genus Allorhodoferax. Next base: position 31,805 of record CANEVH010000001.1, on the reverse strand, counting down.
CGAGACGCTTATCGAATTTTGCTTTTACCGACACAGCCTACTGACGCCGAGACCAGAAGGCATAGCCGCTCACGAGCCCGCTGTTCCTAAAACGTCTCCATGACGCCCCATTCCACCCGCCGCGCCCGCCTGGCCGCCCACATCGGCAGCCACGGCGTCGCACTCATCCCCACCGCGCCTGAGCGTTAAGGCGACCCATGGCACAGCGCCCCGCCACCGCCTTGCCTCTGGCCGCCGGTCGCGGCGAGAGCATGCGCCCGCTGACCGACACCTGCCCCAGGCCGCTGCTGCAAGTGCGCGGCAAACCGCTGCTGCAATGGCACCTGGAAGCGCTGGCACGCGCGGTGTGCGAGGCGGCGGTGGTGAACACCGCTTGGATCGGGGAACAGATTGAATCGTGCTTTGGCGACAGTTTCAACCCGGCGCCTGCCGTTCAAGCCGTGGCTTCAGTGGCTCCGGGTGGCAGCACTGGCGTGACGCTGCGCTATTCGCACGAGGGGCGGGACTTTGGCGGTGCGCTAGAAACCGCCGGTGGCATCGTCCGCGCCTTGCCGCACTTGGCCGATGTGTTTTGGGTGGCAGCGGGTGATGTGTTTGCGTCCGACTTTGTGTTCGACCCCGCCGCCATGGCCACCTTTGCCGCCAGCGGCTTGCTGGCCCACATTTGGCTGGTACCCAACCCGGCGCACAACCTCGGCGGCGACTTTGGTTTGTCCGAGCAAGGACTGGCGCTCAACCTGCCCAAGGTCGCAACGCCCGACGGCACGGACGCGCCACAGCGCTACACGTTCAGCACCATTGCGCTCTACCGGCGGCATTCTTTGAGGCCGCCTGGTGCACTATTCCAGCAGGCAACCCGGCAGGCCTCAAAGCGCCGCTTGCGCCGCTATTGCGCGCGGCCATGGACGCGGAAGCCGTGGGGGCGTCGCTTTACACCGGGGCTTGGACGGATGTGGGGACGCCGGGGCGCTTGGCGGAGGTCAATGGGTAGCGGGTGCGTGTGAGTGGGGACTTGGGGAATCACTTGAAGCAAAAAGCTTGGCGTGATCTAGGGATTTGTTGATTGTTTCTGCTTAGACATTCGCGCAGGGCGTTTGAGATAAGCAGGATTCAGAGAGAGCGAGAGTCGACTGCAACAGGCTGATAGTAGGTCTCCAGTTTGCCGATCTTCCCGCCACATACCTGCCGTTTAATCTCTAACGACTTGGGCATCCGCGATAAGACCCAGGGACGACTCACTCTCCGGTACTCCGTGCCCTATTGCAGCAGCTCAGCGTGCAGGCTGTCAGTCGGCAGAGACGGAAAGGACGCAGTTACCACTCCTGCTAACGGGGCATTGTCCGTTTCCGATTGTGTTTGCCCCTTTCGGGCATTAATACCTAAGACTCTATTTCTGTATCTTCATCAACATCGCGTCCCAAAGCTTGATCTACGGGCAGATTCATGGCACCCCATAACCCTCTATGCAGCAACATGCGCCCCCTGATGTTGAATGGCGTATGTCTATTTCGATAGCGGAAAGTGAAAATAACACGTTTACGCGGCAGTGTTTGAATGTTTCCAATCCCACTGCATTCAAATAAAGCCCGAAGAATAGTGTCGATTTTCTCGACATTCAGCGTTGAATTGTCGGTTACGGCGAGACGATATAGGTCTTGTTGAGAAAAATCACGCTGTCTTAGGGCTCCTGCAAGTCGAAAAAATTCTTTGGCCTCATTTGAAGTCACATACCCTTGAAGTTCGTCAATAATTTCTGGTAAGAAATATTCAATGGAGTATTTTCGCAAGCCATTTCGAATATTATAGAAATTTATTCCGCTATCGATGCAGGCGTTTTGAATAGTCTTTAAAAGCTGAAGAAAATCACGAGGTGTATGACGCGTTGTCTCTAAGAGTGAAAGAGAAGTTTTTTTGTTGAAAAGCTTCTCAGGGAAAAATTCATCCAATACGTTTGAATCTCTCCCCAGCGCCATTTTTGCCCGAAGGTCCGCGATACTTACAAGTCGAGACTTGGCGGGTGATGAAGGATTGCTATACCAGTCAAGCTCTATCGCTGAATCCTGTCTAATCTTATTTTTATTGGCTCCTTCCAATAATTCAAAAATGTCGGTTCGACATAGAAGAATTATCTTTGCACTAACACCATTTGCAGCAAAAGTAGTATTGAGACGGTTTACCTCAAAAATAAGGGCGCCTAGCGAATCCCACTGAGCAGATTGAGTTGTTACTATCTCATCTAATCCATCAAGCACTAGTATATGTTTATTAGGCGTCCGAAGATTATTAAGAAGGCGCTTCAGATTTTCAACAAAGTAGGGGACGTCAATTTGAGAGTTTTGCCGCTTATGCTGCCCCTCGAAAAATGGAGGAATATTTACTTTAACAGCCGTCTCACCTGATACACGAATTAAATTAGGCAAACCCATTATTGGCAAAAGTCCCATCTGATGAAGGAGAGACATCGTCTGATTAAATGATGTGCCATCTGGGACATTTAAATTCGCATCACGTTCAAAGGAGGCGAGAAAGTGAATTATTAAAATCCACGACCAAGCTGTCGGGTATCGTGATTGTGGCGCATCTTTTCCGGGCACTATTTGCGAGAAAGTGGTGTATGGAAAATCCGCAAGATCGATATTAGTAAGGAATACCTCGCTATCGTTCTGATGAAGGAGTCGAAGGCGTTCCGAAATTGCTGATTTGCCGGACCCCTTGTATCCGAGCACCAGGAACTCTGGGCCAGATATCGCTTTTTCACATATTTGATGAAGATCCAAATACCCGCCAATAAGCAAGTCTGGTGCTCTAGTTCCTTCCTGCTGAGCACTGGCATAACCAAAGTTTATTTTTAAGAACTGATTGAGGTTTGTCATTTGCATCTTCTAAAGCGACAAGGAGGAACCTCCATTCTTAGCATGGAGGCATCAAATACAACAGAGCATAATATCAGTTTTTTGGTAAGTTATTGGCATCCAAATTCTGAATCAGGCCTAGCACCACGGATATTTCAGAAAGGGGCCGGAACGGGGCAGATTCGGGTCGAATTGGATCCAGACCAAATGCCCGAACCAAGCATTGCCGGATGCACCATTTAGTCCGCTACAACTGGTCTTCCGCGAAAAACAAATTGAGTTTCCAGAAAGCTGCCGCTCACCAAGGGCGGGAATCGCTGCTCAACCAAACTACGCTCCCCTCCACTTCCACCCCTCATTGTTGAAAGCTCTTCACCAAAGGCAAGCAAACCGTTTTAAGCACCTCAAGCGCAGCTTCTCACCACCTCGGGCGACCTTGCTGCAATGCGCAGCAATGTTTTTGCGGCGCCCGAGGGCTCCCTGCGGCCCTGTTCCCAGTCCTGCAAGGTGCGCACGGACACCCCCAGTAACTGGGCAAAGGCGGCTTGGGACACGCCCACCTTGCTACGCGCTTGCGCCGCAGGTGTGAGTGTCACGGTGCTTGTGCGGGCCGACTTGCCCGCCTTCATTTGCCGCACAGATTGCAGCAAGTCGTTCTGGAACTGCTCCATTTCTTGGTCCGCAGTGGTGGTGGGCTTAGCCATTTCTTACCTCGTCTCTCAGTTTTGCCAAAAAATTAGCTGGCAGGTTGTCGAACTTTGCTTTGGCGTACACGATCAAAAGCCATATTTGTCCTTCGAATGCGTTGAAATAGATGACCCGAACTCCTCCGCGTTTGCCCATGCCACTGCGACTCCAGCGCACCTTGCGACAACCATTGGTGCCAGGCACTACATCGCCAGCCAGCGGATTGGCAGCAATCCAGTTGATGAACTCGGTGCGATCTGCGTCCGTCCACACAGTGGCTGCATACTTTTGAAATACTTCGGTCTCAGAGACGGTGTGCATGGCCAAAATTATACGGCTATGCCGTATTTAAGTCCTGGCATGGTGCTTACAAGCCCGCTGTTCCTAAAATGCCCCCATGACGCCCCAATCCCCCCCTTATTCCACCCGCCGCGCCCGCCTGGCCGCCCACATCGGCAGCCACGGCATCGCGCTGATTCCCACCGCACCCGAGCAGCAGCGCAACCGGGACGCGGACTTTTTGTACCGCTTTGACAGCTACTTTCATTACCTGAGCGGCTTTACCGAGCCTCGGGCCTGGCTGGCGATTACCGGGAGCGGCAAGACGGTGCTGTTTTGCCTGCCGAAGGACCTGGAGCGCGAGACCTGGGACGGCATTCGCCTGGGGCCGCAGGCCGCGCCCGCCGCGCTGGGGGTGGACGAGGCCTATGCGATTGACGAGCTGGACACCCGCATGCCGCTGCTGATGGACGGCTGCGACACCGTGTGGTATCCGTTTGCCACGCACAAGGGGCTGGAGGCGCGCGTCAACGGCTGGCTGCAGCCGCTGCGCGACCGGGTGCGCTACGGCACTTTGTGCCCATCGGCGCAGCGCGACTTGTGCGAGCCGCTGGACGAGATGCGCCTGGTCAAAGACGCCTTTGAGCAAGCCACCATGCGCCGCGCCGCGCAGATCAGCGCCGGGGGCCACGTCCGCGCCATGCAGCTCAGCGCGCGCATGCTGCGCGCGGGCCAAGAGGTGCGCGAATACCACCTGGACGCCGAGCTGCTGCACGAATTTCGCCGCCACGGCTCGCAGTGCCCGGCATATGGCTCCATCGTGGCGGCCGGCGAGAACGCTTGCGTGCTGCACTACCGGGCCGACGCCGGGCTGGTGCGCAACGGCGAACTGGTGCTGATTGACGCGGGTTGCGAACTCGACGGCTACGCCTCAGACATCACACGCACCTTTCCGGCCAACGGCAAGTTCACCGGGCCGCAGCGCGCGCTCTACGAGCTGGTGCTGGCCTCGCAGCAAGCGGCGGTGGGCGCGACGCACGCTGGCGCGCGATTTACCGATCCGCACGAAGCCACCGTGAAAGTGCTGGCCCAAGGCATGCTGGACTTGGGGCTGCTGGACGCCAACAAGGTGGGCAGCCTGCAAGATGTGATTGAGAAGCGCGCCTACTTTCCGTTTTATATGCACCGCACCGGCCATTGGCTGGGCATGGACGTGCACGACTGCGGCGCCTACACCGAGCCCAGCGAAATCGGCCAGGCCACCACCCGGCGCGATGCGCTCACGGGTGAGTCCATCGTCAACCGCCCGGCGCGCGTGCTGCGCGCGGGCATGGTGCTCACCATTGAGCCCGGCATTTACGTGCGCCCCGCGCCCGGCGTGCCTGAGCAGTTCCATGGCATTGGCATCCGCATTGAGGACGACGCCATCGTCACCGAGACAGGCTGCGAGCTGATCAGCCGGGGCGTGCCGGTGGAGGTGGACGCGATTGAGGCGCTGATGCGCGGCTAGCGGTGGCAGGGGCGTTGCGGGCGCATAGCGCTTCCGTTCACGGAAGGATTCCCAACCCGCGCCCCTGCGCAATAGTGCGCTTCGCATGCGCTTGCGCACCCTGGCGGTCACCAGGGCTTTACCGGCTGCGGTTACCGTCAGGGTATTTCTGCCTGAACCATGAACTTCATTTCCCCACCTCGGCGCTTTGGCGCCACCTTCCTGACGCTGGGCCTGGTGACCGGCGCCGTGGGCGCGCAAGAAGCGAGTGCGCCCGCAGCCCCCAGTGCGGCAACAGAAAGCCCGACCACAGCGCCAACACCAAGCCCGTTGCCCGCACCCGCCGAGGCACCAACGCTCAAACCGGTAGAAATCCGCGCCAACCGCGAGGGCGAGGAGCGGCGCCAGTCCACCGCCGCCAAGATCGTGGTCGGGCGCGAAGAGATTGAGCGCTATGGCGACTCCACCCTGGGCGAGCTGTTCAAGCGCCTGCCGGGTGTGACCACCAGCGGGCGCCCCGGCCACGGCGGCGCGCCCCGCATGCGCGGCATGGGCAGCGGCTACACGCAAATATTGATTGACGGCGAACCAGCGCCGCGCGGTTTTTCCACCGACGACATGGCGCCCGAACAGGTGGAGCGCATCGAGATCTTCCGCGCACCCACCGCGGAGACCGGCGCCCGCGCGATTGCCGGCACCATCAACATCGTCACCCGCGGCGGCTACACCAAGCGCCTGAACAATGCCACCGCAGGTGTGGGCGTGGAAAACGGACGCGCCACGCCCGGCGCGTCTTGGTCGCGCAACGACACGGTGGACGGCGTGGCCTACAACGTGTCGGTGTCGGTCATGCACAACGAGCGCAACAACGACCAGAGCAAGACCACCCAGACCGACAACCTGGACGCGGGCAGCACCCAAACCCAGTTTGAGAGCAGCACGGGCAGCAGCCAGCGCGACATGCTGCATTCCAATGCGCGCCTGCAATGGAGTGGCACAGGCGGCGACACTTTCACGCTCACGCCTATGTTCATCGTCTCCCAGGGCACCGGCGAGTCCAGCAGCCGACTGACGCAAACCGGTGGCGACCTGCCTTATGCCAGCAGCGTGGGCAATACCACCAGCCGTTTCCAGCTGCTGCGCACGGGCGGCAGCTGGGCGCGCAAGTTGGACGATGGCGCCAAGCTGCTGCTCAACGCCAGCGTGGGCCAGAGCCAATGGCGCTACACATCGCAAACCCTCAACAGCGGCGGCAGCACGGGCGGCGTGCCCAACGCGGCCAGCGCCTTGGCGCAGCAGTCCGACCAGCAAGACACCACGGTCTCGGGCAGTGCCAAGCTCACCCAGTCGATTGCCGACAAGCACAACCTGGTCACTGGCCTGGAGCTCGAATCCAACCAGCGCAACGAGACCGCAAGCACCCTGCAAGACGGCCAAAGCCCTTTGAGCGACTTTGACGGCACTTTGCTTGCCAGCAGCCAGCGCCTGGCCGTGTACAGCCAAGACGAATGGGAGATCAACCCCCACTGGGCCGCCCACGTGGGCCTGCGCTGGGAAGGCATACGCACCGTGGGCAGCCCCACGGTCAACGACCCGCAAATCAGCAACCAGAGCGCGGTGCTCACGCCGCTGCTGCATGGCGTGTGGCGGCCCGACCTGGCGGTGAAAGACCAGTTTCGCCTGAGCCTGACGCGCAGCTACCGCGCGCCCAATCTGGGCAAGCTGATCGCCCGGCCCACGATCAATACGATGTACCCCAGCGGCAGCAACACCGAATCGCAGTCCGACCGCGCGGGCAACCCCAACTTGCAGCCCGAACTGGCCACCGGCATTGACCTGGCCTTTGAGCACTACCTGGCCGGCGGCGGCTTGCTCAGCGCCAATGTGTTTACCCGCCAGATCAGCAATCTGATGCGCAACCAAACTGCCCTGGAGACGGTTTCTTGGTCCGACAGCCAGCGCTGGGTCACCCGCACCCAAAACGTGGGCAGCGCCACCACGCAAGGCATTGAGTTAGAGGCCAAGCTGCGCCTGACCGAGTGGCTGCCCCAGGCGCCAGCCGTGGACCTGCGCGCCAACCTCAGCCTGTTTCGCTCCAGCGTGGACGGCGTGCCCGGCCCCAACAACCGCATAGACCAGCAGCCCGACGGCAGCGCCAATCTGGGCGCCGACTACGCCGTGCGCGGCTGGCCGCTCAAAATCAGCGGCAACCTGAACTACACGCCGGGCTACACCACCCAACTCAGCGCCACCGAGCAGGCGTTTCAAAGCGACAAGCTGGTGGCCGACGCCTCGCTGGTCTGGACCTTCAGTCCCAGCGCCCTGCTGCGCCTGAGTGCGAGCAACTTCAGCGCCCGCGACTACTTGAGCGGCGGCACGGTGCTGAGCAGCAACAGCGCAGGCCAGTCGCTGCGCGAGGCCACGCAAAGCACCGCACCCTCATCCATCAACGTCGCTGCCAAACTCGAACTCAAGCTCTAAACGCCCGCAGTCTTCAGCGCAGGGTCTGCGCGACGGTTTGTGCGCTGTCACACTGCTACAGAAGCCTGCCGTCTCGATAATTTAAGCGTCTGAAGGACCGGCAAACCACTCGCTGGGCCGGGCGGGGCAGTGGGCGCTGGGGCGATTTTCTGGCGCGCAGCGACAGATGAGCCCTGGCGCCCACGGACCCCGCCCGGTCCAGCGCCACAGCGGTCAACCGATAGAAACTATCAATCCATTAGCGATTTGCAATTGGCCCAATCAATAAACCAGGCCTATGATTCCCCCCCATGCCCATTGAAATCCCTCAATGGGCAATTTGTAAGCATCCCCAGGAGTTCGCACCATGACCACCCCCAGCCGCCCCGAGATCAAAACCATGGCCAACCTCGAATCTGCCTTTGCCGGCGAATCGATGGCGCACACCAAATACCGCTACTTCGCCAAACTGGCGCGCGAACGCGGCGACGACACCACCGCCCAGGCGTTTGAAGACACCGCCAGCCAAGAGCTGATGCACGCGTTTGGTCACCTGGACTTGCTCTACCCGAAGGCCAGCATGACGTCTGCCAAGTCCTTGGAAATCGCGATTGCGGGTGAAACCTACGAATACACCGAGATGTACCCCGGCTTTCGCAAAACCGCCGAAGCAGAGGGCAACGCCGCAGCCTTGGCCGAAATCGATGCACAAATTGCCGAAAGCCGCGAGCACGCCGAGGCCTTTCAGGCCGCATTGGCCCAAGCCACCGCCCTGAAAGCCACGCTCAACAAGGCGCAAAAGCGCTTTGCCGCCCTGACCAAGGTGGAAGAGGGCCACGCCAAACACTACCAATCGGTTCTCGCTACAGTCACGGCCAAGTAATTTGCGTCGATGGACGTGCGCAAAACTTATTCACTTCTATTTTTGAGAGAAAACCCATGAAAACCTATATCTGCATCGTGTGTGGCTTTGTGTACGACGAGGCCGCTGGCCGCCCCGAAGACGGCCTCGCCCCCGGCACCCTGTGGGCCGATGTGCCCGAGACTTGGGCCTGCCCAGACTGCGGCGTGGCCAAGGCCGACTTTGAAGTCGTGGCCATCTGAATGAGCGCCGTCCCCACCCCCCACGCAGCGCACGAGCAAGCGGCCCTGGTCATCGTCGGCGCCGGCTTGGCGGGCTGGACGACGGCCCGCGAGTTCCGCAAGCTCGACACAAGCACGCCCATCGTGCTGGTCACTTTAGACAGCGGCGACTTCTACGCCAAGCCCACGCTGTCCAATGCCTGCGCGCAAAAGCGCAGCGCAGAGCAACTGGTCACCACGCCCGCGGCCAAGATGGCCGAAACCTTGAATGTGACTCTGCACGCCCACACGGTGGTCCGCGGCATCGATACCCAAGCAAAAACCCTGACGCTTAGCACCGCTGACGGCGCCACCCACACCCAAGCCTACGGCCAACTGGTGCTTGCTACCGGCGCGCACCCCATCCGCCTGCCGCTGCAAGGCGACGCCAGCGCAGGCGTGCAGTCCATCAACCAGCTTACCGACCTGGCGCACTTTCAAAGCACGCTGGGCGCGGCGCCCAAAACCGTGCTCATCATGGGTGCGGGCCTGATTGGCTGCGAGTTTGCCAATGACTTGCTGCTGGGCGGCTACCGCGTACACGTGGTGGACCCGACCGAGCGCCCCCTGGCCGCCTTGCTGCCCGCCGCCGCAGGCGAGCAATTGCGCGCCGCCTTGCAGGCGCTGGGCGCGGTGTGGCACTTTGGCGCCACGGTGCAAGCCGTCAAGCACAGCACGGACGCCTCGCCGCTGGCGGTCACACTGTCTACCGGCGACGTGCTGGGCGCCGATGTGGTGCTCAGCGCCATTGGCCTGCGCGCCGACACCGCGCTGGCCAGCGCAGCAGGCATTGCCTGCGAGCGTGGCGTGGTGGTGGACGACCATCTGCAAACCAGTGCGCCCCAGGTTTTTGCCCTGGGCGACTGCGCCCAATATGCCAGCGCCGGTGCGCGCACCCTGCCTTACGTCATGCCCATCATGAACGCCGCGCGTGCGCTGGCGGCCACACTGACCGGCACACCCACCGCGCTGGTTTTTCCGCTCATGCCGGTGTCCATCAAGACCCCGGCGCTGCCCACGGTCGTGGCGGCTCCCCACCCGGTGCAGGCCGGCGCCTGGGTGGCTGATGCGCAAGACGCCGCAGCCGCGCAAAGCGGTGGCGTTTGGCGCTTTATGGACCCGGAGGGGCAGCAACGCGGCTTTGTACTGACCGGCGGGCAAACCACACGGCGCATGGAGCTGGCCAAGACCACCGTGCTGTGAGGTGGAAGCACTCTCAAAAAGGTGCTGCGCACCTTTTTGACAGTTAGCAGCATTGCCGAGCGCCCCCAAGGGCTGGCAACAGCGGCAGAACAGCGTCATAAGGGCGCCGTTCACCAGGGCGCTAAAAGTCCCCAAGACTACAATCGCCCCCCTCAGCAGCACAGCGGAAAACGGCTTTTTTGCCCGGTCCGCCCCAGCGACCCAAGGACGCACAATGGCCCACGACTCCCTACCCACCCCCAGCGCAGCAGCCCATGCAGCGGCGGCGCTAGAACAACGGGCCCAGCTGCGCCAGGCCGCGCTGGAATACCACCAATTCCCCACCCCCGGAAAAATCGCGATTGCGGCGACCAAGCAGTTGCTCAACCAGCACGATCTGGCGCTGGCCTATTCGCCCGGCGTGGCCGCTCCGTGCGAAGAAATTGTCAAAGACCCCAACAACGCCTTTAAGTACACCAGCCGGGGCAACCTGGTGGCGGTCATCACCAACGGCACGGCAGTGCTGGGCCTGGGCGACATCGGTCCGCTGGCGGCCAAGCCGGTGATGGAGGGCAAAGGGGTTTTGTTCAAAAAGTTTGCCGGTATTGACGTGTTTGACATCGAAATCAATGAAAAACACGACCTGGACAAGCTGGTCGACATCATTGCCTCGCTGGAGCCGACCTTTGGCGGCATCAACCTCGAAGACATCAAAGCGCCAGACTGCTTTTATGTAGAGCGCAAGCTGCGCGAGCGCATGAAGATTCCGGTCTTCCATGACGACCAGCACGGCACTGCCATCGTGGTGGGCGCGGCGCTTCTCAATGGCCTCAAAGTGGTGGGCAAAGACCCCAAGCAGATCAAACTGGTCACCTCCGGCGCCGGTGCCGCCGCGCTGGCCTGTCTGGGCCTGCTGGTCAAACTGGGCATTCCACGTGAAAACATTTATGTCACCGACTTAGCCGGTGTGGTCTACGAGGGCCGTACCGAACTGATGGACGCGGACAAGGAGTTTTTCGCCCAAAAGACCGAGGCGCGCACGCTGCGCGAGATCATTGCCGACGCGGACGTGTTTCTGGGTTTGTCGGCGGGCGGCGTGCTCAAACCCGACATGGTGAAAAGCATGGCGGCCCGACCGCTCATTTTTGCCCTGGCCAACCCCACGCCTGAAATCTTGCCCGAAGAAGTGAAAGCCGTGCGCGACGACGCCATCATGGCCACCGGGCGCAGCGACTTTCACAACCAGGTCAACAACGTCCTGTGTTTCCCTTACATCTTCCGAGGCGCGCTGGACGCCGGGGCTTCCACCATCACGGTGGAGATGGAAATCGCCGCCGTGCACGCCATTGCCGAACTGGCCCAGGCCGAGCAAAGCGACGTGGTGGCTGCGGCCTACGCCGGTGAACAGCTCGCCTTTGGCCCGGAATACCTCATCCCCAAGCCTTTCGACCCGCGCCTGATGATGAAAATCGCCCCGGCCGTGGCCCAGGCCGCGTTTGACAGCGGCGTGGCGCTGCGCCCGATCGTCGACATGGACGCTTACCGCGAGCGACTTCAAAGCTTTGTCTACGCCTCGGGCACCACCATGCGCCCCATCTTTGCCATGGCCAAGCACGCGCTCAAAAAACGCGTGGCCTTTGCCGAGGGCGAAGACGAGCGCGTGCTGCGCGCCACCCAAATCGTGGTTGACGAGGGTCTGGCCATGCCCACGCTGATTGGCCGCCCCGCAGTGATTGCCGAGCGCATTGCCAAATTCGGCCTGCGCTTGCGCGAGGGCCACGAGTACGCCGTGGTCAACGTCGAGCAAGACCACCGCTACCGCGACTTTTGGCAAACCTACCACCGCATGGCCGAGCGCAAAGGCGTGACCGTGCAGGTGGCCAAGATCGAAATGCGCAGGCGCTTAACGCTCATAGGCGCCATGCTGCTGCACAAGGGCGACGTGGACGGGCTGATTTGCGGCACCTGGGGCACCACCGCGCTGCACCTGAACTACATCGACCAGGTGATTGGCAAACGCCACTCGGCGCCGGTGGGCAGCAGCCGGGATGTGCAAATCTACGCCTGCATGAACGGCCTGATGTTGCCCGGGCGCCAGGTGTTTGTGGTGGACACCCACGTCAATTACGACCCGAGCGCACAAGAACTGGCGCGCATTACTGTGATGGCGGCAGAAGAGATGCTGCGCTTTGGCATTGCGCCCAAAGCCGCGCTCTTGAGCCACTCCAACTTTGGCAGCAGCAACGAGCCCAGCGCCGTGAAAATGCGCGAGACCTTGCGCATCTTGCAACAAGACGCACCTTGGCTTGAGGTCGATGGCGAAATGCACGGCGACCTGGCCCTGGACGGCCACGCCCGCGCTGCGCTGATGCCCAACAGCCCGCTGCAAGGGGACGCCAACCTGCTGGTCATGCCCAATATCGACGCTGCCAACATCGCTTACAACCTGCTCAAAACGGCTGCGGGCGGCAACATTGCCATTGGGCCAGTGCTCTTGGGCGCGGCCAAGCCGGTGCACGTGCTCACCGCCAGCACCACGGTGCGGCGCATTGTGAATATGACCGCGCTCACCGTGGCCGATGCCAACGCCGCACGCTGACACTGCAAACGGCCCAATAATGGCCCCATTTAATAGGACTGCGTGAAAAAACTATTCCAACTCACTGTCGAAGGCCGCCACCGTGACCGCCTGCTCGACGCCAGCAAACACGAAGTGCGCAAGTACGTGGCACGCCAGCGCCGCGCCGCCTTGCCCGAAGGTGTGGACTACTGGGACTTTGCCTGCCGCTTTGGCAGCACCGAGGCCGACGCCAGCGAGGTGCATTTCGCCACGCTCATTGGCCTCATGGACGCCGCAGGCAAAGCGGGGGCGGACGCATTTTTTGTCAGCATCCTGGGCGTGCACGGCGTGCGTACCGCAAAACCCCAAGACGACACAAACCCAAGCGACAGCCGAAGCGAACAATTGATGCGCCATCTCGGCAAGCCACGCTAAAGAGTCCCTGGCAGGGGCAGGCCGAAGTAGCGCAAAAATTTCGGGTAAACCCTTGGCTTTTTCCAGTATCTTGGGGAAAGCCTATTGCGCATATACAGGGGATCAACGACAATCGCCCTTCGGTTTTGGGCAGTTTTTTTGATCGTTGACAAGGTTTTGACGTGGTTTGGGGCGAGAAGGTGACACGGCGTGCAGCAAACGGGGCATCGCAACATATGCTGCGTCGCATGGTGGCGCTTTTGGTGCTTCCACTGGCCCTGGGCGCGTCGGCAGCGCCTGCGTTACAGGGGCAACTCGCGACGATTTCGCAGCAGGCCTTGCCTGCGTCGGGCGTCGAAACCTTGCGCAACATTCAACGTGGCGGCCCCTTTCCTTTTGAAAAAGACGGTGTCATTTTCGGTAACCGCGAACGCCTTTTGCCCCTGCAAAAGCGGGGTTTTTACCGCGAATACACCGTCAAAACGCCGGGCTCGCGGGACCGTGGAGCCCAAAGAATTGTGTGCGGTGGCCCAGCCACTACACCAGAGGTTTGTTACTACACGGCCGATCACTATGCGAGTTTTCGCATGATCGTGCCTTAAATTGAATTTTTATTGATGAAAGTGAGTCGAGGATGGATACGCCACTTCGGACCGTAAGAACGAATATCGTTCAATCGATACGCGCTTTTAGCGTGTCGGATTTGCAGGAAGCTGCCCAAGGTTTGGGACACCACTTCCTGTACGCCAATTTGGGCAGTGCCCAGACCAAGCAAGATGTGCTCGATTTGATTGGTGCGCAGTTCACGCTGGCCACCAACGCGGGCAAGAACTTTGACGCGCTGTACGACAGCATGACAGACCCGGTGCACAAGTCTGGCCCGCAGCCGGGGTTTGTGGCAGTGCTAGAGCACATTCCGGCCAATGCCAAGTTCGACAAAGAGGCGCGCGAGCAGTTGCTCGACATCTTCCGCGACACCGCAGACTATTGGGGGGACCGGAAAATTCCGTTCCGATGCTTCTATTCTTTTCTGTAGCCCGTTCTGCACAAACCAGCCAAGCAGAACGGGCGAATCAGGCAAACAACGACGCAAACCCTCTGGCCGTGCCAGGACCGGAATCGGGCGCAGGCCGCGACAAGCTGCCCAGCGACTTTCTCATTGACGTATCGCCCCTGGCGCTGCGCATGAGCAGCCCGTTTAACGCGGGATATTGGCTCGCTGCCGCCTAAGCGCAATTGCATCGGCTTGCGTCCGAGCACCATGAAAAAGCCCGCTTCTGCGGGCTTTTTCATGGGTGAATTACTCCAAATGCGGCACGGAATGCAACGCCGAATGCGGCACCGAATGCGGGGGCGCTGCCCACCAGCCTTTACAACTGCTGCACCAGAGCGACAAACTCGGCCACCGGAATTTCTTGCGCCCGGCGTTGCAGGTCAAAACTACCCCTGAAATTGCGCGCCTCCAACCAGCGGCCCAAGGTGTGGCGGATGAGCTTACGCCGCTGGCTGAAAGCCACTTGCACCAGCTCGCTCAACAACGCTGCATCAATCGCCGGCGGCGCGTCCAGTGGCAGCATGCGCACCACCGCACTGTCTACACGCGGCGGCGGCTCAAAGCTCTGCGGCGGCACCAACAGCACGTTCTCCATGGCGTAGCGCCATTGCAGCATCACGCTCAGGCGGCTGAAATCCGAGGTGTCGGGCGCGGCCACCATACGGTCTACCACTTCCTTTTGCAGCATGAAATGCTGGTCTTGCACCAAGTCCACGTATTGCAACAGGTGAAACAAGATGGGCGTGGAAATGTTGTAGGGCAGGTTGCCCACGATGCGCATTTTTTGCGCCATAGCCGCCGTCGCCGCCTCGCCCGGCCAGGGCTGTGATGCCAAGGCGCCAAAGTCCACGCGCAGTACGTCAGACTCTATGACCCGCAACTGCGGGTGCGCGCGCAGGCGCTGCGCCAGGTCGCGGTCTAGCTCAATCACGGTCAAGGCGCCCAAGCGCTCTGCCAGGGGTTGGGTGAGCGCCGCCAGGCCCGGACCAATTTCGACCACGTGCTGGCCCGGCACCGGGGCGATGGCGTTCACGATGGCGTCGATGATGGCGCCGTCCGACAAAAAGTGCTGGCCGAAGCGCTTGCGCGCAATGTGCTGCATCAGGACGGGATCGGCATGGCGTAGCGCAAATCGCGCATTCAGCGCGGCTCGCGGATTTCGACGTAGGCGCGGTTGCGCACATCGCGCTCCCAGGCGGCAAAGGCTTCTTCGGTGCGCTGGGCGCGCAGTTCCGCGCGCAGGCGGTCGCGCACTTGGGCGGGGCTGAGTTCGACGCTGCGCCGCTCCATCACCTGCAGCAAGTGCACGCCAAAGCGCGAGACCAGAGGCTGGCTGATTTCGCGCTCTTTGAGGCGGTCCATGGCCGTCTCAAATTCGGGCACAAACATTCCCGGATTGGCCCAGCCCAGGTCGCCGCCTTGGGCGGCGCTGCCGTCTTGCGACAATTCGCGCGCCGCCGCTTCAAACGTGGTGCCGCCCGCCATGATGCGCGCGCGCACATCACTGAGTTGGGCCACCGCCTGGGCTTGGCTCAGCTGCGCGCTGGTGCGCAGCAAAATGTGGCGCGCGCGGGTTTGCATCAGCATCTGCGCCGGGTTGCCCGCGCGGCGCTCCACCAGCAGCAAGAGATGAAAGCCTGCATCGGAGCGCACCGGCTCCGACACCTGGCCCACTGCCAGGCCTTGGACCGCATTGACAAACAGCGGCGCATAGCGGTCGGCGCGGCGCAGGCCCAGCGACCCACCGTTGCTGCGCTCGGCGGAGGACAGCTCTTTGGCCAGCGCCTCGAACTTCTCGCCCGCGCGTATGCGCGCCAGCAGCTGCTGGGCCTGGTTTTGCGCCTGCGCTACTTGGGCAGGCGTTGGGTTCTCCGGCAGTGCCACCAGCAGGTTGGCCAGATTGATTTCTTGCGCCAGCGGGTCGGCATTGGCGGCCTGGCGCGCGGCCAGGGCGTTTTCCACCTCGGTGTCCGTGACGCGCACACGCGAATCCACCTCGCGCTCATGCAGGCGGCTCAGCATAATTTGGTCGCGGATCTGCTCGCGAAAAGCGGTTTGGCTGATGCCCCGCTGGCTCAGGCTCTGGCGGAACTGGGCCAGGTCCATCTGGTTCTGGGCTGCGAGATTGCTTTCGGCCTGGTCAATGGCGCCCGCATCGGCGCGCATGCCGAAATCACGTGCAAGCTGCAATTGCGCGCGCTCGTTGACCATGCGTTCAAGCACCAAGGCGCGCAGTTGGTCCGCCGGTGGAAGTGCTTGGCGCTGCTGCGCGCGCTGCTCGGTGACCTGCTTGATTTGGGCCTGCAACTCGCCATTGGTGATCGGCTCAGAGTTCACCAGCGCAACGATGAAATCCCCACCCTCGCTGCTCTGCGCAAGCGCGGCGCTGGGGCCGCCAGCAAGCAGAGCAACAAAGGCGGCCGCAGCGGCCAAGAAATGCAGTTTCATGGTGGTTAGTCGTATTTGCGGTTGCCGCTTCCTGCGGCGCTGGAGTCGCGCAGGTTTTGGTAGTGCGAGATGTTGGAGGTGAGGGTTTTTTCCGGACTCAGGCCAATGCGGGTAAATCCGACGAATTCGAGCTGAAACATCAGGCGCTGGTTGGCGGTTTCGGCGCTGGTTTGCACCCGTTCCACCACCACACGGCTGATCCAGCAGCCCGCATCGTACTCGACGCCCAGTACGCTATCGACCAGCCGTCCCTCGCGCAGGCTGTAGTTCATGCGGCCCAAGAAGTAGTAGCGCCCCTCGCCCTGGCCCTGCCCTGCGCCCAGGTTCTGCCCGGCGTCACCCCACAGGTCGTTTATTGGCCACTGCCAGCTGGTGTCGATTTGCTCGCTGAGGTCTCGCTGAAAGCGGTAGGCGACATTGAAGAGCCGGTAGTTCGAGGGCTGATAGCGCACACCCAGCACCGAGCGCTCCGACTGGTCGGTGCGGCCGTTGTATTGCACCGTGGAGTCCACCACCCAGCGCTCCGTCAGGTTGGCCGAGGCACCGAGCAAGATGTCGCTCACGCCCGAGACCGCCCCTGCCGTGGCGGAGTTGAGGGTGACGTTTTGGTCCTCAAAGCGCAGGCGCTGGGCCACCCCCAGGCGGACCAATTGGGCGCCGTTGTCGGCGTCGAGGTAGCGCGTGGTCAGGCCCAAGGTGAGCAGGTTGTTGTCAGAAATTTTGTCATGGCCGACAAAGGCGTTTTCGGTGTAGATGGTGGCGAAATTGAAGTCGTTGGCGCCGGTGTCGTAATTGGGCAGCGTGCTCTGGTTGCGGTAAGGGGTGTAGACGTAGAACGCACGCGGCTCCAGCGTTTGCACCACAGCGCGCCCCATCACGCGGGCATCGCGTTCAAACACCAGGCCGCTGTCCAAACTAAAGGTGGGCACCGTGCTATCGGCGACTTGGTTGCCCAGGTAGCTGGCGTCAAACTGGTAGCTGGTGCTGTGCAACTGCAGCTTGGGCGTCAGAAATCCCGCCGGGCGGATGATGGGATAGCTGGCCTGCGCCAATGCAAACACCCGTTGCGCATTGGGTTGCAGGGTGAGCGTGCGGTCGGACTCAAACTGCGTCAGGTCGGTGTTCACCGACCAGTCCAGGCCGCGAATATTGTTTTGCCCATAGCGTGCGGCCCACTGCGGCACCCGGTCATAGGGCGGAACAATGGGCGCGCTGGCGTCTTGCAGGGTTTGCCATTTCAGCACCTTGAGCGACGATGAAAAGTCGCCCCGGCCCCAAGACGCTGTGAGGTCGGCGGGCAAGAGCCGCTGGGTCGCCCCGGCGATCTGGCTGCCTGTGTTGACCGCGCTGGTGTTGGTGAAATCGCGCCAGTAGTTGTCGTCGCTGACGCGGTTGATATTGGCCGCAAGTGTGACGCCGCCCAGAGCAGTGTCCACGCTAGCGGTGTGTGCCAGGGAAGCACCCCAGCGGTCGGCAGCGCGCAACTTGTCCTCGGGCATGTAACTCAGGCGAACCGTTCCGGTGTAACTGGGCTCCAGGTAGCGAAATTCGCCGCCCAGATTGACGCCGCGCGCGGTCATGAGGGTGGGCGTGACGGTGGCGTCTCGGTTGGGGGCGATGTTGATGTAGTAAGGGGTGGACACTTCCACGCCGTTGGCGTTGTCGAGCCCGATGGTGGGTGGCAAGACGCCGCTCTTGCGTTTTTCGGTGAGAGGAAAACTGATGGGCCAAACATGCACCAGCGGCACGCCCTTGAAACTGAGCACCGCGCTTTGCGCCAGGCCTATCTCTTCGTCGTTGTCGATGTCAATGCGCGCGGCGGTGAGCACCCAGTCGGGCAGCCAGTCCGGGCCGGGCTTGCGTTTGCAAGTGGTGTAGGTGGCTTGGTGCACCGTCATGTGGGTGCTGTCTGCAAAGTCGGCCCGCGCGGCCTGGCCGTGAGCGCCGTTTTGCGCGAACTCGTAGCTTGGCGCGGTAAAAAAGCCTTCGAAGGCATCGACCTGCAGCTCCAGATAGGGGCCTTGGTAGGTATTGCCATCGCGCCTCAGCCACACATGGCCGGTGGCGCGTGCCGTGTCGGTGGGCATGTCGTATTCGAGCCGGTCCGCACGCACGGTGGTGCTGCCCTTGCGCAACTGCGCACCGCCTTCGAGCACGGCGTCCAGATCGGTGCGACTGGTCAGGCGGTCGGCTTCCAAATACACCGGGGCGTCTGGTGCTGGCGCACGTGCTTCGGCGGTCTGGGCGTGCGCCATGCTCCATCCGCCCAAGCCCCAGGCAAGCAGCACCCAGCGGCGGGCCATTGCCCAAGGTGCCTTGGCGGGCGGCCGAACGGGCAAGTCGCGCGCGGAATAAGGCATGGGCAGTTAAAAACCAGTCACAAAACAATAGAAAATGGATTATCCATGAGCCCCACCAAGCCACCCGCCCCAGCCGCTGCGCCCAGCGCCCTAAGCTGGTCTGACCCCCAGCGCCAAGCCCAGTTCAATACCTGGTTGGCCGATTTGCAAAAGCACTTCTTCCTGAACCCGGCCAGTCTGCGCCCGGCCTCCGCCGACGCCAGCTTTCGCCGCTATTTGCGCATTGACACTTCGGGTGGTGACCACGGTGAGAGCCTGGTCATCATGGACGCCCCGCCCGACAAAGAAGACTCCGCGCCCTTTGTGAAGGTGGCGCAACTGCTGCACGACGCCCAGCTGCGCGCACCGGCGGTGCTGGATTGGCATGAGGCCCATGGCTTCATGCTGCTGACCGACCTGGGGGCGCGCACCATGATGCAGGTCATCGACCCCGCCGCCCCACCGCCGCTGGAGCTGTATTTGCAAGCGGTCGACACCCTCATCACCTTGCAAAAAGCCTCGCGCCCCGGCGTGCTGCCGCCCTACGACCACGCACTGCTGCGCCGCGAGGTGGAACTGTTTCCCCAGTGGTACATCGCCCAGCACCGCCAGGTGGCGCTGGACGCCGCCCAACGCAAGGTGCTGGACGCCGCTTTTGAGACCATCATCACCGACAACCTGGCCTGGCCCAGCGTCTATGTGCACCGGGATTTCATGCCCAGGAACTTGATGGCCCCCACGCTTGCCACTTCGTGTGCTGCGCTGCCCCCCGAGGGGGCTGATTTGCCTTGGGGCGGCCCGGCGGCAAATCCCATGGCCCCGGCAGGCGGCAGCCAATTGGGCGTGCTGGATTTCCAAGACGCTGTCTACGGCCCGATTACCTATGACATTGCCAGCCTGATGCGCGACGCCTTTTTGAGCTGGGACGAGGGCTTTTGCCTGGACGTGACCGTGCGTTATTGGCAAAAGGCGCGCCAAGCTGGGCTGCCAGTGGGCGACGACTTTGGCGTGTTTTACCGGGCGGTGGAATGGATGGGCTTGCAGCGCCACCTGAAAGTCGCTGGTATTTTTGTCCGCCTGACCTTGCGCGACGGCAAGCCGCAGTACCTGGCCGACACGCCGCGCTTTATTACCTACATACGCGCCACCTGCGCCCGCTACCGCGAACTCAAACCCCTGCTGCGTCTGGTTGACAAGATTGAGGGCATAGAAGAGCCTAACGTCTTTGGCTTTGGCCGCAGCCCCGGCGCCGCTTGACCATGCCGCGCTTTTTTTGCCCGGCACCGCTGCATACGGGTGCGTTGCTGGAGCTGCCAGCCGGTGCCGCCCGCCATGTGCAGGTGCTGCGCCTGCAGCCGGGTGACAGCATCACCTTGTTTAACCACGGCCCCGGCTGGACGGTGGCAGGCAGCGCCGACAGCCCAGGCGGCGAGTTTGCCGCCACGGTGACGCAAATGGGGCGTAGCCACGTGCAAGTGCAAGTAGGCGCGCACCAGGCGGTGGAGCGAGAACCCGCGCGCGCGGTGCACCTGGCGCTGGCCATGCCGGCCAACGACCGCATGGACTGGCTGGTGGAAAAGGCCACCGAACTTGGCGTGGTCAGCATCCAGCCGCTGATGAGCGAGCGCAGCGTGCTGCGCCTGTCCGGCGAGCGCGCCGACAAGAAGACCTCGCACTGGCAAAGCGTGGCGGTATCGGCCTGCGAGCAGTGCGGTGGCAACCGCGTGCCGCTGGTGCATCCGGTGGCGACGCTGGCGCACTGGTTGCGGGCTTTGCCAGGCGACGAGGCTGCGGGCACCGGTCAAGGTGCGGTTGCGCGGTTGCTGCTTTCGCTGCGCGAAGGGTCGCAGCCCTTGCGCGATACGACGCCTAGCGGCGATGCGGTGCAGGAAGTGGTTTTTTTGTCTGGCCCCGAAGGCGGCTTGAGCGCGGCCGAAGAAGACGCCGCGCTGGCCTGCGGCTTTGCCCCGGTGTCGCTGGGCGCGCGGGTGCTGCGCGCTGAGACCGCGGCGCTTACCGCGTTGGCGCGGCTGGTTTAGCTTTCAAGATAATTCTTTCGCTATACCCCGCCACACCCCCCGCGCGCTGGGCGAGGGGTTGGGGGAGAGAGTGGGGGAACGCCATAAACATGGGCAAAGTAGTTTTTCCGCTCAAAGCCCAAACCGCCGCGCAAACGCTCAAGGGCAAAATGCGTTGAGCCAATGCTAAAGGCCGTGAAATGGATCATTTTTTCAATGTTTGGGAGCGCTTTATGTCTAACTCGGTTCGATTCATCTTTGTATCCGTCTGCGCCTGTGCTGCTTTGCTGCAAGGGTGTGGCACGGTCAAAGATGTTTCGGAGAAGCGGTGTAACCAGTACCTCTCCAACAGTGACCAATACCAATCTTGCCGACAGGAAGTGCGCAAGGTTTTTGACGAGTTGGAGCGCAAGCAAAAAGCCGCTGACGACACAAGCAAGCAGCCCCTGCCCGGCTCTGACCGCGATGCCCATGGCTGCATAGGATCTGCAGGCTATCAGTGGGACGAGTCCCAAAAAAAGCGCGCCCGCCCCTGGGAAAAAACGCCTGTGAAGTAGCACCTTTTCCCAGTTTATCGACCGTCGCCGAGCTGACCGCGCAAGAAACTCAGACGGCCTGATTGGCGAACTTCTGAGCCAGCCACTGTTGCAAAGCCGCAAATACCGGCGCAGCGTCCAACTCGTTGAATATCTCGTGGTACAGGCCCTCAAAGCACTGGCTGGTCACCACATCCGCCGGGGCGTGCTGGGCGAAGCTGCGGCTGCCTTGCGGGTTGACCAGCCGGTCTTGCCCGGCGTAGAGCAGCAAGGTCGGCACCGTCCACAGCCCGGCCAGCGCGCGGGTTTGTGCACCCGCCTGGGCGATAAACAGCGCCAGCCGGGCGCTGATGCGGTCATGCACCAGCGGGTCAGCGCGGTAGGCGGCCACCACGGCCGGGTCGTGGGACAGGTAGTTGGCGTTCAGTCCATTGCCTACGCGCAAGTTGGGCGCGATTTTGGGCAGCGTGGCTACCAGCAGCTTTTGAAAGGCGTTGAGGCCCGCATCCAGCGCCGGGCTGGACAAGACCAGGGCGTCCACCGGGCGCAAACTGAGCGACACAAAGCGCGCAGCGATCAATCCGCCCAGGCTGTGGCCCAACAACACCAGCGGCACGCCCGGCGCCAAGAGCGCACGGCTGCGGTCCATCACCAAGGCCAAGTCGTCGAGCAGGCGGTTGTCGTCGGCCAGGCTGCCGGGCGCGCCGCTAGATTGGCCGTGGCCGCCCAAGTCAAAAGCCCGCACCACAAAGCCCCAGCGATTGAGCTGCTGCGCCACGTGCTCGTAGCGCCCGCTGTGCTCGCCCAGGCCGTGGACGATGAGCACCATGGCGCGCGGCAGCACGGCTGCGGGCAGCGGCCAGTCGCGCACGGCCAGCGTGGCGCCGTGGGGGGTGGAGATGTCGGACCGTTGGGCGGTGGTCATGGCGGGGCTTTCCACGGGTTTCGGACGCGTGTTTCAGGGAAAACTGGCGATCACCTGGGCCACGGCGGCGGTGAGTTTTTTGGCATAAGGCACGTGCAAAAACTCATTGGGCCCGTGAGCGTTGCTCTTGGGGCCGAGCACGCCGCAGACCATCATTTGCGCTTTGGGAAAGCCGGTGCTGAGCATGTTCATCAGAGGAATGGTGCCGCCTTGGCCGATGTAGCCGCAGGGCGCGCCAAAGTGCGCCTGGGACGCGGCGTTCAGGGCCTGCTCAAACCAAGGCGCGGTGCTGGGCGCGTTCCAGCCGGTGGCGCCACCGCCGCCCTCGAAAGTGACTTTGGCCTGGTAAGGCGCGTTGTCTTCCAGCAGGACTTTGAGTTCTTGCACCGCGCCAGCCGCCTCCACCAGCGGGGGCAGGCGCAAGGAGAGCTTGAAGGCGGTGTAGGGGCGCAGCACATTGCCGGCGTTTTTCATCTCAGGAAAACCGTCGGCGCCAGTGACGCTGAGCGTGGGCAGCCAGGTGCGGTTGAGCAGGGCTTGCAGCGGGTCGGTGGTAGTGGGCAGCGCAAACTGGCTGGCGCCGCCGCAGTCGTAGTGCGCCCAGGGAAAGCGCTTGTACAGCTCGTCGCCCAGAATGTCGGCCGTGGCCTGCGCCTGGGCCATGCGCTCAGGCGGCACCGGGCAGTAAAAACTCTCGGGCAGCAAGCGGCCCGTGGCGCTGTCTTCTAGGCGGTCAAGCAGGTGGCGCAGGATGCGAAAGCTTGACGGCACTACGCCGCTGGCGTCGCCCGAGTGCACGCCTTCGGTCAATATTTCCACCTTGAGCACGCCGCTGGCCATGCCGCGCAGGCTGTTGGTCAGCCACAGCTGGTCGTAGTTGCCTGCGCCCGAGTCCAGGCACACCACCAGGCCCACATCGCCCAGGCGCGTGCGCAGCGCGTCCACGTAAGGCAGCAGGTCATAAGAGCCGCTTTCTTCGCAAGTCTCGATCAAGCCAATGATGCGCGGGTGCGCCACCTTTTGGGTTTTGAGCGCCTGAATGGCGGCAATGGCCGCATAGGCGGCGTAACCGTCGTCGGCGCCGCCCCGGCCATAGAGCTTGCCGTCTTGGTACGCGGGCGTCCACGGCCCCAGGTCGCTGCGCCAGCCAGAAAACTCGGGCTGCTTGTCCAGGTGGCCGTACATCAGCACGGTTTGCGCGCCCACCCCGTCTTGCGCGCTGCGGGTGGCGGCCACTTCAAACAAGAGCACTGGCGTGCGACCGGGCAGGCGCACCACTTCGAGCGTGAGGCCGGCCACTTTTTGCGCCTCAATCCACTGCGCGGTGTTGCGCACCACAGTTTCCAGGTAGCCGTGGGCGGCCCAGTCGGCGTCAAAGGCGGGCGACTTGGCGGGGATGGCGATGTACTCGCTCAGGCGCTCCACGATGTCGCTGTCCCAGGCTTGGCTGACCTGGTCCAGGGCTTGGGTGGGGTTTAAAACGGTGTCAGGCAGGCGAGCGGTCATAAAAAATCTCCAGGGGCAAGACGCAGAACTGGTTAAAAGTGCACCGCGCCATGATGCCACGCTTGCCGCTATCCTCCCACCACGCTGCAACGCCAAAGGACTTCAACATGCCCACCACCGCACTCCCTGCGCTTGACCCACAAACGCTCCAAGTCCTGGCCTTCGACATCTTTGGCACCATCGTGGATTGGCACGGCAGCATCGTGCGGGAAATGCAGCAACGCTACCCGCAGGTGGACGGCGACGCGTTTGCGCTGGCCTGGCGCGCGGGCTACGCACCGGCCATGGCGCGGGTGATGTCAGGCGCGCAGCCGTGGACGCTGATAGACGATTTGCACCGGCAAATTCTGGATGCCATCCTGCCCGACTTTGGCCTGGCGCACTTGGGCGATGCGGAGCGCGCGCAGCTCAACTTGGTGTGGCACCGCCTGGCCGCCTGGCCCGACGTGGTGGCCGGACTGACCCGGCTCAAGCACAAGTACATTCTGTGCACCTTGTCCAATGGCAACCTGAATTTGCTCACCCGCCTGTCCAAGCAAGCGGCGCTGCCCTTGGACTGCATTTTGAGCGCCGAGACCTTCCAGGCCTACAAGCCCGACCCGCGCACCTATGGCGGCGTGGCGCGGGTGTTTGACGTGGCGCCCGCGCAGGTGCTGCTGGTGGCCACGCACCACGATGACCTGGCCAGCGCGCGAGCCTGCGGACTGCGCACCGCCTACATCGAGCGGCCCTTGGAGCTGGGCGCCAAGCACCCCAAGGACGTGCAGCCCCATCCCGCCAACGACCTGCACGCGCGCGACCTGCTGGTGCTGGCCGACTTGCTGGGCTGCTAGCGCGCCCAGGCCACTAAGCACTCGCGGCGGGCGCCGTGCTGGCGGCCAGAGCACGGTCCCGCCAGCCCAGACCGTCGTGCGTAGCCCCCGGCGCCGTGCCGCGCGCGGGCCGGTATTCGCAGCCTATCCAACCGGGGTAGCCCAAGTTGTCGATCAACGCAAACAGGTGGTCGTAGTTCAACTCGCCCACGTCGGGCTCGTGGCGCTGGGGCACGCCGGCAATTTGGATGTGGCCCACGCAGCTGGCTTGCCCGTCTGGGGGCGCAAGGTACTGGCGCAGCTTGGCGCTCAGGTCGCCTTCCATGATCTGGCAGTGGTACAGGTCCATCAGCACCTGCAAGTGCGCAGACCCCACCGCCTGCACCGTGGCGTGCGCGTCGGCCTGGCGCTGCAAAAAGTAGCCCGGCATGTCGCGTCCGTTGATGGCTTCGATCAGCAGCGTCACGCCCAGCGGCGCGGCCTGCGCGGCGGCCCAGCGCAAGTTAGCCTCGTAGGTGGCCTGCAAGCGCGCACGCTCTACGCCGACCGGCGCCAGCCCGGCCATCACATGCACACGCGGGCACCGCAAAGCCTGGGCGTAATGCAGCGCCTGCGTGATGCCCGCACGAAATTCAGCCTCGCGCCCAGGCAGGCACGCGGTGCCGCGCTCCGCGCGTTCCCAGGCACTGGCCATGGCAGACAACTCGCTGCCACCCGGTGGCGCGTTGAACAGCACCTGGCGCAAGCCGTGCGCATGCAATTTCGCAGCCAGTGCCGCTGCGTCAAAGGCGTAGGGAAACAGGTATTCCACCGCCGCAAAGCCGTCTAGCGCGGCGGCGGCGAAGCGCTCCAGAAAGGGCACTTCGTTGTATTGCAGGCTGAGGTTGGCGGCGAAGCGGGGCATTGGGAAACTCCAAAGTTTGATGTCAAAGTTTAGGCTCCACTGGAGAGGTAGCGACTAGCAGCACCTTCTTCCCGCTCTCTTCCCCAACCCCTATCTCGCCCAGCGGGCGAGATAGGGGGCTAACAGCCACGCTGGATTTCGTCGCGTCGGCCAAGGCACCACCGGGACCTGTCCTTTGGCAAAAGGCGGCAGAGCTTGGTAACGACGGCGCCGAGCCGGGAATCTTCCAGAAGGCTGCTGCGCCCAAGCCCCGAAAGCCGTCGCGGCGACGGCGCCGTTTCTAGACGTCGCAGGCATACCCACAGGTGCAAGGCCAGTAGAAGGCTAGCCGAAGCGACAAAATCAAATGTGGCTGTCTGCTCCCCCTCTCCTCCCCGCTGGGGAGGAGAGGGGGCCGGGGGGTGTGGCGGGGCAAGGCAGTTGGGCGGATAGGGGGGTAAACCCAACCCGTAAACGATATTCAAGCTTGGACCACCAAGCGCACCACCAGCCCCGCCAGCGCGCAGCCGCCAATCACCGGCACCACGCCCCACTTTTTGTGCAGCAGCGCCCAGGCTGCAGCGAGCACCAAGCCCAAGGCTGCTACATCTAACGGGCCTGAAGCGCCGCCGGGGCGGGCGACGTGGTCCACAAAAAACACCGCCAAGCTGGCCATAACACCGACCACGGCGGCGGTAATGGCGCTCAGAGGCGCGGTGAATTGCAGCTTGCCGTGGGTGGACTCGATAAACGGCCCCCCGGCCAAAATGAAGATGAACGAGGGCAAAAAGGTAAACCAGGTGACCACAGTTGCCGCCAGCGCCGCGCCCCAGAACAAGGCCTGCGGCCCCAGCACCGCTTGGCCCCAGCCGCCGACAAAGCCGACAAACGCCACCACGATGATCAACGGCCCCGGCGTGGTCTCGCCCAGCGCCAGGCCGTCCATCATCTGCGCCGCGCTGAGCCAGCCAAAGTGCTCCACCGCGCCCTGGTACACATAGGGCAAGACCGCGTACGCCCCGCCAAAGGTTAGCAAAGCCGCTTTGGTAAAAAACCACGCCATCTGGGCGAGCGTGCCGTCCCAGCCCCATGCCGCCACCAGCACCGCCATCGGCAACAGCCACAGCGCCGCACCCGCTGCCACTACGCGGGCCAAGCGCACCGGGGTAAAGCGCGCGTGCGCCGGGGGCGGGGTGTCGTCGTCGATCCAGGCGGCTACTCGCGGCGCGACTGATACAGGGCCAACGGGTGCGCAAGTGTTTGCGTAAGCAATGGGCGCGCGTGCGGCTGTCACTGGCGATGCCGCGTGCGCGCTTGCAGCACCAAACTGCCCCGGCCACCGGCGCTGCCCCAGCGCACCGGTAAGCGCCGCCGCAATCACAACGACTGGAAACGGCACTTGCAACAACGCCACTGCAAGAAAACTCAGCACCGCAATCGCCCACAGTAAAGGCGCGCGCCGCGGCGTGTGGAGCGTGCGACTGCCCATGCGCTGCACCGCGTGCAGTACCAGCGCTGCCACCGCTGGTTTGATGCCCCACAACACCGCCGCCATCCAAGACAGATGGCCAAACGCCAGGTACGCCCAGCTCAAACCTATTAGCAAAAGCAAGGACGGCAGCACAAACAAGACGCCAGCCGCCACGCCGCCCCAGGTGCGGTGCATTAGCCAGCCCAGGTAAGTGGCGAGCTGCTGCGCCTCGGGTCCGGGCAGCAGCATGCAGTAGTTCAGCGCGTGCAGAAAGCGCCGCTCCGAGATCCAGCGCCGCTGCTCCACCAGCTCGCGGTGCATGAGGGCAATTTGCCCAGCCGGGCCGCCAAAGCTGATGCAGCCCAGCTTGAACCAAAAGCGCAGGGCATCCGCCGCCGTGGGTGCGCCCGCATCGCTTGGATTCGGGTTCATGGCTGGCCCTTTTTAGCCGCTTCAACAGGGCATGAGATCTGCGCAGAACACCAGGCGTAGAGCGCATCGTAGACCGGCATCATGGCCTCCAGCAGGGAATGATCGTCGCTGTGAATGCGTGACATTCCCAATGAAATGGCCAGCAAACCACACGACGCATCCGCCAAGCTTGGCCGCCCAGTGTCCGCACCACGCACGATGGTGGCAAGTAGATTCAGCGCGGGTGTATTCAGCCCCGTCCCGTGCAATAGGGCGTCAAAGGTGCACCCATCTCCAAGGTGCGCTATCTGCGCGCCTTCTGCGTCAAAAGACACCGCACCGCGCTCTGACGCCGCAGCCAGCACCTGGGACGGGGGCACATAGAAAAAAACCGCTGAAAGGTCGATGAATCTGCGCACCAGCCATGGGCATGCGATGCGGTCTATCTTTGGACGCGCACGGGTGACCCAGCGGCTGGGCGCCAATCCAGTCAGCCCCCAGTCCTCTCGTTTATGTACCTTTGGCAACTCGGTACAGGCCCATTCGGCGATGTCTTCGCTGGCATCCACGCCGACTTCGCCGCCCGCGATTCCACCGGCAAGCTTTTGTACACGCCAACCGGCGGCGCGAAGGACTTTGGCCGCCTCGGCGCTGACAATGTGTCCGTACTGGCAGTAAACAACCACCTCCCCTGGCGCCCGGCTGCTGGCAAACTCGTTGACGCGTTCTGGATCGACCCAACAGGCCCCTGCAATCCATGTGGCGTGGGCTGCAAAAGTGCCGCGCCTGCGCACGTCCAGCAACAAAGGGGATTGCGGCCTGCCCAAAAGAGGCATCAGCGCGCGCGGAGAAATGAGGGGAATTTCGGAAAAAGCGGTGTCCATGGTTTGCTCCTGAGCGTGAGCAGCGTTTGGACGGGACACCGTCTTGGAACCAAAAAGTTCGATGCCGGGCAGCTGACAACCCGACGAATCAAGCTTAGCACACCCCATTTTTTAACCGCGGCAACGTGAAAGAACTTTGATGATTGCGGGTGCTGCGCACCTTCATGCAAGTTAACGCGCCAGCTTGTAGACCGAGGTGCCCGCGCGCCAATTGGGCAGAAAGCGCACCGTCTGGCCGTCGGACAAGCCAAAGCTGTCCACCACGCGCAGACCCGCGCGCTGCGCCAGTGCGCCCAAGTCTGCGTGGGTGCCGACGCGGATATTGGGCGTGTCGTACCACTCGTAGGGCAGGCGCTTGGTCACCGGCATGCGCCCGCGCAACACGCTCAGGCGGTTGGGCCAGTGGGCAAAGTTGGGAAAGGCAACGATGCCGATGCGTCCCACGCGCGCGGTTTCGCGCAGCATCACCTCGGCGTTGCGCAGGTGCTGCAGGGTGTCGATTTGCAGCACCACGTCAAACGAGGCGTCGTCAAACATCGCCAAGCCCTCGTCCAGGTTGATCTGTATGACGTTGACGCCGCGCTGCACACAGGCCAGCACATTGGCGTCGTCAATCTCCACGCCATAGCCGGTACAACCCCGCGTGGCCTGCAAGTGCGCCAGCATGGCGCCGTCGCCACAGCCCAGGTCGAGCACGCGGGCACCGTGGGGCACCAGCTGCGCCAGGGCGTGTTGGATCGTCTGGTCGCTCATACGCCCACCTCCTGCGCCACGTTGTTGAAATAAGCCCGCACCACGTCGTGGTAGCGCGCGTCGTCCAGCAAAAACGCGTCGTGGCCGTGGGGCGCGTCGATTTCGGCGTAGCTCACGTCGCGCTGGTTGTCCAGGAGCGCCTTGACGATCTCGCGGCTGCGCGCCGGTGCAAAGCGCCAGTCGGTGGCAAAGCTCACCAGCAAGAATTTGGCTTTGGCGCCCGCCAAGGCCTTGGTCAGGCTGCCGCCGTGTTCGCGCGCCGGGTCGAAATAGTCCAAAGCGCGGGTAATCAAGAGGTAGGTGTTGGCGTCAAAGTAGTCGGCAAATTTGTCGCCTTGGTAGCGCAAATAGCTCTCGATCTGGAACTCGACCTCTTGCGTGCTGTAAAGATAGGCCCCCACGCTTGCCACTTCGTGTGCTGCGCTGCCCCTCGAGGGGGCTAATTTGCCTTGGGGCGGCCCGGCGGCAAATTCTGTGGCCCCCACGCTTGCCTCTTCGTGTGCTGCGCTGCCCCCCGGGGGGGCTAATTTGCCTTGGGGCGGCCCGGCGGCAAATTCTGGTTCCCTCACGCGTGCCACTGCGCTTCTAAGTTGCCTCCCAAACTTCGCGTTCATCACGTCGTCGCTCAGGTAGGTGATGTGGCCGATCATGCGGGCGATGCGCAGGCCGCGTTTGGGCACCACACCGTGGCGGTAAAAGTGGCCGCCGTGGAAGTCGGGGTCGGTGACGATGGCGCGGCGCGCGACTTCGTTGAAGGCGATGTTTTCTGCGGTGAGGTTGGGTGCACTGGCAATCACCACGGCGTGGCGCACGCGCTCGGGGTATTGCAGCGTCCAGGCCAGCGCCTGCATGCCGCCCAGGCTGCCGCCCATCGCGGCGGCCAGGGTTTGGATACCCAAACGGTCAAGCAGCAAGGCTTGCGCGTTCA
This sequence comes from Comamonadaceae bacterium, assembly GCA_947442105.1. GTDB lineage: Bacteria > Pseudomonadota > Gammaproteobacteria > Burkholderiales > Burkholderiaceae_C > Allorhodoferax. Next base: position 1,792 of record CANEVH010000001.1, on the reverse strand, counting down.
CCCAATCTTCGACCGTGACCACCGGAAAGTCTGCGCCATAGACCTGGCCTTCGGCGCTGTCGGGGTTGACGTGCATGGGGCCGGTGGAGCCAAAGCACGAGCCCAAGTTGTTTACACCGATGACGAAAAAGCGGTCGGTGTCCAGTGGCTTGCCGGGGCCAATCATGCTGTGCCACCAGCCCTCGGATTTGGCCTGACCGGCGTACACGCCCGCCACATGATGCGAAGCGTTCAGCGCGTGGCAAACCAGCACCGCATTGGACCGGTCCGCGTTGAGCTGGCCGTAGGTCTCAAAACTCAGGCCATAGGCGCGGATGGACGCGCCGCTGGCCAATGCCAGTGGCGCGTCAAAGTGCATCGATTGGGGTGTGGCGATCAGCATAAAAAAACCCGGCAACGCCAAACGCGGGGCCGGGTCAGAACAATGATCGCGGGGTCCGGGTTTAGCTGTATTTATTAAGCGCCCGCAAGCTGGAGCAAATTGGCGCTGGGTTGAAAGTATAGCAACGCATCGGTTTTCACCCGTGTCCCACCTAGCGGGCGTGCGGTCTTTGCCGTGCAAGAACGTTCACGATAGTGGGGGTGCTGCGCAGGTCCATGAAAGCTAGCCCGCCACCAAGGCCACCACACCCAGCGCGGCAAAAACCAGCGCAGAGACGACATGAACCACGCGCATGGGCACCAAGCGCGTCATGCGCTCGCCCAGCCAGACCACCGGCGCGTTGGCCAGCATCATGCCCAGCGTCGTACCCGCCACCACAGAAAAATAGGCCTGGTAGCGGGCGGCCAGCATCACAGTAGCGATTTGCGTCTTGTCGCCCATCTCCGCCAAGAAAAACGCCACCAACGCGGTACCAAACACGCCCCAGCGCGGCGCGGCCTTGGCATCGCCGTCGTCCAGCGTGTCGGGAATCAGCATCCACACCGCCATACCGATGAATGACGCTGCCAGTATCCAGCGCAACACCTGCGGCCCGACAAAGGTCGTCACCCACGCGCCCACCGCCCCGGCTAAGCCGTGGTTGGCCAAGGTAGCAACCAGAATGCCCGCCACGATGGGCCAGGGTTTGCGAAAACGCAGCGCGAGAACCAGAGCCAACAATTGGGTCTTGTCGCCCATTTCGGCCAGGGCAACAATGCCCGTTGAGACTAAAAATGCTTCCATCGCCCCATGGTATTCGACCACCCCGGCAGATAAACGCACCACAAAATGGCAAGGATCACAGAAGCGGCGTAGGTATTGGTATACATCGGTGCAGATATCCTCATGCTGCGAAGCTTGCACCGAGATAAGGCAATTTCGCAAAGGCGGGTGATGCAAGCACTCAAGCAGGGCGTTGACACTCAGCGCATACTTTTGGGCGGCGTGGGAGGCGTATCTCCGGGTGCGTAGCTGATCGGCACCTGCGGTGTAGTGTGGGCGCTGGCAAGTGGTTTCGCGGTCTGCGGCTTACTCCAGCTCAAAGTTGGTTTGCGCATGAGCCGGCAAGACGGGTTCGACGGCGCCGATGGCTCGATCCACAAAATCAGCGCCGCGCCGGAACGCTAAGCGAATTGGGGAGAAAAACCCCAGCAAAATCTGCGAAGGGGTGATTTTTGTCAACAAAACATCTTCTTTATTCGATAAGTTTGTGAAACAAAGCAGGCGCAATACCCGAATAGGCGCATAATGGCTCCGCTTTGTCGTGACATCGGCATGGCTAGTTTGCGGTGTATGGTCAGTTTCGCGTCTGCTCTAAGTCTTTATTGGTTTGTTGATTGCGGTTTTGGACTCCATCGCGTTTTGAGTTAT